>JAHEIL010000003.1:0-15286 GCA_024639405.1 Crocinitomicaceae bacterium | reverse complement strand
CTGTGACAACTCAGATTGTTACATCAACACCACCCGTTCAATCTAATCAAACTAATTTACAAGTTTCAGGAAATCAGCAACAAAACACGATGAATACCAATGGTCAAGTCAATGGGAATGTGAACATGAATTTGGGTTTAAATGCTGGAATCACAACAAATTCTTCAACCACAACTACAACCACAACAACTCAAAGTACTTCTGAAAATATTAATTTGAATGTTGGTATGAATGTAAATAGTGGAGGAATTGCAACACAAACACAAACTGAAAATATCAATATGAACGTTGGTATGAATGTAAATGGTGGAGGAATAGCAACACAAACGGAAAATGTAAACATGAACGTTGGAATGAATGTGAATGGCATGAACACAACTACTCAAAATAGTGCAACCAATGTAAATGTTGGTGTAAATACTTCAGGAGTTTCAACATCTGTCCAACCACCCAATGGAAATGTAAACATTTCAGTAAATGGAACAGGAACAAATACAACATACGACAACAATCAAAATTATAGTTACAATCAATCGAATCAAGTTAACCAGCAAATTTCAACTAACTCGAATTCGTCTTCATCTGTAATTTGCACTAAAACTTTTACTGATTTACAAGATTATTTAGCTGATTTGAAATCCATTACATTTGAAGAAGATAAAGTAGAAACAATAAAAAAGGATTTTGTAGCAACGTGTTTAATGGCAAATCAAGCTGTAGAAATTGTTAAAACCTTGACATTTGAAGCGAACAGGTTTGAAGTTGCAACGTATTTATACGATCGAATGTTTGATAAAAATAACGGACGTTTGCTAACGCCTTTGTTTACGTTTGAAGCAACGAAAAACGATTATAGAGATTACATGCGCAAATAAAAAAAATCGTGCTATTCACACGATTTTTAACCTAACCATCACTAAAATAAACTACTAACTATGAAAAATCCAAAAGGGGTTTAGTTGTAAAAGGTGTTGTTGTAAGTTCCTTTTGTTGAAACAAAGTTACGTTGTTCGTTTAGTATTCTTTTTAAATTGTGTCGGTGATCGAATAAATTCAGTATTGTTCTTCAGATGAATCTACGTGGATTAACTTAGTTGTACTGTTTTTTGGCGGTAATTTCTGATTGCTACACGCATTGCAGGTTTTATTTTTGCTGAAGAGTTTCCGTTTTCTTCTTTAAGTGCAAACAATGCTTCAATTTCATTTTTTATTTCAGGATATTTATGCGTGAACTGAATTAACTTATAGATTGCATAAACTTGTAATGCTACTTTGTTAGTGTCATCGGCTACAAATAGTAATAATTGGTCTAAAAAAGCACTTTCTTGGTATTCAATTAATGGAAGTACGTGGCAACAATTCAATAAATTACGCAGCACCGATTGGTTTTTTCCGTGCAGTAAGTAATCGATAAAGTTGTGTTGAAATGGAATGAGAATCCCAGGTGATTTCTTCTCAACATGAATTAATAGCCATGAGGCATATTCTGGAAAAGGGTGGGAGAGTTGGCTTGTTGCAACTCCAACTAAATCGTCAAGTAAAGAAGGTTGTTGAACAAAATTATCAGCAAGCAATAAGAAATTACTTGATTTATAATTTTCTTTTATGAGCGTTATAACAGGCATGCGGAAATAAAGAAGGCTGTCTTCATGGACAGCCTTCACTTAAATTTTATGTTTGAATTAAGCTTTTACACCTAATACTTCTGCCATTTTAGCTCCGATATGAGCTGGTGAATCCACTACGTGAATACCACACTCGCGCATGATGCGTTTTTTTGCTTCTGCTGTATCATCATCTCCACCAACAATTGCACCTGCGTGACCCATTGTTCTTCCTTTTGGAGCTGTTTCACCAGCGATAAAACCTACAACTGGTTTCTTAGCGTTGTCTTTAATCCAACGAGCAGCAATGGCTTCTAAGTTACCACCGATTTCGCCAATCATGATGATACCTTCTGTTTCTGGATCGTTCATCAATAATTCAACCGCTTCTTTCGTTGTTGTTCCAATAATTGGATCTCCACCGATTCCGATTGCTGTTGTGATTCCCATTCCAGCTTTTGCAACTTGATCAGCTGCTTCATAAGTTAACGTTCCTGATTTAGAAACAATACCAATTTTTCCTTTTTTGAAAACGAATCCTGGCATAATACCAACTTTCGCTTCACCAGCAGTAATAACACCTGGACAGTTAGGACCAATCAATCGACAATCGTAACCTTTAATATATTCACGTGCTTGAATCATATCTTTCACAGGAATTCCTTCTGTAATACAGACGATAACTTTTATTCCAGCATTTGCTGCTTCCATGATTGCGTCTGCTGCAAAAGCAGGTGGTACAAAAATAATTGAAACATCAGCACCTGTTGTAGTTACTGCATCAGCAACGGTGTTGAAAACTGGTCTGTCTAAGTGAGATGAACCACCTTTTCCAGGTGTAACTCCACCTACAACGTTTGTTCCGTATTCAATCATTTGTCCAGCATGGAAAGTACCTTCACTTCCAGTGAAACCTTGAACAATTACTTTAGAATCTTTATTTACAAGTACGCTCATTTTGAGGAATTTTTTGTCAATTAATTTATGGCGTCAAAAGTACAAGTTTGAAATCGTTTAAACAACGTTTCTGTCTAAAACTTTTTTACTTTTTATTTCACGCTGTGAATCTTCATTTTAAACACTAAAATGGAGTGGGGAGGAATGTCATCCAAATCGTTGTCACCATAGCCTAAATGTGGTGGAACAACCATGTAAATTTCAGCGCCAGGTTGCAATTCTAATAAAATTTCTTTCCAAGCTGGGATTAATTCCTTTACTGGAAATTCAATCGGTTTGACTTGTTTGTCAAATAGTTTACCATCTAAAAAAGAACCCCTGTAACTAAAAGAAACGATGTCTTGGAATTTAATGTATTCGCCTTTTCCAGGTTGAATGATTTTGTAATACAATCCAGATGCTGTTTTTTGACAAGTAATGTGCTGTTTATTTAAGAATGAAGTGATGGTCAAGTCAAAACTTTTTTTATCGTCTTCAGTATAGGTTTTACACGCTACTAATGCTATTAAAAGGAGACAAGCTGTAATTGTTTTTTTCATACTTATTTTGGTTAGTTTTGAGTTTGAAGTTATGAGTTATAAGTTTTGGGTTTGAAGTTATAAGTTGAGATTTCAATAGAACAACGATTGAGTTTTTATCCATTCATTCTTTAATTCTTTCATTTCTTCATTCCTCAATTCGTTAACGCTACTGGTGTCACTCGATATCCTTTTGCTTGTAATAAACGAATAATTCCTTTTTCTCCACCCAAATGTCCAGCTCCAACAGCAATAAATGTTTTATTTTTGTGAATGTATGTTTCAATTTTTGGAATCCATTTTGCATTTCTATTGTCAATTAATGTAGTTTGTTCGTTTGCGACAAATCCCGTTTCATCTTGCATTAATTGATACAATGCGTCGATGTTTTGACTTTGGTAGGTCTTTTCTAATTCTACTAATTTCGCGTGACTTTTGTCACCTAAACGAATGGTTTCCATAACCATTGCAACTTGTGTAGCTTTTGGTAATTGATCTATAAATTTCAATTGTTCTTCAGCAGTTTCTAAGCCAACGATTGGAATCCCCTCATTTTTAGCTAGGTTTTCAAAAGTCATCTCATACGATTCTACACTTTTTTTGAATTGTATTTGAGCCATTAGCTGTGCCATTACAAAGGGTTTCATTGGCGCAATAAACGTTTTGAAATTTGTTGAATCCATATGTAAATTGGAAACAGCCCAACGAACAATAGAATCGTTTTGTTCGGGGGTGAAAAAATCAAAAAAACTTCCGACTTGCAATTGCAATGACGATTTCACTGTTGCTTGCTTGGGAGTACCATTTAACTCCATGATCAAAACACCTGTTTTTTTGACAATTTGTTGCAATGATTTTGGAAAAATAAAGAAATCTTTTTCGATCAAATGCATCGTTCCAAAGAGGTAACATCCTTTTTTTACGCCAGGTCCATCAATTTTCCACAAAAGTGAACTTTCTTCAAAGGGATATGAACTAACTTGAGCTTTTAATGACCCAAATAACGCTAGAATGAATCCCAATAAAATTGATTTTAAAGGCATAAGAATTTAAGCAAATGTTAGTTCTGCTAAATATTGATCGTCTTCGTTTTCGTAGATTTTTTTTGCTTTTAACCCAACGCTTTTAGCTGCTTTAAATAAATTGTCAAAATCAACGTACAACCAATCAAACCAAGGACCAACACTTTGTTTGTATTTCATTTGAAATCTGAAATTTCCGTAATATTCTGTGTTTAAATCTACCCAAAGCGCTCCATCCTCATCTTCGTATAAAAAACGAATATCGGAAGAGTCACACAAGATTTTACCACCCTCATTCAATAAAGATTTTGCATGTGAAAGTGTTTTTTCAAGATTAGATAGTGTTCCAGCTATCCCAATTCCATTCATCATCATGAGAATCGTGTCGTATTGCTCATTCTTCACTTCGAAGAAGTCCATTTTGCGCGCATTTAATCCAATACTTTTCATGTAATCAACAGCACCTTGAGAAATGTCAATGGTCGAAACTTCGCAACCACGATCTAGTAATTCAATGGCGTGAACTCCAGTTCCTGCTCCAACATCTAACACTTTTCCTTCAGCTTCATCTAATGCAGCTTTTTCCAATTCTGGCATTTCATCGTACGAACGAAACAATACTTCAATCGGAATTATATCGTCCTCACAAATGTCAGAACAAACTATAATATCTTTTGGTTTTTTTGTTGCTGCATAATCTAGTATAGCAACGCCTACTGGGTCTGTTTTTGTCGTATCCATTGTTTAATATTGGTCAAAATTTTCGTAATCTTCGTCTGCATAACCATCTTCAAAGTCATCGCCGAATTCATCTTCATCTTCATCAAATTCTTCCGCATCATATGCGCCTAAAAAGAGCTCGTCAACATCATTTGCTGCTCGTGAATCTTCAGGTGGTGCCATTCCAACGGAAACTAATACTTGTGGTGTTGCAGGTCCCTCTTTTTCATAACCAACTAGTTCGATCAAGAAAATCCACATACGCATGAAGTCATAAACCAAAATGAATTTTTGATCTGGTTCTTCTAAATGCGTTTTGATGGCTACATCTTTCATAATACTAGCTTCGGTTTCATCTTGTTCATCACCGTAAGTCATGTCCATTAAATTCAATTCGAACCCTTTGTCCCAATTGTCATTAGAAACATAAATACTCGCCATTTGATCTCCTTGGAAATTAAACGCCTGAATGATTGCTTTGTAGAAAACTTCAAAATTATCTGTATCATTGATCAAGATATCACGGAAAATTTCTGTGTTGTTATCTGTATCTAATAAAACTCTAAATTTTAAACCTGCCATTGTATTAAGTTAAAATGTACTGTTAAATTTAATTTATTTTTTCTTCTAAAGGATGTTTTGAAGGAGTTAATCCTAATTCTTTCCCTAATGTGAGCATGTATTCGATTGCTTCTTTTGGTTCGTTTGGAATTTCTCCTTCTAAAATTGCTTCTTTTATACGCGATTTAATCGTGCCAATTTCTGCACAAGGTCCCAATTGAAAAGTATTCATAATTAGTTCACCCGAAACAGGTGGCTGAAAATTGCGAATACGGTCTTTTTCTTCCACTGCCTTTAATTTCTCTAAAACGATTGCGAAATTATTGCGGTATTTTTTAACTTTAAATTCATTTTTAGAAGTAATGTCAGCATTGCAAAGTGTCATTAAGTCTTCAATATCATCACCAGCTTCATTCAACAACCTTCGAATCGCAGAATCTGTCACAAAGCCTTTAACAAGTGCAATTGGACGCAAGTGCAAACGAACTAATTTTTGAACATATTTCATTTTATGGTCCAACGGCAATTTCAAACGTTTGAAAATACGAGGTGTCATGCGAGCACCTAATTCTTCATGGCCATGAAAAGTCCAACCAATTTCTGCATCAAATTTCTTCGTTGGAGGCTTGGCAATGTCGTGCATTATCGCAGCCCATCTCAACCATAAGTTTGTTGAATTTTCGGCAACATTGTCCAAAACTTCCAACGTATGGTAAAAATTATCTTTGTGTGATTTACCATCAATGGTCTCAATTCCATGTAAATCTACCATTTCATGAAAAAATTGGTGTAACAAATGGGTTGAGAATAAGAGTTTAAATCCACGTGAAGGTTGATCGCTCAAAATAATTTTGTTGCATTCATCAAGGATGCGTTCTTTTGAAATAATCGACAAGCGTTCTGCATTTTCTAAAATGGCTTGTAAACTTGAATTTTCAATTTTAAAATTCAGTTGACTTGCAAAGCGAATGGCACGCATCATGCGCAAGGGATCGTCGCTATAAGTTGTTGCAGGATCCAAAGGTGTTCGAATGATGCCTTTTTCCAAATCTTCTAAACCATTGAATGGGTCGATGATATCGCCAAAGTTGGAAGCGTGTAAACTTAACGCCAATGCATTAATCGTAAAATCCCTGCGATTTTGGTCATCTGCCAATGTACCAATCTCAACTTGTGGATTGCGAGAGTTTTCAGAATATGATTCTTTGCGAGCGCCAACAAATTCAATTTCTAAATCTTTGTATTTGAATTGTGCTGTTCCATAATTTTTGAATAAGGAAACTTTTTTGACTTTTAATTTGTTGGCACACGCTTGTGCTAAATCTAGGCCGTTTCCAACAACAACAATGTCAATGTCTTTTGAAGGTCTTCCAATAATCAAATCCCTTACAAAACCACCAATTACGTATGCTTCTAAGTTCTTTTCAGTTACAATTTGACTGGCAACTTTAAAAACAGGATGTTGAAGATATGAAGCGTAATTATTTGACATTTGGGCGCAAAGATACGAATGATTTGTGATTTAAAAGATACGATTACGGGCGAATGATTTTTACACTTCCATCAATCCCAATTTTAATGATTTGAGAAGGAGTTGTCATTTTTTCGGTAAGTCGTTCATTTACAATTGCATCCACACCATTTTTTAACGTTGCAGTAATTTCATCAAAACAAGTTGGAATTTTTTCTCCCGATAAATTGGCTGAAGTACTCACAATTGGTTGACGTAAACCTCGAATCAATTGTAAGCAAATAGGGTCTTTTGTCACACGTATGGCAATTGAACCATCAGCAGCTAAAACGCTGGGAGCGATGCCCTTTGCAGCTGGGTAAATAATGGTCAATGGTCGATCACTCCATTCAATTAAATCATAGCACACTTCATGAAAGTCTGGAACAAATTTTTCCAATTGTTGAATGCTATCTACCAAAACGATAAAGCTTTTTTCAGCAGGCCGATTTTTCAAGTGCATGATTTTTTGACACGCTGCTTCATTCGTAGCGTCACATCCTAATCCCCAAATTGTATCACTTGGGTATAAAAGTGTGCCGCCATTTTTTAAGTGTTCGATGGGAGTCATATTTCTTAGAGCTATTCCCGCTTTTGTTGCAATCATTGTTGCTTGATAGCACAACGGATTTTCACGCCAATCGGGGCTATGGTTTTTTACTACTTTAACAAATCTGGTCTTCGTTGCTTGGTGCGTTCCAATGCTTGTTCTTCACGCCACGCTTCGATTTTTGCAAAATCGCCAGACAATAATACTTCAGGAACGGCCATACCGTCAAATACAGGTGGTCGGGTGTAAACTGGTGGCGACAATAAATTATCTTGAAAACTGTCGGTGAGGGCAGAAGTTTCATCGTTTAATACACCTGGAATTAAACGAACAACGGCATCCACGACAACTGCGGCAGCTAATTCTCCACCCGATAAAACATACGAACCAATTGAAATTTCTTTGGTTATGTATTTTTGACGAATGCGTTCATCGACGCCTTTGTAATGTCCGCACAGAATCAATAAATTTTGTTTCAAGGATAATTGGTTGCACGCAGCTTGTTCAAACAATTCTCCGTCAGGAGTCATGAAAATAAACTCATCGTATGTGCGTTCAGCTTTTAATTTCTCAACAATTGCCGCGATTGGTTCAATTGAAAGTACCATTCCAGCACCGCCACCATATTGATAATCGTCTACGTTTTTATGTTTATTGGTCGAATAATCACGAATGTTGTGCACATGAATTTCAACATGCCCTTTGTCTTGAGCACGTTGCATGATGGAGGCCGAAAATGGACTTTCCAATAATTGAGGTACAACAGTAAGAATATCAATACGCATGGTGCAAAAGTAGGAAAAAGGAATTGGAAATGGTATGCGTAATGTTGATTTTACTTAAAATACCGCTTTAACTTCAAAATTGGACGTTCAATAAATTTCAAACTCAACCAAGCCGTGCAAAAAGTTGAGGCAAAACAAATGAGGATGTAAAGTAGAAAATAGCTGAAGTGATCTGTCAATTGATGTTCAACAAAAAACAAACTCCAGTAATAGAGATAAATGCAGTGGAATAAATAAAATCCATACGTTAATTCACCTAATTGAAAGAAATATGGCCACCGATCTATTTTGTAAAAAGATTGCTTGGAATAAATTTGTTCCATTAAAACAAATGCAAAAAAGATACCAATAATCAATCGTTCTATACTTTCTAAAGCATTAGTGAAAAGTATGTGCGCCGAAAATAAAAGCCCGATTCCAAAAAAATAGCTTATTATAATCGTACGTTTTGACCAACCTTCTACCCACTTTTTTAAATCATAAAATTGAATCGAATAGGCAATCACTGAACCAATTGCTAAATCGCTGATAACTGATAAGGTATGAAAATAAAGTGTTCTTTCCTCGTTTGCATGAAGAAAACGAAAGACAATGCTGCAAATAATTAAAATAATTGCATACATCAAAAAGTATTTTTTTTGTTTGATGAAAGGAAACAAAGCCATGGAAAGCATCCAAACCAAGTAAAATTGTTCTTCAACACTTACTGACCACATAACCGTTAGAAAATTTAAAGAATCATGGATACCATTTTTTATTTCATCAAAATTAGCACCAAAAAAAGCAAACCACGTAATAGAATGTTGGGTAAATTGTCCGTCTGGTAAATAAGGAAAAAGTAAAAACCCAAATAGAATTAATAGAAAATACAAGGGCCAAATCCGTAAAATTCTTCGCATAAAAAAATGAAAAACTGAAATTGTACCCGTTTTTTTGAGTTCGTGCAATAACATCGAAGTAATTAAAAAGCCACTTAATACAAAAAACAACGAAACACCGTAATGCCCTTTATTGGCGATTTTATACATTCCTTGAAAAAGAGTTCCTGTTTTAAAATCTCCCCAATTTTCACGATATAAGGTGAAACTATGAAAAATAAATACCAGCAACGCTCCTAAAAAACGCAGTCCATTGACATTATTAAAAAAGGGTCGTTGAGATAATTCTGAATTGTTCGACATTTCCACGAATACTTTGCTTAATTTTGTTTTAAAATTACGTAAAATTTGAATTATGACATACGATATTGCGATTATTGGTGGAGGAATAGTTGGAGCAGCAACGTTTTACAAATTACAACAAAAATTTCCGAATCAAACAATTGTTTTGTTAGAGAAAATGGATCAATTAGCAGATCATCAAACAGGTCATAATTCAGGAGTGATTCACTCAGGTTTGTATTACAAGCCAGGCTCTTTAAAAGCTAAAAATTGCATTCAAGGTCGACACGAATTGGTTGCGTTTGCAAAAGAACACGGGATCAAACACGATATCTGTGGTAAAGTTGTAGTAGCAACGGATGAAAGTGAACTAGCAAATATGGAGCGTATCTATAACATAGGTTTAGCAAATGAAATCGAAGGATTAGCAAAATTAACAGCAGAAGAAGTCAAACAACACGAACCATTTGTAGAATGCATCGCAGGCTTATGGGTTCCGTGTACTGGAATCATTGATTTTAGAGGAGCAACAGCCAAAATGGTTGAATTAGCTTTAGCGATGAATTCTGAAAGTAAATTATTGCTTAAGCATGAAGTTTTAGGGATTCAAAAACATGCAGAATATTCGAGTATCGAAACGAATAAAGGTACAATAGATGCACGCTATTTGGTTTTTTGTGCAGGTTTACAAGCAGATCGATTGGCGAAAAAAGACGGCGTTGAGTTGAAAGAAAAAGTTGTCGGTTTTAGAGGTGATTATTATGAATTAACAGACCAAGCGAAGCATAAAATTAAGAATTTAATTTACCCAGTTCCAAATCCTGATTTTCCTTTTTTAGGCGTGCATTTTACTCGAATGACAGATGGCGAAATTGAATGTGGACCTAATGCAGTTTTCACGTTTAAACGCGAAGGTTATGGCAAAACAGATTTTTCATTTAGAGATACTTGGGATGCATTAACGTACAAAGGAACTTGGAAATTATTTTTCCAAAACATGTCTTTTGGTATCAATGAATACAGAAGAGCCTTTTCAAAACGTTTGTTTTTGAAAACACTGCAACGAATGGTTCCTTCATTAACGATGGATGATATCAAGCCTGGTAGAGCTGGAGTGAGAGCTTTGTTGTTGAGAGAAGATGGTGATACACGTGATGATTTTAGAATCGAATACCATGGAAATTCAATTCACGTTTTAAATGCGCCTTCGCCAGCTGCAACAGCATCATTAGCAATTGGAGGATACATTGCAGATGCAGTAGAACAACAATTTGGATTGCAACACTAATTAAGTGTAGCGTTAAATGATTGTTAATTTCACATTTCAACCATACGAAAGCTTTATTTTTGATAATTGAAATGAATATGAGAAAACACATAGCACGAACGATTTGCCTACTGACAATAGTATTGTTATGTGTGAATGTTGTATTAGCTCATTCAGTTGCTAAAATTTCAAACAACTCTTCTAATTTTAAAAAAGCACAATTTAGTGAATTAAGTACAAAATCACTTACATTTTCTACGATTAAAAAAGAAGATGTAAATGATGAATTATTATCAGAGTTTGACAATGAAACTGATTTAGAAGAAGATGATATTGATACAGAATCAATTGCAATTTATACGCAAGCATCTTTTGATTTATTTTGTAGTTGTTCTTTCATTCAAAAAGATCAAAAACATAATTCTTATCATTTTAATCACCAACAAAAAGCGACCAAACTTCCTGTTTGGTTAAAAGTTCGTCACATTATATTGTGATTTAATAAATACATGTGAATCGGAGATACGATTCAATTTATTTTCTAATTGAAAATTAGTTATTCATGTAATTTATTAAACAATGTTAAAAGAAAACAGTGGAAGTGATCTTACTGCTACTCTTGAAAAATTAAAACATTTTTTACCTGCTCAAGCACCGTTAAAAGATTTTATTCATCATAATACGCTTCATGCTTTTCAGCAGGATCATTTTTTGGATGGGTTAAACAAAGCGCATGAGATTTTTGGGTACAAAGTTTTTTTAACTATTCAAGAATACAGAGCACTTTACAAAGAAGGAAAAATTAATCCAGCTTGTTTGGATCGCGTATTAAACGAACAAAAAACCGATGATACCATCTTTTGGAGATCGCTAATGATTTCCAAAAAATATCCAGATGATATTCAACCAAGAATAGGTCAGTTAAGATCTAACTGGAAATCGTTCTTTAAAATCGATTTGGATTCATTGGTACATCCAACCTTGTTTCGCGTAATTGGCAGTTATTTGGATCAAGGTATTTCAATTTGGCAATTCCCAACATCAGAGAATGGTTTTTTAGAATCCATCAAAGAATTAGAAAAAAGTAGTATGGTTAGTTTCTTTCGAACTAACCGCGTAAAAGATATGCTTTTAAAAGAAGATCTTTCCTTGGAAAAAGTACTTAATATTCTTGTTGGTCAACCTTCTCTATTTGAACACTATTTATTTGATCAACAATTCGCACATCCAGGTTGGTCAGGAATTGTAGCGGTAATAGATGAACATCCTAATGCATTAATAGATACTAAAAAAATAACATTCGAAGAGTTTATTATTTTTGAAATGTTATTAGAAATTGATGCCTTGGATGATTATTTTGGCACGATTTGGTCCCCATTGGGACTAAAATTGGAAGCATTACCAAAAGATTTATTCCGTGCAATTGAACTGAAAGAAAGTTCTGAAATCAAACGACTTTGGCAACAAGCTTATGAATGGACCTACTACGATGAGGTTTTAAAAGGAATTCAAATAAATGCTTTAAATAAAGTTAGTGAACAAACTGCGATATCACGTTCATTTCAAGCACTATTTTGTATTGATGATCGAGAATGTTCGATTCGACGATACATTGAAATAGAAGACGCTAAATGTGAAACATATGGTACAGCTGGATTTTTTGGTGTTGAATTTTATTTTCAACCGGAACATGGTAAATTTTACACGAAGGTTTGTCCTGCACCAGTAACTCCAAATTATTTAATTAAAGAAATAGAAAACACCAATCGTCATAAAAAGGACTTTCATTTTGGAAAACATTCACACGGATTACTTGGTGGTTGGTTAATGACACATACATTAGGTTTTTGGTCTGCTTTACGCTTGTTTTTCACCGTATTTAAACCAGCTCAAAGCGCATCTTCAGTTACTTCTTTTCGTCACATGGATAAACATTCTATTCTTACAATAGAAAACATCAATGGCGAACGATCCGAAGATGGCTTACAAATAGGTTATACAGTGGATGAAATGACTGATCGAATAGAAAATTTGTTGAGAAGTATCGGTTTAACCTCCAATTTCGCTCCTTTAGTTTATGTTGTAGGACATGGTTCAAGTAGTGTAAACAATACACATTATGCTGGTTATGATTGTGGAGCGTGTTCAGGACGACCAGGTTCTGTCAATGCACGTGTATTAAGTTATATTGGAAATCATTCAGAAGTTCGTGATAAATTAAAAGCAAGAGGAATTGAAATTCCAACAACCACTCAATTTATTGGCGCTTTGCATGATACATCTAGAGATGAAATGGTTTATTTTGATTTAAAGATTTTATCGGATGAAAATTTTAAAGCACATCAAGAAAATAAAGTGAAATTTAGACGTGCGTTGACTCAAAATGCACAAGAACGTTCACGAAGATTTATTTCGATCAATACACGAAAAAAGAGTGAGTCCGTTCATAAGAAGGTGAAAATTAGAACTGTTTCTTTGTTTGAACCACGTCCAGAATTAAATCATGCTACCAATTCATTAGCAATTGTTGGGCGAAGATCGTTTACTGAAAACGTATTTTTAGACCGACGTGCTTTTATGAATTCGTATGACTATTTAAAAGACCCAACTGGTACTTATTTACTTTCGATATTAAATGCTGTTGCTCCAGTATGTGGTGGTATCAATTTGGAATATTATTTTTCTCGTGTTGATAATCAAAAATTAGGTGCAGGAACCAAATTACCACACAATGTAATGGGGTTAATTGGCGTTGCAAATGGAATCGACGGAGATTTAAGAACTGGTTTACCTAGTCAAATGATTGAAGTGCATGATCCTTTGCGTTTAATGGTAATTATCGAGCATTTCCCTTCTATTGTTGATGAGGTTATACAGCGAAATCCAGCCACTTTTGAATGGTTTAAAAATGAATGGGTGAAACTAGCTGTTGTAAACCCAGAAACGGCTGAGATTTATACTTATCAAAATGGAGAATTTAAATCATTTATTCCTGTAACATCTGAGATGACTGAAATTTCAACTTCAGAATTAGCGACTGAAATAGCTTCTACACATGAGAATTTACCTGTTTATTTACTTAAAAACTCAAACCTATGAATTGGTTTATTCACTTATTTATTTTGTTGCCTTTTATAGGTTTTACATTAAGCTTATTGGTTCCCAAACGGAATGAATATTTATTGTCTTGGGTATCATTTACAACTGTTGGTATTCAATTGTTTGCAGCTATCGGATTTTGCTTCATATGGATTTTTAATAATTTTCAAGCAATCAATCTGAAGGAATTCTCGATTTTAAAATCTGAGAATTATGATTTCTACATAGATATTTATTTTGATAGAATCACGTTAGTTTTCTTATTGATTGGAGCGTTGTTAACGTTTATCATTACAGTTTATAGCAGGTATTATTTACACCGAGAAGGCGGTTACAAACGTTTTTTCAATGTGATATTATTCTTTTATTTAGGCTATAACATTGTGATTTTCTCAGGGAATTTAGAAACCTTGTTTATCGGTTGGGAAATTTTAGGTGTTTCTTCTTTCTTGTTAATTGCCTTTTACAGAGACCGATATTTACCAGTTAAAAATGCTGTTAAAGTTTTTTCGATCTATCGCATAGGTGATGTTGGGTTAATTTTAGCCATGTGGTTAAGTCATCATTTGTGGCATGAAAACATTTCATTTCAAAAATTAAACAATGCTGTTTTGGTGCATGATCATTTAATGCAACACAGTACAATTGGTTTTATGATTGCCTTATTGATTTTTATTTCAGCTGCAGCTAAATCTGCTCAATTGCCATTTTCATCTTGGCTACCTAGAGCGATGGAAGGTCCGACACCATCAAGTGCAATTTTCTACGGTTCTTTGTCTGTTCACATTGGAGCATTTTTATTAATGCGTACCTTTCCTTTTTGGGAAAATCAAATAGCTTTTAGAGTTTTTGTAATAATTGTTGGACTTTCGACAAGTTTGGTGGCAACATTTACTGCGCGTGTACAATCTACCGTTAAAAGTCAAATTGCCTATTCTTCTATTGCTCAAATCGGATTGATTTTTATAGAAATTGCATTAGGATGGGAGTTAATAGCGCTTGTACATGTTGCAGGAAATGCATTTTTAAGAACGTATCAATTATTGGTATCGCCTTCTATTGTAAGTTATAAGTTACGTGAACAATTCTACAACTACATTCCTAAATTGAAAACTATTGAAGATAGTTGGCCAAAACGAATTGAATATTCTTTGTACATATTAAGTTTAAAAGAATGGAATCTCGACAGTATGATGTACCGGAAATTGTGGAATCCATTAAAGAAATTGGGTGCTACATGGAGTTTTTTAACGTTTAAAAATGTCTATATTTTCTTTGGATTGTTTTTTGCAATTGGCGTATTTTTTGCGTTGAATCAAAAATACATTTCTCCTAAATGGTCTGAATACATGCCTTTGCTATTTGCCTTTTTCGGCTTATTGTTGGTAGTAAAAGCATTTACAGAACGAAAAAGCGTTCGATTAAGTTGGAGTTTAATAATCACCAATCATTTTGCAATTGCATTAGCAATTTCATTCAACGAACATTTTTCAATTTGGCAACACGTTTGGTATTTGAGTGGAGTTATCATTT
>JAHEIL010000036.1 GCA_024639405.1 Crocinitomicaceae bacterium | reverse complement strand
CCACTTCAAGGGAAAGCACGCCAAAATCGGTGTGCTTTTCTTTTTTTGATAATTTCTTTCTACTTTTTTATTGCGCAACTATCAATCATTGTAATTTTCATGAAAGTCATATTTTGGATTGCTAACATTGATTTCTGTTTCTAGCCGACCATCAAAGTGCACATAAATAAACGAATGTAAATTTTCATCTTCTGTTATTAACGCAATTAGCTCATTTCTTTTTGCTGTTAATAGAGAAGAATCTACTTGAAAATTAGCTGGATAGTTACTCTTTTGAGTTGAGTTTATTATTTCTTTATTCAATACAGTGTAAACAATTACACGTTTTTCGCGGGGAACAATGAATTGATGTAGGGTCATTTTTGAATTTTTAATACTGAAATTTAAGACTTTTTTTTAACTATTAGTTTTTCAAGTAATTTTATTCATTTTTATTCGTTTGTCTTACATGAGATTTTTTTTAACCGTTTGTCTTTTTATAGTTTGTATACATTCAAACGCGCAAGTTTGGAATCAAATAGCAGATTTTTCTGGAGACGCAAGAGATGATGCAACAACGTTTACAATTGATAACCACGTTTATTGTGGTTTGGGAATGAATACTTGGTTTAGTTGTACTTCCGATTTCAAAATATTTGATGTATCGACGGAAACGTGGTCGAATGGTGTGAATTTACCGACAGGCCAGGAACGACAGTATGCGAATGGCTTTTCATACCAAGGTTTTGGGTATGTTTTTGGTGGAGTCAATGGAAGTGCTTCATACTTAAACGATTGTTGGAAATTCAACCCACAAACCAATGCGTGGACAATGCTTCCAGCTTTACCTTCGTCAGGAAGAGCGGGTGCAGTAAGTTTTTTAATTGGCGATACCGTTTACATTGTAGGCGGCAAAACTATCGGAGGTATAATTTCTAATGAAGTTTGGGCATTTGATTTGGTCCAAGAACAGTGGGTTCAAAAAGCGAATGTACCGTTCGATGGGATTTGGAGAGGGGTTGCATTTTCTTGGAACGATACAGGAATTATCGGACTTGGAAAATTGAACAATGGCACTTTGAATTCGGGTTGCTATCAGTATACTCCAAATTCAGATACATGGCAGTTGATGAATCAATTAAATCTTACTCCAACAACCTATTCCATGTTTGCACAAATAGGGAAATTTGGATTTATTTATGGCGGCGTGCTTGAAAATCAAACCTATTCGAATCAATTCTTGCGGATTAATTTGGAAACGTGGGAAACGATAATTTTAACTTCATTTCCCGCAGCGGCGAGAAAAGGTGGAGTTGCTTTTGTAGGTGACAACGATTTTTACATCACGACGGGTGTTTCTTCGCAAGCACGCTTAAAGGAAACTTGGAAAGCGTCAGAAATCCTTGGATTGGAAGGTGAAAAAGAATTGAATCACGTGCGCATTTATCCAAACCCCATGAAAAATTTCATGGTTATTCAATCTGAACAAATGATTCAGCGCGTTGAAATACAAAAAATCTCAGGTGAAATTGTGGCATTTCACAAAGTCAATGCGAAAAAAGTAGAATTACCGATTGAGTTAGAAAATGGTTTTTATGTGGTGAAAGTTTTTTCTTCAACATATGTAAATACTGAAAAAATTATTGTTTTGAATTGAAGTTTGAAATGTATTATTAAATTGTATTTATAAATTTCAGTAAAGAATTTTTAAGCAATCAATAACTATTTTTCATTTAGGTAATTTCTATTTTTTTTTAAATTTGCGTTTATATTTTATATAAATTACCTCTTATGATAAAAATAAACCGCATCAAATTTTTATTGTCAATTTTTCTATTTTATTTAAATTTTTCAGTTCTATCCCAATCAAATTGGACAAAAATTTATGAAACTACTAATCCAAGTAGGCATTCAACGACAAATGGTGAAATAATTTACACATCAGGTTTTGGGAAAACAGGAGGCGCAGCATCAAGTTTTTCAGGTTCATATGACCGTGTAAAAATTAGAATGGAAAATAATATCAGTGGAACTTTGCGTTGGGCTGAGGTTGCTTTTGATACATGGAGTGGAATAACATTACAGTCGCTTCTAATTCCAGATTATGGAAACACAATTACAACGCAAAGAAATGTTTCAAACATTGAAGTAAATTCTAATATGCCAGGAGTTAATACGGGTAATTTTAGTTTAGGTAGATTAGAATTTTGGAGAGAAAATTATAGTTCAAATGTATCAGGACTTTTACCTGCAGGAAGTGGAAGCACGTATGACTGGGATGATATTCCATCTCCTACAACTAATGGACATGGTTGTTTTCAAGTTCACAATGTTACTTCAGGCTATCAACAAACAATTTTAGCATGGAATATGCATCGATTTGGTGGTCCACCTGAAATAGGTTTTGGTTCTTCTTCAACTGGTAACCCTGATTGGACAGGAATAACTGCAAATGGTTCGACAAATTTTAAAGTTCAAATTTTTGTTGGTTCTAAAATAATTTCTACTCAACCTTCTTCAAATGATCAAAATTTATGCATAAATGGTACCTCAACAGTATTGACTACAAGTGCGTTAGGTACATCTGTTACATATCAATGGTATAAAAACACATCTAATAGTAATGTTGGAGGAACAATTATTTCAGGTGCAACAGCAAATACATATACTCCTCCAACAAATATTGCTGGTACAAGTTATTATTATGTTGTTGTATCTAGTTCATTAGGAACATCTACAAGTAATGTTTCAGGTGCAGTAATCGTTTCGCCTTTAAGTGTTGGTGGAGTTGTTTCAAATAATCAAACAATTTGTTCAGGTACTCAACCTGCAGCTTTAAGTTTGTCAAGTTCAATTGGAACAATACAATGGCAAGTATCAACAGATAATATTAATTTTTCTTCAATCTCAGGTGCTAATTCTACTACACTTACAGGTTTACAAATGGGTAATTTAACTGCAACAAGTTATTACAGAGCATTCGTTACGAGTGGTTCATGTTCTGCTGATTTTTCTTCTGTATCAGTGGTTAATATTACACAATTACCCTCACTTTCTTCTACAACACCGGCAACAATATGTGGTACAGGTACAGGTGTACTTTCAGCTTCCACTGGAGCAGGTGTGATAAATTGGTATGCTTCAGCAAGTGTAGGGTCATCATTAAACTCTACTTCAAGTTTTACAACACCAAGTGTATCAACTACTACTACATATTATGTAGATGTTACAAATAATGGATGTACTTCTGGAAGAACTCCTGTTATCTTAACCGTAAATTCTTTACCATCCGTTGCCACAAATTCACCTTCTCAAATTGAATACCTTGTTGTTGGCGGAGGCGGAGGAGGTGGTAATGATGGTGCCGGCGGTGGCGGAGGTGGCCAAGTGAAAACTGGAACAATGACTTTAGTTAGTGGAACCTATTCTGTAACTATTGGTGCTGGTGGTGCTACTGTTGCTACTACAGGAACAACAGCATCAGCTGGAGGTACAACAACGCTAAGTACTCCAACTGTTATTTCATCAATTGGCGGAGCTGGTGGTGGTTCAAAACAATCCAATGGAGGTTCAGGAGCCAATGGTGGTGGAGCTGGACATAATGCAAATGTGATTAAAACTGGAGGTACTTCAACTGTTGGAGGTTATTCAGGTGGAAATAACGGGCCAACAACAGCTACTTCTGGATCTGGCGGTGGCGGTGGCGGTGGAGCTGCTGGTGCAGGTCAAGTTGGTCCTGCAGGGAATGGTGGCGCAGGTGTAGCTTCATCTATTTCAGGGTCACTTGCTTATTATGGTGGCGGTGGCGGTGGCGGAAGCCATGATGGAAATGGTACAGGTGTTGGAGGAATCGGCGGCGGCGGAACTGGTGGGCGAGCATCATCTACTCAAATGGCTACTGCTGGCACACCTAATACAGGTGGTGGTGGTGGTGGAAGTGGCGGAGTGCCAAATAATCCTGGTAAAGCTGGTGGATCAGGAATTGTTATTATTCGCTATGTTGGAACACCAATTGCTACTGGAGGCACAATCACTCAAGTTGGTGGTTATACCGTACATACTTTTACAACATCAGGTTCATTCTTTTTCCCTGGAAGTGCTTCCGGAGCTTCTGTTCCTAATCAAGTTTCATGTGGTTCTTCAGCTGTTACATTTACAGGTACCGTTAATGCTGGTTTAACCCTCGACTGGTATGATGCCGCTTCTGGTGGAAATCAACTTTTATCTGGTTCAACTTCATATACAACACCGGCTATTTCCACAACTTCAACGTATTATGTTGCTGTTAGAAATACATCTACTGGTTGTATTTCTGCTTCTCGATTAGCTGTAACTGCAACTATAAATTCTGCATCTACAATCACTACAGATCAATCTATTTGTCCTGGAAGCACACCTGCATCGATTAATTTATCGAGTGCTTCAGGAACTATTCAATGGGAATCTTCTACTGATAATAGTTCCTTTACAACAATTTCTGGTCAAACAGGTAATTCATTATCTGCTGCTTCAATAGGTGCGTTGTATTCAACTAGGTATTATAGAGCAGTTATTACAAATGGTTCTTGTGTAGGTTATTCACCTGTTCATATTATAACTGTTACTAGTCCAATTCCAAATGCTATTCCAGCAGTCAATGATTTTGTATGGAATGGATTGGTTTCTTCTGATTGGTCTAATTCTTCAAATTGGTTATTATACAATGGTTCAAATTTTCAAACTACCTCTTCAGTACCAATTCAAAGTTCTACGGTTTATATACCAGCTAATTCATCTTGTGTCACAAATCAACTTTCGTTATCGGCTAATCTAAGTGTTAAAAATGTTACCATAGATACTTCAGCTTCTTTTTCAATGAATTCAGGTGTGCTTTCTGTAAAAGGTAATTGGGTGAATAATGGTTCTTTTTCAGCTGGTGCAGGAACGGTATCTTTTGATGGTTCTACACCTCAATTTATTTCAGGGTTAAGTGTTACATCTTTTAATAATCTTATTCTGAATAATTCAGCTGGTTTAACTTTGAATTCTCCAGCACAAGTTACAAATTCACTTTCAATGTCTTCTGGTAATATTTTTACGAGTAATTTAACTATTCTAACTCTTGGAGTTGGTTCTTTAGCATCACTAAATTGGACTGCTGGTTCAATTGTAGGTCCTTTTAAAAGATGGTATGCTGGATCTCCTAATTCTGGAAATTCATCGGGTTTATTTCCTGTTGGTACTGCAACAATAAATCGTTGGGCATTAATTGAGTTTTCCAACGGACCAACTATTCCTGGTTATTTGACCGTTGAATTTAAAGCAATCAATCCTTCAACTTCGAGTGCTGGTTTAAATGGCTTAACTTTAACGGATCAGTTTAATTGGCAACTAGATAATATTTCATCTGATGGTTATTGGGATATTACTCCTACTACTTTGTCAGGAGGTACATATAATCTCACATTGCGTCCTAAATCATTTACTTCTATTGGTGCATCTTTTGATATTTCACGTATCATTAAATCGCCAAATAATCATACGTCATGGGAAATTGATGGTACTCATGGTACTTGTAGTGGCACTTTGTCTGATTTTACAATTTCACGTATTGGTTTGTCTGGGTTTAGTTATTTTGCTATTGCTTACCCATCTTCAGCTCCTTTACCGATTGAATTGGTTAGTTTTCAAGGTAATTGTATCGAAAATAGTCATGTAGAATTAACTTGGACTACAGCATCAGAGCATAATTCAAGTCATTTTGAGCTTGAGAAATCAAGAGATGGTATTTTCTGGTCTACAATTGCCATTGTTTCTGCTGCTCAAGAATCTTCATCGTTGATTCAATATTCATATACTGATCCTTTAGAAGAAGACTTAATTTATTACAGATTAAAACAAGTTGATTTAGATGGGATGGAAGAAACATTCAATACAATTTCAGTGAGTTGCGCTGATTTGGTATTGAATTCTTCTCCTAAATCATTCCCTAATCCTAGCTTTAAAGACTTTTATCTTGAGTTTAAATCAGATTTTTCCAACGATTTTTCTTTTTTGACACTATTAGATTTAAATGGACAGCCTGTGTATAATCAAGCTTTAAATATTATTAATGGTGTGAATGTTGTTCATCTAAAAGATATTGACGTTGTGCCAGGTATCTATTTTATTGAATTGAATATTGGTACTACTAAATATCGTATTAAACACGTGATTCAGTAATTGATTATACACAAAATAAAAGGCTGATAATTTGTTTTCAGCCTTTTATTTTTGTGTAAAACTATCTTATTAGAACCATTAATTAAGTGATAATTTCTACTATTTTTGATCAATAGATTTTTTAGAGGTTTTCGCTATGTCGGCATTGAAATTACACCAGTCATCCACCTTGGAGATTTACTCCGCTTCCACTGAAACAAGGCTTTCGTTGCCCTTGGTTGGTGAAGGTATTTCGGCTGGTTTTCCATCGCCTGCGTTGGATTTTGTAGATGTAAGTATCGACATGAACCGCCATTTAATCAAGCATCCATCTACCACATTTTATGGCCGTGTAAAAGGACATTCCATGAAAGATGCTGGAATTTTTGATGGGGATTTGTTGGTAATTGACAAAAGTTTACAGCCTTTAGATAACAAAATTGCAGTGTGCTACATTGACGGAGAATTTACCATCAAACGCATTCGCTTGGAGGAGAAAATCATTTGGTTGATGCCCGAAAATGATGCGTATCAGCCTATTCGTGTTACCGAAGACAATGATTTTTTGATTTGGGGAATGGTAACACATGTGATCAAAGCATTGTGATAAACGTAAGTTGTTTACGAACTGATTGATTTCTTTTGCCGAAATAAAATAAGATGTTTGCTTTAATAGATTGTAATAATTTTTATGCTTCGTGTGAGCGTGTTTTTCGTCCAGATTTGAACGGAAAACCCATCGTCGTCTTGTCCAACAACGACGGCTGTGTCATTGCACGTAGCAACGAAGCAAAAGCACTCGGTATTCCAATGGGCGCACCTGCCTTTGAATACGAAGCAGTATTTAAGCAACACAAAATCCACGTTTTTTCTGCGAATTTCCCTTTGTATGGCGATTTGAGTCACCGCGTGATGACTTTACTCGGCGAATTTTCTCCAGAAATCGAAATCTACAGCATCGACGAAGCGTTTTTGAAGTTAACAGGTTTCGATTATTACGATTTGCAAGCTTATGGCAATGAAATGCTTCAGCGGGTAACAAAAGGAACAGGCATTCCCATCAGTGTTGGAATAGCGCCCACCAAAGCCTTGGCAAAAGTAGCGAATCGCATTGCGAAGAAGTACCCCAAAGAAACGAAGGGAACGTATATCATCGATACCGAAGAAAAACGACTCAAAGCGCTAAAATGGCTGGCTGTTGAAGATATTTGGGGAATCGGACGAAAACATGCCGCGCGTTTGCGTTTGCAAGGGGTGAAGACAGCGCTTGATTTTACCCAACTCAGCGATGCGTGGGTGCAAAAATCCATGTCGATTGTTGGACTTCGACTCAAAAGAGATTTAGAAGGGAAACCGACCTTGGATTTAGAAGCCTTAAAGGTGAAAAAGAACATTGCAACAACACGTTCCTTTGAAAAAACATTGACGGAGTTGGATCAATTGAAAGAGCGCGTTGCCACTTTTGCGGTTACAGCGGCAGAGAAGTTACGCAAGCAAAAAAGTTGTTGCAAAGCAATTTCAGTATTTGTTCATACCAACGGTTTTCGACAAGATTTACCACAATATGCGCAAAATACGTACGCTAAGTTACCCTATCCAACCAATTCTAGTATTGAATTAGCACAATTTGCGCAACAAGCATTGGAGCGGATTTATCGAAAAGGTTTTCAGTACAAAAAAGCAGGGGTGATTTTGGTTGATATTTTACCAGAAAATCAAGTGCAACAGTCGCTCTTTGAGAATAGTAATCCAAAGCACATTTCACTGATGCAAACGCTGGACGACTTAAATCAACGTTTCGGACAACAAAAGATAAAGTTAGCGGTGCAAGATCAAAAACGCGTATGGAAAATGAAACAAGAAAAGCTTTCTCCGCGCTATACAACGAGTTTAAAGGACATTATAACGATTAAAGTCTGATGTGTTTTCATTCGCATCATACAGCAAATGCACAAGCATTAAAAAATCGTTTAAAGGTTAGCTTTCAAGAAGAACTAAAGTTCACACCCTCCAATGAGGTCAATGGTTTTACACATCCTTATCTTCCTATTGTAACCAACGAAGAACCAGATGCTTTACAACTTTATCAATGGGGTTTGTTGCCGCAATGGGCGAAAGATGAGAAATTTCAGCAAAATACATTGAATGCTAAATTGGAAACAATCGCAGAAAAACCCTCATTTAAAGCGGTTGAATTTCAGCGTTGCTTGATTCCTGCTACTGGTTTTTACGAATGGAAATGGTTGGATGGAAAAGGAAAATCAAAAGAAAAATACCTTATACAAGTAGAAAATTCGCCTATTTTTTGTTTTGCAGGGTTGTGGAGTAAGTGGATAGATCCGCTTTCAGGAATTCTACGAGGAACGTATACGATATTAACAACTGAAGCCAATCCTTTAATGGCTGAAATTCACAATTCTAAGAAAAGAATGCCGGTAATTTTGGATATAAGCGCTGAAGAAGAATGGCTATTAGGTAAAAATCCACCGAAGATAACAACGCAATTAATTGCAGAAAGTTTAGAGCCACCTATGCAGTTTTCGTTGTTTTAAAAAATCCCAACGGCTAATTGTATCCATGTTGTAAGGAAACAAAGCAAAATGAAAACGTAAAATAAAATACGTGTAATTTTTCTTTTAATTGTAATAAAAACTAAATCAAAGAGTAAAGCAACTCCAAACAATAAAATTCCCATCAAAGCAAAATCTTCTAAATCCCAGTTGACTTCTGAAGAAAAGAACATTGAAATAAATGGAATGAATAACAATGATAAAGTTATTCCATAAAGATAGATTCTTCTTTTAGACATTTGATCTATTAATTTATAGATTAATAAATTTCGAAACCGTTTTGCTATTTCCTTGTGTTAATTGAATGAAGTAAAGGCCTTTTGAAAGCTCTTCAAAGTCAAATGGAAGCTGGTATACGCCAACTGATTGCGGTGTAAATTTACGTGTGGCAACCGTTGCTCCAAAGTTATTTTTTAATTCTATAATTAAATCCTGACTACTTTTTAAATCAACTTGAATTGTTCCTTTCCCATCAAAAGTAGGGTTTGGAAAAATAACGAAGTTCGTATTAGCAATAGAAGGTTCTTGTAAAGACAAAGGACCACCAATTTTATTAGAAGTAGTATTCGTAACAATAGGTAAATTGTAATCGAAATAAATGTAAGCGGTATTGTCTATCGTTTCGCCCATTTTATTTGCCAAAGGCAGAATGGAATATTGGAAAAAGCCAATGCTTCCAGCTGGATTTGTCGTGCTGTCCACTAATTGTATGTTGTTAAAGTAGAACGTTAATTCACGGTTATTCAACGAATAAGTCATTGGATGTGAAGAACCTAAAATTCTCAAGGTGCTTAAATCCAATAAAGAAGAAATTGCATCTGTTACATAAATATTGAATGCCGTATCTGTTCCAGTATTTTGAAATTCAACCGTGTACGTTAAACGTTGGTTATTCGCAATGATATGGTCAGGACCAATGCCTGCTGGAACGACAATTTTATGGTTTGGATCGTAACTTCCGATTACAACGCCATTCAATGAAAGTGTGTCGTTGCTAGTGTTGCCATCGTTTGCAGTTGAAATTGTTGCAAGATGTTCATAATTATAACCAATAGGAATGGCAATAGGTAAATAAGCACTAACATAAAATTGGTGAAGTTGATAGGTTGGAAAATTGTTTAAATTCCACGTGATGGTATTGCCATTGATGTTACTCGCTGGTGGTGTTGTAGATGTGATGTTGTAAGCAGTGTCAACCTGAAGTTGAAGGGTTGAATTTGCTGTTGGAATTCCTAAATTTGTAACAGTTAAAGAAATGTTTTGTTGCATGTTTTGACGGGTGATTCCAGCAGCACCTGTTACGGCTAAATCAATAGCAGAAGGAGGGGTGAAACCAAACTTCACTGTATCGACAACTGATGGTGAGGCTATATATGTGTACGAATTACCATTGCAAGCAGGACCAAAATTGGATGAAATGGCCGTAATTGTATCGCTTGAGTTGGTTGAGAAATAGTCTAAGGTTCCATCATTTCCTGTGAAAAAATAGGCGTCAGCTGGTTGCACATGTACCAATTGATTCGGTAACATAGCTTCGTTGGTATTGAATGTACAATTGTTATTAGCATCAAAATAGGTTTTAACAACTAACTTAGAATCACAATCGATACACGCTTTGTAACTGATTGTTTTAGTTTTTGCATACTGCACATTATTAATTGACGTGTAAAAAGAACTCGAAAAAGTCACAAGCGCTTTGTTTTCGTTGTCCATTGAAAAATCGACCAAAGGATACGTTCCGCTGTAGTTAGCAACTGAATCGTGAACGATAAATTGATGGTATTTACTCAGTGTGCCGTTCAATAAATGCTTCGAAACAATTAAAGTGTTGCGGTAGGTTGTTGGATTGTATGTTTTTCCTAAGACATATAAAAATCCATTTTTTAAAATAGTTTTGTGAGGGTTAAACGGCGTCGTAAAAGGGAAATTGTAGGAAGAAGAAGTCGTTAGATTTGTATCGATTACGGTTAATTTATACCCTAAATATGGATTGGTAAAGGTGTTGTATGTAAATCCATAAAATTTAGAACTGATCGCTTCATTAGTTTCTAAATAGCTATCGAAATAAGCGGTAGAAACACCCTGTAATTGACCTTGTAAGTTGAATTTATACAAGTTGTTGATTACGACATAAATCTTGTTGTTAATCACGTTTAATTTCTTCGCGTAAACACCTGAATTTAAAGTAGTAGAATCGTTAATGATTAAAGCTCCAGTAGTTTTTGAATAAGAGCGAAGCATGTTTTTTGTAAGAGTTTGACCAACAGTTCTACCAAAAACGACAACTACGTCATTCGTAGAACAAGTAATCAAAGGTGAACTTAAATTAGTCAATAACATGGAAGAAGCATATTGAAAGTTCTTCTGAAATATGCTTGTGAAATTTGAGTCAAATCCTCTTAAATAGTAGTTGGTAATTCCACCTGTTTGCAACGCAAAACTCACATAGATTTGATTGCTAATCGGGTCGATTGAGTAAGACGAGATTCCAAACGAAGTAGAGTAGGTTGTTGGAACGTATTCTTTCTTCTCTTGCAATAAATTACCTAAGGTATCGTAGCGTTGCAATAAGATGAAATGACTGTTTCCAGGTTGGTTCAAACTAATGTTATTGGTGTCAATTGAAGTGGAAATTAGTAAGATAGTGTTATTCGCTTCGTTGATTAAAAAATGCTGTGATTGGTTTGTAAACATTTCGTAACGCATGGTTTGACTCATCGGTAAAACGCTGATGTCCCATAATTTTATTCCTTGGTTGGATACTTTCGCTAAACGATAAATACTTGTGTCGTTGGTATGTGAAGGCGCGTAGTAAAAGTAAGAACAACCTTGTTGATCGTTCGTTGTTGCTTTTATGTCTTTACTAATGAAGTTGGCAGCTACTTGGTAATTTGTATCTGCATGGATGTATTTCCAGATTGTTCCTACAGCATTTTGACTAAAAGCACTAATTGTAATGAAAGGTAAAAGGAAAGCTAGTAAAATTGTACGCATGATTGTTTTTGTTTTTACTAAGATGAAATTAGATGAGAATAAGTTGCATTGACTTTTAAAAGTTTTGGGTTGGATAAAGGTGTTGAGTTATGGGTTGAAAGTTTTGAGTTATAAGTTATAAGTTTTAGGTTTTGAGTTTAGATTTCAACAGAAAAACGATCTAATTTTCATTGCTTCATTATTTAATTGTTTAATTATTCAATTCCTTTATTCATTCCTTCCTTAATTCTTCTTCTCATTCTCTTCGTCTTCCTTAATCGTGCTTTGGAGGTACGTGTAAATTGTTATGAAATAATCGTTGCTTTTCTCATCGTATTTTTCAACAAATAAATTACTGGAAAATCCATTCATGTTGTCGAGGTTCCACAGGGTTCCTTTGTCTTCTTCGATGTATTTCCCATCTTTTAGAGTCAAGTCCCAAGGTTTTAATAGTGCAGTTACCATCGAGTCAACCACTTCTTTTGTGCTTAAAAAGTAAACGCTATTTTTATGGTCTTCGTGATCGATCGTATACCATTGGTCGTAAAAAATAGAATCAGTAATTTTTAAATTGATGACTCCAATTTGTCCGAAAACACTTCCTGTTAACAAGAGACAAAACACGATTAATTTTTTCATAGTTCTAAATTTTTACCAAAAATAAGTTTTAAAAGCTGGTTTTACAACAGCCGTGATTCGCTTTTTAAACACTCGTTTCTTAATAAATACTTTGTTTTTACTTGCTTTTTCCGCTATCAATAGCAAGAGAATCTGTAGCTTTGAGGAAATTTAAATCCAACATGTTAAAGACATTTTTCATAAGTATTTTTCTGATTTTTATACAACAACAGTTGTTGGCACAATTATTTACGCCCAACAAAAAAGAACAAATACAAGAATTGTCATTGCGTGTAGATAGTTTGTTTCATGCAAACGATTCATTGAAAGCACACATTTTATTTCAAGATTCTGTTTCATTACTTGTATCGGCTCAAAAAAATCAACTTGCACAACAATTGGAAACTATTGAAGCGGTACAAGCATCCTTGAGAAACGAATTAATTACACGCTATTCAGATTCCATTCAGCAACTAACAGCTTCGGTGAATCGTTTGCGGTTGAACATCGATAGTCTTAATTTCATCAACAGTTTGGTGGTAGATTGCGAAGAAACATCTGAAGAAATTCCTGGTAAGAAATTTGAGCGTTTATTCAAGACGTGTTCGTTTAAAAATCACCGAACGATGAGCATTGGAGAGCCGGATTACAAAGGACGTTATTCGTATAAATACAATTTATACAAGCTGTTGAATGATTCAAGTGTGGTAATTACCAACGCCGAATTCATTAAGGAAACGCGCCGTGATGAATTCATTGCAATTTTAAATGTGCGCATCGCTGATGAAACGAAAAAAGTAGTCCAGATGGCGCAAGATGAAAAATCGAAATGCTTTGATGGCTTTGTATTTAAAACGTATACATACGAAGAAGTAGGAATCCAATTTAACGAAGGAATGGTGGAGTTCACGGTTTCTTTTGGTTTGCCAAATGCCTGCATGCCTTACGATGGCGTTTTAATCGCTTTTCCTTTGAAAGAAATGGTTCCTTATTTTTCAGAATAAATTAACTCCTTCCAATGAAATATACTTTTCTACTACTTTGTTTGCTCGTTCATATTTTTACGTGGGCACAAGACACAACGCAAGTGTTGTTTATTGGTAATAGCTACACGCAAGTCAATGATTTGCCGACTTTGTTTTCTGAATTGGCCTTGTCGAAAGGCAAACACCCATTTGTTGATACAAAAGCCAATGGTGGATTCACGTTCCAAAACCACGTAAACGATCCCGCAACCTTTGTTAAAATCAAAGAGAAAAAATGGAATTATGTGGTATTACAAGCGCAAAGTCAAGAACCATCTTTTCCTTACAGCCAAGTAACAACTTCAACCTTACCTTTTTCAACGCAATTAGCGGACAGTGTTTACGCTAATAATTTTTGTTCTCAGCCCTTGTATTACATGACCTGGGGCCGCCAAAACGGCGATCCACAATGGGATTCCATCAACACATTTTATAAAATGAACGATCGCTTGCGTGATGCATACTTGCGTTTTACCGACGCGAGTCAAGCATCTGTAGCGCCAGTTGGTGTAGCATGGAAATATGTGCGCGATACTTATCCAGCGATTAATTTGTATGCCGGAGATGGTTCGCATCCATCAATAGAAGGCTCTTATTTGGCTGCGTGTGTATTTTACGCTTCGATTTACCGTGAATCGCCTGTGAATGCAAGTTTTTACAGCACAGTTTTACCTGCAACTGCCCAGCTATTACAACAGGCTGCAGCGTTGGTTGTCTTAGATAGTTTGTCGACATGGAAATTAAGAGCCAACAACGAAACTGCCATTGCGCGTTTTTCCTTGAATTTAACAGCTAATTCGATTGCAACACAAAACG
>JAHEIL010000016.1 GCA_024639405.1 Crocinitomicaceae bacterium | reverse complement strand
GGTACTAAAGCTCTGATGAAAGTCAGGGCTTTTTTGTTGAATATGGATTATTACATTTTCTTTACAATATTGCAATGTTGTAAATTTTTTACAATTTTTTAATCATTTTTAAATGTGGAATCCCATCTTCATCAAAATATTCCCCCACTTTTTCGTAATGATTTTTTAAATAAAAGTTAACTGCGGTGTTTCGTGCATGACAATAGATTATTTCAACGTTATTTTCTAATGCTAATTTTTCACAAAAAACCATCATTTCAGAACCATAGTTTTTATTTCTTAACGTTTCCAAAACAGCGACTCTTTGCATTTTAATCGCCTTTTCTTCTGGAACCAAAACAGCGCATGCAACCAGTTCATTATTTAAAAATCCAGCAATTTGAATGTGGTATTTTTCATCTTCGAGTTCTATGGCTGAAAATTTACTTCCAAGTGGTTCTCGAAGAATTTTTTCTCTTAATTTAACAGCATCGTGCCAATCTTGACTTTTGTATGTAATTATTTTAAAGTTCATTTTCATGTAAAGTTAGTTTGAGTTCTGCTTCATCTTTGCTAGTAAGCTGCCTATTTTTCCACCAATAAAAATGAATACGGTTAAAGACTAAAAGCAATTGAAAAACGCCCCTTACTATTCCAAATATAGGAAAATATTCCCAAAATGAAACAAATTCGTCATGCAAAAATAATTAATTAATTGGTATTCAAACAACTAAATTTTTGGCATATTTTTTATTAGACACCACATGATTAACGTAGAGTGGTTTCATGATAATCAGGTTAGGTATATTAGGTATAAAGAGGGTTGTTCGCAATCCTCTTTTTTTTTACACCAATGGATAAAAGGCATCTGGTATGTGTTCAATCTCTGTTCTGTAGGAATTGTGTACAATTGAAACGATGTCAAAGCGCGTTGTGAGATCGATCTGTTTACTTTGAAGGTAAAAGTTGGCCACTTGAATAAGTTGTTTTTGCTTTTGTTTGGTAACTGCTCGCCAAGGCTCTCCAATTTCTGCTGTTTGACGTGTTTTTACCTCAACTATAACCAAGGTTTCATGGTCTAAACAGATAATATCAACCTCATTTTTCTTAAAGCGATAATTTCGTTCAATAACATGATATCCTTTTTTTATTAAATAAGTGACAGCAAGGTTTTCTCCGTAAATACCAAGTTCTGCAGTGTTCATTTTTCTTCAATTAGGTAGTTGAAGATACAAAAAATTAGTGAAGAATTAAAATTCCCCCATTAACTCAAGGGTTTCTTTTGCTGCGGCTTGTTCAGCTATTTTTTTTGAATTTCCAATACCTTTTCCATACTTGGTATTGTTGATAGTAACTTGGATGGTATACGACCAGTTGTTATTGTTGTTTTCTTCTGAAAGCACCACAAAGTCAATGCTCAAATGGTTGCGTTGACACCAAATGATGAGTTTTGATTTGAAATCAATTTCTTCTTCCAATACTTTGTTGACATGGATGTATTTTCTGAAAATGTGATGTTGTACGGCATTTTTAACCGCTTGAAATCCTCCGTCTAAATAGATTGCACCAAAGATTGCTTCCAATGCATTGCCTTCTATTGTCGGTAAGTTAATTGAACGCCCTTTATGGTAACGAATAATGGTGCGCAATTCCATTTTTTCAGCAATTTCTGATAAGGTTTTGCGGTTAACTATTTTTGATTTGATTTTGGTCAGGTACCCTTCGTCTTCACCAGGAAATCGTTGAAACAAGTATTCTGCTACAACAGCATCTAAGATTGCATCACCTAGAAATTCCAAGCGTTCGTTTGACGTTATTTCGTCTACAGTAATGCTTGATTTGTGAGTTACTGCTTGAATAAAAAGGGCTAAATTTTTTGGACGGTAACCAAAACGAAGTAGGATGAAGCGAATTAATACAAGTTCGCTTTTAGATTTTTTTTTACGAAACAATTGAAATTTAAGTCCCAATTATCCGATGAATTTTTTCACAATAACGCTTGTATTGTGCCCGCCAAATCCAAAAGTATTGGATAGCGCAACATTCACCACACGTTTTTGTGGTTGGTGGAACGTAAAATTCAACTTTGGATCTAATTCAGGATCGTCCGTAAAATGATTTATTGTTGGTGGAACTATGTCATGTTTAACAGCCATTACACAAGCAATTGCTTCAATTGCACCTGCTGCTCCTAGTAAATGGCCTGTCATTGATTTTGTTGAACTAATGTTCAAATTGTAAGCATGTTCACCAAAAACTGCTTGAATTGCTTTTACTTCTGCAATATCTCCTAATGGAGTAGATGTTCCATGAACATTTACATAGTCGATAGAGCTTGGGTCAATTTGTGCATCATCTAAAGCTGCAATCATCGTATTTCTCGCGCCTAAGCCCTCAGGATGTGGAGCAGTCATGTGATAAGCATCACCCGACATTCCTCCACCAATTACTTCAGCATAAATTTTAGCACCGCGTTTGATAGCGTGTTCGTATTCTTCAAGAATCAATGCACCAGCACCTTCTCCAAGTACAAAACCATCACGGTCTAAATCGAACGGGCGAGAAGCTGTTTCAGGAGAATCGTTGCGTGTTGACAAGGCTTTTAAACCATTGAAACCACCCATACCCATTTGGTTTACTGCAGCCTCTGATCCACCAGTAACAAAAGCATCAGCTTTCCCAAGACGAATCAAGTTGAACGCATCAATAATTGCATTTGTTGCAGAAGCACAGGCAGAAACAGTTACGTAATTTGGTCCACGCAAACCGTATTTAATAGAAATATGACCAGCAGCGATATCTGCGATCATTTTTGGAATAAAGAATGGATTAAATCTTGGTGTTCCGTCACCCCCAAAAAAGTTTTCGGCTTCGTCTTGAAACGTTTTTAATCCCCCAATTCCTGAACCCCAAATCACACCTATTCGGTCTAAATTTGGATTTGATTCCATCAATCCAGCATCAGCTATGGCTTCCGTTGCGGAAACCATAGCGTACTGTGAAAATTGATCTAATTTTCTAGCTTCTTTTCTGTCGATAAAATCTTCGACATTGAAGTTTTTTATTTCACAAGCAAAATGCGTTTTGAACAAAGAAGCATCGAATTGCTTAATTGGCGCAGCTCCACTTTTTCCACTTAGTAACGCATCCCAGTATTCACTTAATGTGTTTCCAATTGGTGTCAAGGCACCCATTCCAGTTACAACGACTCTTTTTAATTCCATAGAGAAATTATTAATTCAATAAATGCAAGCTTGTGTTTAAATTAGTTAACGTTTTCTTCGATAAAAGAAATTGCATCACCAACAGTTTGAATGTTCTCAGATTGATCATCTGGAATAGCGATATTGAATTCTTTTTCAAATTCCATAATCAATTCAACTGTATCTAATGAGTCAGCTCCTAGATCATTTGTGAAAGACGCTTCGTTTGTTACTTCACTTTCTTCAACTCCTAATTTATCTACGATAATAGAAATTACTTTTGATTTGATATCAGACATTTCTTTTTTTTTAATGGTTAATCAGCTTGCAAAGAAAAAAACAATGCGTTAAAAAACAAAATAATTCGCAATAATATTCTGAACAATAACGCTAAAACGCCCTATTTGTGTATGTTTTTATTTATTCAGTGTTTTTAATTTTCCACTTTTATACGTGAAAATGGCTAGTTTTCTAATTTTCAACGCACTATTTTGAGGTTTATTTTTTGTTTCTCCCTACCTTTGTGCCATGAATAAAGTACGTTTAGCTCTTTTTGCATCTGGATCTGGAAGTAATGTCATGAATATTTTAAATTATTTCAAAGGTCATCAGCATGTGGAAATTGTTTTTGTTTTGACAAATAATCCGCATGCTTTAGTTGTTGAAAAAGCTCAAGCTTTTGGCGTACGAGTAGATGTATTATCCAACGAAATTGTTGAGAATGGCGCGATACTATCAACCATTTGTGGGGCAGCTTCTATTGATTACATTATTTTAGCAGGATATCTTCGAAAAATTCCAGTTGATTTTATTCATAATTACCCTCAAAAAATCATCAATATTCATCCTTCATTGTTGCCAAATTTTGGTGGAAAAGGGATGTATGGCGATCATGTTCATCGCGCAGTTTTAGCTCAAAAAGAGCCAAAAACAGGAATTAGCATTCATTTTGTAAATGAAGAATTTGATAAAGGGGAGTTAATCGCTCAATTTTCATGTAGTGTTGCTGAAGAAGAAACATTAGAATCACTAAAAGATAAAATACACTCCTTGGAGCAAGCTAATTTCCCGAAAATTATTGAGCAAACTGTTTTAAAGAAAGAGATATGATAGATTTTTTAGGCTCATTTAGTTGGACAGAATTATTCAAAGCAACTACCGTGTTATTTGCAGTTATCGATATTATCGGATCCGTTCCAATCATTATTAAAATCAAAGAAAATACGGGTGAATTGCATCCTGTTCGTGCCAGCTTTGTTTCATTTGGAATTATGATCGGCTTTTTAATTTTAGGGGAGAGTATCTTAAATTTATTTGGAGTAACCATTGAAGCGTTTGCAGTTGCAGGTGCTTTTATTTTGTTTGCAATGGCTTTGGAAATGATTCTTGGTGTTCGCCTCTTTCGTGATGAAGTAACGGGTAAAACGGCAAGTGTTGTGCCTCTTGCCTTTCCAATTATTGCCGGCGCAGGAACAATGACAACTTTAGTATCATTAAAAGCAGAGTTTCAAGAAATTAACATCATTCTTGCAATAATCATTAACATCGTTATAGTTTATGCTGTGCTTCGTTTGACTAAAAAAATTGAAAATTTGTTAGGTCAAGGTGGAATAGCCATCTTAAAAAAGGTATTCGGAATTATTTTATTAGCAATTGCAATTAAATTGTTTTCTACCAATTTAAAAGCATTATTGTAATTTCCTTAATACGAAATGTAAACGTTTTTTGGTTCTGTAAAGAATCGCAAAGCTTCTTCGCCACCCTCACGTCCAACACCTGATGCTTTCATTCCGCCAAATGGCGTTCTTAAATCGCGTACTAACCATGCATTGATCCAAACGATTCCTGCTTCAATTTTATCCGCCATCCGGTGCGCTCTTTTTAAATCGCTTGTCCACAAAGTAGCAGCTAATCCATATTGCGTTGAATTGGCCATCATTAAAACTTCTTCTTCTGTATCAAATGGAGTAATGGTTACAACAGGTCCAAAAATCTCTTCTTGGTTCGTTCTACAATCGTATGCCAAACCTTCAATTACTGTTGGACGTATGTAATAACCATTATTGTATGGTACTTCTAAATGCACTTGTTCGCCACCCGTTAAAATAGTTCCACCTTCTTCTTTTGCTAATTGAACATACGATAACACTTTTTCCATGTGTGGTTTTGAAACGACAGCACCTAAAATTGCTTTTGGGTCGGTTGGATTAGAAACAGTCGTTTTTGCAACTTTTTCTACAAATGCTGTTTTGAATTTTTCGTACAAAGGTCGTTCAACAAATATACGTGAACCGCACAAGCAAATTTGCCCTTGATTAGCGAAAGATGAACGCAGGGTAGTTTTGAGCATTTCATCAAAATCACAATCTGCAAAGATGATGTTGGGGTTTTTACCACCTAATTCCAATGATAGTTTTTTAAACATTGGCGCAGCAGTTTTAGCAATGTATTCGCCTGTTTTTGTTCCGCCAGTAAAAGAAATCGCTTTGATTTTTGGGTGTTTGATTATTGCATCACCAACCGAAGAACCTAAACCATGTAAAATATTTAATACACCATTTGGCATTCCTGCTTCTTGTGCTACTTTTCCAAGTAAATAAGCGGTATAAGGTGTGATTTCGGAAGGTTTTGCTATCACACAATTTCCAGCAGCTAATGCAGGCGCAATTTTCCATGAAAATAAGTACAATGGTAAATTCCATGGGGAAATACATCCAACAATTCCAATTGGCTTGCGCAAAGTATAATTGACGCCTTCGCCCACCATATAATGCGATTCAGAGGCAAAATGAGTAATGGCTGTTGCGAAAAAGTGGAAATTTGAAATAGCTCTTGGGATGTCTACGTGAGCAGCTAAACTCAATGGCTTTCCATTGTCGCGCGATTCTGCAGCAACAAATTCTTCCATGCGATTTTTGATTCCATCGGATAATTTGATCAAAATCTCACTGCGTTCTTCATTGCTCATTGCCGACCAAATCGGAAAGGCTTTTTCAGCACTTTCAACAGCTTTAGCGACGTCTTTTTCATCTGAATTCGGAATCAAGGAATATACATTTCCTGTTGCAGGTTCATAATTATCGATGTACAGGCCATTTATTGGCGCACAATATTCACCGTTGATGAAGTTTTGTAATTTTTCCATGTTTCAAATTTCGCAGGACGAAAGTAAGTGATTTTTTTGGAAAAAATGAAATCGAATGTGTGATTTTAGTTACAATCACCAAACTGGGCAAGTGCTACAATCGTTGGTTGGTCGAATGTAGAACAGCATCCCAATTGCAGCATTGAATTGCGTGAACCAAACTCCTTGGATTGCTTTCGCATTCAGTTCTGCTTCTCTTGTACGGATTGAAAATTGGTTGTGATAGCCTGTTGTGAAATTGGTTAACAGGTACACTTTTTTAAAAAACTCGAAGCGCAGTCCTACATTACCTGAGAAACTAATGCCTGAAAGTGAAGTTGTTCCCGTTTCATTTTTACCAGCAAAATTGAAAGTTGAATTTGAAACCAATGCTCCTAAATTTGCTCCAATATTACTTGCGACAAGAAAATTGCGTTGACTTCCAAGTGCAAATAAATGATCTGTACGCATTAGGCCTAAAGAAAAATTAGAGATCGCTTCATTGGCAAATACAAATTGATTGCTATCCAATGAAACAAGTTGATTGACATACGAGCCTGAAAAATAGCCACTTGGGTCAACTCCTGGATTGATTTTCCCATTCAAAGTTACAGATCCATTATCATAGTAACGGTAATTCATTCGGTTATAACCTAGGTTCAAAGCCCAATGTTTTCCAACATAATATCCAATTTTCGCATCGATTTGAGGTCCATTTGTACCGATAATATTGTCTTGTGGATTGCCATTTGCAATCGTAAAATCATACCCAACGCCTTGAAATTGAACAGTATTACTTAAGTAATTAGTTTTGTTGAGTCCAACTTCTGCAAACAGTGTTCCTTTTGAATAAGAAACTTTTCCTTTTCGTTTGTTTTGTGCGATACTCAACAAAGGAATAAAAAGCATTAAAAAAAACAAACTTCGCATAATTAACGCGTAATAATGGATAAAAATTCTTTTTGTGAAAGCACTTTTTCTAGGCGATAATGCGCTTTTTTGTTTTTCGTATGCCATTCAACTAAACCATAACCTTTAGCATAATAGCTAATTGCGTCACCTTCTTGAATGTTTTCCTTTTTAGTAAATGGGTTAAAATTCGTCATTCGAATTCGGTCAACAAAACAAATAGTTGGTTCATTTTCACCCAATACTTCCCAAGAGATTTCACTGCCTTTTATTTTGCGCTTCACTTCTCTTAGAATCAATGTTGAGTCTAAAAATCCTTGAAAACGCGAAGCAAAAGCAACTTCTTCTTGCGCATTCATTGGAATTAATTTGTCTTTAAATAATTCTGCTTTCGTTTTTTCATTGTTGCGGTTAACTACCATGTGATCCATAATGTTCAACGAATCTACATTGTAATTCAACGCTTCAATGATGCGTCCATCTGCCGAATAGATTTCAACGACAATATGTTCTCCTTGAGAATCTTCCACTTTGTAAATGCGGTGAAATTGTTCGTCCAATCCATTCGCAATATCGCGGTATAAATAGATTTTAGGAATAGAATCTACTTCATAGAAATAGGCAGCAAATGGATTTTTAGAATCCAACTTGTTTGAATTACAAGAAAATAAAAGCACTAAAAGCACACTACAACTAAAAACAAATTTCATTCGAATCGGCGTTTAATTTATAAGTTAAAAATCAGAACAATGTTACAAATTTTCGTAGAATTTATTACGACATTTTTAAGAAAGCGACTTCTTTTTCACTCAAATGGCGGTACATTCCTCTTGGAACATCTTTTTTTGTAAGTCCAGCAAATTGAACGCGGTCTAATTTAGTTACTTCATAACCTAAAGCTTCAAACATTCTTCGTACAATTCTATTTTTACCAGAGTGCAATTCAACGCCAATTTCACGAGAATTTCCATCTTTTACAAATTCAGCCACGTCAAATTTAGTACGTCCATCTTCTAAATCTAGTCCTGCGATTAATTTTTCTAGATCTTCTTTTTTAACCGGTTTATTTAATTCAACCTGGTAAATTTTAGATGCTCTGTGTTGTGGGTGTGTCAATTTTTTGACCATATCACCATCATTGGTAAACAGCAATAAGCCAGTTGTTTCACGATCCAAACGTCCTACCGGATAAATTCGTTCACGACATGCTTTGCGCACTAATGACATGACTGTTTTTCTACCAAACGGATCGTCCATTGTTGTGATGAATCCTTTTGGTTTATTCAACAAAACATAGCGTTTAGTTTCCGCATTGATTGTTTCACCATCGTATTGCACGACATCTCCAGGTTTGATTTTATATCCAAGTTCAGTCACAATATGACCATTAATGGAAACAACTCCAGTTTCAATCAAAACATCGGCTTCTCTTCTCGAACAGATTCCAGCATTGGATAAGAATTTATTCAAGCGAATATCATTGTCGTTAAATGACGGAAGCGGATCGCCTTTTTTCTGTTTGTCTTTGTAATCGATGTATTTGCGTTTATCACGCGCTGAAACTTCTTTCGGTTTCTCAGGATCCGCTTTTACACGTCCTCCAGTTGGAGCTGGTTTACTTGTTTTAGGGCCATCTTTTTTAGGTCCTTTACTGAATGGAGAAGCTTCTTTTTTCTTAGGTTTGAAAGCATCACCAATTTTTGTTTTTTTGGTTGAAGAGTTGGTACGAGACGTACGCGATTTATCTCTTCCTGTGTTTTTTGTGTTCATCACGAGCAGAATTTAGGGGCAAAGATACGTCAAATTCCTTGTTATTGAACAATTTGCAGTTTTAGTTTTGTTAATTTATAATTTATCAATTCAATTTCTTTAGTTGTCAAATCATTTATAGTAGCTACTAATTCAAAATATGAAATTTTACCTTCCTTATAAATGAGCACCATTTTTTCATAAATAGTTGATAAATTTTGGATTAACGATTCGGTTAAAATTATCTGTGCATTTAAGGTGAGTTGTTCTTCTTTTTGTTGAACTTTTATTTTCTCTATTTCCAGAAAAAGTCCTTTTTCTTTTAAATTTATTTCCTGTTTTGTTAAAGCTGAAAGACGTTTTGATTTTACGTATTCAAGCTTGTTGAATAAAGGAATATTTAAGTTTAAACTTATTGATTCGTAAAGATTATTATTTACTTGAACTGTAAAAGGAATCGTTGGTGTGTTTGTCAAAGAATAGTCTTTATTATTAGTTGAAAACCCTGTCCCTAATGAGCCATATAAGTTTAATGAAGGTAAAATAGCTGCTCTATCTAATTTTAATTGTTCTTCAACAATTTGGTGTTCTATTTGTAGTTTTTGAGCTTCAAATGAAACTGGCAATGAAACTTTATCTTCAATGGTGGAAACACTTTTTAAATCATAATAGACTTGTTTTTCTAACGGTAATTCTGTTAAGTAATTTAGCTCAATTCGTTGCTTATTGAATTGCCTAAACAATGAAAGTTGTTGTTGTAACTCATTCAGGTATGAATTATGTGTTTTGAGTGTGTCAATTAGGCTGATTTTACCTTCTAAAAACAATGCTTTTTGAATTTTTTTCAATTTTTGTTGTTTTTCAATTGAAGCTTTATTTATACGAATTAATTCTTGTTGTTTAAATGCTTCAAAAAAGAGATCGATAACTTTTAATTTGATGTCATTTTCTTTTTGTTGCCTTGTAATTAAACTCTTTTGATAATCTAAGGCCAATTTATTTTTAGAATAATAATATGAAAACCCATTGAAAATTGACAACGAAGAATTGAGACCAAACGATTGTGAATTTGCTGAATTTGTAGTAAATGTATTGGTAAAAGGGTCAACTCTTCTTCCAAATGTTGTTGTGAAATTATTACTTGAACTTAACGTTGGAAGTAATGACCATTTCAATAATTTAGAGTTTAATTGTGCTCTATTTTTAGATGCATTTTCACTTGTAAACAAGTAGTTATTTTTTTTCACTAAATCAATACACGATTGTAATGTCAGTGTATCTTGAGAAAATAATATAGATTTAAAAAAAATAATATTGAAGAAAAAAAAAGTACGTGTCATTTGATTATATCTATTATTTTTTCAAAGAATCGTTCTATTAATCGTTTTTTCTTTATTATGATTTTGACTTTACCATTCAATTGAGCTTTGATTGGAATTGATTTTTTAAAACTTGTGATTAAGTGTTTAGGTAGTTTTAATTTCACTTCATATTTACCTTCTTTATCAATTAAAGTTATGTGTTCAACAATTCCTTCAATTGTACCGAATTCAATTTTAGGGAAATCTAACAATTCAATATTGGCTTTTTGACCTTTTTTAACTTTTCCAGCCCCTAAACTTGGAATAGTTGCAATGGCAGTATACCCTTTTCCTTCAGGTACGATTACAATTGATGCTTGATTAATACCGTAAAATTTATTGACTTGCAGTTGCTTGTTAAAAACAACTTTACCATCACATGGAGCGAGCCAAATGGAACTTTTTTCCCAATCTTTTAAATTATTTTGTAATGAGACTATCTCTAAATGAATTTCAGATTTTGCTTTTTCTTCTTGAACTTTTACATCGTGCTTTAACAAACTAATTTCTTTTTTTAATGTGTTCAATTGAATTAAATTTTGAACGTATTCTTCTTTTTGATTTTGCACTAATTGCAAGGCTTGTGTTTCACTTTTCCGATCTTGATTCATTGACTGTTTAGAAATAGCATTTTCTTTTATTAAGCGTTCACTACTTTCTAATTCTTTTTGAATCAACGCATATTCATTTTCAGATAATTTTATTTTTCTACTAGAAATGGTTTTTAATCGTTGTCGGAAAGTGATTTCTTGTTCCATTGATTGCACTTTCATATTGTACAAATCTTCATTATGTATGCGATTCCATTCTTCAATTTTGAGTTTCAAATCACCCCATTGATTCTGGTAAGCGCCTAAATGAATTAATGAAGACAATGTAGGAAGTTGTTTACCAAGTGTTAGATTATTTTCAGAGAGGGTGATTAGCTCTTTTTGTGCTATTTTTATATCTTCTGAATTCGCTCTAGTATCAAATTCAGCAAGGATTTGACCTTTTTTTACATTTGCTTGGTCCATGACTTTCACACCTTTCAATTGAATATTGAGTTGATTAGTTAGCTCAATAGGAGGTTTGTTAGTTGAAACCATAACTTCACCTTCAATTTCATCTGAATATTCAATAACCCAAGATAATAATCCAGCGATTAATACTAAAATAAAAAACAAACTATTGCCACTTCGCACAATCCAAGTAGGAGGATGGGAGAGCATTTCATTCATTGGCTCACTTTTTAATTCGATTTGATTCAACTGTTCCATTATAAATTGTTTACAATTCTTTTAACGCCACTAATTAATTTTACTTCATTAAAATTGATTAACATTCCAAGTTTAAGATCAGATAACTTCAAATAAGTCATTAATTGAGCAATATGAATAGGGATTATTTCTTTCACAGATTTTAATTCAATGATCACTTTGTTTTCTACTAATAAATCAATTTTATATCCAACTTCAAGATTTATATGTTTATATTCTATAGGCAATTCAACTTGTTTTTCTACAATTAAGCCATTTTCTTCTAATTCATATAAAAGACAATTTTCATATACGGATTCTAATAAACCTGGCCCAAGTGTTCGATGAACTTCAATGGCACAACCAATAATTATTTTTGACAATTCATTTTCATTCATAGGTATTATTTTGAGGGACTTTAATAGTAAAGTTTACTTTTTTCACAACGCAAAGGTGCAGAGGACGCTAAGTGTTTGTCAATTTATTTTAAAGTAATCAATTTTCATTTATTTCTTTGTGCTCTTTTTTTCTTTGCGTTTAATTTTTTTTCAATTCAAATGCGAGAAGTAATTTTAATGTTCATCTGTCTTTTCTATTTTCTCCAATTCCAATTGATTTTTAACCAAGTTGTAATAACTACCTCTAATATCAAGTAATTCTCGATGGGTCCCTTTTTCAATTATTGCCCCATTATCCATAACTATTATTTGGTCAGCATTTTTAACCGTACTCAAACGATGTGCTATTACTACTGCTGTTCGACCTTGGAAAAAATCATTTAAGTTTTGCATAATGACACTTTCATTTTGTGCATCTAATGCACTGGTTGCTTCATCAAAAAAAATGAATTGAGGATTTTTATAAACTGCTCTAGCAATTAAAATTCGTTGTTTTTGTCCGCCACTAATTCCCATGCCTTCTGCACCTATTTTAGTATTGTAGCTCAAAGGCAATGTTTCAATAAATTCTTGGATATTTGCAATATGTACTGCTTTTCTAAGCTTTTCTTTGTCAATTCGATCTTCTCCAACTGCAATATTGTTGGCAATGGTATCACTAAACAAAAAACCATCTTGCATCACTGACCCACAGTTCTCTCGCCAAACATATTGCGTAAAACTATTCAAATCTATTTTTCCAACTTTTATTTTTCCATGGATTGGTTCGTAAAAGCGGAGTAATAATTTCATTAACGTTGTTTTTCCACTTCCACTTGCCCCAACAATTGCTGTAATCTTATTCTTGGGAATCAATAAATTGACATTTTTTAAAACCTCTGTGTCAGAACCTACATATCGAAAAGTAAGGTTTTCCAATTCAACCTCGCAGTTATCTGGAAGCTCTCTTAACCTATCTACTCCAGCAGGTTCTTCATCTTCTTTATTGTGAATTTCTGCCAAACGTTCTAAAGAAATACGCGCATCCTGCAAAGAAAAAATGAAACCTAAAAATTGAGAAATGGGTCCGTTCAATTGACCGATAATGTAGGACACTGAAAGCATCATACCAAGCGTTAATTGACCATCGATTACCAATTTTGCTGTAAAGAAGCTAATAAGAATATTTTTTAATTCATTGATAAACGCTGCTCCTTGACTTTGCAATTGTTCAAGCCGTAAACTACTGATTTGAAGCTTAAACAAGCGTACTTGAACCATTTCCCATCCCCATCGTTTTTGACGTTCCGCATTGTGCAATTTAATTTCTTGCATTCCTGATATAAGCTCCATGATTTTCATTCGTTCATCACTCATTTGTGAGAAACGTTTATGATCTAAATCTTTTCGCTTTTTCATGAAAAAACTCACCCAAGAAAAATAGATAAGTGTGCCTCCCAAGAAAATCAAAAACACAGGTATATTGTAAATCGCTAAGACAATTCCGAAGACAATGAAATTAATTGCAGAAAAAAGAACATTTAACGATTGATTTGTAAGAAGATGTTCGATTCGTTGATGGTCCCCTATACGTTGCATGATATCACCAGTCATTTTAATATCAAAAAAGGCAAGTGGCAACTTCATCAACTTGATTAAGAAATCAGAAACCAAAGAAATATTAATCCGGGTACTTAGATGAAGCAAGATCCAACCGCGAATAATTTCAACAGAGGTTCGTCCTAGAAAAACAAACAATTGACCTATTAACACAAGATACAGGAAATTTACATCCCTATTTTGAATCCCAATATCGACAACACTTTGCGTTAAGAACGGAAATATTAATTGTAATAAACTCACAACCAATAAACCTAATCCCAATTGAATCATCAAGCGGCGATAACCTTTCAAGTATTGAAATAGAAATCCAAAGCCTTTTTTATCTGATTGATCATCGTCTTCTGTTTCTTTTAATCTTGGAGTCGCTTCAAGTAATAATGCAATTCCCTCTTCTGTGTTTTGATTAGCATGTTTACCAATCCAATTATTGATAAATTCTTGTTTGGTATAAACCAATAATCCATGGGCAGGATCAGCAATAAAAACCTTATTCTTTTTTATTTTATAAACAACCACAAAATGACGTTCATTCCAGAAGGCAATACAGGGTAAAGGCGCATTTTCTTTAAGATTTTCAAAATTGATTTTGACACCTAAAGTTTTAAAACCTATCGCTTCAGCAGCAAAACTAATCCCTTGAAGTGAACTTCCAGCTCTAGTTGTTTCAGATATTTTTCTTAGTTTTTCGAGCGAAATAGAACGTCCATAATGCTTCGCAATCATGCGAAGGCAAGTTGGACCACAGTCCATTTGGTCAGGTTGTTTGTAGAAGTGAAATGAATTCATAGATCGGTTTTCGAAATAGGTGTTTTATAACCTTTTTGGCCTTCCCATTTATTTTGGTAAGGATTATATTTACATGTATTAGGACGTGCATTTTTATGATTTACCTGAACTCTACAATCGTTACAAATATATCTGAACTCACAATCCTTACATATTTCGACATTATCTTTTTTAATATCCCAGTATTCAGTTTTAAGATCATTATAGTTCAATTCTTTGGCATTATTTATGTGCCCAATTTTTTCTTTCATGGATGGACAGTTCTTAATACTTCCATCAACATCAATTCCTATTTTTTTATACAGACAAGAATTAAAATTCATACTTTTTAATACATGATGTTTTGTTTTTGAGAAAAATCCAGGATGCACAATACCGCATGTATTTGAGTTTTTTAATTGAAGCATCATATACAATCTTCGTTTTTTGTATACTGTCAATTCATTTAAATTAAAGGGTGAACCATGAAAAATAACTGAATGCAATTTTGGAAAAGAACCAATATTCTCCTCTAAGAAATCAGAGATTTCCTTGGAATAAGGCACAATGAAATCTAAGCTTTCCACATTTGATTTTTTAACACATTCTAAAATTTCTATTATCTCAGAAAGTTGAGCGTCGGAAAAAAAACGCACTTGGCAAAATTTTACAATTAAATTATCAAGCCATGCAAGTGTGCTTGATAATGAATAAGTTGAGCTTTCGTTTCTGTCAATAATGGCTGCTTCTATTATAGAAGGAACATCAAACGAGGTTGGTGTAGGAATAAAATGTTTCTTTATTTTTTTTGGTATTTGTATTAAGATTTGTCGTTTTAACATGTAGTCTAAATCTTCTTTTGAAATTTGACCATTTGAGTAGTTCTTTTCTTTGGTTACATCAAAATCCACGTGATACCACTCATTATTTTGAAGGTCAATAATGAGGTTCTTTTTTGCTCCTTTCACAAAAAAACAATTAGATGCTAATTGTGTAATAAGTTGATTATTCATTTATTTAAAATCTATTATAAATAATGTGCTTAAAGGTGAGTAAGGTACTTTGCGTGGGTTTCCTTCATAATTAATACTTTCCACTATAATGGGATCAACATATTCATTTTGGTCTTCTTTTTTTTCTTCTAAAAACGGAGTTGCAGGGATTAATTGCACATCCAACGGTAGTCTTCTATCCTCTATATTCAAGGAATTAGAAATGGCTGACCCTATGCTGTTTCTTTTCATTTGAGTTAATTAAAGTTTGTGCAATTAAATTGTCCAAATCTGTGTTCGCACAATCTGCATTATAACCATATTGACCAGCTGGATTTATCTCTAAAAAGATATATTCTCCCTTGGTTGTATAAATAAAATCAATAGACCCAGATCGTAATTTTAAATTAGACATTAGACGATAGATTTTTTTTCTATTGATTTTGGCAATTGATAAGGCACTACACGCATTGGATTATCCCAATCATAATTTCGATAATCAATTTCTGTCTGATTATTCGATTGAGACATAAGAGCCCAAGAATAACAATTAGAATCCAAAATAAAGGTTCTTATTTCGAATAATTTATCGTAACTTTTTTGTACAAATGAAGGTGCAAATGAACTTGGAATTCGTTTAATTGTATTGAAATCAACTTTGGCCGTGAATTGATGAAAAGAAGCATTTTTATTTAAATCAAAAAAAGATAATCCAATTGCAACACTCTTGGTAATAAGCTGTTCATCATTTTTTTTTAATACAACGTGTAAGTCTTTCTTTGAACTAACCAAATGAGATTCAGGAATTCTCAAACCTACATTTTCTGCTTGAACAAGCACTTCCAATTTATTAATTATACTGCCGTTGTCATATCCGATAATATTTAATTTGCTAAGGCAATTTAAAAAAAAACATCGGGTGGTTTCCTCATAGGCCATTAAATAATTAGAAAATCTTGACTTTATGTCGGCAAAAGAACCGGAATTAGATTTTATATTCGTATGATCTTGAATATTCAACCGAGTTTGGCGGAAAAAAATTGCGATTAAATCTGATAAATAAAATGTTTGACCACTGTCTGAAATTTCACAAAGAACATCTGGTTTTTTCGAAATAGTGGCATACTTAATTATCAGATTTTGTTTTGAAGTATTTAGTACCAATAATTCAAATGGTTTATACAATTGATAAAACCTGAGCCATTCAGTGATTTCTTTTATTGAATAATCATTTCCATCAGTAACAGCGAAAATCTTTTTTGTGTTTTTCGTAATACTCATAATAAAGGTGTTTTTCTGGTGTTTTATCTTTTTTCTTTGGAAACGATACATTATCTTGAAAATATGGTGAAACACCAATTTTAGTCGATTCAGAAAATACAGTTTCTGGGCTTACCTTACAATTTTTGCGATCAAACTGACCATACTTTTCCAGTGTGTCTTGAGGAAACCTATATCTTTCGAATTCTTCTTTTGAAGCATATGTTTTATAGTTCATAACCGCTTTATCATATGCACATGCATAATCGCCAGGCCATAATCTTCCGGTTTTTATTGCGTCATAAAATAATTCAGGGTTATTGAGAACCCATTCAGGATTATGTAACATATAAACTCTCATAACTTGAGGGTATGTCGGGAAATATAATCCACCAATAAATCCATGAATCTTAAATAAAGAGTCAATCACAATTAAATTAAGTGAATCTTGAATTTTAATTTTCCTATTGATATTCACTAACATTATAGAATCATCAGGAAAATTTTGAAGGATTACCGATTTTTGACTTCTAAAAAATTGATCCCTTTCTTGTAGCGAATCTAAAATGGGAATTAATGGATTAGACAATCTTATTGAATCAATTTTATCAACTTTTAATTGGTTAGAAGTCAATAAAGATGACTTAATAGTTGGATCCATTTTTTCAAAGAAACCAGTTTTATTCAAATATGCATCTAATGGCCCTATTGTATCCAATAACTTTAAAGATTTTTTTTGCTCACCAATTTCCCATAAACTAGCTGAGTAGAAAAACATATCGTTTTCAAAAGGAATTTTGACTTTTTTGAAGGCCTTTCCATACAACTTACTTGCTGTAAGATAATCTTCGTTGTAAAATGCATATTCTGCTTCGTTAACAATATTGTGATACTTGATATAATTGCTCGATTTACAAGAGTTTATTAGAAAAAATAATACCAATATTATGTATGAATAATTTTTTATCATGGTGGAAAATTTAATGTTAGGTAGGGTATTTTAATACCCTACCTAATACTTTTTGTTTTAGCAAAAAATTAATTTGCAGAACAATTTGACCAAGTTTGATCAACTCTACGATAACCACCTTTATCTGTAGCATCCCATGGATTTGCTTCTTTTCTTCCAGTGATTGCTTCTTCATCACCACCACCTGCGGATGTTATTTCATATTCAATTCCACCATTAACTGTTGCTAAATTTTGAATCTCTTTCTCTTCAAAACCTTGAAAAACATTTTTTTTCATGTCGTTTAATTTTAAGTAAATAAAACACCCTCTTTAAACATTTCATTAACTTTGCACTACAGTCGGGCGTCCTGAGAACAAAGGCTGCACAAGCAAACGGCTCTGGAAAACAGTTCTTTTGCGACTTGTTAAAGAGTAAGTGTTCCAGCACTTCCTTTTATCACATCAAACTAATGCATACTTTTCAATCTAAACAAGTACTTTTAGTAGTAATTTATACCATGTGGTTCTATTTGAAAGTATGATGTTAAATATTGTCTGGAAAATCTAATTCTTTTTCATCTAAAAAGCTTTTGACTTTAAGCGTTGCAGTGTCTGATTTCCTTCATCCTCATCGCTACAAATCAAAATTAATTGCTTATTCATAATTATTAGGATTTAAGTAATTCGTAGTTAACAAATAACAATCAAAATCGTTTAGCCAAATTGATCGTCTCATATTATTAATTTCAAAGCTGTTAAACAAATTTTTAACTCTTGTTTGATTCTTTAATGTGTCATAAAAAGATTGGGTTCCGTAATATGTTTTTTCATGATCAACATAACTTAAAAAATAAAAGTCATAAACTTTTGCAAATTCAATTGGTGTAATTAGTCCTGTATATATTGTTTTTTTCAAATCTTCAAGAAAATCTCTAACATCTTGTTCATTTAAAAACCCACCAATAGAATGAAATAAAAGCATTGATAAGCTATGATTATTCAAATAGGCTGAGTTATATCGGTATGGTATTTTATTTTCTTTTACCATTTCCCAAATTAAATAAGAGTTTATTGAATATCCGAAATTATTAAACTTTTGATATTTTTGAGAATGTATACTGTCAAATATTGGCATTCGAATCGTTTGAAATTGAATTTCATTTTGTAATAATCCAAAAATTGGATCATTAGGTATACATTTTTTTAAATATTTTCTCCTTAGTTTATCGTAATGCTTTTCTATGTATTTTTCAATATCTTTAGAATTTGAAACTAAACTTGTGATTCCATATTCAACTGTTAATAATTTATCTTGTTCAAGAAAAGTTGAGTCACTTTTAAATTTCAAACCTAATAAAATAGACTTTTTCAACCATTTTAAACCTTCTTGTTTATGATTTTTTTGGATTAAAAACGAAACTAAATTATATACATCAATAGCAAAAGGTTTTTTCACTAAGTCAAAAGCTTGTTTATAATAATAAATTGACGTATCTAAGTTTTCTGAACAATCCGCTTTATTTAAATTAATATAATAATTAGCATAGTCATTTTTTAATTGACCATGAATAAAAAAAATATTAATAAACATAAAAAATAAAAATATTCTACTCATAAATTTTAAATTAGTTAACCACTGGAAAAAATACTTTTCCAGTGGTTATAGTAATAATTATTGAAGTGGTTTATCTTGGGTAGTACTTCCTCCAGTCGGATTTATATCTATTCCTGTAGAAGTTCCATTTCTCTTTAGAGTATCATTGGCTGTATCATATCCACTTGCACCATTTGTGTCTGTTGACATCGTTGTGTAATCAAGCCCACCAACAATTTTTTCTAATGAATTTAATTTATTGTCTTGAAACAATTTCGATTTTAAATTTTTCATAATAAATGATTTTATTTTATTTATATGCCATCTTTAATTAAAACTTTTTTGTTCAACAGTTCAGGCATTCTAAGAACAAAGACGCACAAGCAAACGGCTCTGGAAAATAGTTCTTTTGCGACTTGTTAAAGAGTAAGTGTTCCAGCACTTCCTTTTATCACATCAAACTAATACATACTTTTCAATCTAAACAAGTACTTTTAGTGGTAATATATACCATGTGGTTCTGTTTGAAAGTATGATGTTAAATATTGTCTGGAAAATCTAATCCTTTTTCTTTTAAAAAGCTTTTGACTTTAAGCATTGCAGTGTCTTTACTATATGAACATTCACAAGAAATACCACAAAAATAATCAGGAGAAACATTGTATAATTTAGCAATTATTTTTATTTTTTCATGTGTTAAGCGGGTTTGTTCATTTTCGATTTTTGAATATGCCTTTTGTGATATTCCTAATTCAAATGCTACATATACTTGGGTGAAATTATTCTTTATACGTATTTCTTTTAATTTATTTATCATGCCTTTTTGTTTTGTAGATTAGTATTATAATTTTTTAATTATGCTCTGAAAGCAGCATGTAACATATTAAATTATCATGCTGAAAACTTTTTATTTGAGCAAATTATAAAAGGGATAAGTCAAGTAAGATGAGTTAACATATTTTGGTTTCCTATTTTAACGTAAAATTATTAATGAGAATACATTCAAATATTAATCGAATTTACAAAAGTTATACATAAATCACAACAAAAAAGTAATTATTTTTTATTTCAAAAGGTAGTGGCATAGTGGTTTTCAGGATTTTTTAATAGAAATCAATAAAATATGTGAGAAAGTGATTAATTCGGTTTACTATGTTACTTTTTTGTTGCAACAATTTGATTACATTTTATCACAAAAACAGGTGTATTTGTAACTTTGATGACACTAAAAACATATTAATTTAGTTTACTTTGCATGTTCTTTAATATTTACCAAATGGAAACAAGTAACAAAACACATTGGGAAACAATATATACAACAAAAACACCTGAGCAAGTTAGTTGGACACAAGAGAGACCAACAATTTCATTGGATTTAATCGCTGCATTAAATGTTCCAAAAACTGCAAAAATTATCGATATTGGAGGAGGAGATAGTTTATTGGTAGATTTCTTATTGGAAGCGGGTTATTCTGACATCACTGTTTTGGATATTTCTCAAGCGGCATTAGATCGCGCTAAAGTGCGTCTAGGTGCTAAGGCTTCTTTGGTTACTTGGATTTGTTCTGATATTCTTGAATTTAAACCAACAGAAGTGTATCAAATCTGGCATGATCGAGCAGCTTTTCACTTTTTAACGCAACCAAAAAGTATTGCAATGTATACGGAATTGACCACCAATCATGCGACAAATTTAATTATTGGTACATTTTCAGAATCGGGACCTTTGAAATGTAGTGGCTTAGAAATAAAACAGTATTCTGAAAAATCAATGGAAATCTCATTTGAAAAAGCGTTTACTAAAATTGCTTGTGTTTTTTCAGACCATGTCACGCCATTTGATACCACGCAACATTTTATTTTTTGTTCGTTTCAAAAGAAGCATTAACTCCAACTAGTTCCGTCTTTTCCGTCTTTAATAACAATTCCTGCAGCAGCTAAACCGTCACGTATTTTGTCGGATGTTGCCCAATCCTTTTGTTCGCGCGCTTGTTGACGTAATGTTAAAACTAAATCCATTACAGGTGCTAATTTTGAACCCGCCCCTTCTTGTTCTAATTGAATTCCTAAAACCTGTTCTACAAAGCGGTGAACTTCCGTTGATAAAAGCTTTAAATCATCTGCAGAAATCGTTTCTTTGCCATCGTTGATGAGGTTGATTCTCTTCGCTGCTTCAAATAAATTAGCTACCAATATTGGCGCGTTAAAATCGTCATTCATTGCTTCATAGAAACTATCTATTAATGCTTGAACATCAAAAGAAGATTCAGCAACTGTTGACAATTTTGGCAGTAAAGAGATAGCATCGTTTAAACGATTAAATCCCTTTTCGGCAGCATTCAATGCATCAGGTGTAAAGTCTAAATTGCTTCTGTAATGTGCTTGCATCATGAAAAAACGAATGACATTTGGTGCAAATGGTTTGTCAAATAAAGTTGTTGTTCCTTCAATGATTTCAAGCGGTAAAAAATAATTTCCGAAAGATTTACTCATTTTTTGCCCATTGACATTCAACATGTTGGCATGCATCCAAAAATTAGCAGGATTACAACCTACTGCGCCGCAATGTTGTGCTATTTCATCTTCGTGATGTGGAAATTTCAAATCCATTCCACCGCCATGAATATCAAAGTGTTTCCCTAAATATTTCGTGCTCATTGCTGTACATTCGATGTGCCAACCAGGATTACCTTTTCCCCACGGAGATCGCCAGATTTGCATGTCATCTGGATTGGCTTTTTTCCACAAAGCAAAATCTGCAAAAAAACGTTTTTCATCTTGTGCATTTAACACACGTGTTTCTTCGGCTAATTCATTTATTTTACGACCACTTAATTGGCCATATTCGTATTTTTCACTGTATTTTTTGACATCAAAATAAACGGAACCATTTACGACATAAGCATAGCCGTTTTCAATCAGCTGCTCAATGATTTCTATTTGCTCTTGAATATGTCCTGTTGCTGTTGGTTCAATACTCGGCGCAAGTAAATTATATACGCGTTGTAATTCTTGGAATTTTTGATTGAATTTGTAAACTATTTCTAAGGATTGAACCTGTGCTGCTTTTGCTGCTTTTCCAATACTATCTACAGCTTCACCGGCACTATTTGTAATGTGACCAGCATCTGTAATATTTCGTACATATTTAACGTCAAATCCTAAAGTTAGTAAGTATCTATAAATTAAATCAAAATTGATAAACGTTCGCATATTTCCCATGTGCGGTTCACTGTAAAGTGTTGGCCCACACACATACATGCCCACAAAATTTTCGTGAATTGGAACAAATTTTTCTTTCGTTCCAGAAAGTGTATTGTAAATATGTAATCCGTTTTTTCGATTTTCCATTGCTTGAATTTTGAACCTATTTTAATTTAATCGAATTCCCAATTCTTTTAATTGTGCTTCATTTAAAGGAGATGGGGCATCAATCATTGTGTCGCGACCACTATTGTTTTTAGGGAATGCGATGTAATCACGTATCGATTCTGAACCGCCCATTGTTGCTACTAAACGATCTAAACCAAACGCTAATCCACCATGAGGCGGCGCTCCGTATTCAAACGCACTCATTAAGAATCCAAATTGTTCTTGTGCTTCTTCTTTTGAGAATCCTAACAAATCAAACATACGCGATTGTAAATCACGGTCGTGAATTCGAATTGAACCACCACCTAATTCCACACCATTCATTGCTAAGTCATAAGCATTGGCACGAACTTTTCCAGGTTCTGTTTGAATTAAATGCATGTCTTCAGGTTTTGGCGAAGTAAATGGATGGTGCATCGCATGGTAGCGTCCACTTTCTTCATCCCATTCCAACAAAGGAAAATCCAATACCCATAAAGGTTTAAATGTATTTGGATTGCGTAAACCAAGTTCATTTCCAAGGTGTAAACGCAATTCATTTAATTGTTTTCTTGTTTTGTCTAAATCTCCACTCAATACAAAAATTAAATCCCCAGGTTTAGCATTGGCTGCTTTCGCCCATTGCGCTAAATCTTCTTGTGTATAGAATTTATCAACAGAAGATTTGAACGTACCATCTGCATTGCAACGCACATAAACTAATCCCTTAGCACCAATTTGCGGGCGTTTAACCCATTCAGTAAGTTCATCAATTTGTTTACGTGTATAATCCACACAATCTGCCGCATTGATTGCAATAACGGCTTCCGCGGAATCAAAAATCGCAAAATCTTTTCCTTTTGCAAGTTCTGTTAGATAAACAAACTCCATGTCAAAACGAATATCCGGTTTATCTGATCCATAACGTGCCATTGCTTCTGCATAATCCATGCGAGGAAAAGGTTCTGTAAATTCTACGCCTCGAACAGTTTTAAACAAGTGTTTGATCAATCCTTCAAACGTATTTAAAATATCATCTTGTTCTACAAAAGCCATTTCACAATCAATCTGAGTGAATTCCGGTTGACGGTCAGCACGTAAATCTTCGTCTCTAAAGCATTTTACAATCTGGTAATAACGGTCAAAACCTGAAACCATCAACAATTGTTTGAAGGTTTGCGGCGATTGCGGTAAAGCATAAAATTGCCCTTCATTCATACGAGATGGAACAACAAAATCACGCGCACCTTCAGGAGTTGATTTGATCAACATCGGCGTTTCAACATCTAAGAAATCCAATGAATCCAAGTAGTTACGTGTTTCCAAAGCAACTTTATTACGCAAACGCAATTTTTGTTGAACAGGCCCTCTTCGTAGATCTAAATATCGGTATTGCAAACGCAATTCATCCCCACCATCTGTTTCATCTTCAATGGTAAAAGGAGGTAATTTTGCAGCGTTTAAAAGTGTTAATTTTGTAACAACAATTTCAATATCACCCGTTGAAAGGTTGGCATTTTTACTTGATCGTTCTATCACTGATCCTTCCACTTGAATCACAAATTCACGTCCTAATTTACGCGCTTGCATGCATAAATCGGCATTGTCTTCTAAGTTGAAGGCTAATTGTGTAATGCCGTAACGGTCACGTAAATCTACGAATGTCATTCCGCCCAAATCTCTTGAGCGTTGCATCCAACCAGCTAACGTTACAGTTGTTCCTATGTGTTCTTTGCGTAATTCTCCACAAGTATGTGATCTATACATTTTTATTTTTTTGAAAGTTGTTATTCTAATTACAATGGAATGTTTCCGTGTTTTTTAATTGGCAATGATTCTGCTTTATTTTCGAGCATTTTGAACGCAGCGATTAATCGAGCACGCGTTTCTTCAGGGAAAATAACATCGTCAACAATTCCACGTTCAGCAGCACGGTATGGATTGGCAAATAAATCGGCGTATTCTGCTTCTTTTTCCAACCATTTCTCTTCTGGATTGGCAGCATCTGAAATTTCACGTTTGAAAATAATTTCAGCAGCACCTTTTGCTCCCATTACTGCAATTTCAGCTGTTGGCCATGCAAAATTTAAATCTGCGCCCAAACTGTTTGAATTCATTACACAGAAAGCACCACCGTAAGCTTTACGGGTAATTACTGTAATTCGTGGAACAGTTGCTTCTGCAAATGCATACAATAATTTCGCACCGTGTGTAATAATTCCACGCCACTCTTGGTCTGTACCAGGCAAGAATCCAGGAACATCTTCAAAAACCAATAATGGAATATTAAATGAATCACAAAAACGCACAAAACGTGCCGATTTACGTGAAGCGTCAATATCTAAAACACCAGCCATTGCAGCGGGTTGATTGGCAACAATACCAATTGTTTTCCCTTCTAATCGTCCAAATCCTACCACAATATTTTTGGCAAAGTCTTCTTGAACTTCTCTAAAACTTTCATCGTCAATCACACAATCAATTACTTTACGGATATCGTAAGGCATGTTGATATTGTCTGGAATGATATTTTTAATTTGTTCAAATTTTGAAGGATTGAATGAAAAACGTTCTGGTTGAGGCGCTAATTCATTTGCGTTTTGTGGCATGTAGGTAATTAAATCACGTACTTTTTTCAAACATTCCACATCATTGGAAGCCGTGAAATGATTTACCCCAGATTTTTCAGCATGCGTTTTCGCACCACCTAAATCTTCAGAACTTACTTCTTCGTGTGTCACGGTTTTCACAACATTTGGACCCGTTACAAACATGTACGAAGTTTCTTCCACCATGAAAATAAAATCTGTTAATGCTGGAGAATAAACGGCTCCACCAGCGCAAGGCCCCATAATTACAGAGATTTGTGGTACAACACCCGATGCGCGTGTATTGCGGAAGAAAATATCAGCATAGCCAGAAAGCGAAACAACTCCTTCTTGAATTCGTGCGCCACCTGAATCATTCAATCCAATTACTGGCGCTCCATTTTTCATCGCTAAATCCATCACGCGACAAATTTTTGCAGCATGTGTTTCGGATAAAGAACCGCCTAACACAGTAAAGTCTTGCGAGAACACATAAATTAATCTTCCGTGTATCGTTCCATATCCTGTAATTACGCCATCTCCAGGGAAATGTGATTTATCTAAACCAAAAGTAGTTGCACGATGCTCAACAAATTGTCCAATTTCTTGAAATGAATTTTCGTCTAACAATTGTGTAATGCGTTCGCGGGCAGTTAATTTACCTTGCTGGTGTTGCTTATCGATACGTGTTTGTCCGCCTCCAACTAATGAAGCATCACGTTTATTTTGTAGCGCTTGATTTTTATCCATAAATGCTATTTTATCCGCTTTATTCAAAAGGGATAACAAAGATAATTTTAAATGTTAAATACAGGAAGCAGAAGTAGGGAAAAAACGAAATTATAACCTGAGTTCGATTATTATTTTGCCGTCAGACTTAAAAGGATAATAAAGATTTTAGGCATATTTTCTAAGATTTATCGGGATAAATCGTGAAAATATAACGAAGAAGATTAATGTCATTTTAAGAGCAAATGTAAATTTTACTACTCAAAATCAATCTACTTCATGAAAATCACTCGTAATAATCTATTATTCCTCAATCTTTTCATTCGTATATTGCTCTTGATCAGCAATCTGACAATAAAATAATAATCGAACTCAGGTTTATAGTCTCATTTTTTATTGTGCGAAATTTCAAATTCGCCAATTTTTATCAAAAATCCGCGTTTTGAATCTTCTGTTTTTTTACTGATTTTAAAGTCAACTTCTTTGTTCAATAGGTTTCCTAAACGATTGGTAATGGGCTGAATAGGATTGCGCATTTCATCTGTTTTGGTTGGATTCGAAGCAATTTCTAAGTTTTCAGTCATGTTAGGTGTTTGTGTTGCTGGAGTAATTTGCGCTGCTATATTGGAATTTTCAGGCATTTCAAGTTGAACAATACAATCCCTTGGAGGCATTTCATGGATATGAATGCCAACTTTTGGAAGTTCGTTTTTTAGAACTTTTTTAGAACTCTTTTTTTCAATTTTAGCCAAATTATTGTAGATGGAATTTGCTAAAGTATCTTTATTATCAAGCTTTTCAATCGTTTTTTTTGCTGATTGAACAAGAGATTTTTCAGAACTGTTTAGAACCCTTTCAGAACTTAATAATTGGGTAACAATAAAAAAAGCAAGTAAACATGCCGCGGCTAAAGCTGAATAAATTGGCCAAAGTGGTTTGGAAACTGCTTTTTTAAGTGTTTGTTTGGCTGGAAATTTCTGTGAAAAATCCGGCGATAATTTGGTCATTTTTAGCTGTTCAAACTCTTTTTGAGCAAAGTGGTTTTGTGCTAAAAAAGCGTTCAATTCAGCTGTTTTTTCTGGAGTTAATTCGTTTTCAATTGCTGCTAAAAGAAAAACCGAATAATTTGAATGATTAATAGAAGCATAAGCGGTATTTATTTGGTATAAAGTGGTTTTAAAGTCTTTGTCTATTGTTATTTCAGTAGTTTCAATAACTGGAATTGAATCATCTGCTAGTTGAAGATCCGGATTGTTTGCTAAAAAATCTAAAAACAAAAAACGAACGTCTTCACTCAAGTTACCTTCCAAGTAATCTAAGTAAAACGCTTCGTAATTTTCGTGTGTTATTGTTTTCATTTAAAGTACTAAATCTAAATCTTTTATATAATTTTTCATTGCCATGCGCGCTCGAAAAATATAAACTTTAACTTGCGCTTCACTTAAGTTTGTAATTTCAGCAATTTCACTGTAACTGTATCCTTCATAATCTCTTAACAACACTACCGATTGTTGAATCAATGGTAATTTTTCTAAGGTTTCATGAATAATTGTTTGTAGGTCAAATTCAGGCAATTTTGCTTGTTGCGGTGAATTTTTTAATTGTTCAAAATCACCATTTCTTTTTTCTTTTTTTATCCAATCAATGATGCAGTGGTATGCCGTTGTAAATAAATAAGATTTAACTTTTTCTGCACTAATTTCCACATGCTTGATCCACACTTTTGTGAAAGTTTCTTGAACAATGTCTTTTGCTGAATCCTCATTTCTAAGGTGTTTCAACGCAAATCGATAAAGATTATCTGCATAATCGTCTACCGCAGTATTGTATTCAGTTACCGTCATGTTAGTTTCAAATCGCTTCTAAGACGAACAAGTTACAAAATAGTTACAGTCCCCTCTAATTTTTTTTACTTTTGTGTTTATGCAACAACAAAAATACATTCAATTGCTTGCCGATGCACTGATTCCGCTACTTGGTTTCTTTTTTTGGGATTGGAATCTTTATTTTATCGTGTTATTTTATTTCATCGATGCGGTGAGTGCTCTCGTTTTTTCGCACATTGAAGCCTATCAAATTCAAGGGGTTCAAAAAAAGTTGAACAATTCATGGCTAATAGTTGGAGGAATGACTTCGTTAATGTTACTAATTACAATTTTACTCACTCATTTAATCCTTTTGAAGATCATTCCAACGATTCAATTTAAACAGGAATTAATTGCATTTTGGCAATATGAAGACATGGGATTTCCTCAAGGTTATTTATTGATTCCATTGTTAATATTTGCTGGTTATCAGCGGTATAAAATGGAATTTCTTATTCCTAAAATGGCAGAACGAATTCCAATGAAAATTCACTGGAAAAAACAAGCATCAGCTTACAGTGTTTTGGTGGGAGTTTTATTACTTACGTATCTGCTAACACAATTCATAGTTTTTACAGAAACTGTTTATGTTTTAGCGCTAATAATTGGATTAAGTGGTGCCGGATTTTTGCGGTTAAAGTTTTTTAATTAGGAATCAATTCTGCATCTATTTCCCAATTACTTCGGACTTTTATTGGATTTGTAAATAACAAACATTTTTCAGGTTGTTTCCATTCTTTCACATTTCCTGTGTCCCAAATCCCATTTTTGTTCTCATCTAAAATAACCCTAAATTGGTATTCTCCCGCTTCTAAATAGGGAATAACACATTTTTTAGAGGGCATAAAAGAATAGCTTTTAATGGTTTTATTCGCTTGAAGAATTTCCAACACTAATGGAGATTTAAACGCACTTAAATCCATGTTGATGATTCCAAATTCTTTTTCTTGTCGCAAAAGGATTGACAGATTAATGGAGTCAGAAAGCAATCCATTTTTGCTTTTTAAAGCGCCTTTTTGTGCAATAAATTGAATGTTTTGAAGGTTTGAACGCTCAAATTCTATGCTTAATTCATTGCTTGAAAAAAGTACTTTATGGTTGATTTCTGTTGAATCTTCTTTGTTAACGAGCCTTATTTTTTCCGATGTTACCGATTCAATTAAATCATTTAATCTGAACGAAACTGATTCATTTGGTCGCACTTTTTGATCTTTAAAAGTTGGCAATAAGGCGTATTTTTCGGTTTTTTCTTTTTGTGTTAACCGCAGTGTTATGGTATCTGAATTCTTAGTTGCTCGTTCAACAATTACTTCCAATTCATTGATAGCTTTTACGGCTTTAAAAAATTGAATACTATCCGAAGTAATTGGTCGAATTTGCTGCGCTTGTAAAACTTCGTTATTAACTCGGATTGTTGCTTGTTCAAGAGCGTAGTTGGAACTTAACACAAATGAATTTGGAGGCAGAAAACGCAGCGATTTCAATTGCTCTTTTCCACGTTCTTTAAACAATCTAATTGGAATAGAATCTACGATTGATTGTGATAATTGCAACGTATTAGTTTTAAATCCAACCAATTCATTTTCTTGCAATTCTAAATCTTTGTTCTCATCTTTAAATGCTTTCACGAAGTAGTTTCCTTGTTTTAAATAGTTAAAAACAGCGATGCCATTGGAAGCACTTTTGGCAAAATAATAGGGTTTAGTTGAATCTTTTTCATTAAACAAACCAACTGTAATGTCTTGAAGTGGCGCATTGGTAAAAGCATCTTCTACTTTAACACTATAGCGCAATGAATCAACGAAACTTCCTGTAGAAAATGCATAAGCCATCAACGAATCATTTCCTTCCGCAACATCTTCGATTGTTCCGTTTAAATATACGACATAGGTTGTATTTGCTTCTAATTTTTCTTTCCATTCAACAGTTGCTGTCTTTTTAGTGATTGAAACAGTTGGGCGTGCATGTTTTGGCACCATGACCAAGGTTTGTTGCGGATTGTTCACTTGAATGAATTCGTCAAAAGTCATTGAAAATGAATTCCCTGAAAAATAAATACTATTGTTAGGAGGTGTTGTTTTTGATTCAACTAATTGTGGTGCAACGGTATCTTTTTCGCCACCAGTAATTTGACCCACTTGGGCACAAGCAACCAATATACTACTTAAAAGGAAACCTATAAAATATCGGAAAGCCATGCGCACAATTGTGTTAAATAGTTCGAATCTGTTTGGTCAAAGTTAGCAAGAGAAGTGCTATCTACGTCTAAAACTGCAATAACTTTTTCATTTTTTATAACAGGCAACACGATTTCACTTTTGGAAAGTGAACTGCATGCAATGTGTCCAGGAAATTCATCAACATTTGGTACTATAATCGTGTTTTTTTGTTCCCAAGCAGCACCACAAACACCTTTCCCAAATGGAATGCGTGTGCAAGCAATTGGACCTTGGAAAGGGCCTAAAACTAATTCATTCGTTTCCTCATCGACGCTATAAAAACCAACCCAAAAAAAATCAAAAGCCGTTTTGAGTCCAGCAGCAACATTTGCTAAATTAGCAACGCTATTTTTTTCACCTTCAATGAGTGCTTTCAATTGCGGCAATAATTCTTGATAAATTGCTTCTTTTGTCGCGCTATGAATAATTAAATCTTCAGCCATTTTTTAAATTCTAGAACAAATTTGCTTTTAATAATTGACACTTCACAATTTTTTTGTAAATTCAAGTATCAAAAAACACCTTATGTTAGAAAAAACCCCTTTAGATCGCGTTTTATTTTTGGATATTGAGACCGTCCCTCAAACGTATCAGTTTCCTGATTTAGAAGAAACCACTCGAAAATTATTTGAAGCGAAAACACGTTTTATGCAAAACGATGAAAAATCGTTTGAAGAATTATACAACGACCGTGGTGGAATTTATGCAGAATTCGGAAAAATTATTTGTATTTCTGTTGGTTTTGTGCATGAAACTCGCACTGGCAATGAAATTCGAATGAAGTCATTTTACCACGATGACGAAGAAACATTGTTGAAGCAATTTGTCAATTTATTGGAAAACAATCCAAAATACGCCATATTGTGTGGACACAATGCGAAGGAATTTGATTTTCCTTATATCTGTCGCCGTTTGTTAATTAACGGGATGAAATTGCCAAACGTCTTAGACATTGCAGGGAAAAAGCCTTGGGAAATTAGCCATTTAGACACCTTAGAATTATGGAAGTTTGGTGATTACAAAGCGTTTACATCGTTGGCGTTGTTGTGCCATGTATTTCAAATTCCAACACCAAAAGATGACATTTCAGGGGCAGATGTAGCGCGCGTTTATTACGAAGAACAAGATTTGGAACGCATAAAAGTTTATTGTGAAAAAGATGTTGTAGCCTTGATCCAATTGTTTTTAAGAATGCGAGGTAATTCACTCGTTGACGAAGGTTCTATTCATTTTTCAACGCATTAAAACTTTAGAATTTAAAAGTTTGAACATAAAAAAAGCCTAGTCAAACTAGGCTTTCAATTTCTCAATTTTTTTATTGAATGAAAACAGTTTCTGTAGAAGTTGTTTCTTGTTCAATTTTAATAATTCCTTTTCCAGATTTATTTGAGGATGAAGCATTAATGTCTAAAACCGCAACACCAGCTTGACCTAATTGGTATACATCGTTGAAATTAAAATCAGCAGCACCAGCTAAATTTGTGTAAGCTGTATCGTATAAAGCAACGTTTGATGGTTGATTGGTAGTTGATTTACCATACAATATCACTTTTGCCAATGGAACTAAAGCGTTTGTTTCATCGCGAACATAAATGCGTGCAATTGTATCTTCTTTTTTTCTGCAACCAGAAGAAAATGAAATTCCTAATAGTGCTATAAAGATAAACAATGAACTACGTTGTAAAATATGATTCATATTAAAATAAGTTTAATCAAACATAAAAATTGTTTCAACTGCTGTTATGTGCATTCTACATCTAACATATGCTGAATCTTGTAAATTTCCTTTTTTTGCAATTACATCAAAATAAGCTACAGGGTTATCTTCCCCAGCTTTAGAATAGTAACTGTCTAAATTAAATTGTGCGTAACCAGATGAATTGGTAAAAAGTGTATCCACATGCGGCAAAGTCGCTGGATTTGAATTCACATCACCAATAATAACTACCTCAGCATCTTTCAGAAGCTCATTACTTTGAGAACGAACAAATATTTTCATCACAGATGGATCTGTGTTTTTACAAGCAGATATTCCACTTAAAAAAGCGATTAGTAAGCCTGTAAAAAATGAATATCTTAAAGTTTTTTTCATAGTCAGTTTAAAACAATTCGTTCAAAGATAAACTTTTTTTAATTTAATCACGCAACAATGTACCTCTTAATTTCTTAACTTCGTACGCTGTGTGTCGTTATTAACGAGAAATAATCGAAAAATGTTGCATTATCTTGTTAATTAATTGCGCACGAATGAATGAAAAATTCAGAAATGAAAGAAAAAATAGAAAAAATACAAGCCGAAATTAATGCTTATACAATAGAGAATGCTGCTAATCTAGAAGCTTTTCGCATTCAATTTATTGGATCAAAAGGAAGTGTGAAAGAATTATTCAACGATTTAAAGGCAGTTCCAAACGAAGAAAAAAGAGCCATCGGTCAACTGTTAAATGCTTTGCGCATTGAAGCGGAAGATAAATTCAATTTGTTTAAAGCACAACTAGAAACGACTGCAAGTGCGACATCCAAATTGGATTTTTCTCGTCCTGGCGACAACAATGAAATTGGCGCTCATCATCCTTTGTCGTTAGTTCGAAGTGAAATAATAGCCATTTTTAATAGAATTGGTTACACGGTATCTGAAGGACCTGAAATTGAAGATGATTGGCATAATTTTTCAGCCTTGAACTTCGCACCAGAACATCCAGCACGTGATATGCAAGATACATTTTTCATCGAAAAAGGGGAAAATGAAATGGCATTACGAACGCACACAAGTTCAGTTCAAGTGCGTGTTATGGAAAATTCAACGCCTCCAATTCGAACAATTTCACCTGGAAGAGTCTATAGAAATGAAGCAATTTCTGCTCGTGCGCATTGTTTCTTCCATCAAGTAGAAGGTTTATACATTGATAAAAACGTTTCGTTTGCAGATTTAAAACAAACACTTTTGTATTTTGCAAAAGAGTTATTTGGCGAAAAAGCTCAAATTCGTTTGCGTCCTTCTTATTTTCCATTTACTGAACCTAGCGCAGAAGTAGATGTTTCTTGTTCTATTTGTAATGCAAAAGGCTGTAATGTTTGTAAATATTCCGGTTGGTTAGAGATTTTAGGTTGTGGAATGGTAGACCCAAATGTATTAGAAGCAAGCGGCATTGATTCAACAGTCTATTCAGGATTTGCTTTTGGAATGGGTGTTGAACGTATTACACAATTAAAATATAAAGTAAATGATTTACGTTTGTATTCTGAAAATGATGTTCGTTTTTTAAAACAATTTAAAGCGGGAATTTAATGGGACTTTTTTCAAAGCAAGTACCATTGAATTGGATACAATTGACAACAAAAGATCAATTAGAAGAGGCATTAGCATCTTCAAGTGAACAACCAGTTTTGTTTTTTAAGCACAGTACGCGTTGCAGTATTTCCACGATGGCTTTGTCTCGTTTTGAATCAAATTGGAACAAGGATGCAGTTTGTAAAATTTATTTTTTAGATTTAATTACATACCGTGAAATCTCTAATTTATTGGCTGAAAAAACACGCGTTGTTCATCAATCGCCGCAAGTAATTGTTGTGGCTAATGACCAAGTTATTTATACAGAAACGCACAACGGCATTCGCGCCCAAGATATTTTAACATTAATATAAGTTAAATGAAAAAGTACCTTATTTTTGGTTTATTGATTCTGGCACTTGCAGCCTTTGTAATCGTTCCTTTTTTTAAAAACAAGAATGTAGTTTCTGAACAAGCAGCAGATGATTTACCAGCGATGTTTTCTTTCAAAGAAAATTTAGCAACGAAAGGAGATGAAGTTGTTGCACTAAAAATTGCTGTTAATTCTTCAGAAATTAAACAATTGGAATTAATCTACAATGACAGTGTAATTGCAACGTGGAAACAGCCAAAAGCAGCGCTAAGTTATTCATTCAAAGCAGGTGAATTAGGAGTAGGGACACGTTCGTTAGTCTTACATTCACTTTTAAAAGATGGTTCTACATTTGACGATGAACGCATGGTACGCGTATTATCTGAAATTATCCCAGAAAAATGGACAATTGAAAAAATTGCTGCTTTCCCTCATAATACAACAAGTTTCACACAAGGATTGGAATTCAATAAAGGTGAATTGTTTGAAGGTACTGGTCAACGTGGTCAATCCATTATTGCGAAAGTAAATTTAAAATCTGGTGCCATTGAACAAAAAATGGGCTTAGATGGCACATATTTTGGAGAAGGTATAACAGTTTTTAAGGAAAAAATTTATCAATTAACGTGGCAAGAACAAAAGTGTTTTGTTTACAACAAAAAAACGTTTCAAGTTGAAAAAGATATCCCATACAATGGTGAAGGATGGGGACTTTGCAACAACGGCACTTCTCTTATCATGTCAAATGGAACAGAACGCATAGTTTTCAGAAATCCCACAACATTTGAAATTGAACGTACAATTGAAGTTTATAACAATGAAGGTCCAATTGCAAATTTAAATGAATTGGAATATGTCGACGATTTGATATATGCCAATGTTTGGATGACCAATTTCATCGTTGTAATAGATCCGAATAATGGGAAAGTATTGGCACAAGTAGACGCGACATCAATTGTTTCAGAAGGTAAAGGAACAACAGGAGATGTGTTGAATGGAATCGCTTACAATCCTGCCACGTCAAAATGGTATTTAACAGGTAAAAACTGGGCGAAATTGTTTGAAGTAAAATTTAAAAAAGCTTAATTACAAAGCGGGATTAAATGCACTTATATTGGTTACTTCGTGTAGTTGACCATTTTCAACGCGGATAACTTTCCCTTCAAATTTTTCAACCATTGTCATATCGTGCGTTGCCATTAATACTGCAGTTTTTTCTTCCATTGCTACAGCTAATAACAATTGCATAATTTCACTCGATGTTTCTGGATCTAGATTTCCCGTTGGCTCATCCGCTAAAATTAGTGATGGTTTATTGATCAATGCACGAGCAATTGACACCCGTTGTTGTTCACCACCAGATAGCGCGTGTGGCATGCTGTTTATCTTTTGCTCGATTCCAACTAATTGCAACACTTCTTTTGCACGTTTCAACATCAATTCTTTGTCCTTCCAACCAGTAGCACCCATTACAAATAATAAGTTATCACCTACAGTTCGATCCATTAATAATTGAAAATCTTGAAAAACGATACCAATTTTTCTTCTCAACAAAGGAATATCTTTTTTAGAAAGTGCAGTCAAATCAAACCCAGCAACAGAGCCATTCCCTTCATTTAATGGGAGTTCTCCATAAATAGTTTTCAGCAAACTACTTTTTCCGCTGCCAGTTTTCCCGATTAAATAAACGAATTCATTTTCCTTCAACGTAAAATTTACATCATCCAAGACACATACATCTTGTTGAAAAATTCGGGCATCATTAATTTCGATAACTTTCTCCACACTAAAAGATTTAAAGTGTAAAGATCGTTAATATGATTTGTTATTTGAAATTGCAGTGATAATTATCTTAACAGATTCACGTTTAAAACTTTTAAAGACCTAATCAATAAAGGACTTGAATGTAACTTACTTTTATGCGATTAAATGCAATTCAAATGAAGTTAAAATTTATATTATACCTTTTCGTGTTCTTCCCACTGATTGTAGTGGCGCAAACTTCGGGAAAATACAAATCAGAATATGTTCGTTTTTACAAAGCAGAAGAGCTTTTTCAGAAAGAACAATATGCAGCGGCTCGTATTGAATTTAGAAATTTTATTCAAGAACAAAAAGATGAACGCGATCCTCAAGTGATCAAAGCATTTTACTACGAAGGAATTTCGGCATTGGAAATGTTCAACAACGATGCGCTTGATTTGTTACTTGCATTCAATAAAAACTATCCCGAAAATATTTACAAAAATTCGATTTATTTTAAAGTTGGAAAGTTTTATTACCAGAAAAAAGAATTCAAGGAAGCAATTGTTTGGCTCAGTCAAGTGAATGTTTTTGCACTTGATCCGAAAGAAAAAGATGAGTACTTCTTTAAATTAGGTTATGCAAATTTTCAAGAAAAAAACAACGTTGCTGCTCGCGCTGCATTTAGCGAGATGAAAGATGGTTCATCAACTTATGCGGGACCTGGATTGTATTATTTTTCTCACATTGCATACATTGACAAAGCATATCAAACTGCATTAGATGGCTTTTTAAAATTGCAAACTAATTCAAGTTTCTCAAAAGTTGTTCCATATTACATTGCTCAAATTTATTATTTACAAGGAAAATATGCGGAAGTAACAAAATATGCTGCATCAACTTTAGACACAATAAGTGTTTCCAACGAAATTGATTTAGACCACTTAATAGGAGATGCGTACTTCCGAGTTGGGAAATACGATGAAGCCTTGCCGTATTTAGAAAAATATAGCAAGAAACATACAACTACTCGCGATGATGAGTACCAATTAGGTTACGCTTATTACAAAATCGGTTCGTATGAAAAAGCCATCAGTCCATTTGATAAAGTTGCGGCAAAAAACGATAGTTTGGCACAGATTGCCTTCTATCACATTGGTGAATGTAACTTAAAGATGAAAAAATTAGTCGGTGCTAGAGCAGCATTTCAAGCAGCATCTAAACTAGAATTTAACAAAATGATTCAAGAAGATGCCTTGTATAATTTTGCCGTATTATCGTATAAATTAGATTTGAATCCTTACGATGAGTCAGTAATTGCGTTGGAACAATTTATTGAGAAATTTCCTGAATCTCGTCGTATTTCAGATATCAATCAATATTTAGTAAACGTTTATTCAACCACTAATAATTATGCAAAAGCATTGGCTTCTTTGGATAAATTACCTAAAAAAGACGCAAAATTAAAAGCGGTTTACCAATTGGTTGCGTTTAATCAAGGGGTTGCTTTTTTCCAAAAAGATGAATTTGAAAAAGCGATTCAGTCGTTTGAATTAGTTGAAAAACACCCGATTGAACCATCTTACACAGCACGCGCAAGATTTTGGTCGGCAGATGCTTATTTTAGATTGAATAAAATTGACAAAGCTATTGCTACCTACAAGGATTTTTTAGCAATGCCAGCAACATTAGCAGCTGAATTGAAACCAGATGCTTATTACAATTTGGGCTATGCTTATTTAAGAAGTAAAGATATTTTACAATCGATTGAATCGTTCAGATTGTATTGCCAATCGTCTACAAAAAACAAAACAAAACTAGCGGATGCTTATTCACGCATAGGTGATGGTTATTACATGACGAAACAAAATGAAAATGCCATTAAAAATTATTTAGAAGTTATAAAATTAAAGGTAGCGAGTGAAGATCAAGCGTTGTTTTATTTAGCTAAATCGTATGGCTTTGCGAATCAAGAAGACAAGAAAATTAGCTATTTATTGGACATTATCAATAATTATAAAAATTCAAAATACATTTTACAAGCAGTCTTTGAAGTAGCAAATAGTTACAAGGCAAAGTCTGAATTTGATAAAGCGACCCGCTATTTTACACAAGTAATGGAGGACTATCCAACGTCTAATCTTGTATTACCTTCACGCATAGAAATTGCGGATATTCATTATAAAAAATGGGAATATGCAAAAGCAGAAAAAGAATATTTAGCCTTGTTGAATTCAAATGGGGAAGACCAACAAGTATGTGCAACTGTTGTTCGTGGTTTGGTTGATGTTTATACGGCTACTAAACAACCTGAGAAAGCTAATCAAATGGCAATAGATTATTCATGTGCAAATATTTCTCCTGAGGAACAAGAGAACATGTTTTATGCGCCTGCAATAGAAGCTTTCAGAGATAGTTCATTTGCTTTGGCAGCTTCAAATTTTGAAAAATATTTAGTAAAATTCCCAACAGGACGTTTTAAAAATGATGCAACATTCTTTATGGCGAATGCCTATTTTTCAGCAGGTGACAAAGAAAAAGCGATTGCAGCATATCAAAAAATATTAGAAGGAGCGAATAATTCATATACGGAAACATCTGCCGCGCGCGTTGCCCAACATTTTTATAATTCAGGTAAATATGATGAAGCCATTGTTGCGTATTCTCGTTTAGATAAATTAAGTTCAAAACCAGCATTGATTTTTAATACAAAATTAGGGTTAATGCGTTGTAATTTCTTACTACAAAATTGGGAAAACACCGTTTTGAATGCCAAAGCAGTTCTTGAAAGCAGTCAATTGAATAACACCATTCGAATCGAAGCAGAATATGCCAAAGGATTGGCTGAATTCAATATAGAAAATTACGCTGAGGCAAAAAGCAATTTAGAATATGTCATTAAAAATGCAACAACTGTTTTGGCTGCTGAAGCTCGCTATACTTTGGCAGAATTGTATGCCAAACAAGAAGACTATAAAAAAGCGGACGCTGAAGTCAACGGTTTAATTAAAATGAAACCAAGTTATAATTTTTGGGTTGCTAAAGGATTGTTGTTGCAAGCAAAACTTTTAATTGTACAAAAAGATTATTTCCAGGCTGAGCAACGTTTGCGATCTGTTATTGATCATTATCCTGTGAAAGACGATGAAATTCTTACAAATGCGAATGCTTTGTTGGATGAATTGATGCAGTTAAAAAATCAAATCAAACCTGTTGAAAAACAAGAAGAGACGATTATTGATGTTAAAGAAGAAAATTAAGATGAGACATATTATTTTTTATTTTGTTATTGCCCTGTCAACAAGTGTTTTTGGACAAGGAGAACCTGATATTATTTGGAGTGGAAAAGCGATGCGTGAGGTTGAGCCAGCGTACCGTATTACAGAGCACCCTAAAATTATTGACACAGTCATTTCAACGTCAATTATCGACTATCCAACGCTTGTTTTACAACATGCTACATCTATTAAATTAGATAATATCAATGCTGCTTCAATTAAAACAGAACCAAAATTGACACAGTTCTATCAATCGTATTTAAAATTGGGAATTGGAACAGAGTTGATGCCATTGGGTGAATTTTATTTTAATTCAAAACGCTCGCGTAAATATGTATATGGTGCTCACGTTACTCATTTAAGTTCTTTTGGCAATTTTGACAATTATGCACCCGCTCAATTTGATCGAACAGGTGTTGCGTTAACAGGTGCAATACACGAAAAAAAGTATACAGTAAATGGAAATCTATTTTACAATAATCAAGGATTCCATTACTACGGTTGGCAAATACCAACAGATTCTGTTGATCGTTCAACAATTGCACAACGATTTCAAGACATTGGCGGTGGTGTGAAATATGCGATTCATGGAAAAGATAGTGCTACGTTAAATTACACTGTTGGTTTAGATTACGCGAATTTCAGCACAAAAAAACCACTTGTTGATAGTCTTTCAGATTGGAGAACAAAAGAAAATTATTTTGCGCTTTATGGAACTGGAACCTATAAAAAAGGAAGAGAAATTTTTGCTGCTGATTTGTCTGTTCGCCACAATTCTTACAATTATGGAAAAGAATTCGATACAATTAATGGTTACGGAAATGGAATAGCACTTGCAAATACACTTGTAAATTTAAGTCCTTCTATCACAACATTTCTTAAAAACAACCGCATTAAAGCAAAGTTTGGTTTAGACATTGCTTTAGAAGCCTTGAATGGAACAAGAATTCACATTTATCCTGCAATTGAAGCGAAATATCCATTGTTTAATGATATTATTATTCCTTATGCTGGGTTACGAGGAGGGATCAAACAACAAACCTTTAAATCATTAGCACGTGTCAACGAATTTATTTTGCCAAACATTCAATTGTTAAATGAAAAGACACCCATTGATTTTTACTTTGGTTTTAAAGGAACATTAACAAAACAATTGAGTTTTAATGCAAGTGCTAGTTTTGCAAAAATTCAAAATAAAGCCTTGTTTGTTTCAGACACAACGTATTCAGTTGGTAATAAATTCGATGTGATATATGATACCTTAACCCTTTCCACATTTGAAGGGTCGTTATCTTACCAACAAAATGAAAAATTGAAAATTGATGGAATAGGAAGAATTTATTCGTATCAATTGCAGAATCAAATCTATGCTTGGAATCTACCTACTTGGCAAGTGATTTTGAGAGGAAGTTATAATTTATACGATAAATTTTTAATCAATCTAGATGTTAATTTTGAAGGAGGTAGAAACGCTAAAGTGTATCAAAAAGATGTTGAAACTATAGTTGAGAACAATCAATTTGCGCAACCGCTTCAGTTTATCACAGATATTAATTTAGGAGTTGAATACCGATACAGTAAAAGAATTTCAGCTTTTATTCAATTCAACAACATCGCTTCTCAGCGTTATTACAGATGGTATAAAACACCCGTACAAATCTTCCAAGTAATGGGAGGAATTACAGCACGTTTTTAATATACTAAAGAAAATAGGGTATTAAAAGCGGTTATTTTTTTTGGAAAAATGCTTTTTGTCGGATAAAGATAAAAATTACACCAACAGAAATTGCTGCATCTGCTAGGTTCCATATTGCTGGAAATACTTGTTTGGCTCCAATTATTGGCACCCAAGTTGGCCATGTAGCATCGAATTTAAACATGTCAACAACATTTCCTAATAAAAAACCTGTTGGTCGTGTTTCAATGGCACCAAAAAAACCACAATCCGTTTTAATTCCAGAACCTTCTAAATGATTAAAAGCCATGCATGGGTCGTAAGGGAAAATAAAATCATATAACATTGAATCAATCAAATTACCCAATGCACCGGCAATAATGAATCCAATTGCAATTAAAAAACTTGTTTTTGCACCTGCCTTAGCTTGTTTGAACCAATAGTAGCCAATACCACCAATCGCCACAATTCTAAAAATACTTAAAGCTAATTTGTGCCACATTTTATTACCAAAGGTTGTACCGAATGCCATCCCTTGATTTTCAATGTATTCTAAAACAAACCAATTACCAAATACTGCCACATCTTCTCCTGGTTGAAAATGTGTTTTGATGTAAATTTTAATCAATTGGTCACAAAGTAAAATGAGGGCAACAATGGCCCCCACTAGAAATAGTTTATTTTTCAATCTATTAGTTGTTTTGTGCGTTTTTTGCTTCGATGCTCATTGTTGCATGCGGTACTAAACGTAAACGTTCTTTTGCGATTAATTTTCCAGTTACACGGCAAATACCGTATGTCTTGTTTTCAATACGCACCAACGCAGCTTGTAAACTTTGAATAAACTTTTCTTGACGAGCAGCCAATTGAGACATTTCTTCACGTGATAAAGTTTCTGAACCGTCTTCCATCATATTAAATGTGCGGCCAGTATCATCTGTTCCATGGTCATCATTGTGCGACAAAGAGCCGATTAACAAGTCAAGATCAACTTGTGCTTCTTTTAATTTATTTTGTATTAATTCTTTAAATTCAACTAATTCAGAATCTGAGAATCGAGTTTTAATTTGTGACATAAAAAACTATTTTAATAACCACTATTTTTTTAATGAGGGCAAATATATTTTAAATATAGAAAGAAATCATCATTTTTCATTACGATTTAATAACAATTTAATGAGATAGATCAATTAATTTCATCTTAAAACAGAATAGGATGCTTTATATTTGATTATCTTCGCTTTGTGTTAAAATTATTTTCAGGAAATAGAGCAGGTGTTTTAATTGTTTTGCCATTAATAATAGTGGTTTACATCTATTTGAATTCTCTTACAAATTATTACCACCAAGGTACAACAATAAATTTTGGTTTATGGGGAGAAATGACCAATTCAGTTGGCTTATTCTCTAAGATATTAGGAGGGTTATTGGTACTTTCAAATGCATTATTAATCAATTGGATTTTCAATACCAACGAATTTTATGAGCGAAATATCTACATTCCAGCTTTGTTGTACGTAGTTTTGATGAGTTTTTACCATTCGCTTTATTCGATAGACGGTTTATTAATTGCGCACACGTTTTTAATATTGCTTCTGTCTAAATTGTACCAATTAGGACAAAACATCGACGGAAGAAGCACCATTTTTAATGGAAGTATTTTTGCAGGAATTGCTGCTACCTTTCACCCGCCCTTATTTGTAATGTTGCCTTTGTTTATTTCAATGGTTTTAATCATTCGTCCTTTTGTATTTCGCGAATTCTTATTGTTATTAACAGGCATGTTAATTCCAACAATTTATGCGTTGTTATTTTATCAATATTCGAATCATACCATTGATTTTCAATTGTTAAAACAAGTTTCTGAGTATCAAAAAAAACATTTTGATTTTATTGTTACGGCAAGTTTATTTGTGGTATTGTTCCTTTTTAGTTTGTTTGGGATTCGTACTAAAATGCAAAAGTCAAGTATACGCTTGAAAAAATTAGTCCGTATTTTATGGCTTTTTGTTGTTATTGCAGTTCTTTTAGGAGGCTGGGATTATTTAAAGTTCTCTCAAATTGAACGGTTTAGTTTTTTAATGCTCCCACTTTGTTTTTTCCTTCCTTTTTCTTTTACTACCAAAAAGAATCAATTCATTACCACGATTTTGTTTTATTTGACATTTGCCTATTCATTTGTTAATTTCTTCCTTTAAACTTCCCTTTTTAAAAGGATTATTTTGATTAATTTTGCATAGATTTTTATTTGTGAGGAAACTCACTTAATTCTTTTTTAACATGAAATTTGGAGTTGTTACTTTTCCTGGATCGAATTGCGATGAGGATATGGTGTATGTTTTACAAGACTTGATGGGTCAAAAAGTAGAACGACTTTGGCACAAAGATACCGATCTTAAAGGAGTTGATTTTGTTGTTTTACCTGGTGGATTTTCATTTGGTGACTATTTACGTTCTGGGGCGATTGCAAAATTATCACCAATTATGGGCGAAGTTATAAACCATGCGAATAAAGGTGGTTATGTGTTAGGTGTTTGTAATGGCTTTCAAATATTAACAGAATCTGGATTATTAGAAGGAGCATTGTTACACAACAACAATCAAAAATTTATTTGTAAAAATGTCTTTTTGAAACCTGTCTCTCAATCTGCTGCAATTACAAAAGGCTTGGATCTGAATCAAACCTTTCAAATTCCAATTGCTCATGGTGAAGGTCGCTTTTTTGCTGACCAAGAAACTTTGAAAAGAATTGAAGATAATGATCAAATTTTATTTCAATATTGTTCACAAGATGGAATTGTTTCAGATGAATTCAATCCAAATGGCACCTTATTGAATATCGCAGGAATAACGAATGCGAATAAAAATGTTTTTGGTATGATGCCTCATCCTGAGCGTGCTTCAGATAAATTTGTAGCAAACGAAGATGGAAAATTATTGTTTGAATCGTTATTAAAATATTGCTAAAGCAACTTTATTATGAGAGTTTTATTGTTAGGATCAGGTGGAAGAGAACATGCTTTGTCGTGGAAAATCGCTCAAAGTTCAGCCTTAGAGGAATTGTTTATTGCTCCAGGTAATGCCGGAACACGTCAATTTGGTAAAAATTGTGCTATTAATCCAACTGATTTCGAAGCTGTAAAAACTTTTGTAATTGAAAACCAAATCAACATGGTTGTTGTTGGCCCGGAAGAACCTTTGGTAAGAGGAATCCACGATTTCTTTTTAGCGGATGAGGTACTTAAAAATGTTCCAGTGATTGGACCAAATAAATACGCGGCACAATTAGAAGGCAGTAAAGATTTTGCGAAGCAATTCATGTTTCGACACAATATTCCTACGGCAAAATATGCTACTTTCACAAAGGATACCTTGCAACAAGGATACACTTTTTTAGAAAGTATGAAAGCACCGTATGTTTTAAAAGCTGACGGTTTAGCTGCTGGAAAAGGGGTTTTAATTTTAGATAATTTAAAAGAAGCGAAAGCTGAATTAAAAAGCATGTTAGCGGATGCAAAATTTGGCGATGCAAGTTCACGTGTAGTGATCGAACAGTTTTTAAAAGGAATTGAATTATCTGTTTTTGTTATAACTGATGGCGATGCCTACAAATTATTGCCTGAAGCAAAAGATTACAAACGTATCGGAGAGGGAGATACTGGTTTAAATACTGGTGGAATGGGCGCAGTTTCACCTGTGCCTTTTGCAGATGCGGCTTTCATGGATAAAGTTCAAAACCAAATCATTATTCCTACTGTTAAAGGACTTAAAAATGATGGCATTCCCTACAAAGGATTTATTTTCTTTGGACTTATTAATGTGAAAGGTGAACCTTATGTGATTGAATACAATTGTAGAATGGGCGACCCAGAAACAGAAGTAGTCATTCCTAGATTGAAATCAGATATTTTAGATTTATTCGAAGGTGTAGCAACAAATACACTATCAGAATGTGATGTGCAGTTTGAAGAAAAGGCAGCTGCGACTGTAATGATGGTTGCTGGGGGTTACCCTGAAGCTTATGAAAAAGGCAAGCAATTATATGGTTTAAACGTAGCGACAGATAGTTTGTTGTTTCATGCTGGAACAGCAAGTGACGGACCTGCTGTACTTTCTGCCGGTGGTCGTGTATTAGCTGTAACTTCTTATGGGAAAAACCTTGAAATCGCTTTATCAAGATCTTATGCAACACTTGAAAACATAGAGTTTGAAAATGCATACTATAGAAAAGATATTGGTTTTGATGTTGTCTAACACAAATTTTTTATCTTTAAGAACGATTAACTACTAAAATGGACTATTCCTTTTATACGCTTATCATTCTTTTATCCTTATTATTTTCTGCTTTCTTTTCAGGAATGGAGATTGCATTTTTATCTTCTAACCGCTTGAAAATTGAATTGGACCGACACAAAGGGACATTCAACGGAAAAGTAATGGGTAAGTTTTACAAAAAAGAATCCTTTTTTATTGCTTTATTATTACTAGGTAATAACATCGCATTGGTTTTATTTGGTATTTATGCGGCCAAAATATTGCAACCCGTTATTGAAAGCTGGGGCGTTTTAGAACCAGCCTTGATTTTAATTATTCAGACGATTTTATCTACTTTATTGGTTTTGGTTATTTCTGAATTTTTACCGAAAGCATTGGTTCAGATCAATCCAAATGGTTTTCTACGCATTGCAACAACTCCCATGCTCTTGATTTATAGCTTGTTGTATCTTCCAACGCAGCTTGTTATGTTTTTTAGCGGATTGTTTCTTCGACTATTAAAAACAGATCGATCCAATTCAGCAAAAGTATTTTCAATTGTTGATTTAGAACATTATGTACAAGACATTTCTGCTCGAATTAAAGAAGAGCAAGATTTTGGAAATGAAATGCAAATATTACAAAATGCCTTAGATTTCAGAACGATTAAAGCGCGTGATTGTATGGTGCCTCGAACCGAAATTATTGCAATTGAAGTAGATGAAGCGATCGAACGATTGAACAAGATATTTATCGATAATGGCTTGTCTAAAATAATCGTTTACCGAAAAACAATTGACAATATCATTGGCTACGTTCACTCGTTTGAATTATTCAAATCTCCTGTTTCAATTAAACAGATTTTACTTCCAATTGCCTTTGTTCCGTCTGCTATGCCAGGAAAAGAATTGTTGGAATTATTTACGAAACAGGCTGGAAATATTGCAGTTGTTGTAGATGAATATGGGGGAACAGCAGGTATCGTTACAATTGAAGATGTTGTCGAAGAGATTTTCGGTGAAATTGAAGACGAACACGATGTAGAGGATTTATTAGAAGAAAAGATTTCAGAAGAAATATTCCGTTTTTCAGCGCGTTTAGAAATTGATTATTTAAACAATGAATATGGGTTTAATTTACCCGAATCAGATGAATACGAGACACTTGGCGGCTTTATTATCCATCAATTAGAAACGATTCCAGAATTAGGTGAACAAATTGAATTTGAAAACATTACGCTTGAAATCGAAAAAGTAAGTGATCGTAGAATTGAAGTCGTTTGTCTAAAGCTGAATTAATGATACGGTTATTTTCGCTGTTACTCGTTTTATCGGCATGTTCAAAATACACGACTTCTACTTATAAGTTGCCTAAAGAACTCAAAGAAATTTCTGGTTTAGCTGTATTCAATGATTCCTTATTAATCGCACATAATGATGGTGGAAATGAACCAAATATCTATTTTTTAACTAAAAAAGGAAAAATTGTCCATACATGTAGCATTATTAACACATCAAATACAGATTGGGAAGACATAACAATTGACCCAAATGGTACAATTTACATTGCAGATGTTGGAAATAATTTGAACAACCGCACCAATTTATCAATCTTAAAAATAAATGGGAACTTAGCCGTTTTTCAAGATACATGTCGCGCAGAGGTAATTCTAATTTCTTATGCGAATCAATTGAATTTTCCACCTAAAAAGGCAGCCTTAAATTTTGATTGTGAAGCAATTGCTTGGCACAATGATTCCTTGATATTATTAACGAAGCCCCGAACAATTCCATGGAAAGGATTCGCTTATATTTATTCACTTTCTCCACAAGTTGGTACGTATCAATTGAGTCCAAAAGATTCTCTTTTTATTGGTCCAAATGGCTGGAAAAAAGATGCGCCAACAGCACTTGAAATTGTTGAAAATCGAGCACTAGTTTTAACGTATAACCGATTCATGTTGTTTGACATTCATACACAAAAATGGAAATTAAAATCCTCGTATGTGTTTAAAAACATTAGTCAAAAAGAAGCAATTACAACTGATCAACATGCAATATATATCGGTGCAGAAAAACATCGTTTGCTGGGTGGTCCTTTTTTACATATTTTAGAAAAGTAAAATTTATGTGTTATGAAAATAGTTCAATGGTCCATTCTTCTTGTTTTTTTTAGTTTTATTTCATTTTCATTTGCTCAAAAGAAAGAAATAAATGCATCTGTTTATGCGCAATGGAAAAAAAATGAAAATCAACAAATCAGTCCAAATGGCAGGTACATTTCTTATGAAATCAATCCACTTTTTGGCGATGGATTTGTTTACTTATACGATATTGAAACAGCTGTTTTAGATTCTTTTCCGAGAGGAAAACAAGCGGGGTTCTCTTTCCAAAGTGATTATTTTGTCTATAAAATTGTTCCAGGATATGACACCTTAAGAAACTGTGAATTAAAAAAAATCGACAAGAAAAAATGGCCAAAAGACTCACTTGGAATTATTGTATTGAGTACTAAAAATCTACGAAAACTATCAGATATAAAGTCATTTGAATTAGGGAAAGAACATAATTTTCTTTCTTATTATAAAAATAGTGACGAGCTTACTAAAGTAACACCAACAAAAAAGAAATGGTGGAAGAAATCAAAAAAACCTGTAAAGGCAATTCAATCTGATGGAACTGCGCTGACTATTCTTGACCCAATTGTAAATTTTTCTAAAGCCTGGTTACATGTTACGAATTGTGAATTTTCAAAGAATGGAAAGTACGCAACAATAACCACGCATCAAAAGTCTAAAAAAGATAGTTATCAATTGGATGTATTTGATCTTGCGCTCCAAAAAACGCATGAAATCACACAGCAACAAACTTCAATACCTTCGGTTGTTTTTAGTGAAAACCAACGGCATTTAGCTTTTCTTTCAAGTCAAGATACTTCTGCGCTAAAAAAGTATGATTTAACCTTAATTACGCTTGATTCTTTGATGGAAAAACCAACTACTGCTTCCAGAAAAATAGTACTGTTGGATACATTAAAAACGATTTCGATGCACCAAAACCCTGTCTTTACAAACAATGGAAATCTTCTTTATTTTGGTGTCATTGACAAAAAGCCTAATCCAGAAAAAGACACCTTATTAGAATCTGAGAAAGCTCATTTAGACATTTGGCATTTCAAAGATTTACGCATTCAACCACAACAATTGGTGCAATTAAAACAAGATGAAAAACGTTCCGAATTAATGGTGTATCATCTCAACAAAGATATCGTTGTACCACTTTCAAATGACACATTAAATGTTGCAATTGTTAAAGACCTTCATGCTGATTATTTATTAGGTTCTGTTTCATTTCCTTATGAAATTGAATACCAATGGGAAAGTGCGCACCGAAAAGACCATTATATGGTTTCGTTGAACGATGGCTCTACGAAATTACTTGTTAAAGGTGTAGCTTTTGATGGAAAGTTGTCGCCTAAAGGGAAGCATTACACGTATTTTGATTCCAAAGCAAAAAAGTACATTCACCTCGATCCTTTTACAATGAAAGAAATGTGTTTGACGTGCGCTCAACCATCTATAAATTGGCAATCTGATATCAATGGTATGCCGATGGATGCAGACCCGTTTGGGATTATTGGATATTCAAGAGATGAAGATTCGGTTTACATTCAAAGTGAAAAGGATGTGTGGGTATATTCTTTTATTTCACAACAATTAGTCAGTCTTACAGAACAATTAGGTGCTAGAAACAACCAAGAAATAGCCTTGCGTTTATGGGAAAACGATAGTGTGTTCATTGATCGTTCCAATGTTTATTTTTATGGATTTGATCAACAAACGAAAGGATTTCATTTGTATGAATTTGATGACAAGCAAGGGTTAAAAAAGTTGTATTCAGCCAATAGTTCTTTTGTTCAATTAGTCCGTTCTCCGAATAAAAAGATCATTTTAATGCGCCAATCAACTCTTGAAGCGTATCCTGAAGTGATGTTTACTACAAACAATTTTTTGTCCCTTCAAACAATTTCCAAAACAAATCCACAACAAGCAGCTTACAATTGGGCAACAGTAGAATTAGTAAAGTGGAAATCATACGATGGTATTCCCTTAGAAGGGTTACTTTATAGACCTGAAAATTTTGATGCAACAAAAAAATACCCATTAATTTTATATTACTATGAATTGAATTCAGATAATTTGTTCAGTCATTCTGCGCCAAAGCCAACAGCATCAATTATTCATCCAACAGAATATGCTTCAGCTGGATATTTGGTTTTCATTCCAGACATTCGTTATACAACAAAAGGTCCTGCAAAATCAGCCTACAATTCAATAATGAGTGGCGTTGATTATTTGTTAAAAACTGTTCCTTCTATTGATTCAACACGCATGGGATTGCAAGGTCAAAGTTGGGGTGGATACCAAACGGCTCAGTTAATAACTATGACAAATCGTTTTAAAGCAGCTATGGCTGGGGCACCTGTTGCAAATATGACTTCTGCTTATGGAGGAATTCGATGGGGAGCAGGTATAAATCGTCAATTTCAGTACGAACGAACGCAAAGTAGAATTGGAAAAACTTTATGGGAAGCGCCAGAAAAATACATAGAAAACTCACCTCTTTTTCACGTTCCAAAAATTCAAACTCCTTTATTAATTATGGCAAATGATAAAGACGGTGCGGTTCCATGGTACCAAGGCATTGAAATGTATACTGCAATGCGTCGTTTAAATAAGCCTTGTTGGATGTTGAATTACAATGGTGACGACCATAATTTAACTAAAATGGCGAATAAAATAGATTTAAGTATTAGAATGCGTCAATTTTTTGACCATTATTTATTAGGAAAACCAGCACCGAAATGGTTGCTTGAAGGAGTTCCTGCTTTGGAAAAGGAAAATAGGCATTAGTATGTTAGGCAAGAAGCATTAGTATTAGATTTTAACAGAATATCGATCTTTTAAAAGTTTTGAGTTGAAGGTTTTGAGTTTTGAGTTGAGATTTATACATTACACGATCCATTCCTTCAATCCTTTAATCCTTCATTCCTTCATTCCTTCAATCTTAAAATCAAAAACTCTATTGATTGCATTCACAACTTTCGCATGCTTCTTTGGTTGCAAAACCAACAGGAGAACAACCGCTGTAACCGATTAATTCACACGTATTTGTTCCTTGATTGTAAAACCATGATTCAAAATAAGCTGCACATGTTGTACCTGTTTCAGGGGTTTCTAAACATTTAGTTTGTTGACTATTCGTGCAGTCTTTGGTACAACTAAAACAACAAAAGGCTATAGCAATACTAACAATTATTAGTTTCATTTTTGTCGCAATTTAAAGTCAATTTTATAATAGAAAATTGGTAGAAATCCAAGTTGTTGTTTGATGGCAAACGGATCAGCAGAAGGATCTTTTAAATTTGGAGCATACGCTAAACTCAAAAGATTTTGTGTATTTAATATATTGACTAAATCCAATCCGATTTCGTGCGTAGATTTTTTCGAATTGTATTTCCAACTAATTTTTAAATCTGCTCTAAAATAATCTTTAAATTGACGATCGTTGAACAAAGAATCTCTAAAAATCACCTCATTGTAAAGTTTTGATTTTTCAACATCGGCATAACCATAACGTTTTCCTCCTGCAACTGTAATTTTTAATCCTAATGAAATAATTTGTTTATCACTTATTTTAAACTCTTTTCCAGCTAATAAATTAGCCACATAATTTCCATTGTAAGAGGTGTTGCGTGTTATTCCATCACTTCCTTTGTAAGTTGATTGATAATACGTTCCTGAGAACAAGAAAAAGAATGATTTATCAAAGTATTTTTGAACCGTTAATTCAATTCCATAATTTGTTCCTGTTCCAGTATTTTTTAGCGAATCTGGGAAAAAACGTTGGAATCCACCGCCCATATTTATCAATGAAAATGAAGATGGTGTAACCGTTACAGGAATGTTGTATAAATATTGGTAATACACTTCGCTTCGTATATTAAATCCTTTGTTAAATGACTTTTCATATCCTATTCCAGTATGTAAACTACGTGTAAAGTCCATGTTTTTATTATGGTAGATTTTAGCTCCGTTTTCATCAAGTTTATGATAAGTATAAGTGTACAATGGTTGCATTCCACTATGCATTCCAGCTCCAGCAAAAACCGATTGATTTTTATTCATTTTGTATTTCCATCCTAAACGAGGTTCGATGATACTTTTGCTGTTGCTCAACGTGAAGAATTGCGCATGTAAGCCTGCTGTAAAATCCATTTTTTCAGAAATTCTAACCTTCCATTGTGCAAACGGTTGAAATAACATCGCTGACCCTTTATAATCCCAACGAATCACAAAGTTATTATCAGACACAAGTTGTTTCGCTGAATCGATTTGATTCATGAAGTAAAAATCTGCGTTCCAGCCAATTTTCAATAAATGACGTTTATTGAATTTATGATTCGCACTAAAATATGCACTTGCTTTTGTAGTCGCAAAACTGTAGCCCATCAATGGTTTGATGGAGTCAATTCGAATGGTATTGTCTGGTTCAATTGCACGCCATAAATAATTATGATTAGAATGTTGTTCATCGTAGGCTAATGAAACTGTTGTTGTAATAAATGTTTTTTCAGAAATTGATTTTTTAAAGTTAAGTCCAGTTACACCCATTGATGTGCCAAAATATTGGTCTCTATCACCTTCACCGTAAAATTCTTCGGAGTACTTTTTTTGATCTGAAATTAATATTTCAATTTCACTTTTTCCACCAATTCCATAAAATGAAAGAGCACCCCCTTTTTTCAGCAACCAATTAAATTTAAATGCAAGGTCACCATACACAGGGACAGCATCTGTTCCTAATTTAATTCCAATTTGTTTGAACATGCTCAATGTAGAATAGCGCCCCATTACCAAATAACTCGAGCGTTTTGATTTACTCAATGGTCCTTCTGCTAAGAATTCAGTACCTAATACACCAAACTGACCGGTAAATTCATGTTGATTTGTATTCCCATTGCGCAATTTTAAATCAAAAACCCCGGAAGTACTGTTTCCATATTCAGCTGGAAATGCACTCATAAAGAAATCAGAATTCCCAAGTATTTTGTTGTTTAAGACAGAAACGGGTCCGCCCGTGCTCCCAGAAATTGCAAAGTGGGATGGATTTGGAATGTCTACACCTTCGATTTTCCAAACGACACCTAGCGGTGAATTTCCACGGATAATAATGTCATTTCTAGAATCATCAGCTCCTTGAACACCTGCAAAATTAGAAGCCATTCGCGCTGGATCCATGCGTGAACCAGGATAGCGATTTGTTTCTTCCACACTAAATTGTTGGGCCGAAATAACAGCTAATTCATTGATAACTTGTCCTCTTTTTCTTGCTACAACTTTGATTTCTTTCACTTCAGTATAACGTTCTGTCATAGGAACATTGGCAATGGTTTCTCGGCCTGAGTTTACTTCTATCGTAATGATTTTAACTTCGTAGGCATTCATTGAGACTTCTAGTTGGTATTTTCCTACAGGGACATTTTCCAACACAAAAAGTCCATTGTTATCCGTGATTGTTCGAAGAATTTTTGTAGTATCTTCCAAATAAACCGTGATTTTTGCACCAATTAATTGAAAATTAGTTTCATTGTCATAGATTTTCCCTCTTACATTTTGCATTGGTTGAGCCCATGCTGAAAACACTATAAATAGAAGGATAAAAGGTAAAAAAATCTGTTTCATTTTTAAGTAGTTATTTGTTTTGTATCTAAGTGTAGATGACAAGTTTACAAAATTAATAGCAGAAAAAAAAATTGAAAAGCTATCGTATTCGATGTTTGTTAATTAACTATTTTTTTGTGTTTAAAAAAAGGTAAACCAAAAACTTGTTTTATTAAAAAATGCTATTAATTTTGTTTGATTATAATGAAACCCAAATGTTAAACCTATCATGAAGGCGAATATTATTAGTATAATTTTCTTGTTATTTAGTAGCATTTCCTTTGGATCTATGTTATCTATTGAGGGCATTTATCAAGGTAAAAATGTTTATGTACAAAATCCCGTTTCGAGCGATGGGTTTGGATACTGTGCTTCAAAAGTGATGGTGAATGGTGACATTGTTCCAAGTAATACTGGAAATGGTGATTTTGAGATAGATTTATCTGATTTAAATATTTCAATTGGTGAGCCTTTATTTATTGTCATTGAACATGAAGATGGTTGCAAGCCTATTATCATTAATCCAGAAGTATTATTGCCAAGAAGTACGTATGTAATCGTAAAAATGGGTGTAGAGAAAAGCGGTAAATTAGAATGGGAAACTACTAAAGAACAAGGGAAATTGCCATTTTTAATTGAACAATTTCGTTGGAATAAATGGGTAACAGTCGGCGAAGTTCAAGGCGTTGGTACTAGCGGTCAACATTCATATGGTTTTAATGTAGCCCCACATAGTGGTCAAAACAAAATTCGCATCGTACAAGTCGATCACACAGGATTAAAACGCCCCTCTAAAGAAGTTATTTTCACTTCATTTGTTCCAAAAGTGAGTAAAAATCCTACAAAAGTGAAAGATGTAATTCACTTTACTGCAAATAATAAGCCAATTGAAACACGGTACGAAATCTTTGATGCATATGGGAACATCGTTAAAAAAGGAGTGGGAGCCTCTGTTAATTGTAAAAATTTAGTGAGAGGCGCTTATTATATTAATTTCGACAATACAAACGAAAAGTTTATTAAAAACTAATGTATATTTGATGTGAATATCAATTATACATTAGAATGCTGAATAAAATAGAACATTTAGGAATTGCTGTTAAAAGTATTGACGCTTCTTTAAAAACATTTGAAACCCTTTTAGGCGCGGAATGCTATAAAGTTGAAACTGTTGCTTCTGAAGGTGTAAAGACAGCTTTTATTCAGATAGGAGAATCCAAAATCGAACTGTTAGAAGCTACAGATAGCAACTCACCAATCGCAAAATATTTAGAAAAAAGAGGTCAAGGCATTCATCACATTGCCTTTGATGTTTCGGATATTTACAAAGAAATCGAACGTTTGAAAAAAGCTGATTTCGAATTGATTCATTTAAGTCCTAAAGATGGAGCTGACAATAAATTAATTGCATTCTTACACCCAAAATCAACAGAGGGAATCTTGGTTGAATTGTGTCAAGAAAAATAAGCGCGTAAATCTTTATCTGGAGTCAGGTGAATTGTTTGTAATCCACATTTTTTTGCGCCTTCAATGTGCTGTATGCTATCATCTATGAATAGCGTTGTACTTGGATTCAAGTTATTTTCACTACAAACGACTTCAAAAATTTCAGCGTTTGGCTTTCTTAAACCAAGTTCGTGTGAAAAATACACCTTCTTAAAATATGCTTCCAATGGTTTTGCGGTCAATTTAGCAAGGCGTTGTCGCACAATAGGCACATGTAATTCGTTGGTGTTCGATAGCAAAAACAAAGGATATTTCTCTGCTAATTCTTCTAATAAGGTTAATTTTTCGATTTGAAAATCGAATAGCATTGCATTCCAAGCATGCACGACTTTATTCGGAGAGATTGGTTCAGAGAAATAGTTTAATAATAAATTGATAAAATGTTGACCACTGATTTGACCTGTTTCAAATCGATCAAATAAATCTTGTTGACTTGCTTGACTGTACAACTCATTGAAATTACTTATTCCTAAGTTTTCAAATGCTTGGCGCGTTTTAGTATAATCAATGTCGATTAAAACACCACCTAGGTCAAAAATTATTGCGTCTATTTTTTCCATAAAAAAAAGGATGAGCTAAAAACTCATCCTTTGTAAAATTAATGCTTCTTTTGGAAGAATGCTTATTTTTTTGCTTTTAAAACTAAGTTCAAATCAAAATCAATCACTGGAGAAATTCCTTGACCACTTTCTGGATCAACTTGCAAACCAGGAATTTTTAATGCCGTTAAATCCATGCTGAATTTACCATTCAATGTCATTTTACCTTTTGAATCAGTTGCCATAGTAACAGGCAATTTTTGTTGAATTGTTTGACCCAATAAATTGATTGTAGTTGCTAATTTATCATCGTTGTAACCAGTTACAAGAACTGTAATTTTAGGATATAACGCAGTTGAAAAAAATTCAGGTTGTGTTAAATGTCCTGCTAACGCTTTTGCTTTTTCAGCTGGTAAACCTTTATCTGTCACAACAATTGTTGACATATCAATATCAAATGAACCACTCATTAATTGCGCTCCATTCATTTCAACAGAACCAGTTGAAAAACTCAATTGTCCAACATGGAAATATTCAGCACTTTTACCACCTTTCCAAGATAAACTTGAAGCTTTAGTGTCTAATACATATGCTGTATTTCCTTCTTTTTTGTCCGCTGTTTTCCAAGCAGAAAATAATGCTACTGATGCTACAATAGCTGCTAAAAATAATTTTTTCATCGTCTTTTTTTTGACAAATATAAAAATAATATACCATGGTAAATAACTTTTGTATTTTTTATTTAAAAAAATCATTAATTTCGATTAAAAAAGGATGAAGTTACACTTAGATTCTAGCAGCTATATAGAAACAAATGAACCAATTGATATTTCCATTTCATTGGTTGAAGGGGAACAAAATTTACGAGCTTGGTATGTAAATCCGCCAGAAATGAAGCCAGTTATGGAAAATGGTTTTGTGGGTTCTGTTGCCTTGGGCGGCTCAGTAAATTTTCGTTCTATTTTTTTTAATCCTCATGGACACGGGACACATACTGAATGTCTCGGGCACATCACACCTGAAATATACTCCGTCAATCAATCCTTAAAAACATATTTTTTCAAGGCGCAATTGGTAACTGTAACGCCTATTGAGACAGAATTAAATGGAGAATTAGACTCAATCATTCACCGACAATTATTAAGAGAAGGAGACTGGGACATCGCCATTGAAGCTTTAGTAATTCGAACATTACCCAATTCACTTACGAAAACGCATAGTGATTATTCTGCAACGAATCCACCATACTTATCTCTAGACTGTATTGCATTGCTGAATGAACGCGGTGTAAAACATTTGTTAATAGATTTACCTAGTGTTGACAGAGAAAATGATGGTGGAGCATTGGCATTTCATCATCAATTTTGGGGTGTTCCTGATCAATTGAATTTTGAAAGAACCATTACAGAATTGATTTATGTTCCAGATTCAGTTGAAGATGGCGCCTATTTGTTAGAATTACAAACAGCACCATTTGAAAATGATGCATCGCCATCTCGTCCAATTCTTTATCAAATAAAAAAGGGTTAACATTGTCAACCCTTTTATTAGTAGTAAGTTAATTTTAGTAGTCTCCAATTTGAGGTAAATAATTGGAGAAAATTCATTCATTTTAAAGATAAACTAGAAAACTGCCTCTCCAAGCAGGTGTCTCCAAAATGAATGAGTAATCCTGTGAGTTAAATGTATGATTACTTTTTAAAACAATTCTCCTAAATGAATATTTTATAGGTTTCAATGAATATTTTACCTAGTTGAGTTATTTTTTAGTTATAAATTCTCTAATATATTGAAGAAAGCTTCGCGTTTTGCAGAAGACAAAGGTACTTCTGAGCCATCTTTCATAATAACAAAACCTCCGTTCGCTTTATCGTAACGATCAATACAATCAATGTTTATAAGATGAGATTGTTGAACACGCATAAAATTATGTCCCACTAACAATGTTTCATAATCTTTCAGGGTTTTTGAAACAATTATTTTTTTACCACCTATGATAAAGAAAGATGTGTAATTTTTATCTGCTTCACATCGAATAATATCATGTAATTCAACTATAAATACACTTTCATGCGTTTTTAATACCAATCTTTTTTTCTGATGAGGCAATATATTGTTTTGTAGTGCGTCTAGTTGATTGTCGATTTTTTTAATGTTGACGGCTTTAATTGCTTTTTCAACCGCTTCTTTCAACTCAAGTGGATCTACAGGTTTTAATAAATAGTCCAATGCACTAAACTTGATCGCTTGTATGGCAAATTCTTCATGTGCCGTGATAAAAATAACTTCAAAAGATTTATTTTCAACTTGTTTCAAGACATCAAAACCTGTACCATCAGGCATTTGAATGTCAATAAAAAGGATGTCTGGTTGATGATTTTGTATGGCTTGAATTGCAGTATCCATCGTTTCACCTTCTGAAATAACAGTTAAATCAAATCCAAAAGTTTCAATCATTTTAGCGATTAAATCTCGGGTTCTTTTTTCGTCATCTATGATCAATACTTTTTTCATAACTATCCTTAATTAAAGTGTTTAAGTTATTGAATAAAAGGCGGTTTGACTTCTGTGAATGGTAACGAAATTAATAATTTTGTTCCAGTTTTACTATTTTTATTTAAATCTTCTATTATTAAATAACCATCCGTTTTATATTTTTTATTCAAATTATCAATTCTGTCACGCGTAATTTTCATCGCCATACTTTTATGCTGCTTGTTTTTTTTGAGCATTTCTGAGCCAGAACGACCAATTCCATTGTCAATGATAACGATGTTTAACATGTTTCCAACTTTGGAAAAAGAGATCGAAATATAGCCGCCTTCAATGGTATGTAATTGTCCATGTTCTATCGCATTTTCAATAAATGGTTGTGTAATCATTGGCGGAATTTGCGTGAATTCTAATTTCAAATCATCCTTTACTTCAATGCTGTAATTAAAACGATCTTCGAACCGCAATTTTTGGGTTTCTAAATATTTATTTAAAATCTCTATTTCTGTTTCTAAGGGAATAAATTCTTTGGGTGAATTTTCCAATATCAATCGCATCAACCGTGAAAAATTTACTAAAAATTTGGACGAATTTTCCGCATCATTTTCATAGATGTAACTTTGAATTACAGACATGGCATTGAATACAAAATGAGGATTCATTTGAGTTCTCAACAATGTTTGTGACATTTCAGCTTCTTTCTGTTGTTGCTTTATTTTGGTTTGATTCCAACGGTAAAACCCAATAATACCCGCCAAAATGATGATGATTAAAAATCCGATAATGATATATAGTTGAAAATTATTTCTTAATTGACTATTTTCTAAGGTCGTAGCAGTTAATATTCGCTCATTGCGTTGTTTTTCAATTGCATTTGCTTGTGAAAGAATCAATCGCTCGCGCTGGTCTGATTGGTACAATTCACTCAATTCTGCGATTTTTGTTGCTGCTTGCAAATTTGTATTGCTATCCAATTGGTTAATGTACAATTGCATATACATATATGCTTGCTTATTATTTCCAAGTGCACCATAAATAGTTGCAATTTCTCTGTAGGTTGGGTAAATTAGATTACGAGCGCCATATTGCTGCCGAATTTGAATGGACCGATTGAAATAAGTCAAGGCATTTTGATATTTCTTTTGGTATTCAAAAATTGTTGCGACATTGTGGTAAACATCTCCAATTTTACTTTTATTTCCAGTTGTTTCGTAATAAATTAGTGCTTTGTTGAATTGTTTTCCAGCAACAGTGTAGTTATTTAATTCTCTGTAAATTATACCTAAGTAATTGTATGCTTCTCCTAATCCGTCTAAATCATTTTGTTGCGTCAAGATCGCTATGGCAGTTTTAATGTCTTTTAGTGCAAGTGCAACTTCCTTTTTATCCAAGTGAATGGATCCAATGCTGGTTAAGCACAAGCCCATTTGACGTTTATCATTGATTTTTTTGGAAAAATAATAGGACTGTTTAAAGTAAAATGCGGCGTCTTCCACATTCTTTATACTTTGTTGCGATTTACCAATGATACGATTGTACTTAGCAACTTTGTATAAATCATTGACTTCATTGGCAATTTGAAGCGCAATGAAATTTTTAGCAACGCTCAATTCAATTTGCCCAAAAAAACTATAAATGCTTGCTTGGGTATGAAAACTCTCCGCTAAACTACTTTTGTTGGATGACCTTCGGGCATATTGAATGGCTTGATCTGAATACATCAAAGAGGAATCTTTTTTATTTTGCAGCATAAATGAAACAGCTATCAAATTTTTAGATTCAGAAATGTGCGCATAATCCCTCATTTTTTTTGCGATATTATTCGCTTTTTCTGCAAAAAATAATGCATTCTTAAAATCACGTGAATTGCTATAATATTTACTCAAATGACAGTAAACTTTAAACGATAAATTGAGGTCTTTTACTTTTTGAACAAAGGGAAAACAAGAAAATACATCCATGAAATACTCGTCCTGTTTCCCTTGTAGTTCATTGACTTCTGCACTATAAATTAAAGCACTTAGTCGAATAGCATCATCAAATCCTCTACTTTTTTGCAATAATACATGTTTGATAGAATCTGCTTTTCCGATGTTATTTGTTTTATAAAATTCACCAAGAGATAAGGTATGTAAATATTTTGCACGTAGGTTTTTTTCTGTTTGAATGGTTTTGATCAATTGATTTTCCTGTTGTGTTTGACCATACAGCTTCACCGTAATTAGCTGCAATAATACAGCAAGCAAAATAGTTATATGCTTCTTCAATTGATTCATTTGTGGTTAAAAATACAATTTTGAATGAAAACTATTCACTCAAATTGGCTTTTATTCTATTTTGGAATCCTTATCTTTGCCTCTTTGTTAAAAAGCTGTAAACTCATGGAATATAATTTTAGCGCGATAGAAAATAAATGGAGAAGCTTTTGGGCTGAAAACAAAACGTTTAAAGTCACGGAGGACCTTTCTAAACCTAAGTTTTATGTGCTTGACATGTTTCCTTATCCTTCTGGTGCTGGGTTACATGTTGGACATCCACTTGGCTATATCGCTTCTGATATTTATGCGCGTTACAAACGTTTGCAAGGATTCAATGTTTTGCATCCAATGGGCTACGATTCATTTGGTTTACCAGCTGAGCAATATGCGATTCAAACGGGTCAACATCCAGCTATTACAACAGAAGAAAATATTGCCCGTTACCGCGATCAATTGGATAAAATTGGTTTCTCATTTGATTGGGACCGTGAAGT
>JAHEIL010000032.1 GCA_024639405.1 Crocinitomicaceae bacterium | reverse complement strand
TCAATTCCAATCGCACCAATAAATTCTTGAATGCCATACGATCCTGCTTTGTCGAAAGGTTTGTAGGTTGCAACATAATGTTCAATATTTGCTATTGAAAGTTCTTTGAATTTCACAAGTGTCTGGACAGAAAACACTACTTTTTTAGTAATAGTGGCAATGACAACTCCTGTAATTACTTGGTGTTCTTTTCCTGAAAGTAAAGAAAGCATTTCAATGGCTTTTTTTGCATTTTCTGGTTTTCCTAGAATTTGATTGCCAAGCACAACAATTGTATCAGCACATAATACAACTTCATCTGTTGTTAATGTTGGTAGTAAGTCACTTGCTTTTTTATTTGCGATAAATGGAGCGATTTCTTCAACGCTTAAACTTTCAGGATACGATTCATCTGTTTCTTTCGTTCTAATTTCAAAATCATAACCAATTAAGGCTAATAATTCTTTTCTTCGAGGAGATTTTGATCCTAAAATAAGTTGCATGTAATGAAAGGGTTAAAATGTAGCCAATGAAGCAATGTAAAACGTCGATAATACTCCAATTAACATGGATATTTTAATCAAGTTGTCGTATAATTTCAATCGTTTAGTTTGATCTTTAAAGCTTAAAAAAACAACTACTAAGTTGATTACAACCACTAAAATAAAGGGAATGGTCGCAATGTAATAATGAATACCTTCAAATACAGCTTTTGCATATACGAGTGAGAAAATGAGGTAAAATAGTGGTAAAATAGAAAGCAACAATGTTACAACCCAAATGGCTTTTTTCTCGCCTAAAATCATTGGCAAAGAAGTTGCATAAATCAATTTATCACCTTCAACATCTTGCATGTCTTTGATGATTTCACGTGCTAAGTTTTGAATAAATGCAAAAAATGCTAACACATAAAAGAAATCGTAGTTGATAATTGCAATCCAAGAGTCTGATTTGAACTCAGAAAATGCCAAATGGTATGTGTTTCCAACTTTAAAATAAACAACTGCTAAAATTGGAACTAATGCAGTTAATGCTGCCACTATTAAATTTCCAATAATAACTTTACGTTTAAAAAGCATGCTGTAGAACCAAAGCGAATTGATTGAGAGCAAATGAATGAAAACAAACCACAATGATTGGTACTTTACACTTAGGTAAAGGGCAATGCCAAAGGCAATACCATTGAAAATCCAATGAATTAATATGGCAGATCGTCTTTCTATATGTTTGGTTATTATAAGTCGTTCTGGTTTGTTGATGCGGTCAGCGCGTACATCAAAATAATCGTTGATAATATTACCTGCAGCTGCAATTATGATGGTTGAAAAAACCAATAGAAAAAAGTCAAGCGCATTGTCTTTTACTTTTTCATAATAGTGAACTTCTAAGATGTAAAAACGAACGCCATACATGGTGATGGCGATGATTAATAAATTAATCGGACGGATAAGTTTAATAAAATGCATCATTTTAAAAGTTTATATTCTGTTCTACGATTCATTTGATGCGCCTTTTCTTTGGCAGCTTCAGTTGTTAATTTAGCAATGTCTTCTGCTAAATTGATCGGCTGGCTAGACCCATAACCTTTGTAAGTTAGTCTTTTTTGTTCAATACCTTTACTTAAAATGTAAGAGTATACTGCTTTGGCTCGATCTGTTGATAATTGAAGATTTACATTAGCGTCACCTCGGTTATCTGTGTGACCGCTAATTTCTATCGAAAGCGATGGGTTTTTTTGCAAAAAATCAACTAATTTATTCAATTCAACAAACGATTCATTTCGAAGATTTGCTTTTCCTAAATCAAAAAATACATTGGCTAATAAATTTGGTTGTTCGCTGGTAATTGGAACCATTGGAACATCTAAGTGAATTGCAGAAAGATTTGACGTGTCAAGCATATTAAAATTTTCAGAATAAAAAGTATAACCTGGGTAACTAACATTCAAGGCATACGATTTATTTAAGGGTAAAGAAACTAAAAATTCTCCAGTAATCTTATCTGCTTCAGAAAAAATAATTTCTTTACTAGTTTGTAAATCAATTAATTGGAATTTTCCTGCAAGTGGTTTTCTTGTTGTTGCATCGAATACAATTCCTTCAAAATAAAGTGTTTTAGTTGGTCGTAATTCTTCAGGCATTTCAAACGAGTAAATGTCTAACTGACCATAGCCACCTGTTCTGTTCGATGCAAAATATGCAATTGTTCCGTCTGCAGCAACCAACAAAGAATTTTCATCAAAGTTGGTATTGATTGGGTATCCTAAATTTTTTGGATTGGACCATTTACCTGTTGCGTCCAATGTTGAAAGGTATAAATCCGATCCGCCCATACCAATGTGTCCACGAGAGGCAAAATACAAGGTTTTTCCGTCTGGATGAATCAAAACAGATTCCTCTTCCAATGGTGTATTTATGGTATTAGGTAAAGCTTCAGCTGTTGACCAATCTCCATTTTCTAATAAATGTGAAACAAATATATCAGAATTAGCTGCTTCACCTCGTTTGTTGACCCTGCGAATAAAATAAAGTGTTTTTCCATCGGCTGATAAAGAAGGTTGAGATTCCCAAGTTCCCGTATTTACACTTCCTGGTAGGTTAATTGGGTTGAGCCATTTTGAGCCTAATTTTTTGGTATAAAACAAATCACAACTTCCTTTGCCGTTTCTTGCTTCGCCGTAATTGTTATTACCCGATTGATCAGAACAAGCGACAAAAATCAAGGATCTACCATCAGCAGAAATAGATGGAGCGCCTTCATTCAAAGGTGTGTTTATGTTTTTAGGCATAGGTTGTGCTTGTTCCCACTTATTGGTGTAATGTGAAACAAAAAAATCTTCTTGTAATTTCTGTTGATTTTGAGCATTATCATCTTTAATTCTTCGTGTGAACAAAATCGTTTTTCCATCTACAGTAATGGTTGGGTAGTATTCAGGATCGGCCGTATTAATTCCAGGCCCAACATTTATAGGCTTAAAAACTGTTGGATGTTGCATAGCATCAGAAGCAAATAAACAATTTTCTCGAATGGTATATGCCTTTTTTAATAATTCAGGATTGGTGTTTTTGTGTTGAATAAATTGCTCTGCAAAACGCAATCCTTTTTCATAATTACCCAATGCTTGATACAGGTTTGCTGTGTAAAAATAGGTGCTTCCAGTTTGACTGTGTTGCGGATTAATTTGAATAGCTGCTTCATAATGTGCAATAGCTGTTAGATAATCTTGCATGATTTCGCAGTATTCGCCAGCAAATACATGTGCTTCCCAAAAAAGCGGGTCTTTTTTTAATGCTTGATTGAAATAGGAAATCCCTAATTTATAATTGGGTAAACGTGTAATGGGGTCCAATGATTCGTTGGGAGCTTTTTGACCTTTTTCAAATAATTTAATTGCTTTTTTATTCTTACTTGAATAGTGAAATTGTGCTATTGACACTGAATGAATGAAAAAAACACTAAGTAAGAAGATTAAAAATTTCATAGTCAAAAGCAATTTAAAATTAAGGGATTTGCATGAATTTGTGCGTTTGTAAAGAAATCCTCCATTGTGGATAACGTTTGACATATGCAATTATTTCAGGTAGAAAACGATCTTGTTTCGACCATTCCGTTTGCAGGTACAATTTACAATCAGAATTTACCATTAAAGCATGTAATTCAGCAAATTCAAAATCACTTGGATGGTTGATTATTACCTTTAATTCAGCTGCTTTATCGTATGCATCTTGAACTGGTTGTTTAAATTTCTTTGGGGAAAAACAATACCAATCTATGTGGCCAATTAATGGATATGTACCAGATGTTTCAATTGCAATAGTTATATCTAATTCTTTTAAACGTTGCGTTAAAGTTTTTAAATCATACATTGCAGGTTCACCGCCCGTTATCACAACAAAATTTGCAGTTGATTTTACAACTTCATCAATAATGAAGTCTATTGTCAACAATGGATGTTCGTTAGCATTCCAGCTTTCTTTCACATCACACCAAACGCATCCTACGTCGCAACCAGCCAAACGAATAAAAAAAGCTGCACGACCAGCATAGCTTCCTTCACCTTGAATGGTGTAAAAATACTCCATGATTGGAAGTTCTTTTGTCGTGTCGATATCTTTAACTTGCATTGAACAAAAATAAGACTTTTTTTTGGTTGGTTTTTAGATTTCCTTTGAAAGCTCATTTCGTTTTTTATCTTTGTTACATTAAAACTAAAAATTAATGAAAAAACGATTACTACTTAGCATAACAAGCATAACAATTGCATTCAATTTACTGAGTCAAACACAAATTGGGAACAGTAATTTCGAACAATGGGAGAATGTTGGAAATCCAACAGAAGAGCCAATTAATTGGAATGGTTTTAAAACTGCATCTGGAAGTTTAGCTTCATTTGCTTCACAACAATTACAACGTTCAACAGCAGTTCGACCAGGTGCTTCTGGACAATATTGCGCGCGTATTTGGACGAAAACTATATTAGGAGCATCAGCCAATGGAACAGTTAGTTTAGGCCGTATTAACATGGCGAGTTCAACCATTACTAGTCCGTTAAATCACACCTATTCAGATGTAAGCAATCCAGATTTTTCAGAAGCTATTTCTGATCAACCAGATTCTATTGTGTTTTGGGCAAAATACACACCTGTTGCTGCAGGAAATTATCAAGCGTTAATGAATGCAATCATACATGATAGCTACAATTTCATCGATCCAAATGATCAAGGAGGAATTCATCAAATGGCACAAGCTCAATTGTATTATTCATCAACGAATGGAGTGTGGAAGCGTTTTAGTGTTCCTTTCAGTTATGTTGGTCCAGCAACTAATATCACCAATATTTTAGTGACTTTTTCTACCAACAAAACACCTGGTCAAGGTTTAGGGAATGATGAGGTGTTGATCGACGATGTAGAATTAATTTACAATCCAGTAGGAATCGATGAAGTTTCTATAGAATCGGCACGTGTTTTTCTAGCTGGTGACTACCTTCACATAAAATCACCAATTGATATTTCCTCTTATGAAATTTATGATATCAATGGAAAAATATTTGCTAAAGGACAAAAAACAAATTCTCTATTATTTCAAGAAAACGCAGGTATGTATTTTATTCATTTGTCTGCAGGTAATCAACAGCAGGTAATCAAGTTCATTAAAGAATAAGTAAGGAATGAAGTTTATAAGTACTGTTTTACTTACCTTTTTAATTTCATTTGTTTTTGCACAATCTTCTCGTGTCAGAGGAAAAATTGTAGATGATAAAAATGAAGTTGTTTTTGGTGCAATCGTTCGTGTTAAAAACAGTGATATTAGTACAATTTCTAATGATAAAGGGCAATTTCAGTTTTTGTTGAATCGCGGAGTGTATGAAATCGAAATTCGAAATGTTGGGTATGAACGTGCATTTGTAAATTTTGAAATCAATCAGGATACCAACTTGTTTTTTACGTTTACGTTGAAACCTTTGGTGTTAGAATTGAAGACAGTAGAGGTCAAGGTAGGGAAATTTGACAAGCCCTTAGAAGAGCAAACGGTTTCAATGCAAGTCATTAAACCTCAGATCATTGAAAACAAGAATACACGAAGCATTGAAACTGCATTGGATCAAACGCCAGGATTGAATATTTTGGATGGAGAACCACAAATCAGGGGAGGAAGTGGTTTTACCTTTGGTGTTGGTTCAAAAGTTGCAGTAATTGTTGATGATATGCCGATGTTGTCTGGAGATGCAGGTCGTCCTGAATGGGGATTTATTCCAGTTGAAAACATCAATCAAGTTGAAGTGATTAAAGGTGCGGCATCCGTTTTGTCTGGAAGTTCAGCACTTTCGGGATCCATTCACATTCGAACAGCTTTTCCTGGACCAAAGCCTGTGACCAAAGTAAACGTTTATTCTGGGTTTTATTCTAGCCCAGGAATTGCGAAGTGGAATACTGAATTTCCAGGAATTTATGGTGTCAATTTCTTACATTCTAAACAACATAAAAACCTAGATATAGTAATCGGAGGGAATTACAATTACGATCACGGTTACATCGGACCTCCGCAAACAGATTCTTTGGTTGCAACTATTTTTCCGGATACAATTTCTAATTTCAAAGAGCGTCAATTGGTTGCCCAGCGCATTCGTTTGAATTTTAACTTACGTTACCGATCTAAAAAGTTCGAGGGATTAACTTATGGATTAAACGGTAATGCAATGCTATCTCATTCAGCAATGGCTTTAGCTTGGTTAAACGATACAACTGGTTTGTTTAGAGCCTATCCTGGTGCTGTTTTTTTACAAGATCAGTTTATTTTTAATTTAGATCCATTCATTAATTATTATTCATCGCAAAAAGGAAAGCATAGCTTAAGAACCCGTATTTTACACACTGATAATGAAATGACGGCCAATCAATCCAACCGTGCTACTTCTTATTATGCTGATTATGTTTTTCAGAAAAAAATAAACAAGTTGAAGCAACTTGAATTTATTGGAGGAATTACAGGGAATTATGTAAATTCTTTTTCATCTATTTATGCAGGATCAGGGTCGCCAACCAATAAGATGCTTAATTTGTCTGCATACTCGCAAGGGGAAATTAAAGTTGGGAAACGCTTGAATTTATCTGCTGGAATGCGCTTAGAGTATTTTCAATTGAACGATACGAATCAAGCTTTGAAACCAATTTTTAGAGCAGGAGCAAGTATGAAATTCTTCAACGAAACATATGTGCGGGCTTCTTTTGGACAAGGTTATCGTTTCCCAACAATTACTGAACGATTCATTAAAACAGGAGTGGGTAATTTTGGAGTTTTCCCGAATCCTGATTTGAAATCAGAAAGTAGTTGGAATGCTGAAATTGGTTTGAAACAAGGGTTCAAACTTGGTGGAATAGCCGGATTTATTGATGTTGCCGGATTTTGGCAAGAATATCAAAATACCATTGAATACATGTTTGGAGTTTGGCACCCAATTACTTCGGTTGAAACATTGGGTTCAAGCGCTGGATTTAAATTCTTAAACACAGGTAAATCAAGGGTTTTAGGGATTGATGCAAGCATGGCAGGATTGGCAAAGTTATCTCCCAAGTTAGACCTTAATTTTATTGTCGGTTACAATTACATAGTTCCAACTACGCTATCGCCAGATTATGTTTATGCCATTGATTCGTTGAATCGAGTGTTTACTTACAACTCTACTTCATTGGATCCAACCAATAAAATCTTAAAATACCGTTTCTTACACAATGTTAAAGCGGATTTTGAAATTGTTTACAACAAGAAGATTAGTTTTGGGTTCAGCGCAAAATATTTTAGTAAAATTGTCAATATGGATAAGATTATTGAGGATTTTGAACAAATCACGGTCGATAATGAATTGCTGCAAGATATTCGCTATATGGACTATTACAATGCGCATCGCTTTGGAAATTGGATTTTTGATGCACGTTTATCCTATCAAATCAATGAAAAACACAAATTAGCGATTATCTCTTCAAATGTTTTTAACCGAATCTATTCGTTGCGTCCTTTGAAAATTGAACCACCTCGTACAATCATGCTTCAGTATACGTTGAAATTTTAATTAAAATGACGCTTTCCTAGTTTATTTGTGTACCTTTGCCTCGGTTTTAGGTAGCAATTTTTGCATTAAAAAGGAATTCGGTGTAAATCCGAAACTGTAACTGCAGCTGTAAATACTGTTAAATCGGTTTAACAACGTCACTGAGCAATCGGGAAGGCAAAGCCGAGTTGGTATGAGTCAGAATACTTGCCTAAAACTAGAGAGAAGACTTCAGATTAAAGTCGGACTCAAGCCGTTTATTAATCGGACTTGTCCTTCTTTTTTATGCTGTTTGTTTTTAAGTTTATAAATCTTTAAAAAACAAAAAAGATGAAAAAGGTAATTTTTTCCCTAGTTTTAGGGTTGTCAGCGATGGCAAAAGCACAAACGTATGTGCATCAAGTTTACGTGTTAAATGAAGGTAATTTTGATTACGTAACTAACACACAAATTGTTCCGGTTACATTAGGAACTTACAATCCTCAAACTCAGGTTTATTCGGTGTTAGATACACTAGAAAACATGCGTTTTGCTTCTGATTTAGTCATTTCAGGTGATTATTTTTATGTTGCGGCTGATTCAAAAATAATTAAATACAATAAATTAACGAATCAATTTGTTGCTGAAGTGGTTTGTCCAGGAGTTCGTAATTTAGGAGTCTATCAAAATAAATTAGTGGCGACAAGAGGGGAATACTTGTCAGCGTTCAATTCATATTTACACATTTACAACACAACTGATTTATCTTTAATTGCAGCAATAGATACTGTTACTGGACCAAAATGGGCAGCACAAAATGTTGTAATTGATGGTTCAACAGCATACATCGCTGTGAATAATGGTTATGAATGGGGAAATGAAAAAGGATTGATTGGTTCGTTGAATTTAACAAACTTGACTTATGGTAATGAAGTTGATTTAGGTGTAAATGGAAAAAACCCAGACAATTTAGTTAAAATTGGAAACTACATTGTTGCTGTAAATAACAAAGATTGGTCAGGTTCATCTATTTCAAGAATTGATTTATCGAACAACTCAGTAATTACAGAAAATCTTTCTTTGGCTAGTACAGGATGTGGAACGTCTTGTTTAAGAGATGGAAATATTTCCTATCAAATTGCTTATGATATTGCTGTTAATGAATGGAATGTCTTGGCAATGAATAATGTTGGTCCGGTTAATAACTTGGCGATGTCATACTATGAATTAGCAGAAGACGAAACGAATAACTTCTTGTATGCAAGTAACACCGATTATACAAGTTATGGAAAAGTTTATGTGTATGATCAATCCAATAATGAAGTGACAAATTTCGATGCGGGTGTTGCTCCAGGAACTATAGTTTTTGATGTTCGTTCGTCGTTAGGTGTTACTGATTTAACAAATGATTTTAAAGTAATGCCAAATCCAACATCTGGTAATACAACCGTTTCAGGAAATTATACAGGAGAACTTCTAGTTTTGAATAACTTAGGGCAAGTTGTGTTAACAACCAATATGAATTTAAAAACTACAATTGACATGAGCATGCTTGATCAAGGGACATATTTTATCAAATTTGTAACTTCACCAGCGAGTTCAACCATTAAAATAATTGTTGAGTAAGTTTAAATCCTTAACTTTAAATCCTGAGCCAACACTCAGGATTTTTTTTTACCCTGAAATTTCTATTAATCCCACAATAATTGGCAGTATTGCTCACGTAAAATGATAAAAAACGACGTATTTAAATTGTACATTGAAGCCCATTCCAATCAGCAGTTAAAAGCAAAAATGAAAGAATGTGAGGTGGAAAATTTAGTCGTTGGAAAACTTGGAATCACTGCAAATGTTAAGGCATTAAGTTATTTCAAAATCAACGTTGTCATTTTTCAAGGTGTCATTCATTCAACGGCATGTACATGCACCAATAATCAATCAAAAGTTTGTGAACATGTTTTAGCTGTTTTAAATGCAGCGCACACGCTTTTGTACAAAAAGGAAATGCAATTGTTACAAGAAGATGTGCTGGCACAAGAAAAACGTTCAGGACATCCCACTACTTTTTTATTTCCTACCTTTGATTTTAAAGCGCTAACAAATGATTTTATTTTCAATCATTTAAATGATACGCCAAGCTATAATTTAAGTGCTTACATTGAAGAATTGCGCTTGAATGAAGCAGTGTTGGTTGTTTCAAGATCTTATTATGAACGAGAAATTGTACATGTAAGTTTTGAAGCTGGTGACCTAGTCCTTGAGTGTCAATGTGAAGATTTGAAAACACATTTGTGTAAGCATCAAGAAAAGGCAATGTACCTGTTGAAAGACGATCGAGTACTTCGCCCATTTTTTGATTCAACGGCTCGACAAACATTTTTACAAGCATATGCGGGAGATTATGGACTTTCATCCACTGAAAATTTAGAAGATTATTTTGAAATTCACTACGAGAATAAAGAAATAAAAATAAAAAGTTTGATTACTGGATTGATTCCAGTGAATGAACCAACTTTAGATAAATTCAGTAAACAGTTAATAGCTTCTGATCAACAACCTTTCGAGTTTTCCTTTCAAGAAGGTTTGCCGAAAGATTATTGCATTGTTTTTGAAGAAGCACGTTATGCAAATGATTTTCACATAAGTCTTTACAGTGCATTTTTAACGAAAGAAGGTCGCATTAAAAATCCTTTAAAATTGGAGGATGCGCGACAGTTTATATTTACATGCGACGATCCTATAGCTTTAAAATTTTATGCTGCGATTGGTGTTTTTCAATCATCTCCAAATTTTACACCCAATCGAAAAACAACAGATGAACATCTGGCTTTGACAGAAATTGTTCGCAATAGTTCTGAATTCTCTGTTTATTGTCTCAATGCTAAGCAATCAGATAAATGCACTGTTCAAGGCTTAGAAGAGGTGCAACTGAAAAAAGGAATTTTTGAGTTTCATTTAAAAATCATTCAAAAAGAAAATTTTTACGAAATTACACCTAAGTTATTTATTGATAGTGTTTTAAAAAGTTTCTCAGCCCTAAAGTTAGTGTATTCTTTTTTTGTTAGTGTTGACAATGAGTTAATTTATTGTGCAGATGAAGCTGTTTTAAAAGCAATTACCTTTTTCAAAAAACAGCAACACAAATTATTAATACATCAAGTCAAATTCCCAGCATTTCAAGCTGCCATTTTGAATCAATTGGAAGATAAATTAACGATTGATTACACTTTCTTACAAACTGCTACACCGCAACAATACGAAGATTTCTTTGGAGAAGAACAGCCTGTGAAAAAAGTTTATTTGTCAGAATCTGATTCTTTTGTTTTGATAACACCAGTGATGCAATATGGCGCGATTGAAGTGCCTGTTCGCTCAAAAAAACGCATATATCTTCTTGATGCATTGGGACAACCGTATGAAATTAAACGCGATGATGATTTAGAAATACGGTTTTTAATTGCAATTCAAGATAAACACCCAAATTTTGAAGAACAAGAACAATTCGATTACTTTTACCTTAATAAAGCCGTATTTTTAGATGATCAATGGTTTTTAAATGTCTTTGAACAATGGCAACAAGATGGCGTTGAAATATTAGGTTTCAATACTATAAAAAATAATTCATATCATCCATCAAAAATGGCTGTTTCATTAGCTGTTTCCTCTGGAATTGATTGGTTCGATACAGCGTTGAAAGTTAGTTTTGGAGATGAAGTTGTTCGCTTGAAAGAAATTCAACGATCTGTTGTCAATCAGTCAAATTATGTGCGTTTAGGTGATGGCCGTTTAGGATTGATGCCGAAAGAATGGTTAGAGAAATTTGCAGCATTTTTTAGATCAAGTGAAATTAACGATACAACTATGCGTACGTCAAAACTTCATTTTTCATTGATTGAAGAGTTGTTTAAAGATGAAGTCTTGCCATCAGATGTAAAGAAAGAATTGGAAATGTACCAACAAAAATTTGAAACTTTTCAATCGATTGAGCACATAAAGGTTCCAAAAGGATTAAAAACTGAATTAAGAGATTACCAAAAAGAAGGGTTGAATTGGTTACATTTTTTAGATTCTTTCAATTTTGGTGGTTGTTTAGCCGATGACATGGGGTTAGGTAAAACCATTCAAATCATTGCTTTTATTCTATCCTTAAAAGCTAAAAATGGTAAAAAAACTCATTTAATTGTCTTGCCAACATCCTTGTTGTTTAATTGGAAAAGCGAATTAGAAAAATTTGCACCTTCGTTGAAATTTCATATGAATTATGGAAATGAACGAAAAAAAGACATAGATTTCTTTAAGAAATTTGATATTGTATTCACAACTTATGGAACATTATTATCAGACATAAATTTTTTAAAATCAGTTGATTTTGATTACATCATTTTAGATGAATCACAGGCAATAAAAAATCCAATGTCGAAACGTTATAAATCAGTTAGACTATTACAAGCACGAAATAGATTGGTATTGACAGGAACCCCTGTTGAAAATAACACGTATGATTTATTTGCCCAATTCTCATTTTTAAATCCGGGAAGTTTAGGAAGTCAGCAACGTTTTAAAGACAATTACGCCATTCCAATTGATAAATTTAAAGATGGTTTACGCGCAAAAGAATTGCAGCAAAAAATACATCCGTTTTTATTGAGAAGAACAAAAAAACAAGTAGCATCGGAGTTGCCAGAAAAAACTGAAATTGTATTATTCTGTGAAATGGGCAAGGAGCAGCGCGCTGTTTACGATTCTTACAAAAATGAATTTAAATTATACTTAGAGAAGAGTAAAAAAGAAGAATTATTAAATCAAAGTATGCATGTTTTGCAAGGTTTAACAAAATTAAGACAAATCTGTAATTCTCCAGTATTGTTAAATGATGATGGATTTTATGGGAATGAATCGGCGAAGATTGATGTTTTAGTAGAGCACCTTTCAGAACAAGTTGTGCATCACAAACTTTTGATTTTCTCACAATTTGTTGGTATGTTGGATTTGATTAAAGAGCGCTTATTACAAATGGGTATTCCTTTTGAGTATTTAACAGGTAAAACCAAAAACAGGGAAGATGTTGTGCGTAATTTTCAAGAAAATGAATCAATTCGTGTTTTCTTGATTAGTTTAAAAGCGGGTGGAGTAGGTTTGAATTTAACTGAAGCTGACTATGTGTACATTATTGATCCTTGGTGGAACCCAGCTGTTGAGAATCAGGCTATTGATCGTTCATACCGTATTGGACAGAAACGCAAAGTGATTGCTGTACGCTTGATTTGTCCTGATACAATTGAAGAAAAAATCTTGCAATTGCAGGAAAGTAAAAAAGAAATGATTGATGATTTAATTAAAGTTGATTTGAAATCTACTAAAATGTTGAGTAAAGAAGATTTGTTATTATTGTTGGACTGATTTTTTGTAAAATTTACAACATTGCAATATTGTAAAGAAGTTAGCGATATCAGGTTTTTTAGAGTTGATCAGTTTTAAGAGAACCCATTTTAGGTTAAGTTTTTATTGTTTTTTTAATCCAATTCATTTACAACATTGCAATATTGTAAAGAATTCAGCTAGAATGCTTTTCCCAAACGTTATCCCATAAAAAAAACCAGCTTATTTCTAAGCTGGTTTTTCAATAGATTGAAAATTGATTATTTTCCTTGTTCCATTTTTTCTTTCAATGCTGATAAAGCATCTAAATCACCTAACGTAGATTTCTCTGTGTTTTGGTTGATTGCTTTAACCGCTTGTGAAGTTGATGATCCACCACCAGCGTTTCCGCCTTTTTTACCACCTGTTGCTTTCGCAGTAGTAGTTGGTTTGTCTTCTCCTTCTTCGAATAAACGTGTATGAGAAACAACGATTTTCTTAGATTCTTTATTGAACTCGATAACTTTGAAGTCTAAAGTCTCTTCAACTTTAGCATTCGTTCCGTCTTCTTTACGTAAGTGTTTTGCTGGGCAAATACCTTCAACACCGTATGGAAGTGCAACGATTCCAGATTTATCTTTGTTTTCAATGATTGTTCCTTGGTGAATTGAACCTTCTCCGAAGATTGTTTCAAATACATCCCATGGATTTTCTTCTAATTGTTTGTGACCTAAAGAAATTCTTCTGTTCTCACGATCGATTTCTAATACAACTACTTGCATTTCGTCACCAACTTTACAGAATTCAGATGGGTGTTTGATTTTTTTCTGCCAAGAAAGGTCAGAAATGTGAATCAATCCATCAACTCCTTCTTCTAATTCAACAAATACACCAAAGTTAGTGAAGTTACGAACTTTAGCATTGTGTTTAGAAGCAACTGAATATTTACCTTCGATATCAGCCCATGGATCTGGCATCAATTGTTTGATACCTAAAGACATTTTACGCTCTTCACGGTCTAACGTTAAGATAACTGCTTCAACAGTGTCTCCAACATTCATGAAGTCTTGAGCAGAACGTAAATGTTGTGACCAGCTCATTTCTGAAACGTGAATCAAACCTTCAACACCTGCAGCGATTTCAACGAAAGCACCATAATCAGCCATCACAACAACTTTTCCAGAAACTTTATCACCAACATTTAATTCAGTGTTTAAAGCATCCCATGGATGTGGTTGTAATTGTTTTAATCCTAAAGCAATACGTTTTTTATCGTCATCAAAGTCAAGGATAACAACATTTAATTTTTGATCCAATTCAACGATTTCTTCTGGGTGGTTAACACGTCCCCAAGATAAATCTGTAATGTGAATTAAACCATCAACACCACCTAAATCGATGAATACACCATAAGATGTGATGTTTTTAACTGTTCCTTCCAATACTTGACCTTTTTCAAGACCAGAGATAATTTGTTTTTTCTGTTCTTCTAATTCAGCTTCAATAAGCGCTTTGTGAGAAACAACAACGTTACGGAATTCTTGGTTAATTTTAACCACTTTGAACTCCATGTTTTTACCAACGTAAACATCGTAATCACGAATTGGTTTAACGTCGATTTGTGATCCTGGTAAGAATGCTTCAATTCCAAAAACATCAACAATTAAACCACCTTTTGTACGACATTTTACATATCCAGTGATTACTTCACCTGTACGTAATACGTCATTCACACGCAACCATGCTTTGTGCATACGAGCTGTTCTGTGAGAAACGATTAATTGACCTGTTTTGTCTTCTTGGCATTCAACGAATACGTCAACAACATCTCCAGCTTTTAATTCTGGGTTGTAACGAAATTCTGATGCAGGAACAACTCCTTCAGATTTGTAACCAATGTTAATGATTACTTCTTTTTTTGTTACGATAACAACAGTACCTTCAACAACTTCTTTTTCGTTGATTGAAGTCAATGTTACTTCGTATTTGTCTGATAATTCAGAACGTTGGATTTTTGAATATCCGTCTAGTGCTAACGCATCCCAGTCGAAATCTGCAGTCCCCTGCATGCTTGTGTTTTTTGCCATGTGGCTTTTAATAATTGTATTTCGAGCACCC
>JAHEIL010000009.1:39220-64103 GCA_024639405.1 Crocinitomicaceae bacterium | reverse complement strand
AAGGTAAAACAAAAACACAGTTTTGCGCATCTGTAATCGTTGCAGTATAGTTACCAGTTACGATACCACTATTTACTGCACTCGTGCTTCCGTTGGTCCAACTATACGAATAAGGTGTTGTACCACCAGTTGTATTTAATGTTATACTTCCATCAGAATATCCATAACACAATGGTTCAATCGTTGTATATGTCGAAATTAAAGGTAACGGTTGGTTCAGAGTATAAGTGAATTGACTTATACAAAAATGTGCATCTGTAATAGTAAGTGAATACGAACCAATCGGAACATTCGTTAAATCTTCGTTTGTAGTATTATTCGACCAAAAATAGGTATATGGTGTCGTTCCTCCAACTGTTGTTAAATTAACTGATCCGTCACTGAATCCGTTGCAACTAATATTATCAAGAACAACACTTGAAGTGTCTAAAAGTGCTGGTTCAGTAATCGTATCTGTTTTAGCTAACACACAATTGTGATCGTCAGTAACAGTTAATGTATAAATTCCAATTGGTAGATTAGAAAGATCTTCCGAAGTAGCTGAAGTGTTCCATGAAAATGTGTAAGGTGTTGTTCCTCCACTTGTAGTTGCATCAATCGCTCCTGTAGCTCCGTTAAAGCACAAAACATCAGAAGTTAAAAAGTCAATGTTTAATGGTGCAAGTGGTTGTAAGACTTCAGAAGTATCATTCACAATACAGTTATTAGAATCAGTTACAATTACAGTATAAACTCCTGCTAATAAATTTGATGTTGTAGCTGAAGTGGCAAAATTACTCCAAGAATAAGTGTATGGTGCAATTCCACCAGAAGGAACAATACTGACAGATCCAACTGCATCTCCAAAACAAGGATTATCAATGTGTGTTGTTGAACTCGTTAACAAGGTTGGTTCATTGACAAATAGGGTTAATGAATCTTTACACCCTAAATTATCAGTCACTAAAACAGAATAATTACCAGTTACAATGCTATCATTCGTCGCATTTTGATCGCCATTACTCCATGAGTAAGAATAACCAGGAGTTCCACCATTTGCTACTACAGATGCTGTTCCAGTTGCATCACCATGACAAATAACTGGTGTTGTTGAACCATTTATCACTAATAATGTAGGTTGAGTGATTGTGCCAACAATAGAATCAACACAATTATTTGTATCTGTAACAATTACAGAGTAGGTTCCAAAAGGATAATTAATTAAATCTTGATTGGTTGTTGAATCCGACCAGAAATACGAGTAAGGCATAGTCCCTCCACTTGGTGTTAAATTTATTACGCCATTACTTCCGTTAAAACAGGATACATTGGTTATTGAAGTTGCTAAAGATAGCGCAGCAATAGGTTGTGTAATTGCAACAGTGACTGGAAATGTACAATTGTTTCCATCTTTTATCGTTACAAAATAATTGCCTGCAATTAATGAGTCAATGTCTTCAGTAGTTTCACCTGACAACCATTGAAATGAATAATTCCCAACTCCTCCAGTTGGAGTGATGTTAATTGAACCCGTATTATTACTAAAACATTTAACGTTTATGTGGCTTTCATTCGCAGAAACTTCAGTTGCTGGTTCAAAAATGGTATCAGATAAAACTAAAATACAATTGTGACTATCTTTGATGGTTACCGTATATATACCTGCTGTTAAATTCTGTATATCTTGTGTCGATTGTGTGTTCGACCATAAATAGGTATAGGGAGCGATACCTCCGCCATTAGTTACATCGATCGAGCCAGTTGCAAAATTTTTACATAAAACATCAATCGAACTAATTGTACCTGAAACAGGAGTTGCAGGTTGATTGATTACTACAGAAATAAATGCACCACAAGAGTTTGTGTCTGTAACATCGACTGCATAAGTTCCAATTGGTAAATTATTCAAATCTTGGGTTGTAGCTCCTGTATTCCAATTATATGAAAATCCAGGTGTGCCGAATTGAACAGATAAGTTAACAGTACCATCACTTCCTTCAAAACATTGTACATCTGTTTTTATAATTGATAATATCATAGAATTATTAGGATCCAATATTGTTGCAGAAATCGTATCGTTGCAACCATTTGCATCTGAAACTAAAACATAGTAAAAACCTTGATACAAACTATCTAAATCAGGCGTAGTCTTGAAATTATTCCAAAGATATGTGTAAGGAATTGTTCCTCCTGATACAGTTAAATCGATTGTGCCTTGTGTTCCACCAACACACAACGCATCAGTATGTGTAACAGCAAGTGTTAATGGAAGAATTGGTTGGGTAACTTGATACGTTGAACTATCCATGCAACCTTTTGAATCTGAAACAATCACTTCATAATTCCCTAAGTTAAGTGAATCAATGTCCTGAGATAATTGTCCGTTCGACCAAGAATAGGTGTAAGGTGAAGTTCCGCCAGTAACAGTTAAATCAATTGCACCTTCAGATCCGTTGTGGCATTTTACCGCATCAATTATCGCTGTTAATGAAATAGGTGCGAGAGGTTGTGGAATATTAATGGTATCACTTGTCAAAACACACATGTTAGCATCCGTAATTGTAACTAGGTAATTTCCTGTTAATAGCGATGAAATATCTTCCGTTGTTGAAGAATTTGTCCAAGCAAAGCTATATGGAGCTGTACCTCCAGCTGGAGAAATATTGATTGCACCTGTCGCATCACCAAAACAATCGATAGGAGTTGTAACTGATGTGTAGCTTAAACTAGTTGAAGGCTCTGAAATTTGAAGTGTATCATATAAAACGCATCCATTAAAATCGTTTACAATAAAAGAATAAGTTCCACTAAATAAACTATCAATATCTTGTGAGGTCTGCCCATTCGACCATGAGTAATTGTAGGGTGTTGTGCCACCAGTTACAGTTAAATCAATCTCTCCTGTAGTAAAACCTTTACACAATACATTGACGATTGTTTCACTGGTGTTTATTGGGGCAATTGGTTGACTGACATTTAGAATCAAGGTTTCAGAACATCCTTTTACATCTGAAACGATGACCGTGTAATTTCCTGAAATTAATGAATCAATATCTTGGGTTGTTTGTCCATTTGACCAAGAATAGGTGTAAGGTGCCGTTCCACCTGATACCGTTAAATTAATTGCACCATCTGAGCCGTTAAAACAATTAACAGTATCTATCAATCCTGTTAATACAATAGGAGCCAGTGGTTGAGGGATATTAATAGTATCACTCGTCAAAACACACATGTTAGCATCTGTAATTGTTACTTGGTAATTTCCAGTTAACAGAGATGAAATATCTTCTGTAGTAGCTGAATTTGTCCATGCAAATGTGTAAGGTGCTGTTCCACCTGCTGGTGAAATGTTGATTGCTCCTGTTGCAAAACCAAAACAATTGATCGGAGTTGAAACAGAAGTATAACTTAATGAATTTAAAGGTTGAGTAAGGAAAATTGTATCATTAAAAACACAGGATTTTGCATCTGTAATATTTACAGAATAAGTTCCGCTTAATAAAGTATCAATATCTTGAGTTGTTTGTCCATTTGACCATAAATAAGTATAGGGTGTTGTTCCGCCAAGTACAGTTAAATCAATAGCTCCAGTTGAAAAACCTTTACAAAGTATATCAGTGTGTATGTTTGATGAAGATAATGGAGCTAAAGGTTGTGTTAATGTAACTGAAAGATTTTTTGAACAACCATTTGCATCTGTTACTATTACAGTATAAGTTCCTGCAGTAATATTTAATAGATTTTGAGTTGTTGCAGTATTTGTCCAATTAAATGTGTATGGAAATATACCACCTGTTACTGTCAATATTATTGATCCATCTGACCCGCCAAAACAAGATATATTTTGATGGGTTTCTAAAAGTTGAATTTCTGAAGGTTGCGTAAGTGAAATAGTGTCAATTGTAGAACATAAATTGGCGTCTGTAGTCGTAACTGTATAATTTCCAGCAACTAAATTGGAAGCAATAGGAAGAGTAGAACCATTGTTCCATAAATAGGTGTATGGTCCAACACCACCTGTTCCAGTAATAGTAGTAGAACCATTGTTGCCATTAAAACAACTAATATTAGTTCCATTAAAATTAGAAATAGCTGAAAAGTTGCCATTTAAAATGGGTGGTTGAAGTATGGTAAAACTTCCATTTTGAACACATGAATTGGCATCTGTAACCTGAACGGTATAGGTGCCTGCTGCAACATTTGAAAGTGAATTAGTTGTTGCTGAATTTGACCATAAATAGGAATATGGAGCTGTACCATTTGTAACAGCAACACTAAGGCTTCCATTTGTTTCACCGAAACAAGAAACAGAATTATTTGAACTTTGGGTAATTTGCATTGCAGGCTGTGTACCAACTGTTACAGAAGTCGTTCCAGTACAACCATTTGAAAGCGTAATAGAACAAATGTATGTACCCGGTAGTAAACCTGTTGCTGTACTTGTTGTTTGTCCTAAAGGATCATTCCATAGATAACTAGCTGTTATACCTGTATTGCCATTTGGCATATTGAAAGATGCACTCGCTGTACCGTTATTTGCTGTGCTGCAATAGGCAGGAGTAGATGTTGAATTGTAAGTTGCTGTTATATTTGGAATGGTAACACTAATAGTTACTGGGTTTACAATTTGATTAGTAATTGGACTTGGTGACGAATTGATAGTAACTGAATAAGTACCAGGAGCTAAATTTGAAACGGATGGTGTCGTAGGGTTCCCAGGTGTATTCCAAGAATAAGTGTATGGAGCATAGCCGCCTATAGGAGTTGCAGTAGCAGAACCTGTTGAAAAACCACATGTAGCAGCAGTTGTAGCTATATTTGCGGTGAAATTAATATTACAATTGATGCTGCCTGTTGAAGGATTCGTCAAGTTAGGTTGTAAAGAAATTGTTCCGGATCCTCCATTAAAATTTGTTACTAATAATATGTACACTTGTCCAGCAATGGCATTATTAATATCTACAAATTCAGTACTAGAACCAGAAAAAGAGCAGTCTACCGTGGCTGCTGGATTGGTAATTGGGCAGCCAGCAGTTACACTTGTGAATGGTCCATATAAAGCAAAGTCAACATCTGATAAACCAATGCCATTTAAACCTGTTTGAGTTAAGACAAGGTGAATGGATCCACTTGTAGAAATTCCTAAAGCGAGCCAATTTGCATTTGGCGTTGTTCCCAAACAACCATATTGACCAATACTTGGAGTCCCTGTTAAATTCGTATATGTTCCTGATGTCGAACAACCAGCTTGGGCACATGTAGCTCCAGGATTTACTTGTGCTTTAATTAATGTACTAAAAAGAATAAGATAAATTATGAAAAACTGCTTAATCATTCACTGTTGTTTAATTTATGTTGCAATCCTACTAAGTAGCAGTATATAAACGTATAAACATTAAAAAAGTTGGCTGTGTAATCAAATAATTTAGAGGTACCTAAATGTTAAATTTATTCGAGGTGAATTTACTTTTTTTGTTTTCGCAATTTGGTGTTTCCAATAGTGTTGTAATTCTCCTCCCATAATTAATAAACTTCCAGGTTCTAATTCCAATGAAAGTTTTTCTTTAGTAGTAGAATGTTTTAAGTCAAAACGCCTTGTTGCACCCAAACTTAATGATGTAATAATTGGATTGATTCCTAACTCAGGCTCGTCATCAGCATGCCAACCGTTACTGTCGTTTCCATCACGATACAAATTGATTAAGACAGAATTTAATTGAATAGAAAATTTTAATTCAATGAACTCTTTTAGTTGCTTTAACTCTTTCGTGAAAGAAGATGTTACAAGGCGTTGTCCTGAATATCCATATGATTTATTTTCTTCAGCGTAAAATGCTTCTAGCCTTGGTGTTAAGTATTTTTTGCCAAACAATTTTATTTCCCCTTGTTGCCAATTAATTGATTGATAGAATAAATTGAATAATTCATCTGCTTTTTCTATTGAATAAAAGTCAGGAACAAATATTATCCAACCATTTTTAAGAATTGTCTTTTCGAATTCCATTAATCGATGTATCCAACTAAATCATAAGTAATGTAACCAAAAACTTCTTTTGTTAAATGATTCCATTTCACAAAATATTCTACATTTGGAATAATGTATTGGTCCCAAAAATAACTTCTTTCTTCACTAGTGTACAAGTCAGTTGAAAAGGGGGTGACTTTAACACCTTCATTTTCAAAGCAAGCAATTGATCGGCGCATGTGCATACCCGAAGTGATTAACAAAAAACGTGATAAATGAGGGTAAGATCTGTTTAAAATGTTTTGAGTTTCTACCGCATTTTCATGCGTATTTCTTGAGGTTTCTTCAGTAATAATATCTTTTTCAGGTATTCCCCATTGAATGAGAATGGATTTAAATTGCTTGGCTTCATGCAATCCTCGGTCAGTAATGTATCCACTATCACCTGAAATTAGTATTTTTTTAATCTTTTTCAATTGATACAAAGAAATCGCTTGCCAAATTCGATCTGCACCTCTTCGAATACTAATACGTTTCATTTCTGTATCATATTCAGCCATTCCAGTTAATACAATTCCAACATCATATTTTTTGGTTTGCTCAATAGTTGTACCATGTACCTCCCAAATTCTAGCAGTTTCTAAAAAAAGAAAAGGATTAGTAAAAATGATTAATATTGCTAAGGATGTCCATTTTGCAATTGTTTTAACAAGTTGTTTTTTCCAAAAAAGAAAAATTAAACTGCTAACAACAAACCATGTAAATGGGGAAAGTAAAAATAAAGTCGCTTTGGATAAAATGAAAAACATGTTGCAAATGTATTAAAATTGTCTGTTTTTATTGTTTTTTCATTAGAAATAACTTCACGCTTTTTACTAACTTTACCATTCATTAATTAGATCATATGAAAGTTGTTTTTTTTGTCATTTTTGTAGTTTTGTCTAGTAATTTATCGGCTCAAAACACGCTGAAATTAACTTATTTAAAACAAAATAATGGACAAGTTATACCAAATCAAGATGCAGTTGTAGTTTATACTAATGCACAACAAACGCTGATTTCTTCAGAAAATAATTTAGTAAACAAAGGAACTTTTCCAATGGAAAACACCTTGATTAAACGATCTGATTTTTCATATATTTCATCTGCTCAATTTAAAGATGGAACAGCAGTGAAAACTAAGGATTCTGTTGCAATTGCTCAACAAAACTTTCAATTCTTTGATGAGGTTCGTAAGTTGAAAGGTTACACATGCAAAAAAGCTCAAACTGTCATTAACTCAAATACGATTGAATTGTGGTACACAAAAGAATTAGATGTGGCTGGTTCACCAATGATTTTAGGTCAGAAATTAGGATTAGTTTTAGAAATAGTTCGAAATGGTTCGGTTTTGCTTTCAATTCAAACAATTGAAAAAATTAAATCGTTTCCTATAATTCCAGTGTTTGAATCTAATGCACCAACAGTCGATTTATTAACGTACCGCGACGAATTGTTTCAACATCGTTTTACGACAATTCCTATTTTTAATGCGGTCAAATTAGCTGAAAAACAAGATACTGTTCAAACCGATTTACGCTATTTTGCTAATGAATCGATCGTTTTAAAAAAGGTGAAATTTCCTAAAATAGCAGCTTCATCTCAAGTTTTCATAGCTGTTAAAGAACAATCTTCAGGCGATGCATACGATCGAACTGGTTCTGTATTTATTGTTCCAATGAAAAAAGCACAAACGTTTTTGGATGGACTCGAAAAGGGTGTTTCGCATTTGCCAATTTACACAAATGGAAATGGCAAAGAATACCAAGGAGTAGTATCTACAGCTACTTTTGATCCTTTAATTGAATTGGTGCGATTTTTTACACCTTTCGGTGTAGGTCACTACAATACTATTCAGTTAAAAGGTAAAACTTGGTCAAATCATGTTGATTACCGTCAAGATATTACAGATCTTTCTTCCGAATTATCTGAACAAGAAGTTTATGTAGGATTTACAATTTTTGGAAAACACACAGTTTCAGTGAATGTAACAATTCATGAGGAAGAAGGAGTGGTGGTTGCACCAAAAAAAGTTGTTCCTTTGTTCAACACAATGAATGTGATGGAGTTTGCAGGTCAAAATTATGGTACGATGTTTAGTAACGATGAAGGATTAAAAGTTGAATTTACATTAGATAAACCGATTAAAAATGCCAAACTCCGATACCTAACGACTGGTCATGGAGGATGGGAAAATGGCGATGAATTTGTACCTAAAAAGAACAGTATTTTTTTAAATAATTCATTGGTGCATGCTTTTTATCCATGGCGACAAGATTGTGGTGCGTTTAGAAATTCTAATCCTGCATCCGGTAATTTTGGAAATGGCTTATCATCTTCGGATTACAGTCGCTCAAATTGGTGTCCAGGAACCGCAACAAACCCTGTTTACATTGATTTAGGTGATTTACAAAGTGGTAAACATAGTGTTCAAGTAAGAATTCCGTTGGGGCCTTCAGAAGGTACAAGTTTTAGTGCTTGGAATGTTTCAGGGTGCATCATAGGTGAAGAACAAAAATAGGTTTAATTAGAATTATTTATTTTTACTATCAGATTACAAATTAGATGAATTTTATGAATATGAAATGGATAGAGGAATTGTTTGGGATTAAAGTGACGGATATCAATCAATTCATTGTGAAAATAGGAACCAATTTAATCATGGCCGTATTGATTTTAGTAATTGGTTTTTGGTTGGCTAAATTCTTAGCTAAAGCGATGCGTAGGATATTGCGCACAAGTCATGTTGATGAAGGATTAATTACTTTCTCAGCTAGTTTTGTGTCAATGGTTGTTAAAGTGTTGGTTGTTGTGACTGCAATTACACAATTAGGTGTTGAAATGACCTCTTTTGTAGCGATTTTAGGTGCAGCTGGTTTAGCTATTGGTATGGCTTTTTCAGGTACTTTGTCTAATTTCGCCGGAGGAATCATGATTTTGGTGTTAAAACCATTCAAAGTTGGCGACACTATTTTAACACAAGGTGAAAAAGGTGAAGTCAAAGAAATTCAAATTTTCAACACGTATTTGTATACAACAGACAACAAAGTAATTGTTTTACCAAATGGACCAGTTGCAAATGGTAATATTACAAATTTCACAAAAGCAGATAAGAGAAGGGTTGATTGGATGTTTTCTATTTCTTACGGTGATAATTATGAATTAGCTAAAGAGTTATTGGCGAAATTTATTGCTGAAGATGGAAGAATATTAAATGATCCAGAAGTGTTTATTGGAATTCACTTGTTAAATTCATCTTCTGTTGATATCACTGTTCGAGCGTGGGTTTTTACGGATGATGTTCAGCCTGTTTTCTATGCATTAAATGAAAAAGTTTACAAGCAATTTGAAGAAAATGGCTTACACTTTCCATTTCCTCAAATGGATGTACATGTAAAAAATGAACCTAAAGTGAACTAATAAAATTGCTAGAAATTACTACTATGAAAAAACTTAAAATCAACGGTCACGGGCATTTATTACCAGAACCCAATCAAATCCCTCAATTTATGAAGGATAAGAAATTGTTTTGGATTGATGAGAATAAAAAATTCATGCGCCAAGATAATTGGTCACGACCGATCACAGATCCTAGTTTTTTCTTTCATGAAAAGTTGGAATGGATGGAGAAATACGACATTGATCATGGTGTCATGTTGAATTTGTCTCAAATTTATTGCAACGGCTGGAATCGTCAAGATACTTTTGATGCGATTCGTTGGCAAAATGATTTCAATGCGAGTGTACAAGCCCAACGTCCAGATAAATTTACATGTGGTTTTGTGGTTCAACCCTTGTATTTAGATGATGCTTTAGTAGAGATTGAACGTTGTGTGACGCAATTGAATATGAATTTATTGTGCTTACCAACCCATTTTTTAGATGAAAATGGTGAATGGTTATCGGTTGCAGATGAACGTGTTTTTCCAATTTTTGAATTGGCGAATAAATACCATTTAGCACTCGAAATTCATCCATATGACGGTGAGAAAATGGTAAAGTTAAAAGATGTGTATTGGCGTTTTCATTTGGTTTGGATGATGGCTCAAACAGCTGATACATTGCATTTATTTACCTTGAAAGATATATTAAATAAATTTCCAAACATTCGTACTTGTTTTGCACATGGTTGTATGTTGGGTCAAGCAAATTATGGACGAAGGTTACAAGGTTTTGACGGTCGACCTGATTTGTTTGAAGGAACTACCAATCCACGTGAAGCATTAGGTCATCCTAATTTGTTTTTTGATTCTTTGGTACACGATTCACACACATTGCAATTGATTAAAACAAGGGCAGGAGCAAGTCAAATTGTTGCAGGATTAGATGATCCTTATCCGCTAGGAGAGATGGAAGGTGTCGCACGTTCTTATCCTGGAAGGGTAATTGATTTTGCTGTTGAATCTAAGATTATTACACCAGAAGAATCCGACGCTATGTGGTCGACAAATGTACTGCGTTGGTTAGGAAAAACTTCTATCTAACGATTACAATAATTCTTCTATAATTTTATCCATTGTAAATCCTTCGGCTTCAGCTCGGTAATTACGCACTAAACGGTGACGTAAAATTGGTTTTGCAACTGCTTTTACATCTTCAATGTCAGGTGAGAATTTTCCGTTCAAAGCAGCGTGACATTTTGCACCAATAATTAAGTACTGTGATGCACGAGGTCCAGCTCCCCAAGTAATGTAATCTTTTGTTATTTGAGGAGCGAATTCAGAATTTAAGCGCGTTTTACCAACTAATTTCACTGCATATTCCAATACATTATCTGCAACTGGAATGCGACGAATTAAATCTTGGTATTGCATGATTTGTTCGCCTGTTAATACTGTTTTTAATGATGCTATACTATCAGAAGTTGTTGCTTTAACAATCGCTAACTCTTCTAAATATGTTGGGTAATCTACCCATATGTTGAACATGAAACGGTCCAATTGTGCTTCAGGTAATGGATACGTTCCTTCTTGTTCGATTGGATTTTGAGTTGCTAAAACAAAGAAAGGTGCAGGAAGTTTGTAATTAACTCCAGCAGCTGTAACTGAACGCTCTTGCATTGCTTCTAACAAAGCAGATTGTGTTTTTGGCGGAGTTCGATTGATTTCATCAGCTAAAATAATGTTAGAAAACAAGGGGCCTTTCAAAAATTTAAAATTTCTATTTTCATCTAAAATTTCAGAACCAATAATATCAGATGGCATTAAATCGGGTGTAAACTGTACACGGTTAAAAGCCAATCCCAGGGTTTGTGAAATCGTATTCACTAAAAGTGTTTTCGCCAATCCAGGAACACCAACTAACAAACAATGTCCTCTAGAAAAAATAGAAATTAATACTTGATCAACCACGTCGTCTTGTCCAACGATGACTTTGTGGATTTCACTTTTTAATTCTTTGTAATGCGCTACTAATTGTTCAACTGCTGCAGTATCTGACATAGTCTATATTTTCTTCTGTTAATCTACTTATTTTTTAAGCCATTGATTTTTAAAATCACAGTCTTTGTATTCTTGATCGATACGAATATAAGCATTTGCTAATTTCGATTTCACCCAATTTTTAATGATTCTTTGTTTTTTATCGTTTTCAGCTGCTCGTTTAATCAACGCATAATCATCATTTAAATTTGCTTTATGAGGTTGTGTACGTTCCAATAAGCGAACAATTCGAACACCTTGCTTGTGATCATATTGGTTGTAGTAAAGGTTTGGTGATGAAATTTCACCTTTGGCTAAGGCATCAGTTAATAAAAAGATTTGTTGATCTACTTGATTTAAATCTTCCATATCCCACGTTTGTTCGCCCGTAATAGGATTTGTAATGATTCCTTTGTTTTGATTGGTTAATTCGTCGTTAGAAAACTTGATAACGGCATCTTCCCAATTTAGTTTGTTTGATCTCAAAAGTTGGTAACAAGAATCCATTATTGCAGCTGATTTTTCTAATTCCATTGGATTGAATTCTGGAATAATTAGAATATGTTGACATACATAATCATCTCCTTTACGTTCAATTAATTTGACAATGTGATATCCATAGGCTGTTTCAAAAATTTCGGAAACTTGACCTTTATTTAATGAAAAGACCGTAGCTTCAAATTGAGGAACCATCATTCCTTTTGAAGCTTCAATTTTTCCACCTTGTTGCGCACTTCCAGGATCCATTGAGTTAATACGAGCTTGCGTCTCAAAGCTTTTACCGTTTTGAATGTTGTTTCTAATCTCTGCTAATTTATCGTAGGCTATTTTTTTATCATCTTTGGTAATTTTCGGATAATGAACGATTTGCTGAAAACTCAATTGTGAATTGATTAATGGAATAGAATCAACAGGAATTGTTTTGTAAAAATCTTGTACTTCTTTAGGAGTAACAGATAAGCCATTTGTGATCGAACCTTCCATTTCCTGCGCTAATAATTTGTCTTTGATGACTAATCTGAACTCATCTTTAATTTGAGCGACAGTTTTTCCGTAGAATGCTTCTAATTTTTCACGACTTCCAATTTGTTTTTCAATCAAACGTAAACGATTTTCCATCTCTGCATCTACTTGTTGATCAGAAATTTTAATACTATCCAATTTTGCTTGGTTGATTAACAACTCTTGGTACATTAATTCTTCTAAAAGTTCACAAGATGAATTTGGAGTTAGTTTACCACCCGATCCAACTAATTGTGTTTTTTGTTGCTCAATATCCGATTGTAAAATGATGTTATCACCAACTTGGGCAACAACTTTATCGATCAATGTTCCATTTGTTTGCCCCCAACTTAAAAAAGTCAACATGAATAGAAGTAAGGTTGTGAGCGATTTTATGCGTAAAATTCTGTTAAAATGAATCATATATAGTTAAATGTTAATCCAATAAAGTTGGTTAAAATTGCTTGATAATAAGTGATTTTTATCAATTTTTAACATGCTTTAAAAAAATGAGCCGACAATAAGTCAGCTCAATTTTATTAATTTGTTAGTTAATTAGTTTCCTAAGTTGTATAATATTGAAGAGTTGATTTCAATAGGATATTTCTTGTTTAATTCATCCAACCAATTTTTCTCTAAATAATTTTGATAATCAGATGTAATTACACCTTTCGCATCTTTTAATTCTTTTGGAGCAGGTTCTAAGATAGATTCAACTTTAACAACGTAAAATTTACCTTCAAATGAATAGGATTTATTCAACCCTTTTGTCAATTTTTGATCTTTCAAATAAGGTGTGTCTTCGATTTCAAACTTGTTCATACGAACACGAAGGTTAAGTTCACTTTCTTTGTTTACAACGTCTAAAACATGTTTTGAATTGATGGTGTCATTTTTTAACATTTTTGCAACTTGATCAGCAATTTTTTGAGTTGCACATTCGTAAATTGTAGCATCTAATCGCTTCTTCCACATGTAATTTGTTCGATTTGTAGTAAAGAATGCTTTCAATCCTACAGTATCACGAGATGCTTTGTTCCAAACTTTGTCAGACATAATTTCGTACAATAAAATACCATCATGGTATTCATTTACCAATGCTTTGTATTCCGGATATTTAGTTGTTAATTTAGATTCTTCGTAGCTTAAAATAGTTGCTTTTACCCAATTTTTATATTGCAATTCAACAATGTTTTTAGCAGCGTCTTTTTTAATTCCTTTGTAATTTGATTCTAAGTAAGAAGCAAAATCTTTTTGTGTGTAAGTTTTACCATCCAACAAGAAAAGTGGTTTTTCTGTTTTCAAGTTTGTAGGATGCCATTTACCAATAAAATAAGTTGTGTCAAGATTTGAAACAAACCATTTTTTTGATTTTTTTGAAACGTCAACAAAATTGTAAGAAGTTTTCAATTTTTCAACAAAGAAATCTTGTGTTTTTTTCGAACGTTCGTCTTTGTTGACTTTGTTTTGAAGTTCTTTTTTTAATTCTTCGAAGCTTTTCAATGGCTTTAATTCCAAACGTTTAATGATATGGAAACCGTATTCTGTTCGAATTGGTTGGCTGATTTCACCATCTTTTTGTAAAGCGTACGCTGCATCTTCGAAAGAAGGAACCATTCGAGTTGTTGTTCCAGTTCCGAATGCTGTTAATTCACCACCTTTTTGATTTGAACTTGGGTCATCAGAAAAATTCTTAGCTAAATCTTCAAATTTTTCACCGTTCATCAATTTAGTATAGATTTCATGAATTTTTTTCTCTCCTGCAGCAATTTCTTCTTGAGTTGCTGTTTTAGGAATAGAAACCATGATGTGAGCAGTTTTAATCGTCCCACGTGTAATTCTTGTATCTGTTACTTTTACAATGTGGTAACCGAAACGCGTTCTGAAAGGCATTGAAACTTTCCCGATTTCTGTTTTATAGGCCTGGTCTTCAAATGGATATACCATTTGGAATGCATTGAAGAATCCTAAATCCCCACCATTTGTTTGTGCTGATGGATCTTCAGAACCATTTCTGCCTTTGGCTACAGCAGCAAAATCTTCACCTTTATCAATTCGTGCTTTTAAAGCCATGATTTTATTATAGGCAATCAACGTGTCTGCTGGACTTGCAGTTGGTTCAATTCGAATCAAAATATGAGAAGCACGGATTTCATTTTTTGTGCGATCATAAGCTTCTTTCACAAATTCTTGATTCTTGCCAGCGTCAATTAAATAGGGAAGGGCCAATTGTTTTTTGTAACCGTCCAATTCTTTCTTTAACTTTGGAAGTGTATCATAACCTAAAGCTTCTGCTTCGGTCACTTTTAACTTAAATTTTTTAAACAATTCCATGTATTCGTCCAACGATGCTTTGTCGTATTTAGGTTGTTGGTTGTTTTTGAGATAAATCTGTAAAAAATCTGATTTAGTAACTGGTTTACCATTGATTTGCATTAAAATAGGGTCTTGTTGAGCTTGAATGCTAATTGCAAAAAATAATCCAATCGCGATTAAAAACTTTTTTTTCATAGTGTGTTTATCTTTAATTTTTTTAGGTTTTAATTATGGAACGTAAATATAAATCGAACTTTTGATAGATCGATTATTTTTAACGATTATTTAATACTATAATTTGGTGCTTCTCTTGAAATAGTTACATCGTGTGGGTGCGATTCACGAACTCCAGCTGAAGTAATTCGAACAAATTTAGCACCTTTCAATTTATCAATTGATGCTGCACCGCAATAACCCATCCCAGCTCTTAATCCACCAATTATTTGGTACATTACTTCATTTAAATTTCCTTTGTAAGGAACGCGGCCTGAAATTCCTTCTGGAACCAATTTTTTAATATCATCTTCAGCATCTTGAAAATAACGATCTTTTGAACCTTTTTGCATGGCCTCAAGCGATCCCATTCCTCTGTATGATTTGAATTTTCTACCTTCGAAAATGATTGTTTCTCCTGGTGATTCCTCAACTCCAGCAAACATAGATCCAACCATAATCGTATCTGCACCAGCAGCAATTGCTTTTACAATATCACCCGTGTAGCGAATCCCACCATCTGCTATAACTGGAACACCAGTACCTTCTAAAGCTTGAGCGACATCGTTTACAGCTGTTAATTGTGGAACACCAACACCTGCAATTACACGAGTTGTACAAATAGATCCTGGTCCAATTCCAACTTTCACAGCATCTGCTCCGGCTTCTACTAAATATTTCGCTGCATCTGCAGTTGCAATGTTTCCAACAATAACATCTAATGTTGGGTATTTTGCTTTAACTTCTTTAAGTTTATCTACAACACCTCTTGTGTGACCGTGAGCAGTGTCTATAACAATTGCGTCAACTCCAGCATCAACCAACGCATCAACACGTTCAATGGTATCTGGTGTAACCCCAACAGCTGCAGCAACACGCAAACGACCATATGAATCTTTACAAGAATTAGGGTGTGTCTTTACTTTAATAATATCTCGGTAAGTAATTAAACCAATTAATTTATGCTCTGCATCAATAACAGGTAATTTCTCTATTTTTTTCTGTTGTAAAATATCTTCTGCTTTCGACAGGTCTGTTCCGTCAACAGTTGTAATAATGTTTTCGCTTGTCATTACTTCGCGAATAGGGCGACTCAAATTTTTCTCAAAGCGTAAATCTCTGTTGGTCACAATCCCTTTTAATTTTCGATTTGTATCCACAACTGGAATACCACCAATGCCATTTTCTTTCATTAAAGATAGTGCATCTTTTACCAAAGCATCTTCTGATAAAGTGACAGGATCTAAAATCATTCCACTTTCAGAACGTTTCACTTTACGCACTTCTAATGCTTGTTCAGCTATTGTCATGTTTTTGTGAATCACGCCAATTCCACCTTGTTGCGCCATAGCAATAGCGAGTTTTGCATCCGTTACAGTATCCATTGCTGCCGACACAATAGGAGTGTTGACAAGTATGTTACGCGTAAATTTACTTTTTAATTGAACATCTCTTGGAAGAACTTCTGAATAAGCAGGAACTAACAATACGTCGTCGTAAGTAAGGCCTTCTTGAATTTGATTGATGTTTGTTAATGACATGTGAACCTATTTTTTATAATAAATTCTTGCAAAAGTAAGCATAATTTATGAGAAAAATGCTATTTTTTTGAATAAAAAAGTATGCGTCAAAAGCGATCAATTTGTTAATTATTTGCAATTTTTTTGTCTGTTAATTTTATTAACTTTAGACTTGTAAACTAAATAAACTAAATGGTTCGTATTCTTCTTATTGTCAGTCTGTTTTTGGTTAATGTTTCAGTCTTTGCGCAACGTTTTATCGATACGACTAAATTAATGCAATTGTCTGGTGTTTCGATTTCAGAATTAGATATGAACCCATTGCCGTATACAACTGTTTATAATAAATCATTGAAAAGAGGAGTCATTGGGGATTATTATGGTTTTTTCTCTATGGTTGTTTTGCCAGGTGACACTTTACTTTTTTCAAATTTTAACTATTCAACTTCAACTTATATTGTGCCAGATACATTGAAGGAAAATCGTTATTCCATGATTCATGTGATGCATAGAGATACGGTTAATTTACCTGCAGTAACTGTTTATCCATGGCCATCTAGAGAAGATTTTGCGCGTGCTTTTGTAGAAATGGAGCCATATGATGATGCAATGAGACGTGCACAACGAGAATTATCCGGTGAAAGTTTAGCTTTTGTTGCAGCTCGATTAGATAATGATGCTTCTTTAGCGGCAGGTTACGCTTTGAATCAACGTTATTCAAAACTTTATACAAATAATCAGATGCCAGCAAATAATTTATTGAACCCATATTCGTGGGCTAAATTGATTCAAGACTGGAAGCAAGGGAAATTATCGAGACAGTAAGTTTTTTAATTTGGATCATAAGATTTAAGGATTTAATGACTTTATGACGAAATCGTTGTCTTGTTGAAATCCAAAACAAATGCCTTGTACCTAACTAACTAACTAACTAAATACCTAGCCAACTAACGCCATATAAGCTTCCTCTTTCGATAACTGAGTCACTTTACCAATTGGCAGTTCGTTGATGCTAATTCCCCCAATTTTCGTTCTGATTAACCTCAAGGTTGGAAACCCTACAGCTGCGGTCATTTTTCTAACTTGTCTATTTTTTCCTTCTGTAATGCTTAATTCAATCCATGAAGTTGGTATCGATGCTCTGTAACGAATAGGAGGATTTCTTTCTTCTATTTTAGGAGAATCAACTAAAACACACATAGCCTTTTTTACTTGGTGAATTCTTCCTTTGTGATTAATGTAGATAGAACCATTTTGAAGCTGTTCTATAGCAGTAGGTGTAATTGTGCCTTCAACTTGAACTAGATAGGTCTTAAAATGATTTTTTTCTGGACTTAAAATCTTGTTTTTTAAATTGTTATCATTTGTTAGTAGAAGTAAACCTTCACTATCTTTATCGAGTCGTCCAACCGCATAAACAGTTGAAGGAAAAGGATGCAATTGTCCAAGTAGTAAATCATTTGGTTCACCGGTAAATTGGCATAAATAACCATACGGTTTGTGTAACATGAAATAGAGAAATTCCATTATTTTTTACACGTTAAAACAAAAGCTGGTGGAAAATTTAGTGGAGTAAAATCAATGGATATTTTTGGGAAAACGCGATTAATTTGGCGTTTAATTTGCAAGGAATATTGAAATTGAATGTACTTTCCATTTTCTTTCAATGCATTTTTAGAACTAACTAAAATGCTTTCTCGGAGTTGTTTTGGGAAATTTGATAAAGGCAATGAAGAAACGATGCAATCAGCATGCGTAAATTTATTTTCAGCTAAGTAATCTTGCACTTTTTCAGCAGTATCGTGAATCAAGATAACACGTTCGTCATGAATTGATTTTTTTAGTGCTTTGTAAAAATTATCATTTAACTCAAATACTAACAAGTGAGCGTCAGGAGCCATTTTTCGGATAATTTCTTTGGTAAAAACTCCTGTTCCTGGACCTAATTCAACGATTACTTTTTCTGAATTAAAGTCAATGTTTTTAAGCATTTTCTTTGCTAGGAATCGAGAGCTAGGAGCCATTGCGCCAACCATTTTTTTCTCTTTCCAAAATTGCTTTAAAAATCCTTTTTTCTCAGGCATAAACTTAGTCTGCTTTGAGTGCTAATTTACCATTATTTACGATTCCAACAACATTTCCAATCAAATCTTGACCAATTAGTGGTGTGTTTGACGTGTTAGAAAGAATGGATTCTTTTTTGAAATTCCATTTTTCAGTAGGTGTAAATAGCGTTAAATCAGCTTTTTGTCCCACCTCAATTGGGTAAGCAGGAACAGCAAGAATTGATCGTGATTTTTTCGCCAAACAATCAACGATTGCTTGTAAATTAAATTCTTTACAAGTACCTAAACTAGCAAATGCAGTTTGAAGATTGATGCAACCAAAAGAAGCATTGTCAAATTCAACATCTTTTTCTTCCTTATCGTGCGCTCTATGATCAGATACAATTGTATCAATTGTACCATCTTTAACACCATTCCACAAAGCTATTCGATCAGATTCTCTTCTTAAAGGTGGCATAACTTTGAAATTTGAATCAAAACCTAAAACTGCTGTTTCGTTGTAAATCAAATTCATCACATGTACATCACAGGTAACATTTAATCCGTCTTTTTTAGCTTTTCTAACTAATTCAACACTTTCTGCACAAGAAATACCAGTCAAATGAATTGAACCTCCGGTATATTCGGTTAACCTTAAATTTCGTTCAAGTTGTATGATTTCAGCAATACTTGGGTCAGCTTTTAATCCTGTTTTGGTTGAAGCTTCTCCTTCGTTGACCATTCCTTTTCCAGCAATGCTATAATCTCTTGAGAAAGCCATTATTTTACCGTTGAAATTCTTTGAATAAAGTAAAGCCCTGTACATAATTCCAGCATTCACAGGTGTTAAGTCATCACTAAATATCTGAACACCAGCTTGATGCATGTCGTACATTTCAGCTAAATTTTCACCTGCTATTTTTTCAGTTATTGCACCAATTGGATGAATGGAAGTTGTATGGTTTTCTGCTCTTCGTAGAATGTATTCAATGGTTGTTTTGCCATCAATTACTGGGTGAGTACTCGGAAGAATTGCAACATGTGTAAAGCCACCTACAGAAGCTGCATCTAAGCCAGAATCAATCGTTTCTTTATGTTCTTCTCCTGGGTCAGAGAAATGTGCTTTCAAATCAATCCAACCTTGTGAAATGTGTAAATTTTCTGCCTCGATCAGTTGTGCATCTTTTGCTTCAATTGTATTATCAATGGCTACAATTATTCCATCTTCTATTAACACATCTTTCTGTTGGTTAAACAAACTCGAATCTGTATCGACTATTTTTGCTTTTTTAATTAAAATTTTCATTTCACGTATTGATTAATTTTTCCACAACTTTAATAAAAGTAGCTCTGCTATTAAAAATAATAAAGCTAAAACTATAAAAAGTTTCCAATATTCTACAGGCTTTTCTAGGTCTATTTTAGTAGAACTTTGCCCATTTGTAATTTCGCTTATTTTACAATTTGTTATGCCTTGATTTTCAATGTTTGTTTTGATTTCACTTTCTGTTAAATACAGAGTTTTGGATTCAGAGCGATCGTAATTTAATGATAAGTAACCTAAGTTTTTATCATTTTTGATGACGTAGTTTCCAGCGTCTAACAGTTCCAATGCTTGAAAACGGTTGATCGAAACATCGAAATTAAAACCATTGTCTTTTATGGTAGGAATCAAATCAATTTTATCTTTTAACAAATGTATAGGTGCGGAAGAATTATACGTTGAAAAAACGGGAAACGACGCATCTTTTCCAATTGTTAAATTATTGGGAGCTTTACGTTGACTCATTTCAGCGATACGAAGCAGCATTGATGGATAAAGTGCATTATTCGTAAAGGTACCAAATGAAGGCGTTAAACAACTTGTAAATAAAAACGATTGTTGTATTCCGCTACTTCTTAGGAAAAGAGGGGAACTGTTTTGAAGTTGAATTAATTTCAAAGAAGATCCAGTTGAATTTACTTGATAATAATTAGAAACAGCTGGAAAATTCAATTCAGCTTTTTCTTTTTCAAACATTCCTTTGAAGAATGGATCCTCGTAAAAAAGTTGTTTGATTTTAGTGCCACCACTGTTTAAAGAGTTTAAAGTAGGAAGGTTTAATTTTTGCAAACAGGCATTCCAATCAGTTAATTTAATTTTTTCACCAGGAAAAAAGGCAAGTGTTCCTCCCGCTTTTGAAAAGTTAATTAAATTTTCGCTAAAGCCCGATGGTAGTTCATTCAAGCCGTTTAACACGATTAAATCTGCATTTTTTATTGCATCAAGTGTACATGCAGATTGCTCTAGTTGCTGTATGTTGTAAAATGGCTCAACCTTATAAACACGTTCAACAGTTGGTGAAGCATTTTCTCCGTTAACAATTAAAACATTCGTTGTTGGGTTGATGGCATAGGAGAAGTAGAAATCATCGTCCCAGAATAGTTGAGCATCGTTTAAGGTAATTTTACCTTTTTTGAATCCACTTGTTACATCAGAATAATTAATTGAAGTTGTGACGCTTCCATTGGCTGGAATGTCTAAAAACACATCGCGTTTAGATCGATCAATGACGCAATGCAATTCAACATTTTGAATGGCTTCAGTACCACTATTACCAACACGGACAAACAAGGTATTGTTTTCATTGATTTTTCGAATGGGTGACTCAAACCACACAGAATCTATGAAGCAATTCGCTATTTTTTGTGGTCGAACTGCTATTGGATAGTAATAATTTTTCTCGTCTTTTTTTAAGGATTTAAATTGAGCTGATTGTTGTTGAAAATCTGATAAGAAAATAAATTGACGTGTTCCTAATCGTTGAATACTAGCATGTTCATTTTCTATAAAAGCCTTTTGCCAATTAATAACATCGTCTAGTTTTCGAACGATAGCAGTTGGAGTTATTTTGTCCAATTCTTGAAGGGCTGCTACCTTTGTTAATAAACGTTGTTCAACACCATCCATTTTATTTGTATTCAGCAAAATACGCGTATCTACAGGGGCTTTTTTAATTAATTTCCGTGCCATTTCACGTGCTTCAGAAAGTAATTCACCCTCTGTGCCTTTTGCTGTCATTGAAAATGAATTGTCGATGTAAATAGCCATGACAGGTTTTCCACCTTCTGTTCCATTATTTTTTACTGGTAAATATGGTTGCGCAAAACCAATTATTAACGTAGCAAGTGCTAATAAACGAGCAATTAATACCAATAAATGTTTCAATTTTTGAGTCGAACGCGTTTGCTGATCAACGTGTTGAATGAATTTTAAACTAGAAAAATAAAGTGTTTTGTACTTTCTGAAATTGAATAAATGAATGATAACCGGAATTGCCAGCGCGAACAGCGCCCAAAGAAATGCAGGATATACAAACTTCATGCTTCAAAAATAAGCATTTTTTGGTGAAAAAGTAGTAGAAAAAAATGAAAATGAGTTTTCAATTATCTGTTTCAACGTATAATTTTAATTTACTTTTGTTAAAATGAATAAAATGGATAGTACAATCAGCGATTTAAAAGATTTTTTAGATCAAAAAGTAATGGAATACAATACTACTCAATTTATTGAACCAGATCCTATTAGTGTTCCGCATCGCTATTCATTGAAAGAAGACCAAGAAATTGCTGGATTTCTAGCTGCAAGTATCGCTTGGGGTAATCGAAAAATGATCACAAAAAACGGGCATAAAATGCTCGATTTGATGGGAGATAGTCCGTTTGATTTTGTATGCAATCATTCTGAAAATCAATTAGAGCGATTGGAATCGTTTGTACATCGAACATATAATGGTCAAGATTTTTGCTATTTTATCAAAGCTTTAAAACATATTTACGAAAATCATAAGGGTTTAGAAGGCATTTTTATACAACATCAGACAGCTGATTCCTTGCAACCTGCAATACATGAATTGAACCGACTCTTTTTTGAAATTGAACATCCTGCTCGAACTCGCAAACACGTTGCAGATCCTTTGAAAGGTTCAGTTGCAAAACGTATTAACATGTATTTACGTTGGATGTGTCGAAAAGATGCAGCAGGTGTAGATTTAGGAATTTGGAACATTGATCCTGCTAAGTTAAGTTGTCCATTGGATGTTCATAGTGGTAATGTTGCACGAAAATTGGGATTGTTAACCCGAAAGCAAAACGATCCAAAAGCATTGTTAGAATTGGATACAAATTTACGCATATTAGATGCGAAAGACCCCGTAAAGTATGATTTTGCTTTGTTTGGATTGGGCATTTTTGAAGGATTTTAAAACTTGTTTATTTATTGAAAAGTAATTTATACTAGTGAAAAATTAAAATGTATCCGTACTTTTGCACCCAATTTTGAAATTATTATTTTTAAAAACACCTTATGTTATCTTTAAATAAGCAGTTAATTCTCATTTTTTCAACAATACATTTTCTTTCATTTGCACAATTAGATAGTGTCAAAACAGATTTAAATGAAATTCAGGTTAACGCTATTCGTATAAAAGTTCTTTACCGTTCAGTAGCTCAGAATGTAGTGATTATTACTAAAGAACAAATTCAAAATTCTCCAGCAAGAAGTTTACAAGAAGTTTTAAGTATGGTTGCTGGAGTTGATGTTCGTCAAAGAGGAGTAGGTGGTGTTCAAGCAGATATTGGTATTCGAGGAGGAAGCTTTGAGCAAACCTTGTTTTTATTAAATGGTGTTAAATTAACAGATCCACAGACGGGACATCATGCAATGAATATACCAATTCCATTAGATGCGATTGAGCGAATTGAAGTAATTAAAGGTCCATCAACCCGCGTTTATGGTCAAAATGCTTTTGCAGGGGCTGTAAACATTATTACTAAACTTGGAGAGCTAACAAGTGTTGTGTCGACGTTGTATGGCGCAGATTTTAATTCGTTTGGAGGAAGCTTGTATGTAAATATTCCTGTAAAAAATCGATTAAAACAAGCCATTGCACTTTCTAAAGATGTGTCAGATGGATATTGGTATAATTCTGATTATCAAGTTACAAATTTAAATTATGAAGCTAGTTTTAGATTGAATGCTAAAAATGAATTAAAAGGTGTTGTTGGTTATACAATGCGCGATTTTGGAGCGAATGGTTATTATTCTAAAAGCTATCCTGATCAATGGGAAGCAACTAAAACTGGAACGGCTGCCTTGACACATGTTTTTAAAACAGAGAAATTCACCCTTCAATCAAGGGTTTATTTGAGAACCAATCAAGATGAATTTAGACTGAAGAAAAATGTTCCATCTTTTTACACCAATCGTCACCGTTCGGAAGTCAAAGGCGCTGAATTGAATGCAACGTATCAAACAAAATATGGTATAACAGGATTAGGACTTGAAGCGCGCGATGAAGCGATTATTAGTTCAAATTTAGGAGAGAGAAATCGTCAATTTATCGGTTTGTTTTTAGAACATAAAAAGACGTTTTTGAATAAAATTGATGTCAATTTGGGTATTCATTCCACGCGATACAGTACAAATTCTTGGAAACATTTTCCAGGAATTGAAGTCGGTTACAACCTACTAAAATCAGTTCGATCTTATGTTAATTATGGGTTGAGTTACCGTGTACCAACCTATACAGAATTGTTTTATGTGGACCCAACAACAACTAGCAATGCTAATTTAAGTGTGGAAGAAGCTAAAACAATTGATGTAGGTTTGATTTTTTCTAAAAATGCATGGAGAATGGAGTTGGTTTACTTTAACCGTCAAACAACCAATTTAATTGATTATGTGCGTGACACCAGTTCGATTTCTCCAAATCCAAATAAATGGACACCAAAAAATATAGGGAAAGTAAATTTTAATGGTTTCGAATTTTCAGGAAAATGGATACCAACGTTTAAATCAAAAGTGGTTAAATTACAAGAATTAGCAGTTTCATATAATTACATTGATGCAAATGTGTTACATCAAGACGAACTAGAATCGAAGTATGCTTTAAGTGCTTTACATCAACAATTCATTGCTTCTATGACACTTGAACTGTTTGGGAAATTGCGATTAGTTCCTGTGATAAGACATATTGAACGAATGAATTTGAATGCATACACCTTGTTTGATGCTAAATTAATTTACCAACATCACCCAAAATTCAAATGGTTTGTTGAAGTTTCCAATGTGTTTGATGAGGATTATACAGAAGCTGGATATGTTCAAATGCCAGGAAGATGGTTGAAAATAGGTGTGAATTTGAGAATGGATTAAGTGTTGGCGATATTTTTAAATTGAAGACTTGGCTTAAATAATCTTTACAACATTACAATATTGTAAAGATTATTTCTTGCTGTTAATTACAAATTTGAATTAAGTAAAACTCGCTTTTCAGTATTACAACATTGCAATATTGTAAAGAAATTTCTTGTTTTGAAAACCTGTATAAGTGGAATTTAATT
>JAHEIL010000009.1:30015-39120 GCA_024639405.1 Crocinitomicaceae bacterium | reverse complement strand
GATTATTTCTTGCTGTTAATTACAAATTTGAATTAAGTAAAACTCGCTTTTCAGTATTACAACATTGCAATATTGTAAAGAAATTTCTTGTTTTGAAAACCTGTATAAGTGGAATTTAATTTTAATATGTCTTTACAACATTACAATATTGTAAAGATTTAAACAAAAAAAAATCACAAAATATTTCCGTCTTTCATCACTAACTTTCGGTCAGACATATCAGCCAAAACCTCATTATGTGTTACGATTACAAACGTTTGGTTCATATCTTTTCTCAATTGAAAAAATAATTCATGTAACTCTTTTGCATTTGTTGAGTCTAAATTTCCTGATGGTTCATCTGCAAAAATTACTTTTGGTTGGTTAATCAATGCGCGACATACAGCTATTCGTTGTTGCTCACCTCCAGAAAGTTCATTTGGGCGATGAGTTGCACGATCATTTAAACCAATCATTTCTAATAATCCCAATCCTTTAATAATTGCTTCATGCATGCTTTCACCTTTAATTAGGGCAGGCATGATGACATTTTCCAATGCTGTAAACTCAGGTAATAATTGATGTGCTTGAAAAATAAACCCAATTGATTGATTTCTAAAAGCGGCAATTTTTTTAGATGATAATAGAAATGGATTAATGCCATCGATTTCGATTAAACCTGTATCTGGTTTATCTAAGGTGCCCAATAATTGTAATAGAGTTGTTTTACCAGCACCTGAAGAACCAACTATGGAAACGATTTCACCCTTTTGAATGTGTAAATCAATACCTTTTAAAATGGCTAAATCGCCATATGACTTTTGTATGTTGGTTGCTTTAAGCATTTGGTTTTAAATTCAAAACATGCCCCATTTTGTCACGTTTAGTTTTTAAATAGAGTTCGTTGTGAACATTGCTTTCTATCTCTAAACCAATATTTTCAACAATTTCTAAACCGTAACCGATTAATCCTGTTCGTTTAGTTGGATTATTTGATAACAATCGCATTTTTGAAATACCTAAATCACGAATGATTTGAGCACCTATGCCATAATCGCGTTCGTCACCTTTAAAACCTAATTCTATATTTGCTTCTAAGGTATCCATGCCTTGTTCTTGCAATTTGTATGCTTTTAATTTATTAACTAAACCTATTCCTCGACCTTCTTGATTCATATAAATAATTGCACCTTTTCCTTCTTTTTCAATAATGTCCATTGCTTTGTGCAATTGAGGTCCACAATCACAACGACAAGAACCAAAAATATCACCAGTGATACAGGAAGAATGAACACGAACATAAACAGCTTCGTCTTTTTCCCATGTTCCTTTTACTAAGGCTAAATGTTCTTGACCTGAATTGATTTCTTTGTAGGCATACAATTGGAAATCTCCTTGTGTAGTAGGCATTTTTACATCAACAAGGCGCTCAATGAGCGATTCGTGTTTGATGCGGTATTCAATTAAATTTTCAATCGAAACAATTTTTAAATCAAACTTTTTCGCGATTACAACTAGTTCAGGTAAGCGTGCCATTGTCCCATCTTCATTTAAGATTTCAACAATTACTCCTGCTGGTTCAAATCCAGCTAAACGTGCTAAATCTATTGCAGCTTCTGTATGGCCTGCACGACGAAGTACACCTTCTTTTTTCGCACGCAAAGGAAATATATGTCCTGGCTTTCCTAATTCTGAAGGATCCGTTTGAGGATCAATTAAAGCTAAAATTGTTTTTGAACGATCACTTGCTGAAATTCCTGTTGTGCAGCCATGTCCGTTTAAGTCAACAGAAACAGTAAAAGGAGTTTCGTATGTTGCTGAGTTTGAACGTACCATCAAATCTAAGCCTAATTCATCACAACGATCTTCAACAAGAGGTGCACAAATTAATCCACGACCATGAGTTGCCATAAAGTTTACAATCTCCGGGGTGATGTTTCTCGCTGCTGTTAAAAAATCTCCTTCGTTTTCACGGTCTTCATCGTCAACAACAATTACAACTTTCCCTTGTTTGATTTCTTCAATGGCTTCTTCTATGGTATTCAATGTATATTTCATGGTCTAAATTTGATATGCAAAATTAAGCTAAATATTCTTGATTGTACTACTATTTTTATTAATTCACGAACTCATTTTGAATTAAATCGGTTAAGTGCAGGGTTGTTTTTTTCCAACTGTATTTTTCTTGCACTAATTTTTGTCCGTTTTCAGCAATTTTCTTGTATAAACTTGAATCACCTAATAAGCGATCGATACAACTGATAAATTCCTCAGGGGTATCCGCAACAAGGATTGATTCATTGTGAACAGCGTGAATGGCATTGTTGGCTAATGTTGTTGTGATACATGGTAAACCAACAGCCATGGCTTCTAATAATTTATTTTGCATTCCTGTACCAATTTTCATCGGTGCAATAAATATTTTACCACTCAAATAAGCTGTCCGAATATCATCAACCCAACCATTTAAAGTGATTTGTGACAATTTAGAACTTCTTTTTAATAACGATACGGATGGATTTGCACCAGAAATTAAATACTTATAAGAAGTGTTTTTGGGAATTAATTCTTTGATAATAAAATCGACAGCCTCGATATTGGGTGGGTAATTTAAATTCCCAACAAATACAAGTTCCTTTGTAGCTTTTATTGCAACCGGTTCAAAAAAATGAGGATCGATACCATTTGGAATAACATGTATTTGTTGCTTGTCAGGATGTAAAATCAATTGTTTATCTTGTTCACTGATAATTGTTTTTACTTCAAAATAATCAAAAACACTGCGTTCGTATAATTTTAAACGCTTAGCTTCAATTTTAAAAACTATCCTATAAATCCAAGGTGTCTTTTTGATTCGACGCTCTATGCCCATGGATAACGCATCCATGTAGTCGAGGGTTTTTGGACAAGCATGGTAATTTTTGACGTATTCAGCTGCTCGAATTAGTTGACAATAAATGTATGCAGGTTCTACTTCTTTCAATATTCGATTGATTTTTAATTGTCCGAAATAGGAATAGAAAAAACCAATTTGAAAGGGTTTGTTACTGAAAAAGGTTAAGAAAACATTGAATAGAATACTCAGTTTTGATCGTTTGATTACTTTAATTTGATCACAATAAGGCTGGATTTGTGAAAGTTGCTCTGCAGAAATTTTTTGATGTGTTAATGCAATTAAAGTAATTGAAAAATGTTCTGACAAGGATTTTAATTGATAGTAGGCACGCAATTTATCGCCTTTTTCCAATGGAAAAGGAAAACGTGATACTAGCATCACCATTTTTGCTTTATTAATGTTGTTTGAAACGCTCAATTATTTTTGTTAAAACAGTTGTTGGTGAATAATGTTGTTGAACAAAAGCTTTTGCTAGTTGCCCTGTTGTTTTTCGCAATTCTTCAGAAGCTATTAAATGTTGAATTTGATCGGTAAAATCTTCTAAAGTAGTTGCAATTATCAAGCCATTATTTTTAGGAATCCCCATTGCTCCAATTTCGGTTGTTACGATTGGAACACCATGTGACATAGCTTCTAATAACTTGATACGAACTCCTGATCCCGAAGAGATTGGCGCCACTAATATTCCACTTGATTGTAGAAATATACCTAGGTCAGAAACAAAGCCAAGGTGTTCGACTCCATTCGATAAGGCTTCTTTTTTGGAAAATGAGCCAGCTAATTTTAACGTTAAAAATGGATGTTGCACTTTCAAATTTGGAAATATTTCTTCTTTTAACGTAGCAACTGCTTCAATATTGGGTTGCCAATTCATTGCTCCAATAAAAAATAAATCATTTTTGGTGTAATCAGCTGATTCTGTAATTGGTTGTAATGGCATAGGAATAACAGTAGAATTGGTTGTTATTCCCAATTCTTTAATCGCATCTGCATCTGTTGTTGTCAAAGGAAACAATTCGTCCGCTTCTGAAAATGCAGTAATTTCTTCAATTTTTAATCGATTCGCTAAAAATGTAAATAATAATTTCTTAAACGGATTTTTGGTTGCTTCACTTTTTTGTATCCACAACTCATGTTCAATATTATGTGTACGAATAAATACACGTATGTTTTTGTGTTTTTTTAATACTGGTAAATAAGCAGCGAGGAAAATACTTTCCATTACGACAATTGTCGGTTCATCATCAGGAAAATTTGAAATGGCACGTTCTAACTCTGAAACATAAAAACGCGCAATATTGTATGAATTTCCTTGGAAAAAGCTCTTGATAAATCCTATAATTGTAGGTGTTGTTTTCGCTTCAAAATGTTTGATTGTACACTTTTCACGAATATCTTTTGGGTATTCAGTATTAATAAACGGATGTTTTTCCGTTGCAAGGGTGAAATGTGTAAGTGGGATTTCGGTTGCTAAAAGTAATTCTAGCATTGCTTGCATCGCTTTGCAACCACCATCAACTGTCGGATAAACCGGCTTATTTGTTAGATAAAGTAGCTGCATTTTTTTTTGTGAATCGTGAAATTACTTTTTTCCATTTTGATGCATCAAAAATGGGCGAATCATTCGCTGCTGCCCTCGTTAAAAGGATGGCAATTGGTGTTAAAACAGCGGATGCAAACCACATACCAACAAAAGGAGAAACCACTTGTGATGTTGCTAAACTTTCACCCGTACTGATTAAAACAAAGTAAACCATGAATAACAAAGCTGCAATAACAACTGGTGCACCAAATCCGCCTTTTTTCACAATTGCACCTAAAGGAGCACCAACAAAAAACAAAACGATGATGGCATACGTTAAGGCAAATTTTCGGTGGAATTCAATCCAGTAACTATCAACATCGTGTTGAATGCTTTTCATGTATTCTGCTTGCGCTAATAAATTTTCGTTTTGTCGTCTAATTTTTGATTGAACATTGGCAATTGCAGTAGCTTTTTCAAAATTAGATAATTGTTCAAAACGTTGTGCTTTTTTAGGAATGGTTGAATTGACGACAAGTCCATTTCCTCCTCCATTCATCGAATCTTTTTTGAAATAAATGGCTTGAAAATAGGGATGATCGTATTTGTAGCTTTGTAAGAAATTCAAGAGGGTAGTGCCTCCATTTTTTTGAACTGAATCAATTTCATGGTAAATTTGAAAAACATTTAACATTTCGTGTTTATCAGCAAACATTTCATCTTGTGAACGTTTCAATGAAAATCCATCCATTTGTATTTTATAGGTTGCCACTTCAAAACTAGATCGACGTGCAGGTCGTTTGTTATTTTTATTTGGGTGAATAGCGCCTTTTGGATCGAAGCTAGGAGATTGAATGGATAATTCTTCCATCACAATTCCTTTTTTTAATTCAAAAAATAAATTTTTACCGTTTACTGTTTTAAACATTTTACCTTGTTCAGCTCGAATTGTTTTAATTTCATTCGGATTGGTATGATCGTGAATTAATATGCCTTTAAACGTGTTTCCTTTTCCACTATCTACTTTTATGGCGTAACCTTCTAGTTCTCTGCTGTAAACACCAGGTTTTATTAATGAAGCAATCTTGGTGTTTTGAATATCATAAATCAATGAATGCCATTTTAAATTGGCAACAGGGATAATGTAATTCGAGAAATATAAAGTGAAAGCAGCAATTCCAATAATTGAAAAGGTAAGAGGACGAAGGATGCGGTACAAAGATAGACCACTAGCTTTTAAAGCTGTTAGTTCATTGTTTTCAGTCAAATTTCCTATTGTCATAATCGATGACAAAAGAACAGCTAATGGTAAAGCTAAAGGAATTAAACTCGCTGAAACGTAAAACAACAATTCTAAAATGACAAATGTACTCAAGCCTTTGCCCATCAAATCGTCAATGTATTTCCATAAAAATTGCATGACAAGTATGAACATAGAGATTGCCAGCGTCACAAAAAATGGACCTGCAAAAGTTCGAATACTAAAAACGTATAGCCGTTTCAAATGAAATTTCTTTTATTCGGTCAAAGATAAGAAAACGAATTTAATTGAAGCTAGAATAACCTGCTTATGCGCCTAAAACACGTTTTAAATCGTGAATTTGTTGTTCCCACAACATGGTAACTTCTTCTACTTCGTCTTCTTCGGCAAAATCATTGATTTTTAATACTGCAGCTTTCGTCATTGGATCAACTTCAAACTCAAGTTCAAAGAAATATTCTGTGTCTTCATCTTTTTCCCATTGAAAACGAACTTTTGAATGTCCTTTTTTACTTAATAAACGTGCTTTTTCTTCACTACCATCCCAAATAAATGTGTAAATATCATCTTTAATGTTTACATCGTCTGCAAACCATTCACTTAATCCACTTGGGGTGCTTATCATTGCTTCCAAGACTTTTGGCGATGTTTTTAATAGGTATTCAAAAGAAATTTTAATTTTTTCACTCATAGTAGCAATCTGCAGTATTATAATTTCCTGCAATTTACAAAATTCTTTTCATTCGTTGAATTTCAGCTGCTTAATTGTTATTAACATTCTATTGAATTTAATAAAAATTTAATTTTTACAATTTATTGAATTACTTCAAATTGTTCATTATCAAATAAATGATATAATTTTTAAAAAAAGGGAGCGCAACTATTCTTAATATATAAAAATAATGTATATTTGCACCCTCAAAACCAACGCTTGTTTAAGCAAGATTTATGGCGAGGTAGCTCAGTTGGTTAGAGCGCAGGATTCATAACCCTGAGGTCGAGAGTTCAAATCTCTCTCTCGCTACATAGAAAAGCCCAGTTTAACGACTGGGCTTTTTGCTTAACCACAATTTCCGATATGCACCGTTTTTATCGTAGTCGTTGGCTTGCTTTTCGCAATTAAATGCCCTCGTTCCTCTAGGATCATTTCCAACTCCTGCAAGGTAGGCCCAATTACCCCAATTACTGCACACGTCGTAATCAATTAATTGTTCTTCGAAGTAACGAGCACCAATGCGCCAATCCAACTTCAAATCGTTACAAAAATAACTGGCAACATTTTGGCGACCGCGATTACTCATAAAACCTGTCAATTTCAATTCGTTCATGTTGGCATCTACGAAATCTTGACCTGTTGAACCATTGATCCATTTTTCAACTAAATATTGGTTTGTACCTGTTATAATCGGTTTATCTTGAAAACCATTTTTTAAGAAAAATGAAGTTTGGTATTTTTTAAACATGAACCGAAAATAATCACGCCACAACAATTCAAAATATAACCAATAGGTTGATTCATTGGCTGTAAACGTTTTTTCGTAGTGTTTTAATTGGTCGTAAATAAAACGCGGTGAAATACACCCTAAAGCCAACCATGCGGAAAATTTTGAGGAATAATCCGGTCCAATTAATCCGTTTCTTGTTGTTTTGTAACTGGCGATAGCATGACTTTCTTCAAAATAATGTTTCAAGCGTTGAAGCGCAACTGTTTCTCCTCCTCTGTAAACGAGAGCAGCTCGTTCATCTTGCATTACTTCTTCTGCATTTAATTGATGTAATGTTGGCAGTTCTGTAGTTGGTAAAGTCGGAGATTTTATTGTGTCAGGGGCTTCAAATACAGCACGAATTCGCGCTTCTTTTTCGACTTTTTTACGAAAAGAAGTAAATATATCTGGAATATCACGAATGGAAAATGGTAAATCGGAAGCGTTGTAAAGTGTGCTTGTACTGTATGTTTTTAATTCGCATTTGATTTTCCAAAGTGCATTTTCAACCAAAGTTGAAGTTGCTTTTTCTTCGTAAGCGACTTCTTTTTTAGCATAAACCTGTTGAACATTGTAGGCTTGAGCTAATTTTGGTAGTTCAATTTCTGGTTTCCCAACAACAATTAATAAATTTGAACCTTTTTTTTGCAGGTTTTCTTGTAAATCCTTTACTGCTTCACGGATGAATTGTGTCCTAAAATCACCTGTTTTCTTAAAGCCACTTTTTGTAAGCTGAAAATGTTGCTCATCGAAGCAATAAACTGGAATAACTTGGTCATTCTGTTCGATGGCTTTGATAAGTGTTTCATTGTCGTGCAAACGTAAATCTGTTTTAAACCAAATGATTGCTGTTTTCATAACTCGTTGATGTGATTTAAATAATACTGTGCTTGTTCTAATAAGGCTGTTTTGTCTGCTGGTGCCATTTTTCGCCAAACGGCATACATCATTCCAATTCGTGGATTCTTAGCCAACAATGCTTCGTGTTGATCATAGAAATTCCAATACAAACTATTGAATGGACACGCTTTTTCACCAGTTTTAATTGCTTTTGAGTAATAACAAGTCCCACAATAATGACTCATTTTATCAATGTATGTAGCTGAACTAACATAGGGTTTCGTTGCAACAATTCCTCCGTCTGCAAATTGACTCATACCGCGGGTATTCGTAATTTCAACCCATTCAATTGCATCGATATAAATTCCTAAATACCAAGCATCTACTTCATCTGGATGAATTCCGGCCAATAATGCAAAATTACCAGTAATCATCAAGCGTTGAATGTGATGCGCATAACCGTAATCCAACGATTGGTTGATGGTGTCTTTCAAACAATTCATTTTTGTTTCACCTGTCCAAAACCATTCAGGAAGTTTGTTCTGGTGATCAAAAAAGTTTTTTGTTTGATATGCAGGCATTTGATTCCAATAAATTCCCCGCATGTATTCCCGCCATCCGATAATTTGCCGCACAAAACCTTCTAGTTGATTGTAAGCAATTCGCTCCGGATTCTCTTCCCAAGCAGCAATTGCAGCATTAACTACTTCTTTTGGAGAAATCATTTTTGTATTCATTGAAAATGAAATTCGTGCGTGGTAAAGCGACCATTGATTTGGAGCCATTGCATCTTGAAATGTCCCGAAAAGCGGCAAACAATCTTCGATGAAATAAGCTAATAGTTCTAATGATTGTTTTCTATTGACAGGCCAAATAAACGCTTTTGGTTGACAATTCCCAATGGTTTTTATTCCTGATAAGATAAGTTCATCATATACTTCAGAAACATCATTCTTAAAAACTAGTGGCGCAGATGGAACATGGTTTTTAGGAATTTTTTTGCGGTTGTCATCATCGTAATTCCATTTCCCTGTTACGGGTTGACTTCCATCCATTAACACATTGTGTTTTGTTCGCATGTTCCGGTAGAAACTTTCCATTATAAAAGTTTTTTTACTCGCGA
>JAHEIL010000009.1:0-29915 GCA_024639405.1 Crocinitomicaceae bacterium | reverse complement strand
CGGTTGTCATCATCGTAATTCCATTTCCCTGTTACGGGTTGACTTCCATCCATTAACACATTGTGTTTTGTTCGCATGTTCCGGTAGAAACTTTCCATTATAAAAGTTTTTTTACTCGCGAAAAAATCGCTTAGTTCAGTTCTAGTTGTGTAAAAGTGTTCAGAATCTACAGCGGAATAGGGGATTGTTAACGTTGAGCAAAAGTGAGTTAAGGCTTGATCCAATCGGTATTCATCGGGCAATTGGTATTCAAATTTTTCGAATTGATTGGATGCTATAATTGCTTGAAGATTCGCACTAAATGACTGAAGGTTATTATCGTCAGTTAATTTTATATAGATAACATTTTGATTTTTAGCTCGTAACCAATTAGCGAAATTACGCATTGCAGTGAAAAAGCCAAGCACTTTTTGTATGTGGTGTTGGGCGTAGTCTGTTTCTGTTCGCACTTCCATCATAACGTATGTCACAGAGGATGAAATCTCGTTAAACCAAGAATGTTGCTCGTTCAATTGATCGCCAAGTATGAGACGTAAAGTCGTTGGATTCTTCATGTTGTTGTTTTTTTTGTTCTACATCGATCACTGCAATATTTTACTTCTTCCCAAACTTTTTCCCATTTTTTTCGCCAACTGAAAGGTCGTTCACACACGATACAGATTTTACTTGGTAAATGTTGTTTTTTCACACCTTTCATGCTTTTTTTACTTTTGCTGGTCTAACATGTGTTTTCAAAATGCGAGCGCCTTCAACTTTTACAGAAGCTTGTTTACGGTACTTCCATACAATTTCACTGGCATATTTTCTAGTTTCATCAATGTCAACAATTGGAAAGGGATAATCTTTTCCAATTTCACACCCATATAGTTGTTGATCCATCCACGTTAATTTCCATGGTTCGTGAATGAGATGCGGTGGAATTTCAGTTAATTCTGGCAACCATTTTTTGATAAAAACAGCTTCCGGATCGTGATCTTCTGAATTTTTGATTGGATTGTATATACGAATGGTATTGATTCCTGTAACACCCGCCTGCATTTGCAATTGTGGATAATGTATTCCCGGTTCGTAGTCTAAAAATTGGCGGGCTAAAAAATGTAAATCGCGCCAATCTTGCCACAGATTGAAAACGAAAAAAGAAACAACCATTGCACGCATGCGAAAATTGATATAGCCTGTTTCAACCAAACACCGCATGCACGCATCAACAATTGGAACGCCTGTTTGACCTGTTTGCCAAGCTTTAATGTATGCTTCATTTCTGTTTTTGGGTAATTTATCGTAGGCGCGATTGACATTTTCAAATTCCATGCGGCATTCACTTTCAAATTTTTGAATAAAGTGACAATGCCAATGCAAACGAGAAACAAAGTTGGCCAATGCACGTTTGTTACTGGTTGTTTGATAGTGTTTTAACGTTTGTTGGTACACCATGCGCATGCTGATATTACCGTAGGCAATGTAAGGCGATAAACGACTGCATCCGGTTCTACTCAGCGCAGGTTTTGAAATGTGTTTGCTATAATTAACCGAACGATTGGTGAGGAAACTGTTCAAATAGCGCCAAGCAAAGGATTCACCTCCTTGTTGAAAATTTGGATTGCGTTCTTGAAGTTCTGCGGGTAAATCTGAACCTTTTAATAGTTTGTGAATTGCTTCTTCTAGGCGAATGTATTCAGTGTTTTGAACCGAAAATGAGACGGGACTGGAAGTCATTTTATGTTTCCATAATGCATCCCAATTTTCACGCGATTTTAACTTTCGAATAACACCATTGGTTTGACTTTCGTGCCAATTAATCTGTTGCTTGTGGAAAAATTCTCCAACAGATCTATCGCGTTGAAACGTCAATTGATTGCCTGTTTCTTGGTGAGAAAAAACAGATTTTATTGTGAAAAGTTGAGACAATTGCTCGAATACAAACAAAGCTTCTTGATGAAAAATGTGAATTGTAGCTTGGACTTCAAGTTGGTGCAATTGATTTTGTAAATCTTGAATAGATTCGAATACAAAGCGCCAATGACGCACATCTGAATCGTCGTAATTTTGAATACTAGGTTCAAAACAATAGATAAATAAAATTGGCAATTTCTCTTGTTGCGCTGCCCACAAAGCTTCATTGTCTTGCAAACGCAAATCACGTTTAAACCAAACAATATTGATGGCAGTTTTAATCATTCTTTAAAAGAGAAGTAACTGGTAAATTTGGTTTTGCGTAACTCAATCTGTCCAATTGTTGGGTTGAATGATAACTATCTAAACCAGAACACGTAATGCAATCGCTCGCTGTTAAATCAACAAATCCATCTTCATTTAAAAATATTTTAGGTATATGAATTTGAGTAATTTCACCAATAATCATGGTTGTATTGTTTAAGTGAATTTCAAATTTATCTCGAAATTCAACACCTAATTGAATGGTGCTTTCCTTTACAAAAGGCGCTTGAAATGCTTCTTTGTATTCAGGCGTTAAGCCAACTTCTGTGAATTCGGAAATTCCAGCATCATATCGTGCTGAAGTTTGGTGCGCTTGTTTAAAAAAAGATGAATTAATGTGATTTATAGTATAAAATCCGGTATCTAAAATATTTTGATAGGTATCACGTTCAGGCGGACTCGGTCTAAAAATCAATCCAACCAACGGTGGATGTGCTCCAATATGCACCAATGAACTAAAGATTGCTAAGTTTTCTGCATGTTGATTTTTAGTCCCCACCAAGACAACACTTTTAAAACCGCCAATACTGTTGATTAAATTGATTCTATGCTGTTTTTCAAATGCCTCAATTCCATCTGCGTTAATAAAAAGTTTGTTCATGAAACTAAATTTAAATTCTTGGTTAACTGTATATATCTACAACAAACCTGAATGAAATTTGTTTCGGAATTTCACGAAAGAAAAAGGAATATTAATTCGTGTAAAAAGTAATGTTTAGTGTTTTGTTCGACTGATTTTATTGACTCTGACAAATGTAAAGAGGAAACGCTCAATAATTATAAAATTCGAGGTCTACCAATCAATCCCATTTCTTCAACTCACCACCATCTTCTCCAATTTCTAAGTAAGTGAAATATTGAATCCAGTCGCCGAGGTTGATGTAGCGCGCTCGTTCATTTAAGGGAAGATCTAATGGTAAGTGGCGGTGGCCAAATACAAAATAATCGAAATGTTGTTTTTGGAGTTGTTCTTGGCAATAAATGTACAACCATTCGTTTTCGTTGCCCAAGAATTTTTCATCATCATTTCCTGTGGCTGCTCTGCTTTTTCTGGAAGAATAATTAGCCAGCCAAAAACCAAAGTTAGGGTGGAGGCGGGCAAAACACCACTGACAAAATTTGTTTTCAAAAACTCTTTTTAAGAATTTGTAGCCTTTGTCACCAGGACCTAAACCATCACCATGACCAATGTAGATTTTCTTTCCAAAAAATTCTCGCACGATCGGAGCCCTGTGTAATTGAACACCCAATTCTTTTGGGATGTAATCAAAAATCCACATATCGTGGTTGCCTGTGAAAATATGGACTGGAATTCCTTTGTCAGTTAATTCAGCTATTTTTCCTTGCAAGCGCACAAATCCTTTTGGAATGGCATGCTTGTATTCAAACCAAAAATCAAAAATATCACCCACTAAAAAAATCTCAAGTGCTGTAGCTTCAATGTGATTGAGCCAAGCAACAATTTTCTTCTCGCGTTCCAAACTCTTTTCGTACGTTGGAACACCTAAGTGAAAATCGGATGCGAAATATATTTTTTTAGTGTTGTTCAAAGTGCTTTTTTAGTGGCCAAATTGGCGTTTTAATTCTTGTTCTAACGCTTCTCCACGTAAATTGGTTTGAATAATTTTCCCTTCTTTGTCTAATAAAGCTGTAAACGGAATTCCTTTTACTTGGTACAATTGTCCTACTTTACTTTGCCATTGTTTTAAATCACTCACATGATTTGGCCAAGTTAAATTGTCTTTTTGAATGGCAGCTTCCCATGCATTTTTATCTTTGTCCAATGAAACGCTCATCACTGTAAAACCATCATTTTTGTATTTTTCATACAAACGAACAACGTTCGGATTTTCTTTGCGACATGGTCCACACCACGATGCCCAAAAATCCAATAACACAATTTTACCGCGTAAATCAGATAATTTCATCGTTGTTTTACCGTCTAATTTCAATTCTTCAAAGTCTGGAGCAACTTTCCCAGGGGCTATTAAATTAGCAGCTTCTTTTTGTGCTTTTAATTGTGTTAGTTGACGCATCAATTCTTTCACAGAATTCGATTCAGGAAAACCAACATTCAGTTGACTAACAATCGATTCAAACGAAGCAAAATCATTTTCTTTGTCAATTACACTGATTACAGGCATTAATGCTGCTGAGTTTTGATTTTGACTTGCAAATGCTTGTAAATCTCGTTGGAAATTAGTGTAAGCACCTTGCATTGAATTGTTGATTTCTTCTTGCTTTTCAGGTGTTGCTTGTAAAATTCGAACTGCTGAATCTCTTTTTGCATTCCAAACCGATAATACTTTAATGAAATTATTCATGTTCGCAGATTCATCCGAACCTACAATGTTTGAAAATTCAGCTATTTTCGACGCATCACCGTATACTTTGATGTTAGAATTGTTGCGTAAAATCAAGTTTACGTGGTTCGTACCAACTTTTAACACATAGTAATCAGCAGCTGGTAAATTGGCATTGATTTCAAAAACACCTTTTTTACTCAACTTTGCTTTGGCAAAATCAACATAATGTGTACCATAATATTGTGCAATACTAATGGAGTCAGAATTCACATTGAAAAGTTCTCCCGAAACAGAAACCTTTATTGGTGCTTGTGCAAAAAGTGTTGTCGAAAGAATAAGTTGAATGAATAAGCTAAAACTACGCATAAATTAATTTTTTAAAAGTTCTTCTAATTTTTGTTCCAATGCTTCACCTCTTAATCCAGTTGCAATAATTTTTCCATCTTTTCCGATTAAGACAGTGTGTGGAATGCCGTCAAATTGATAGGTTTGCACCAAAGGGGTTTTCCAACCTTTTAGATCACTTACGTGATTAGGCCAAACTAATCCATCCATAGCAATAGCTTGTTTCCATGCGGCAGGATCTTCATCTAATGAAACAGAGAAAACAGTGAAACCTTTGTTCTTATATTTCTTATACAAACGAACTACATTTGGATTTTCTCCGCGACAAGGTCTGCACCATGAAGCCCAAAAATCAAGCAATACAATCGATCCTCGCAACGAAGAAAGCTTCATTATTTTTCCTGAAGGAGAAGGTAATGCTATTTCTGGAGCTAAAATAGAGGAAGCAACACCTGTTGAATTTTTAAATTCATTGTATGCATTATTGATTTGAAAAACTTGATTCTCCAATGTTTGAACAATCGGATTGTTTTGAAATCTCTTATTCAAAGCAAGCGAAACTTCTTGTAAAACCGAAATGTTTTCAGGATCCCAATTGTCAAATCCCATAGCTGGTGTAGCAGAGGTAGACAAAATTATATTGAATGAATTACTCGGGTTTTTCTTCATTTCAGCGATAGAAAAATCATCTAAAGGCTTTTTGATAGATTGAAAAATAGCTGCAATTTCACCATCACTCAAATCTGAAGATGCTGCTTGCATTTCGCGTTGGTCAGAAGCAAATTTTAACATGATTGGCATGTATGCATTCAATGTTTTTGTCCAAGAAGCCCCCGCAGCATTTGGTTTACCTAAAAAATCTTGAAAAGATGTTGCAAGTGTAATGTGTTCTTTTGGAGCAATGGTAAAAGGAATAATTTTGTCGGGAGATTCTCCCAAACGCAATTGATAAATCCCAAATCCAGGAATATTCCCTTTCATTAAAAATTTTCCACCACCTTGAATGGTTGTTTTTGCTACTTCAATTGTTCCTTTTTGACTGAAAGCTTCCAAGTACAATGTTGCCTGATCTGCCTGTGAAATTGTCCCACTAATGGTGAAATTATCTTCTAGTTGCGTTTCAGGTGTTGTTTTCGATTGACAAGCTCCTAAAACGATCAAAAGAAAAAAGAAATAGCTTAACTTTCTCATAAATTCTCTAATGATTTACGTAACAATTCATTCGCTACTTTCGGATCTGCTTTCCCTTTGGATACTTTCATTAATTGCCCCATTAAAAAGCCCATCAACTGTTTTTCACCATTTTTATAGCGTTCAATTTCTGAAGGATTTGAAGCAATAACTTCTTGAATAAATGTACTTATTCCATCTTCACTTGAATCTTGTATCAAATTCAACCTTTCAGCAATTTGTAATGGAGTATCCGTTAGGTTTACCAACATCTCTGGGAATATTTTCTGAGAAGCAATCGAAGTGGATACTTTTCCAGCGTCAATTAATGCAATTAATTCTGCCATTCTAATTGCAGGAATAGGGAATGCATCAATTTCAACACCGAATTGATTCAAGTATGATTTCACGTCACCCATCAACCAATTGGCTGCTGATTTGTAGTTTTTTGTATGCAAAAGCAATGTTTCATAATAATTGGCAATGCTTTTGGTATCCGTCAGAATGTAGGCATCGTATTCTGATAAACCATATTCTTTGGTGTATTTCAAGAATAATTCTCTTGGAAGCGCTGGCATTTCAGCGTGAATCGCATTGATTTGTTGCTCATCAATAACTAAAGGCAATAAATCTGGTTCTGGAAAATAACGGTAATCATTTGCTGCTTCTTTCGAACGCATAGAAATCGTTATTCCTTTCAAGGCATCGAATGAACGTGTTTCCTGAGAAAGTGTTCCACCGTTTTCAAGTTCTTCAATTTGACGGTTGATTTCAAATTCGATGGCGCGTTGCACGTTACGAATAGAGTTCATGTTTTTTACTTCAACTTTCGTTCCGAATTCAGGAGCTCCAACTAAACGAACAGAAATATTTGCATCACAACGCATCGAACCTTCTTCCATGTTTCCATCACAGATATCAAGGTAACGCACCAATTTTCTGATCTCTGTCAAATAATAGTATGCTTCTTGTGAAGAACGTAAATCTGGTTCAGAAACTATTTCCAATAATGGAACACCTGCACGGTTTAAGTCAACTAATGTATCGTAAATATCAACGTCATGAATGCTTTTTCCAGCATCTTCTTCCATGTGAATACGTGTGATGCCAATTGTTTTCTCGGTTCCTTCTTCTAATTTAATGTGAACAAAACCACCAGTACAAATAGGTGTTTTATCTTGGGTAATTTGATAACCTTTTGGAAGATCGGGGTAAAAATAATTTTTACGGGCAAAATATTGATCACGAGCAATGTCACATCCCAATGCCAATCCTAATTTAATGGCATATTCAATGGTCTTTTTGTTCATTTTTGGCAATGTTCCCGGGTGACCCAAAGTTATTGCACTGATATTGTTGTTAGGGTGCGCACCAAATTCATTGACATCGTTCGAATATGCTTTCGATTTTGTCAACATTTGAGCATGAACTTCTAAACCAATTACGGCTTCGTATTTTGATCTAATTTCTTCTTTCATATACTTAAATACGTGCAATTAATTCACGCATAATTTTTGTCATTTTAGGTTCTTGACGTGATGCAACGGCAATTACATCTTGAACACTTACTTTTTGAATTTTTCCTGGAACCCCTAAATCTGTAATGATTGAAATCGCAAAGCAAGGAATTTCCATATGGCGCGCTACGATCACTTCAGGAACTGTTGACATTCCAACTGCGTCTGCACCAATTGCTCGAACATAACCATATTCTGCAGGCGTTTCTAACGTTGGTCCAGTTAAACCAGCATAGGTTCCAACTGAAACTTTAATGTTGTTTTCTGCTGCAATTTGTTGAGCCAATGCAATCATTGCTGGATCGTAAGGCTCACTCATATCTGGGAAACGAGGTCCTAATTCATCAAAGTTTTTACCAATTAACGGATGAGCTGGGAATAAATTGATATGGTCATTTTGAATCATGATTTCACCAACCTCAAAGTCCGGATTTACACCACCCGAAGCATTTGAAACAAACAATTTTTCAATTCCCAATAATTTCATTACACGCACTGGAAACGTTACCTGTTGCATCGAATAGCCTTCGTAAAAATGAAAGCGACCTTGCATTGCAACTACTTTTTTTCCACCTAATTCTCCAAAGATCAATTTCCCAGAATGACTTTCAACGGTTGAAATTGGAAAATTTGGAATATCTTGGTATGGAATTTCATCGATGACATTGATTTCGTGTACCAAGCCACCTAATCCAGTTCCTAAGATAATTCCAATTGTAGGTTGAACATTCGTTTTTTGTTGAATGTAAGCAACTGATTCTTTAAATTGCGTTAACATAACGTTCGATTAATTGTATAAATTTATTTTCTTCTTCAATTTTCAATGCGATGGGCTGGTAATACCAAGGATAATTGATTATTTTCCACTCCTTCACATGTGTTTTTAAACGTGTATAATCTTTCTCTGTAGTTAAGATAATAGACGTTTCTTGTACAAAAGTATCAAATTTTTGGTGAATTTTTTCGATATCTTTTTGATTAAACGAATGATGGTCGTCAAATTGAATAATTTCGACTGTATAATTCTTGCTCAATTCATTTATTAATGGTTGAGGATTAGCGATTCCTGTCACTAATAACACGTGTTTGATTTGAGTTTTAGGCGAACCAATTGGAAGAATATCTTGGTAAACAATTGAAGAAAAAAATACGTTTGAACAAGCGATTTTTCCGATATATTTTTCTTTGATTTCAGGTGAAAGTGAGGTAGGGCATTTTGAAACGATGACACAATCTGCACGTTTTACTCCGCTAGCGTATTCCCGCAAATTACCAGTTGGCAATAAATTGTCATTGAAAAATGGGGAAGAAAAATCGGTTAAAACGATTGAAAATCCTGCTTTTACGGCACGATGTTGGAATGCATCATCTAATAAAAGCAAGTTGTTCTCCGGATAAGTGTTTGCTATTTGTTGAATACCTTCCGCTCTTTTTTCTGCAACAAAAACACGCGTGTTTTTATCAAATCGTTGAGCATAAAACAAGGGTTCATCTCCAACTTGTTCGCTTAAGCTATCGTTAAAAACTTCTAAAAATCCTTTGCTAGTTCTTCCATAGCCACGACTCAAAATCGCAAGTTTCATTTTGTTATTAAAATGATCTCCAAGGTAAGCAACTAAAGGTGTTTTTCCCGTACCACCAACACTCAAGTTGCCAATACAAATAGATTTTTGAGGAATTTCATAGCTTTTGAAAAAAGCCCAATCGAATAATTTGTTTCGAAAGAAAGTAATCCATCCGTAGAGGATTGCAAAAGGAAATAGAATTTTTCGAACAAATTGCATGAATCAAAGATAACTAAAAAGATTGTTTGAAAGCACAAAAGCAAGCGTTAAATTGAAGGATTGAATAAATTGATTAAAAATGTGTCAAAAATTTGCTTATTAATTAAGAATTTAATATGTTTGTCATCTAAAATAAAAACTATGGAAATCGGGAATAACCTAAAATTACTCAGAAAACGATTGAAAAAATCGCAAGAAGAAGTTGCTCAAGATTTGAATTTAACCCGATCAACCTATAGTGGATATGAAAATGGTGTGGCACAACCAAATTTAGATAGTTTAATTGCTTTTAGTGATTATTTCAAGGTGTCAATCGACGATTTAGTTCGTAAAGATTTTGAAGCATATAGTGAAAACGAGTGGGAACGCTTAGACAAAGGTTTGTTCACTGATTTAAAAGGCCAGAAATTAAGGGTGTTGACAGCGATGGTAGATCAAAATGAAGAAGAATTAATCGAAATGATTCCTTTGAAAGCGAGTGCTGGTTATACTGCTGGTTATGCTGATCCTGATTATCTAAAAGTATTGCCAACTTTTCATTTGCCTTTTTTATCTAAAAGTAAAAAGTATCGTTCGTTTCCAATTCAAGGTGATTCTATGCCTCCAGTTGTAGAAGGTTCTTATGTTGTTGCAGAATATGTGCAAAATTGGATGTCAATTCGTTCTGGAACTCCTTGTATTGTTGTTACACAGGATGATGGAATTGTGTTTAAAGTGGTACATAATTTACTTGAATCTAGCCAGTCATTTCAATTGTGTTCGACAAATACATTTTACGAGCCGTATTTGGTTCACGCGAATTCAATTTTAGAAATGTGGCGTTTTGTAAATTACATTTCTCCTGAATTACCCGATGTGAAATTAGATGAAAATGAATTAAGTCGTTCAATTCAACAACTGCAACAAGAGATTCATTCCTTAAAAATGGTCATCGAGAAAAATTAAGCGTTATTTCGTTGAAATTTTCCTGCTGAAAATATAATTTTCTCCTCTAATTCAAGGGTTTTAATAACTTCTTTCAAATGGTCCTCTGCCAATTGAAAATGTTCTAAACAATCATTGAATGTATGTGGTTCGTTTAGAAAATCCAACAGTTGTGATGAAATTGCCACAAAAGAAATTGGATTTTGCTTCTTTTTGAGGCAATTATCGCATTTTCCACATTCTTCGCCTTTTTGTCCGAAGTAATTTAATACAAATTTTGAACGACATTCGTTCGTTTGTAAAAAAGTTAAAGCAGCAGAAAGTTTTTTCTCTGCATTATTTTTACGGTCCAAATAAATTTCAGTACTTAGGTTCAAGTAATCATCTGGCAATCGTTCGTGAGTGAAAGTAACGGATGGGTCGTTCGACTGCCATGAAACATCTATGATTCCATATTTTTCCAATTGTTTTAACAATTGATCTAATTCTTGTGTTGAAATAGAAAGACGTTTACAGAATTCTTGCGTGTGTAATTCAAAATAATTGTCAAAAATTCCTGGATAAGAACGTGTGATTAATGTGATTATTGGCAATAATGAAGGATGTTGAATTTGAAAATTATACAATTCCTTATTTCCAATTGCTAGTTTAATTTTTGTAGGATGAAAAACACCTTCCGTAAATACCAAATCATTGTTTAAGCCCAATATTTTTAAAGCATTGTAGGTATCGATTGGTTTTAAATTGAATTGTGAACAAAATTTGCCGATGTCAAAAAAATATGTTTCGTCCTTCCCTGAGCCAAAGGCAATTTTTAAATGATTGCACAAGGCACGGTAAGTTGATTTTATCAATTCAATAGGAGGGAAGGCTTGTTGTTGTCGTGCAATTAAATCGGTACAATCTTTTTCTTCCCAAAATACAATTCCACGAGCTGCATTCCCATCTCTACCAGCTCTACCTGCTTCTTGAAAATAAGCTTCCAATGATGGTGGGAATTCATAATGCAATACGAAACGAACATCAGGTTTGTCAATTCCCATACCAAAAGCATTGGTTGCAACCATAATGGAAATTTTGTTGGTTAACCAATTGTTCAGCATCAACGACCTGTCTTCTTTCGTCATTCCACCATGGTAAACTCCAACACTTAGCTTGTTAGCGTGCAACAAACGTGCTATTTCTTTCACGCTTTTACGCGTTTGACAGTAGACAATTCCACACGTATTTGGATTGTTTTGACAAAAATCGAGAATTTTTTGTTGTTTATTGACCGTTTGATAAGCTTCATAACTTAAGTTGGAACGTTCAAAAGATGATTCATGTATTTTTGGATGATTTAAGTGTAGTTCTTTTACAATGTCTTTTTGAACACGATCTGTCGCAGTAGCAGTTAAAGCCATGAACGGAACGGTTGGATGAATTGCTCTTAATTCATGAATGGCTCTGAACGAAGGACGGAAATCATGTCCCCATTCAGAAATGCAATGCGCTTCATCGATAACAATTAATCCTATGTTCATTAATTTGAATCGTTCGATAAAGAGATTGGATTGCAAGCGCTCTGGAGAAGTGTATAAAAAATCAATAGCTCCAAAACGCGCATTGTCTAAAATAATGTCAATTTCTCGGTAACTCATACCGCTAATGATTGCTTTTGCTCTGATTCCTTTCGATACAAGGTTGTTTACTTGGTCTTGCATCAAAGCAATTAAAGGAGAAATAACGAGTGTCAATCCTTCGCGAGCAATTCCTGGTACTTGAAAACAAATAGATTTTCCACCTCCTGTAGGAAGTAAAGCTAATACATCATGGCCATAAATTGCATCATCAACAATGGTCTCTTGGATGGATCGAAATGAATCAAATCCCCATATTTTTTTTAGTATTTCTCTGCTTTTTTCCATGAAAAATGTAGGTCAAATTTACGAAATTTTTCTTAGAAAACATAGGTGTATTGGATGGAGAAAACTGAATGTATCGTTACTTGTTAAATCATTTTATTTTCATTTTAATATTAATTAAATACTTTAGTTTATTTGTGTTATTATTTTGTAAATCAATTCTTTAATTTATTTATTTTTTATTTTGACAACAACATATTGTATTGTTTAAAAATCTGTAACTTTGTGAAAATTGAATTCTATGTGGGAGAATCAAATCAATCAACTTTTGGGCATTATTCGTAAAACTGAACTTCAAGAGTCGGTAAAATGGGGAAAACCTTGTTTTACTTATAATGGTAAAAATGTAGTTAGTGTAGTAGGTTTTAAACACCATTATGCACTTTGGTTTCACAAGGGAGCTCAGTTAAAAGATGCAAATAATTTATTAGTAAATGCACAAGAAGGAGTGACAAAATCATTGCGTCAAATGCGTTTCGATGCATCAACAGAAATAGATGAATCAATTGTGCTTTTGTATGTATTAGAAGCCATAAAAATTGAGAAAATGTCATGAGAAAATTTATTGAAGATCAAACATTTATAAAAATAAATGGTGCTGATTCTCCGTTGGAAAAAGCAGAATACGAAAATTGTATTTTTTCAGAATGTGATTTTTCTTACAGTTCATTGAATAGTATTGTTTTCAGTAATTGCGAATTCAATGAATGTAACTTAAGTATGGCTAAGATTTCAGACACTGCCTTTCGATCAGTAAAATTCAACCAGTGTAAATTAGCTGGTTTGCAATTTGATGGGTGCAATTCTTTTTTATTGGAAATGAGTTTTTTGTCTTGTAACTTGAATTATGCGTCTTTTTATCAAGTTAATTTAAAAAACACAGATTTTTCAGAATCTACTATACAAGAGGCAGATTTCACTGAAGCAAATCTAGCGGGTTCGGTTTTTAATAACTGTGACTTGCAAAATGCTGTATTTGACCGAACGAATTTAATGGGAGCAAATCTAGCAACTGCTTCTAGTTATTTAATTAATCCTACAAATAACGTAGTTAAAAACGCTCGATTTTCTTACCCTGGAATGGTAGGATTGTTAGCTTCGTTCAATGTAAAGATTGTTAAATAATTAATATTATTCTTCAATCTGAAAAATAAATTTACCACCTCGATAATTCTATTTATATTCGCATCGAAAATTTACATTTATGTTGCAAGAAACGCTTAACATCAAGATCACAAAAGCGTCTGAATCTCGTGTTTCAGAAGTAGATTGGTCTAACTTACCATTTGGAAAAATATTTTCAGATCACATGTTGATGATGGAATACAAAGATGGTGAATGGCAACAGCCAGAAATATTGCCATTTGGTAACGTATCGATACATCCGGCGACTTCTTCTATACATTATGGTCAATCTATTTTTGAAGGAATGAAAGCCAACAGAAGAGTAGATGGTAAAATTTCTATTTTCAGACCTGAAATGAATGCGAAACGTTTTGCAGAATCTTGCGAACGTATGTGCATGCCTGTGATTCCTGAAAAAATGTTTGTTGAGTTAGTTCGTAAATTCGTCGAAGTTGAAAGTGCTTGGATTCCCGAAATGGACGATTATTCATTGTACATTCGACCATTTATGTTCGCAACAGATGAGTTTATTGGTATCCGCCCATCAGAAACGTACAAATTTATGATTTTTACGTGTCCAGTTGGATCGTATTATACTGAACCAGTTCGTGTGAAAATTGAAGAATTCTACTCAAGAGCATCTGTAGGTGGAGTTGGTAGAGCTAAAACAGCTGGTAATTATGGTGCTTCATTATATCCAGCTCGCAAAGGACAACAAGAAGGTTTTCATCAATTGGTTTGGACAGATTCTAAAGAACACAAATACATTGAAGAATCTGGTACAATGAACATTGTATTTATGATGAACGATACCTTGATTTCACCTTCTGAAGAATCGGATACGATTTTGAGAGGCACAACAAAACGAGCAGTTTTAGACATTGCAAAAATGTGGGGAATTCCAGTTGAAGAACGTAAAGTTTCTGTGGAAGAAATTATTACAGCTGCAAAAAACGGTACTTTACAAGATTGTTTTGGGGCTGGAACTGCTGCAACGATTGCACCAATTGTAAAAATTGGATTCCGTGATGAAGTTTTAGAATTACCACCATTAGAAACAAGAACAACGTCAATTAAAATTAAAAACTACTTAGATGATTTGAAAGCTGGTAAAGTGGAAGATCCTTTAAATTGGTGTTTAATCGTTTGATTATAAAAGAAAAAGATTTAAAGCCTTTCAATTGAAAGGCTTTTTTTATGGAATTCTGTTAATTTAGTCATCTTGCATTAAACGATTCAAATGAAAAAAATAATAACATTTCTTCTCTTCCTGTTTTATGCATCATTGATTTATGCTCAAACAGTTCAAAATGATTCTGTTGTTGTTCGTTTTACGTGTTTAGATCAATTGCACAATGAAACAGTTCAAAATGTCACTGCAACATTAAAGATTGGTGATAAAATCTTTTATAAAAAAGCTTCTCAAAAAGGAGTTTTAACTATAAAATGGCTAAAAAATAGTCAGGTAAATGGTTCATTTAATCATCCCTTGTTCGAAACAACTCAAAAAAACTATGAGTTAAAATCCAATTTAGATACTATTGAGTTTATAGTTAGTTTGCGTCCTATAAAAGTGGTTGATTTAAAAACGATTACTGTAAAGCCGTTGGGTACTCCTTACACCGTTTATGGTTCAACAGTTTTAAATGTCGCTGATTTTGAAATCATTGAAAATGGTTCACTTGTTTTATTGGCTTATAAAAAACAATTGAAAAATGGAAGCGAAATACTTTTGTACAATGGACAAGAAGTGATTAATTCTTTTCAAGTGCCAGAAGTTGCTGAAGAATTGATTCATGATTTTAGAGGAAACGCGCACATTGTTTGTAAAGATCACATCTACGGACTCCAAATTAATGAGAACAAAATTGGAATTGCTACATTGGACAAAGCTTATTTTTATGCTTATATCGCACCAATTGTTGATTCGCTTAAAACGAAATTGTTGTTCTCTAACTTCAGTAAAGATTATCCTGCATTTAATTACTTTTCCTTTGATCAAAAGGATTCTGCCTACGCGAAAATACTGCACATTGAAGATACATTTATGATGGAATTGTACCGATCTGAATACAAATGGATGGATACTCGTACAAAACTTTGGGCTAGGCAACGGGAACTAGAATCGGGAATTGACGCGGAAGTAATAATTGGAGCAAATTATTTTACACAATCAATTTATTACAAAGAATTGTATGCGCCTTTGTTTCACAAAAATGATACGATTTATATCTTTGATTATTACAAAGATAAATTGTATACTTTCGATTTGAGTGGAAATGCGATTGATAGCATACCAATTTACCACCATTACCAACCAAAATCAACTGGTTGGAAAAAAAACTTAATTCAAGATCAAAAAACCGGAACGATTTATGCTCATTTTGAATTGGATGGGTATTCATACATTGGCAAAATCAATTTGTTAACTGGATTAATTGAAAACAAAGTAAAACTAGCCTACAAATACGTTGATAAGATTGCGGTTTACAACAATGAAGTTTATTTTATTTACAGACCTTTTGAATCACTTCAAAACAAATATTTGTACAAGCAAGTAATGATATAAATACCAGTGATTAATATGTAACACTAATTGAAACTGGCAAATGGTCGGAATAACCTCCAATGTATTTTGAACCTCCAAACGTTCTAAAAGGAACGATTTGACCTTTGTAGGTTTGTAGTAAATAGTCAAAAGAATAAATTTTCCCTGATGATGGAACACACTTCATTCCTTTTTTACCTTGAAATCCATTTGATATAAAAATATGATCCATTACATGCCATTCGTCCTTGTAATTGTGGGTCCCACCAAATTTTCCAGATGCTGGAACAATCATAGGTGTTAATTTTTCTTGAATCAGTTGCGGAGCTTTGTCAGCTGGATAATCGTTCAGGTCGCCCATTAAAACAATTTTAGCTGCTTTGTTTATTGTCAGAATAGAATCTATGAAGTGACGTGCGTTTTGTGCAGCTGTTATACGTAAAATTTCACTTTCATCTTGACCACTTCTTCTACTTGGCCAATGGTTTACTAAAGCATAAATGACGTCTTTTTTTGTGGTGAATTTACCCCAAACGATATCGCGTGTTGACGGTGCTGTTTGGCCTGGTAAAGTAAATCGGATGTTCCCACTAGCAGCTAATTTAAGTCGAAGGCTATCGTAAATTAAAGCAACATCAATTCCACGAGCATCCGGACTTTCATAATGTACCAATCCAAATGATTTATTATTCGTTTTTTGTAAGACAATCCTAACAACAGAAGCATTCTCAATTTCACACAAACCAATGATTAAAGGTTGTTCAAGTTCATTAATAACTTGGGCTACATGCGTTGTTTTTTCATTGAATTTTGTCGTATTCCAATTTGATTTCGCAGCAGGTAAAAATTCTGCATCATCATTGGTTCCATCGATGGTGTCAAAGAGGTTTTCAACATTGTAAAAAGCAATTGTACTTGTTTTTTGAGCAACTAATGCTGATGAAAAAAGAATGATTGCGAATGTAATTAATTGTTTCATAGCTTATTTTTTAATGAGCCAATTGCGCGCCATCGGACCTTCATTGAAAAGTAGGTCCAGAATCGATAAATTGGGAATAAATTCATTACTTGGATTAAAAACTTGAATGTACGGTTTAAAATCACCTGAATAATCAAAATTCGAAAATCTTAAATCAAGTTTATCATTTCCTTGATAATAAGTTGTTGTAAATTTAATTTCACTCTCCAATGAAAGCCATTCCATGATTTTATAGGTACAATTCAAGATGTACTCTAATAAATTGGTTTCATTCTGATAAATTAATGCTTCGATATCCATTCCATAGTAATCGAAAAATGGGGCAGAAGAGTAAGCTGTTTCTATTGATTTCCACATTTTCTTGCGCCAATCAATGTCGTGAGCAATTGATATCTCGTCAAAAAGAGTTTTAGATCCGTTTTTTCGTACCACAGGTATTGGTAATTGTTGAATTCCATTTGGCGAAAGTATTTCACACCGTGAAGAAATTGATCCTTTGTTGAAATGTGATTTTGTTTCAATCAATACAGTTTTAGCATTTGCAAGTACTTGAAAATAGCCACAACTGCCAAAAAAACTAATTGGAACAACAATTTCCATCAATGAATTAATTTGAAAACTCTATCCCAACGTGTTCCAATTGCAGGGTCAATACTACTTGAGAACCAAACCAAAGAAGCTTTACCAACAACATGATCCTCAGGAACAAATCCCCAAATACGTGAGTCGGCTGAATTGTATCGGTTGTCACCCATTAACCAATAATAATTCATGGCAAATGTGTAGGAAGTTACTTTTTTTCCATCGATGAAAATTCCATTTTTGGTTTCTTTTAGCGTGTGACCTTCGTATGCGGTGATAATTCTTCTAAACCAAGCGATGTTTTTTGAAGAAAGTGCAATTTTTTGTCCTTTAAATGGAATTTGAAATTTCGTAAAATCTGTAATGGTATTGTTTACATTCAAATCTTTAGGAAATTGTCCTAAGTTGCCCAAGCGATCAGCTGCTGTAGGTTTGTAACCTTTGACATCCGCATATTGTTCTTGAATAACTAAATTGAATTTCACACCAGGGTTATCAGTTTTCAATGCTTTTAATTGACTTTTAGTTAAATTTAATACATATGTTTTACCACCATCTTGTGTGTAATAATCGTTACGACTGTCTTCTAAATTGTATTTTTCACGCATCAAAGTTGAAGAACGAGGAACAAAATTTTCAGCAGTATATTGTAAGTTTTGGAACTCAGAAACAAATGCAGGTTTGTTGTTGACGTATAAGATTGATTTTTTAATTTCCAACCAATCGCCAGGAATTCCAACGCATCGTTTAATGTAATTTTCACGTTTGTCAACTGGGCGATAAACCAATCCATAATGTTGAATTGTTTGACCATTTTGATGTGCAATTTTTTCCTCAGCTAACATTTTACGTGCTTTGTTTTTATAAATATCTAATTGCTCAACTAAGGTTTGATTTAAGAATAAATTACACAAACTATCAACCTTAGAAATGTCACCATTTATTTTAGTCAAACTGTCGGTATAATATGTTTTTGCAATTGAATATTTATTACTTACTGCTGGATCTTGTTGGAACAACATAAATGCTTCATTGTTTACAATTCCATGGTAATCATGTCCCATCAATCCGTCTGGCATTCTAGGATCATAAACCGCTGTATCTCCTGAAGGATAATTGAAAACAACTACATCGTTGCGGTTTACTTTCGTAAAGCCTGGCAATCTAAAATAGTTTCCTGTTTCAATTGGTGCATACGATTTGATGTTGACAAAAGGAACGGTATTGTGAAACAAAGGAAATGAGAAAGGGGTAACAGGTACTTTAGGTCCGTAAGCCAATTTATTTACAAACAAAAAGTCACCCACCAACAAGGTTTTTTCCATCGAACCAGTAGGAATTTTAAATGGTTCAAAAACATATGTACGAATGATGCTTGCAGCAATTAAGGCAAATAAAATTGAATCACCCCATTCTTTTACTTTTGATTTGTCTCCTGGTTTTTCACGTTTTACGGCATTAAATATGAGTGCAATAACATGGCCTAAAACCGGAAGTGAAAGTGCTAACACCAAATGATCACCTTGTTTTCTTGTTTCAGTTTCTCTGCTATTTGCCCAATTGGTTTCAGGAAGAATAGGATCTTCATTTTTGGCAATTTTAGCAAATAATAAATAAGGAAAAAAGATTCCTTGAAAAGTGTCAGCTAACGAATAATATCCAAATCTTCGAATGTAAGAAACATTCAATACTGCCCACATAACGATATGTACGCCCGGAAATAACAATAGAAATGCCCAGAATGGCTTCTTGCAGGCAATTTTATACGCAATAAAATAATTCAATCCTGGGATTAGGGCATACCATGAAGCATAACCCGCTTTTTTAAAGCTCAAAAACCATTGCGCAAAATAAGGATGCGCTAAAAGGATTAAATAAAAATAAAATACATTCATCTGTTAAAAGTTTAATACGTCATTCATTGTGAAAACACCTTTTTTCTTTTGCAACCATTCTGCAGCAATGACAGCTCCAAGTGCAAAACCTTTGCGTGAATGTGCTTCATGAGAAATTGAAATGGTGTCAACATCAGATTTGTAGTGAATACTATGTGTTCCAGGAACGTCAGGTTGGCGGTAAGAAGTAATTCCAAGTTGACCATCAGTCGTGTAAGGATTTTTTTCTTCACCTAATACCCATGAAGAATAATCTTCATTGTTTTCCATGATTCCATGTGCTAATGTAATAGCTGTTCCGCTTGGAGCATCTAATTTTTGCAAATGATGAATTTCATCCATTGATGCAGTATAATCGATTTTTCCATGCATCAATTGCGCTAATTTTTTATTCAATTCAAAAAATATATTGACTCCAATACTGAAATTAGAAGCATACAATAAGCTTCCATTAGCAGCAAGTGTTTGCTCTTTTATTGCTTCAAAATGTGCTTGCCAAGCAGTTGTGCCAACAACAATTGGAATCGAGCCATCCAGACAATATTGAATGTGATCAACTACTTTGTCTGGTCTACTAAATTCGATGGCAACATCTGCTTCGAAAATTTCACTGGATTCAATAGGATGTTGGGTATTTATTTTGGCAATTATTGTGTGTCCACGTTCTAAAGCAATTTCTTCAATTGCTTTTCCCATTTTTCCGTATCCTATTAGTGCTATTTTCATCTTTGTAAACAAATATAAGTGATTCGAAATCGTTGGCAATAAAAATTAACGAATTTTAAAGTTAAATTTCAAGCCATATGCATTCGAACCAAAATAAGTTGGTTCAATGTGCATGCTTAAATCTTTGGAAATATCAAAATTCACAAAACTTGCTTCAATGTTTGCGTCAACTATTTGAAGCGCATACACTAAACCAATACCTAAAATTGATAAATCGCGTCGTCCAGCATATTGGTCTTGCAACAATATAATAGAATAATCATCGTATTGCGCCCATTGTGCATCGAGCGTTCCTCCATTTTTTCGGTTGTAATATTCCGTTTTTAAATCGTTTTGTAATGTTTGGTTTTGAATGAAATAATAGGTGGTGATTCCTAAACCAGCATAGATTAATGGTACTTTCCAAAATGCTTTTTTTCGTCTTTTTGGCATGGCAATATGGTTGTAAATCTGCCCAGCTCCAGGAATAAAAGTGGATAATAATGTGGCTGTTCTAGGTGAATGTACTTTTACCGTGTCGACTTTCGTTTGAATCGATTGTGCGAAAACATTACAATTTAAGATAAAAAAAACAAAAAAAAGTACTAATCGCATTAATAATTCAATAACTCAATAATTCGATTTAAATCTACCTCTGAATTAAAATTCACAATAATTTTGCCATTTCCAGCTGGTGATTTTTTAATCTCAATTTTAGTTGACAATTTATCACTCAAATGGTGTTGGAAAACGGATTGATTCTTTTCGATTTTAGGAATTACAGTTGATTTTGACGCAGTAGATGTTGTTGATCTAGGTTCAACATATCCTTGTCGAATCAATTGTTCAGCATCACGAACGGATAAACCGTCTTCAATGATGCGATTGAAAATTGCTAATTGTAATGCTTCATCATTTGCTGCAACCAATGCTCTTGCATGTCCCATTGATAAAACATTATCACGAACACTTGCTTGGATATCCGCAGGTAGTTTTAACAAACGTAAATGATTTGAAATACTTGGACGGGACTTAGCAATTTTTTGTGCTAATTGATCTTGTGTTAAGTTGCATTCTTCTAATAAACGTGCATAAGAAAGTGCTACCTCTATTGCATTTAAATCTTCACGTTGAATGTTTTCAACCAAAGCCATTTCTAACATGGTTTGGTCATTTGCAACACGAATGTAAGCAGGTACTTCTGTTAATCCAGCTAATTGTGAAGCTCTAAATCTTCTTTCTCCAGAAATTAATTGGTAATTGTCACGGCCTAATTTACGAACAGTCAATGGTTGGATAATCCCGTGAATAGCGATCGATTTACTCAATTCTTCCAATGCTAATTTTTCAAAATTTGTTCTTGGATTAAAAGGATTTGCTTCGATACTTGAAATAGGTAATAAAGAAACGGAACCAACACCACCATCATTTGTAGATTTTGAAGTGATATCAGTACCAGCATTTTCCAATAAAGCACTTAAGCCTTTACCAAGAGCAGAACGTTTGTTTGAATTAGAGCTCATCGTTTATTTCAATTGATTTTTCGTTGTTATCTATTTTTGTCAAGTTATTGCGTTGAAGAACTTCGCGAACAAAGTTAAGGTAATTGATTGAACCTTTGCTCGACGCATCGTACATTACAATTGTTTCTCCGTAACTTGGTGATTCAGCAATTTTACTATTTCTATGAATAACCGTATCAAATACTAATTCTTGAAAGTGCGTTTTAACTTCATCAACAACTTGATTTGCAAGTCGTAAACGGGTATCGTACAAGGTTAATAATATCCCTTCTATTTCTAAATCGGTATTTAAGCGACCTTGAACGATTTTTATGGTATTCAATAATTTACCCAAACCTTCTAATGCATAGTATTCACATTGAACAGGTATAATGACCGAATGTGCTGCCGTCAACGCATTTACAGTAATCAATCCCAAAGATGGAGAACAATCTATGATGATGAAATCATATTTATCTTCGATTTTATTCAGTGCTAATCGCAACATTTGTTCTCGATTAGGAAGGTTGATCATTTCTAATTCAGCACCTACTAAATCAATGTGTGAAGGTAAAATGTCTAAATTAGGATTACTTGTTGTTAAAATTAAATCAGATGGATCAACATCATTGATTAAACAATCGTATATATTGCTACTATTATTAGGGTCAAAACCAACTCCAGAAGTGGCATTTGCTTGAGGATCAGCGTCAACTAAAAGTGTTTTATATTCTAATACACCCAAACATCCAGCCATGTTAACAGCTGTTGTTGTTTTACCAACGCCCCCTTTTTGATTTGCTATTGCAATAATCTTTGCCATTCTATTTTAATTTTTGAATGTTAAAAGTACTTGTTTGAATTTGAATTACGAAAAAAAATAAGAGAAACTATTAAACAAATGCGTGTTAAAACCCTTTAAGTGTTTGACAATCTTTGTTAAAAAAGTTTATAACTAAGTACTGGAAATCAGAATTTTAATCTTATTGGTTGTTCAATGCGTTTATTTTTTCCAAGACATCGTCTAAACCTTCTTTGAATTTTTCAAAATCTTCTTTGTACAAAAAGAGTTTGTGCTTTTGAAATTGTTCAATGCCATTTTCGTCAATCGTTTTTTTACTTTCGGTTAATGTTATGTACAATTCTTCCGATTTTGTTGCCTTAACATCAAAGAAATAGGTTCTTTTTCCAGCTCTTACAACTTTTGAATAAATTTCATTGTTTTTATCTTGTTCCATAATTCTATTTCATTTGAATGAAACAAATATGCAATTTATTTGGATAAAATCAAAGTGATTGATTCAGGTCGTTTTCATCAGCTAATTGTTTGGTATACATTTCAGTATATACACCATTTAAAGCTAATAATGATTCATGTGTACCCGATTCAATGATGCTTCCTTGGTCAATGACAATTAATTTATTGGCGTGACGTATGGAAGAAATTCTGTGTGAAACAATGATAGAAGTTCGCTGTTTGAATTCTTCTTTTAAATGATTTAAGATGATTTCTTCTGTTTCTGTGTCAACTGCAGATAAACAATCATCCAATAGCAATAATTTAGGGTCTCTAATCAAGGCTCTAGCTATGCTAATACGTTGTTTTTGTCCACCACTTAAATTTACACCTCGTTCTCCAAGTAATGTTTCAAATTGATCTGGAAAAGCAATGATGTTATCGTAAACATGTGCTTTTTTTGCAGATTCAATAACTCGTTCCATTGAAATTGAAGCGTCGTTACTTCCAAATTTAATATTGTTGGCAATGGTATCTGAAAAAAGGAACACATCTTGTGGAACGATACCAGTTTGACCTCTAAATTGATCTAGGTTGATTGATTTTACTGAATGTCCATCAATTAATAATTCTCCTGATGTAACATCTAATTGGCGCATTAATAAATTTAAAATAGTTGTTTTTCCACTTCCAGTTCTACCAATTACACCAAGTGTTTCTCCTTTATTTAATGTAAAAGAAATGTTATTTAGCGCAGTAATTCCAGAATTTTCATACGTATAGGAAACATTTTTAAATTCTATTTTACCCTCAAAATCAAAGACTTCCGATGAAGCGTTCTTGATTGCTGGCTCGGTCATTAAAAATTCGTTGATACGCGTTTGAGAAGCTGCAGCTCGTTGATTGATCGATGTTACCCAACCAATGCTTGCAAATGGCCATGTCAGTTTATTGACGAAAAATATAAATGCAACAATTCCTCCAATTGAAATCGAATGATTGTAAGTTAATTTTCCACCAATGTATATTGTTAATAACGTACTTAAACCAATAAGGAAAACGATCGTCGGCATGAAAAACGCATTAAAAATTACCATCTTCATGCTTTTTGACTTGTATTCTTGCGCTGTAGCATTAAATTTTTCATGTGCTTCTTTTTCTCTGCTATAAGCCTTTACAACTCTAATTCCTGCAAATGTTTCTTGTGCTAAAGTTGAAAGCATAGATTGTTCTACTTGAACATTTTTGCTCATTAAATTCATTTTGGATGATACTTTGTAAATCAAAAATGACATAATAGGCAATGGAATTAGCACAAATACAGTTAAGTATGGGCTAATCTTAATCATCTGTGTAATAATCAAAATGCTTAAAGCAACAAGATTTATAGAATACATGATTCCAGGACCTAAATACATTCTAACTTGACTCACATCTTCTGAAATCCGATTCATTAAATCGCCCGTTGCATTTTTTTTGTAAAAAGTGAAATCTAATTTTTGGTAATGGGAATAAATTTCATTTTTTAAATCAAATTCAATTAAACGCGACATGACTATGATGGTTTGTCGCATTAAAAAAAGGAAAAATCCACTTATTAAAGACAGAAGCATATAGATTCCGCCAATTTTCAACGATAAATACAAGGCATCTTCAATACTTGTGATAGTTGTTGATTTCATTAAGTCATCAATCGTACTTTTCACGTAAAGAGGCATTTGTACACCAAAATAGTTGGAAATGACAATGAAAATGGTGCCCAATAATAAACGCCATTTGTATTTAAAAAAATATTTGTTTAGATAGCTCAGTGACTTCATACGATTAATTTCCTATTTTTGTGCCCACGATTGCAGAACGATGCAAAAGTAGACAATAACTTGAATTAAATTTATAACATATAGCGTTAAAAAATGTTTGAGGTAAAAAATATTGAGGATACGAATCTATTTGAAAATCCTGTGGTGGCTCAAATGAGCAAATACAACCACGAACAATTGTTGTTTTGTAATGATAATGCAACAGGTTTAAAAGCAATCATAGCTGTACATAATACTGTTTTAGGTCCTGCGCTTGGAGGAACTAGAATGTGGGCATACAACAATGAAATGGAAGCTTTGACCGATGTACTTCGACTTTCTCGTGGTATGACCTATAAAAATTCTATTTCAGGATTGAACCTTGGTGGTGGTAAGGCAGTAATCATTGGTGATGCTAGAACCATGAAATCAGAAGCATTGATGCGTCGTTTTGGTAAGTTTGTCAATAGTTTAGCTGGAAAATACATTACGGCTGAAGATGTTGGTATTGGAACTGCTGACATGGTCTATGTAAATATGGAAACGAATCATGTTGTTGGTTTACCTGGAAAAAGTGGAGATCCATCACCTGTAACTGCACATGGTGTTTATGTTGGAATGAAAGCGTGTGCTAAAGAACAATTTGGTTCAGATTCATTAACAGGTAAAAAGATCGCTGTTCAAGGTGTAGGGCATGTTGGAGAGTACTTAGTTGCTGCTTTGGCAAAAGAAAATGCAGAAATTTATGTTACTGATATTCACGAGCCTTCATTGAAACGTGTAGCTGAGAAATACGGTGCGCACATTGTTGGTTTAAACGATATTTACGATGTTGACATGGATATTTACGCGCCATGCGCATTGGGAGCAACTGTTAACGATGATACATTGTCACGTTTAAAATGTTCTATTATAGCTGGAGCAGCGAACAATCAATTGCAAGTTGAAGATGTTCACGGACGCTTGGTTATGGAGAAAGGAATTATTTATGCGCCAGATTTCGCATTGAATGCAGGTGGTGTAATTAATTGTTATTCTGAAGTGAAAGGTTTGTCAGCTGAATGGGCAATGTCTAAAGCAGAGGAAATCTACCAAACAATTGGAAACATTGTGAAACGTTCTAAGGAGGAAAATGTTCCAACGTATCAAATTGCTAATAAAATGGCAGAAGAACGTATTGCAGCAATCGGTAATGTAAAATTGCCATTATAATTAAAATAAAATGCTAAACAGAAGACATTTAAGAATTAAAGTATTGCAAACATTGTATGCCTATTTTCAATCCAATGAAGAGAACTATGGGCATTCAGAAAAAGAATTAATGCAATCTGTTGAGCGAATTTATGACTTGTACATTTATTTGTTATTGACTTTTTCGGAATTAAAAGAAATCGCTCAAAATAGAATAGATGAGAACAAAAAGAAGATTCGTCCTTCGGAAGATGAAATGAATCCTAATTTAAAGTTCGTTAACAATGCCATTATTCTGAAATTAGAAGAAAGTAAAACCTTAAGAGCTATTTCAGAAGACCGAAAAGTGAATTGGGTAGGAGATGAGCACCATGAAATGTTCCGTAAAATCTATTTGCAATTGCGAGAAGGTGAAACGTATTTTGAATTCATGAACAATGGTTCACAAAATTTTGAGGAAGATCAAGCATTCGCAATTGAATTGTTTAAAATAGAAATCGCCAATTCTCCAATTTTATACAATTTCTTCGAAGAAAAAAGCATTCATTGGATGGATGATATTGATTTAGCTTGTTCAATGGTGATTAAAACGTTGAAAACAATTGAGCTTGAAGAACCGTTGTATTTGTTACCATTGTATAAAGAAGATGATGATGAACAAGAATTTATTCGTCAATTGTTGCGTAAAACAATTTCAATGGACAAAGAAAACGAAGCATTGATAGATGATTTGACTAAAAACTGGGAATTGGAACGTATTGCAAAAATGGATGTTATTTTAATGAAAATGGCCTTGACTGAATTGCAAATTTTTAACAATATTCCAACAAAAGTTACGCTGAACGAATACATTGAGATTTCTAAATTTTACAGTACTCCAAAAAGTAATGGATTCATCAATGGTGTCTTAGACAAAGCAATTGATCGCTTACAAAAAGAAAAGAAAATTGTAAAAATCGGACGTGGTCTAATCAATTGAAAAAAATAATGTAAATTAGTCCAATGAAAAAAATTCTTTATATACTTTCTATTGGTTTTGTTTTAGCAGCTTGTTCATCGAATGATTCTATTGAAGTTGGACAAAAAACTTCGATGTTGGTTGAACCAGTTTTTAACGCAGGAACTGTTTTAAGAGGTGAAATCATCAATGCTAAATTCATTGTCAAAAATACAGGTGATTATCCATTGGTTATTGGTGATGTTCATGGTTCTTGTTCGTGTACAGTCGCTGAAAAACCTAGTGATATGATTCAACCTGGTGAAGAAGGAGTTATCAAAGCAAATGTAAATACTGAAAATTTTTCAGGCGGGGTTATTGCAAAATCTGTAACAATCGTTGCAAACACAGAACCATCCGTAACAGAGGTGGTCATCAAAGCAAAAGTTAAATAAATAATAAATCAAAAACAAATCAAAATGAACGGAGGATCAGGTCAAATAATCATGTTAGTATTAATGCTTGTAGTATTTTACTTTTTCATGATTCGCCCACAAATGAAGAAACAGAAAGAAATGAAAAAATTCCGTGAGCGTTTAAAAGCTGGGGATAAAGTTGTGACAATCGGTGGAATTCATGGGAAAATCTTAGAAGTTGCTGATTCAACAGTTTTAATTAATGCGGAAGGTGCAAAATTGAGAATTGAAAAAAGCGCAATTGCAACTTCAACAGAAGATGTATTAGTTGCTTAATCAACTACTAAAATAATTAAGCCATTATCGAAAGATGATGGCTTTTTTTAAACCATATATTCAATGAAACTACTGTATTTTTTAATCTTTATTTTCATGTTCTTTTCCTGTGAAAATAATGGGAAAAGAAATCTTAAACGTCAACATGTTTCAAAGAGATTAGAACAAAAAGGTAAAGTTGTCGACTTCACACACAAGCAAAATTACATTTCAGAAAAAAAAGAAAAACTATTGTTGCAATCACAAGTCGCAACAAAATATGGACAGCAATATACTTTTTGTGAATGTATCCAAAAAGGCGATTCTCTCAATAAAGCATTAAAAAATCAAAAATTATCAGAAAAAGCCTTGGATCAGTTGCTGATTCGGTTTGAGGAAATCGATAAAAAATGCCAAGCTTTTCGATTAAATGATGCCAATGCAACGCCTCGAGAACGACAACAATACAAAAAGAAAGTCAAAGAATGTTTGCAATAAAACTTCCTTTTAGTTTGATTCTCCCTTTTTTATCTTTTTATTTGTAGCTTTAACAAAAATAACTAGTTATGAAAAAAATATTTGTATCAACTACAATGCTTGCAGTTTTAGCACTTGCTTCTTGTGGTAAAAGTGAAGTGTGTAATTGTGCTTCTGTTGGATTAGAAATGATGAAAGAAGCACGTGATGCGAAAATGGATCCTTCTAAAATGTCAGGTATTGAAGCGAAATACAAAGCTGATTTAGAAAAATGCCAAAAATTAGGCGAAGGAAAAACTGTAGAGCAACAAAAAGCTATGGAAAAAGAATTGAAAGCATGTGATGATTTCAAAGAAATGGAAAAAGTATCTAAAGAAATGATGGGTAATCGCTAATCAATTTTGAAATATAAAAAAAGGGTAGAATTTAATTCTACCCTTTTTTTATGCATCTAGTTTGCAATTAATAGTAAATTGCTCTTCTAACGTTTGTTACGTGTTTCGCTAAACGAATTACTTGTTTTGTGTATCCAAATTCATTGTCATACCAAGCATACAAGACAACATTTTTAGCATCATTCGATACGATTGTTGCATGTGAATCAAAAACTGAACAACATGTATTTCCAATTATGTCACTAGAGACCAATTCTGGATCGTAAGAATAGAATATTTGATTGACTAAATCACCATTTAAAGCAGCGTCTCTTACCAATGAATTGATTTCATCCACAGTTGTTTTTCCATTTAACTCTAAACTCAAAATAGCTAATGAACCATTTGGAGTAGGAACACGCACAGCATTTGCTGTCAATTTATCTTTTAAATCTGGGATTACTTTCGTTACAGCACTTCCAGCTCCTGTTGATGTAATTACCATGTTAATAGCTGCAGAACGACCTCTACGCGGTTTGTTGTGCATGTTGTCTAACAAGTTTTGATCATTCGTATAAGCATGAACCGTTTCAATATGTCCTTTTACAACACCATATTTATCGTTCACTACTTTTAAAATAGGAGAGATGGCATTGGTTGTACAAGATGCAGCAGAGAAAATTGTTTCATTTTCAATGTCTAACTCTTTTTGGTTGATACCATATACCACATTTGGAATTTCTTTTCCTGGTGCAGTTAACAATACTTTTGAAACTCCTTTAGCTTGTAAATGTCTTGATAAGGCTTCTCGATTAGTGAAAACTCCTGTATTGTCAATCACCAAAGCATTTGAAATTCCGTAGTGTGTGTAATCGATGTCTTCAGGATTTTTCGCGTCAATCATGTGAACGATTTGACCGTTAATGATCAAAGATTTATTTGCTAAATCTTCTAACACAGTTCCTTTGAATGCGCCATGAACAGAATCATTTCTTAACAAAGATGCACGTTTGATTATATCTGCGTCAGATGATCCACGTGTAACAATTGCACGCAAACGCAATTGTTGTCCTTTACCAGCTTGCTTAATCAATTCACGCGCAGCTAAACGTCCAATTCTACCAAAACCATACAATACAACATCTCTAGGTTCGATTGAAGTGCTTTCACCAGCTTTGAAGTTTTTTAATTTATCTTCTAGAAAAGCCGCTTTTGAAGCAAATGCAGCATGTTCTTCTAGCCATTCACTTGATAATTTACCAATGTCTAATTTTGCTGGAGCTAAATCCATTTTCAATAATTCCTCTGCTAATTCAGATGAGGTAAATACATCAATTGGTTTGTTGACCACTTGACGTGCATATTCATGTAAATTTAAAATTTCTGAAATGGTAACATCTGTTAAGTGATTTCTAAAAAGAACCAATTCGATTCCTTTATCATACAGTAATTCTCCAACTTTGCTAGAAAGTTTTACAGCGGCACGTTCACGTTCAACATGCGACTTTAATTCGTTCTCATAACCTTGAGCTGCTTTCATTTTTATTTATTATTTATCTGTTTGTAAAATTGACACTAAGTAAGGTGTATAAAGCAAAAAAGGCTACCCACAATGTAGGTAGCCTTTTCGCTTTCGTTATCCCAAATACGATTTGAGTAATTTGTT
>JAHEIL010000007.1:3813-64106 GCA_024639405.1 Crocinitomicaceae bacterium | reverse complement strand
TAAATTTTTTGTATTCATAGCGTTATTTTAGTTTGTTAAGTGTCGAAATTAAATAATAAAATGATACAAACAAAGAAATTATGGTATTTTTTACAATAAGTGTGTGAAAAAAAGTTAATCCTAAAAAAAATCCCTCACTTCTATTTGAAGATGAGGGATTTATATTAAACTATATTTTTATTCCTTTGTAAAAAGTACTGCTTGCGTTTTACCATTTTCTGCTGTCAAACGAGTAATGTAACAACCTGCTTGCCATGTTGAAATGTTCAATTGGTGTGAAAAATCATTTTTGTTAAAATGGGAAATTAATCGCCCTTGCATATCCAATACTTCAACTGATAATTTGTCTTGACCTTCAAAAGTTAAAACATTTTGTGCTGGAACAGGATAAATTTTAATTGAAAAAGCTGCGGTCAATTCATTCAATCCAACAACACAATTATTCAATGCATCAAATGTTGGTTGCACCAAAGAGAATGTTGCACCTCCATTCGGACATCTAGCATAGGATATATCTGCCGTTTGAAGTAAATAATCCACTCCATCAAAAATAGTTGACCCATTTGAAAGAATAATCGATTCGCCAGTTGAACTTAATTTAAAATTTGTGTGTAAACCAAACTGATTCGCATCATTATCTGCCCAAATAATTAACACATCATTTGCGTTTATTTTAGTGCCAGCAGGAATTTGCCAATTCATTAAATTAAAAATGTCATCTGTTAAATACAAACCACTTACATCTATTGCATGATTCGTTTTGTTATACAATTCTATCCAATCATCGGATTCACCATTTGAATCATAAGCTGTTTGTGTATTCACTGCCATGATTTCATTGATGACAACATCACCTTGAACTGCTAAAGGAATAGTTATAGCTAATGAGTGGAATTCATGTTCAGCACGTTGTGGACTAAACAAACCAGCGTTGGTATTTTCGGCATAGATATAATATTCAAAAGTAGTTGCATTTAATGTAATTGCAGCGCCATAAACATGATCACCAGCAGCACCGTCGTTGTGATTTCCATCATCATACATTGGAACACGTGTAAATTTCAATGGGTGTTCAAAACGATACCCCATCATCACAGTTGCTTCGTTGGAACACGTTGCTTTGATCGTTACTGTTTGACCATAATTTGGAGCAGCAACTGTAGAACCAACATTGCTAATAGTTGGTGCTGAAAGGATGTAATTCGCATTTGTATTAAAATAAGTAACACGTGCATCCATTAAGGCTTTAATTCCAGGAATTGATGAGCCAGGACCAGGTCCTCCGCCGCCTGTCACAGCAGTAGTTAAACTATTTTGGTATTGTGTATATGTGTAAAATTTGTAAGGGTCTGCTTGAACCGATGCATCAATCGTTGCACGAATCGTATTGGCCATTGTTACAAAATTTTGATTAGCAAAAACTTCTTGAACAATCGTTCTTAAATGTGCCATGTACATTCTTTTATACATAGGATCAGCCAACATTTTTTTGATTAATGGATGGTTATTGGATGTGCTATTTGATAGTGGATCTAAACTTGTTGCTGTATATGCTCCAGAGCCTGTTCCTCCAGGGAAACCAGCAAAACTCATGTTCAAATCCCAAATAGTTGAAACAAATCGGTGATTCAAATCATGATACAAATAATAATTTTGACGAAAAGCTCCTGAATATGAATCTAAATTAACCAATACATTGTTAAAAGCCAACATCCACAAAGCACGATCTACATCCAATACTTTTTCAATTTCTGAGAAATTATTGTTCAAGGTATCAATTAATCCAACTAAATTTTTCCAACCGTAATCAGATTTCAATTCATAACCGTTGTAATAAGAAGTGCTATCTGCATTGATGTATTTAAGATCTGGACTAACTGTACTTCCAGGACCTGCTCCGCCAACTGGATTACATTTAAAAAATGAACCATTTGTTGAATAATAATGTTCGCCATTGAAACGATCATTTATATCTTCTGCACTAGAATAGATCCCTCGAAGTGAGCCATTTACATAAACATTGGCAAAATTTGCTTTTGGGCAATCCATGTATTGCTCTAAAATTGCGTAAGATAAAACTTCTCGAATCATGGAGGGATCACTAAAACCATTTTGCAATTTAATATCTGTATATCCTTGATAATCTTGTTTCCCTTTTATATAATCTAATTTTATGTGAAATGGATTTTTATTATTATTCGCATTATATGAACTATTGCCTTTGTATTTTACTCCAACACTATCGAATGCAACACCATTAATCACTACTGAATCAGCCATTACATATGCATCTGTTTGAGTCGCAGCATCCAAAATTGCATCCCAATTTGACGATGCAAAATAAATTTTAATGGTTTGAACGGTTGCACGATCATAAAAATTTTGTGCCGATAGTTGATTCACTAAAAAAAGTGAAAACAACGCAATTAAGAATGGGTTCTTCATAATGTCTTTATACTAATTTCATATTTAGATGATAAATGTAATTTTTTCTTTTGAAAAAATCGAATTAAATTATTTGAATCGTTTAAAATTGACTCCAAATTGGAACTAATTCAAAACACATTATTTATTTTTTTAATTCTTATTTCCCTAAAATTTTATACTTTTCACACTGCTTAGTGTAATTTTTACATTTAGCTTTTGTTAAAAAAAATATGGTGGCTAAAAAAAGTGTGTTGTTTGTTGTTGTTTTAATGGTTCAATTTAAACTTATTGGCCAAAGTATTCATCCTGCAAACACTCCTGCATTTCTCCAAAATGAAGTGGCAACAGTTAAGATATCAATGGCCCCTTCAGATTTAGCAATGCTCCTTGGTCCAGACAGCTTAGAAGCCAACTTTGAATATCCTGCAACGTTTGTTTATCAAAGTGCTACATTCAACGATACGGTTTACAATGTTGGTTTTCGTTTACGTGGAAATACTTCGCGTTATTCCGCAAAAAAATCATTTAAAGTTTCCTTTAATTCATTTACACAAGGAATGAAATGGAACAACTTAGAAAAATTAAATTTGAATGGTGAACACAACGATGTTTCTATCTTACGTTCTTATTTATCTGCTCAAATGTTGGTTCAAGCGGGAGTTGTAGCTCCAAGAACAAGTTATGTAAAATTATACGTCAATAATGAATACAAAGGACTTTACATTAACGTAGAACACATTGACGAGCAATTTTTAAAACAACGTTTCCCTTTAAATTATTATGGTACGTTAATAAAAGCAAGTTATGGCGCAAACCTTAAAAATTTAGGAACTAATGAAAACAGCTACACTCCAGTGTATGAACTTAAACAAGGAAACAACCTACAAAGTTTAATTCAATTTATTACTGTTTTAAATGCAAGTTCTTCAACATTTGCTTGTGACATTCAAGCAATTTTTGACGTTGATTCTTATTTAAAAACATTGGCAGTTGAAATATTAACTGGTCATTGGGATGGGTATGCTTTTAATAAAAACAATTACTATTTATACCAACGACCTTCTGATGGAAAATTTATGTTTATTGAATATGACATGGATAATACTTTTGGTGTTGATTGGATGAATATCAATTGGACCAATCGAAATATTTATACATGGGGAAACACAACTGATCCTCGACCTTTATACACGAAATTAATGGCTGTGCCTTATTTCAAAGATCGATTTACATACTATGTTGATTTATATATAAATTCATTTTTTACTACAAGTGCAATTGTCTCGTTAGCACAACAAAAACAAGCATTAATTGAATCCGCTGCACTTGACGATGATTACAAGGGATACGATTATAATTTTTCAAATTTCGATTTTTTAGAGGCAATTACAACAGCTTGGGGCGGACACATTGATTTTTCAATTGAAGATTATGTACAATTACGAACAATGAGTGTAACTCAACAATTACTTCCGTTCCAGAATTTACAAAATCCATGTGCTCTATCAATAAATGAATTGGAAAAAGAACCCTTCATTGCGGTTGAAGCGACCACTATTTTAGGGCAAAAAATACCCATTGATACAAAAAATCAAGTAATCATTCTTTGGGATAAATTTGGGAATTCACAAAAAAAATACACGTTCGAATAAATTAAATCATCATGCAAAAAACACTTTTATTTATTAGCCTTTTTATACAAAGTCAACTTTTATTCAGTCAAAAAGATTTACTTCAGCACGTTGAGCCGCCAAATTGGTGGGTCAACATGGAGCACCATGCAATTGAAGTCATGTTACATGGGAAAAATATAGCCAATTATTCAGTTTCCGTTGATGGATTGACTTTACTTGGTGTTACAAAAACAGAAAATCCCAATTATATATTTGCCACCATCGAAACAAAAGGAGCTAAAGCAGGAACGTATTCTATATTGTTAAAACAAGGGTCGAAAACTAAACTTTCCATTCCTTATGAACTAAAAGTAAGAAATGAAAATTCTAGAAACAGAGTTGGCTTTACGTCTGAAGACATGGTTTATTTGATAATGCCTGATCGTTTTGCCAATGGGGATGAAAAAAATGATTCTCATCCATCTGTAGTTGAAAAATTAAACCGTGAAAAACCAGGTGGACGACACGGTGGTGATATTCAAGGAATAATCAATAATTTAGACTACATTGCTGATTTAGGAGCAACGGCTATTTGGTCAACTCCACTATTAGAAGACAATGACACGAACTACTCTTACCATACATATGGACAAAGTGACGTTTACAAAGTTGACCCACGTTACGGCACAAACGATGATTATAAAAAATTAGTCGAAAAAGCGCATGCAAAAAACATAAAAGTAATCATGGATGTTGTACCCAATCACTGGGGATCGAATCACTGGATGTTCTTTGATTTACCAACCTATTCATGGTTACATCAATTTCCTGGATTCAAACAAACTAATTTCAGAGCATCGACTCAAATGGACCCAAATCGTTCAGACTTAGATTTGAAAATAAATTCTGATGGGTGGTTTGTTCGTTCTATGCCCGATTTAAATCAAAGTAATCCATTGGTTTTAAATTACTTAATTCAAAACAATATTTGGTGGATGGAGTTTTCTGGAGTAGATGGTTTACGTGTAGACACCTATATCTACAATGATAAAGCGGGAATTGCTGAATGGACACAGAAAATTATGGAAGAGTATCCAAAAACAAACATTGTTGGAGAAGTTTGGATGCACGACCAGGCGCATCAATCATTTTGGCAAAAGGATAGTCCAATTAGTGCCATCCAACATTACAATACGTACCTTCCAAGTGTGATGGATTTCACCTTAAATGATGAGATTATTGAAGCATTCAAAGAAGAAAAACAAGGATGGGATAAAGGTGTTATGCGTTTCTACGACAATTTTGTAAATGACTTTTTATATGCCAACACGAACAATATTTTAATTTTTGCTGAAAATCACGATACACAACGATTGAACACAATCTATCCATCATTAAATGATTACCAACTTGCAATGACATTAATTGGAACTGTTCGAGGTATCCCACAACTGTATTACGGATCAGAAATCGGAATGGCTGGTGACAAAAACAAAGGAGATGCTGATATTCGGCAAGACTTTCCTGGTGGATGGAAAAATGATGCAAAAAATGCATTTACGAAAGAAGGTCGAACAAAAGAACAAGAAGCATACCATTCTTTTACTAAAAAAGTATTTAACTATCGTAAAAAATCGGCAGCTTTAAAACTAGGTAAAACGCTTCAATTTGTGCCTGAAAACAATGTCTATGTGTTTTTCAGGTATACAGAAAATGAAAAAGTTATGGTTATCATCAACAATTCAAAAGAACAACAAACATGTTCGTTGGACCGCTTTCAAGAAATGCTAGGATCCGTTAAAAATGGTTATGATGTATTATCAGAAAAAACTATTGACTTTTCTACTAAATCACTTGAAATTAAGGGGAAATCAAGTTTAATCATTGAATTAAAATAAGATGGTTTTAAAAAATTATTTTGCGAGTGTTGTTTTTTTAGTACTAACATTTGCCGTTAACAGTCAAAATCCGAATCGCCAATTTCTTGGGTTTACTTCAACACCAGAAACGATTCGCATTCAAACAAATGAGGGGCAATATGAAATAAGTGCCTACAATCAACTAACTATAGAAACGTCATTTATTCCGAATAATGAACAAAAGAATGCAGTTTCACACGCTGTAGTTCATGCAGTAAAATCTGGTTTACTAAGTACCTCAGATGCTGGAAATAAATTAATTATTTCGACTTCAAAAATGCGTGTTGAAATAACAAAATCACCCTTCCAAATCAGCTATTTTTTAGGGAATAAATTGTTGAGTTCAGAAAAAATTGGGTATACAAAAATTGACAAAGGTGAAGCAATTGAGTTTAATTTAACTCCTGATGAAATCGTTTATGGTGGTGGCGCAAGAGCATTAGGAATGAACCGACGTGGAAATCGTTTGACCCTTTATAACAAAGCGCATTACGGTTACGAAAACAAATCAGAATTAATGAATTACACCTTACCGATTGTGTTTTCATCTGAAAAATACTTAATACATTTTGACAATGCACCAATTGGTACCTTAGATTTAGATTCAAAACACAACAATACTTTAGTGTATGAAACGATCGGAGGACGTAAAACTTACCAAATTATTGCTGGCGAAAACTGGGAAGAAATCATTGAAAATTATACAGCATTAACAGGTAGACAACCATTGCCCCCTCGTTGGGCATTTGGTAATTTCGCCAGTCGATTTGGATACCATTCTGAACAAGAAGTTCGGTCTGTTGTAACTAAATTTCAACAAGATTCAATTCCTTTAGATGCAGTAATTTTAGATTTATATTGGTTTGGAAAAGAAATTCAAGGCACATTGGGAAATTTAGAATTCTACAAAGATTCATTCCCTACACCTCAAAAAATGATTGGCGATTTTGCTTCTAAGAACATCAAAACGGTGCTAATTACGGAGCCATTTATTTTAACCACTTCTAAAAAATGGCAAGAAGCAGTTGATAAAAAATTATTGGCAATCGATAGTTTGGGAAATCCTTTTGTCTACAATTTTTATTTTGGAAACACCGGTTTATTGGATATTTACTCACCTCAAACAAAATCCTGGTTTTGGGACATCTATTTCAACTTAACGAAAATGGGAGTTAAAGGTTTTTGGGGCGATCTTGGAGAACCAGAAGTACATCCAAGTGCTTTGCGGCATGCAACAGGTACTGCTGATGAATTGCACAATGTTTATGGACACGATTGGGCAAAATTGATTCACGAAGGATATCAAAACAACTTGCCAAAAGAACGTCCTTTCATTCTAATGCGCGCAGGTGCAGCTGGATCTCAACGCTTTGGAATGATTCCATGGTCGGGAGATGTGAATCGTTCTTGGGGAGGTTTGAAAGTTCAACCAGAAATTTCTTTGCAAATGGGTTTACAAGGAATAGCCTACATGCATTCTGATTTAGGTGGTTTTGCTGGTGACATTGATGATCGAATGCTCTACATTCGCTGGTTACAATACGGTGTTTTTCAACCAATATTTAGACCACATGCACAAGAATCTGTTCCTTCAGAAGTAGTTTTTAAAGACAATGAAACAAAACAAATCGTAAAAAAAGCAATACAATTACGCTATAAATTGTTGCCGTACAATTACACGATCGCATTCGAAAATAGTCAATTAGGACATCCATTAATGCGCCCATTGTTTTATGAAGAACCTTCCAATACAGCACTTTATGAAAATAGCTCGACTTATTTATGGGGAAAAGACATTCTCGTTTCACCCGTTCTATCAAATGATGAACAAGTACAGTCAGTTTATTTTCCAACCACTGCGAACTGGGTTGATTTTTATACAGATTCAATCATAAAAGGTGGAACAACTGCAATTGTTCAATTATCAATAGATCATATTCCAACATACATTCGAGCAGGCGCTTTTATACCTATGGCTGAAAAAATGAAGGCAACCGAAGATTATGGAACTGCAAATATTGACATACATTTTTATTACAATGAAACACTTAACAATAGCAGCGGTCAATTATACGAAGATGATGGAATTACGCCAAATAATTTTGAAACAAAGCGATATAGATTGTTATCCATGAATTTTCAAAAAAATGGGTCTAGTAGAAAAATTCAATTCAATATCGTTAATGATGGGATAGAAAACAACCCAACAAAATCTTATAATCTTATCATTCATGGTGTGAAAAAAGCTCCTAAAAAAGTGCTTTTCGATAAAAAGAAAAGAAAATTCACTTATAATTCAAAAACGAAAACACTTAGTATACCCCTTAATCTATTGAATAGTAAAGGAGAATTAACATTTTAAGACTTAATTTTTTTCTTAGTGTCATTTTGACGTTTAAAAAAATTTAATATATTTGACGCTTAAGCTATAAACTCACTTATAAAAACAAAAACTAAAAACGTATGAAAATGATGATTAAATCGTTTGCGCTATCGTTGCTCTTTCTTTTTGTTGGCACTACTGTTTTCGGACAAAATGGTGTAATCAAAGGAACAATCAAAGACGACGAAGGTAAACCAGTCTTTAATGCTTCCGTTGTGATTGAAGGAAAATCACGTGGTGCATTCTCAAACGACAAAGGGTATTATGAAATCAGCTTACTTGAAGCAGGAACATACACTCTTGTCTTTAAAAATGTTGGTTACAAAAACATCACAAAACAAGCGTCTCTAACAAATGGTCAAGTTCTTGTATTAGATGTAAATTTTGGGTCAGCAGAAAAAGAATTGGATGAAGTAGTTGTTATTGGTTATGGTACAACACGTACAAAAGATTTAACTGGCTCAGCGGCTGTTATCAATGAAAAAAACTTCGTTCAAGGCTCTGTTTCAACACCTGAACAATTGATTCAAGGAAAAGTTGCCGGTGTTAAAATCAATACGAATGATGGAGCGCCAGGAGGTGGAAGCACAATTCGTTTAAGAGGTGGTACATCTATCAACGCTAGTAATGATCCTTTAATTGTTGTTGATGGAGTTCCGTTAGATAATGGAGGAATTGCTGGTGCTTCTAATCCACTTTCATTGATCAACCCTAATGACATTGCATCGTTTGTAGTATTGAAAGATGCATCTGCAACAGCTATTTATGGTTCACGTGGGGCAAATGGTGTCATTTTAATTACAACTAAAAAAGGGGATGGCGGTTCATCTGACAAATTAAAAGTTGTTTTTGATACTAAAAACTCGTTATCTACAATTGCAAAATATGCAGATGTTTTAAATGGAGATGAATACCGTGCTTTAGTTAATGCTAAAGGAACAGCACCTCAAAAAGCATTGTTAGGAACAGCAAATACAGATTGGCAAAAAGAAGTATTTAGAGCAGCTCTTATAACAGATAACAATGTTTCCATTATGGGTGGAATCAAAAAATTACCATACCGTTTATCTTTTGGAAATCGTTATGAAAATGGTATTTTATTAACTGATAATTTTAACAGAACTTCTGTTTCGTTGAATTTAACACCAACGTTCTTAAAAAATCATTTAGCATTAGAAATCAACAATCGATACGTACACACGAATTCTACGTTTGCAAATAGAGGAGCTTTGGGCGCAGCGTTTTTTGACCCTACTCAAAGTGTTTATTCTGGTAACTCTTCTTACGATGGTTATTTTGAATGGATCAAAAATGGAAAACCAAATGTTTTAGCAGCAAGAAACCCATTAGGTTTAATTAATTCTCGTGCTGATTTATCATCTGTAAATCGTTACATTGGTAATGCTAAAATTTCATACAAATTACCGTTCTTCCCTCAAATGAAAGCAGTCTTGAACTTAGGAATAGATCAATCTGAAGGAACTGGTACTGTAACGACAAAAGCATCTTCTGCAAGTGGTTACTATACAAGAGGTAGTTACAATGAATACCGTCAATCAAAAGGTAATAAATTGATTGAAGCTTATCTAAATTATAACAATGCAGATAAAAAAAGCAAGCATTTAGTAGATTTAACAGCTGGTTACTCGTTCCAAAATTGGGAGACTTCAAGTCCAAACAATGCAACGTATAATGAAGCAAGAGACTCTATCATTGCTGTAGCTGCACAAAATCCATTTTACACGGCAAATGCTTTATTATCTTACTACGGACGTGGAATTTATACCTATAATGATAAATATGTTGTAAATGCAACATTACGTTACGATGGTTCATCACGTTTTAGTGAAAATACACGTTGGGGTCTTTTCCCATCAGTTTCAGCTGCTTGGATCATCTCTAAAGAAGGGTTCATGAAAAACATTACATGGTTGAACTTATTGAAATTAAGAGCTGGATACGGTGTAACAGGACAACAAGATGGTATTGGCGATTATTCATATATCGGTAACTTCTTTGAAGGATCTGCAAATGCTCAATATGCTTTTGGAGGACAATTTTACACAGTTTACCGTCCAAATGGATACGATGCTAACTTAAAATGGGAACAAACAGCATCCATCAATGTTGGATTAGACTTTGGTATTAAAAAAGACCGTTTAAGTGGTTCTGTTGATTTTTACCAAAAAACTACAACTGATTTATTAGCAACTGTTCCTGTTCCTGTTGGAACTAACTTTACAAATGCAATTTTAACAAACGTTGGAAGTATGCGTAACACTGGAGTTGAGGTTAGTTTGAACTATGGTTTGATTGCACGTAAAGATCTTCGTATAGATTTATTGACGAATGTTTCGTACAATAAAAATGAAGTATTAAAATTAGCTCAAGTAGTGGACCCAAAATCTCCAGGGATTTTAGTTGGTGGAATAAGTGGAATTGGTAATACTGTTCAAGTTCACCAACTTGGAAACCCAACTTTCTCTTATTTTGTTTACGAACAAGTTTACAACACCGATGGAACAATCAGACAAGAGGGACAATTAGCAAATATTGACATCAACAACGATGGTCAGATTACAGCTACTGATAAATGGCGTGCAATTGATACCTACGTTGATAGAAATAAAGATGGTGTTATTAATATTGATGACCGTTACATTACAGAGAAAGCTGCACCAAATATATTTGTTGGTTTATCAATGAATGTTACGTATAAAAATTGGTTTGGTGGTTTCTCAATGAGAGGTGAATTTGGTGGATACATCTACAATAATATTCATTCTGCAAATGGAACATTCCAATCAATTAATGGAACAACAGGTTCATTGAACAATTTATCTTCTTCATACTATGATGATGAAATCTTAAAAAGTAATGAACGCCAATTGTTGAGTGATCACTACTTAGAAAAAGCTGATTTCTTCCGTATGGATAACATCAACATTGGTTACAAATTTGGGAAATTAAAATTCACTAAAAACAGAGTTGGATTAAATGCTGCTTTCTCTGTAAACAACGTATTTGTGATTACACAATACAGCGGACAAGATCCTGAAGTATCGAATGGTATTGATAATAACATTTATCCAAGACCACGCGTTTATTCATTGAATTTAACATTTGACTTTTAATTAATTGAAAATGAAAAATACACTAAAATTAGTATTGTTTGTAGTTGGTTTAAGCGCATTAGCTTCTTTAAACTCTTGTACAAAACAATTGAACTTAAAACCTAAATATGGTTTTAATTCAGAAGCGGTTTATAAAGATCCAAAAAATTATATTCACGTACTTGCAAAATTATATGCTGGTTTAGCAACAACAGGTAATCAAGGTCCTGCAGGAAGCCCAGACATCGCAAGTACAGATGAAGGATTCTCGGAATACGTTAGAGCACTATATAATTTACAAGTTTTACCAACAGACGAAGCAGTTTGTGGTTGGAGCGATATCGGTATTCCTGATTTATGTAAATCAACTTGGTCGGCTGAAAACACATTTGTCAAAATGATGTACAACCGTATCTTTTTCCAAATTGCCTTGTGCAATGAATTTGTAAGAGAAACGACGGATGCTAAAATGGATGAAAGAGATTTTTCTGACGCAGACAAAGCGATGATTCGTACGTTTAGAGCGGAAGCGCGTTTCTTACGTGCCTTGAGTTATTCTCATGCAATGGATTTATTTGGAAACGTACCTTTTGTTGATGAAACAGATTTAGTAGGTGCATTCATGCCAGAACGCATTACAAGAGCAAATCTATTTTCATATGTAGAATCAGAATTGAAAGCTGTTGAAAATGAATTATTGCCTTCAACAAGTGTTCCTTATGGAAGAGCAAGTTCTTCGGCAGCTCAATTCTTGTTAGCGCGTATTTATTTAAATGCAGAAGTTTATACAGGTACACAGCGTTACCAAGATTGTGCAACTTATTGTTCAAAAGTAATTACAGAAGGTGGATTCTCTTTAGACGACAAATACACTGACTTATTCAGAACTGATAATAATACATCTCCTGAAATCATTTTCCCAGTTGTATTTGATGCGTTGTACACGCAAAGTTATGGTGGTACTACGTTCTTAACATGTGCTTCTATTGGAGGTTCAATGGTTGCAGCTGATTACGGTGTTAGTGGTGGTTGGGCTGGTTTGAGAGCTCCACAACAATTGGTTGATAAATATGCAGATTCAATATCTGATGGACGTTACCAATTCTATAAAGATGGTCAAGTAAAAGAAATAACGACACTTTCAACGTTTACAGATGGTTATGCTTTACCGAAATACCAAAATGTTTCATCAACTGGTCAGGTTGGTTCTAATAACGGTACTTCTGGACAATGTGATACAGATTTCCCAATGTTCCGTTTGGCAGATGTGTATTTAATGTATGCTGAATGTGCTGAACGTGGCTTTGGAAGTAAAGCAACTGGTTTAAGTTATTTACAATTACTTAAAGACAGAGCTTACGGTTCAAACACATCTACATTGGCTGATTATGATTTACAATACATCATTGACGAAAGAGCGCGTGAATTGCACTGGGAATGTACAAGAAGAACAGATTTAATTCGTTTTGATTTATTTTCTGGTTCAACGTATTTATGGGCATTTAAAGGTGGAGATGATGCTGCAGGTACAGCAATAGCTCCATATTTAGAATTGTACCCTATTCCAAATGCTGATTTGGTATTGAATACAAACTTAATTCAAAATCCAGGTTATTAATAACCGAACAATAATTGAAAAGGGAATCGAAAGGTTCCCTTTTTTTATACTTTAAAAAATTCGCTGGCAATATAATCTGCTTGTAATCGACCTTTATCCGTTAAACTTAAATGATTGTTAGAAAACACAAGCATATCATCTTTTTGAAAAGAATGAAGTGTTTGTTGAAACGCTTCATCTAGTGGAAAAAGAGCCGTTAATTGTTCGATAGCAACACCATATGTAGTTCTTAAACCTGTCATGACGATTTCATTCCACTGGTCTTTTAAAGTCAACGATTCTTCTTCAAAATAAGCGTTTAAATCAAATTGCTTGAGGTACTTCGTATTGTTGGAAACATTCCAGCGACGCTTACTTCCATTAAATGAATGCGCTGATGGTCCAACGCCTAAATAAGAAATACCTTTCCAATAATTTGAATTGTGCATTGCTTCATGACCCGGCTTTCCAAAATTGGAGATTTCATAATGCAAAAATCCTGCTTTTTTTAACCGATTCGAAAGTTCTAAAAACTGCTCACTTTGTGCATCTTCACCTGCTGGAACAATTTTCTTTTCGTTGACCATTTTATTTAATGCCGTTTTCTCTTCCACCGTTAAACAATAAGCAGAAATATGTTGAACGTCCATAGCAATCACTTCATCAATGTGATGCTTCCATTCTTCAAGTGTTAAATCTGGTAACCCATATATTAAATCAACACTGATTGCTTCAAAACCAATGTTTTTTGCGCGTTGAACACATGTCAAAGCTTCTTCTACAGAATGTGCACGGTTCATCCATTTCAAATCTGATGTCTTAAACGATTGTAAACCAATCGAAAGTCGATTGATACCCGCATTTTTCCACATGCTTAATTGCGTAATGGAACAATCGTCTGGATTTGCTTCCAAGGTAATTTCTGCATCCACATCAATTGAATAATTTTGAGCTAATTGATGAAGCAAATAACTCAATTCTACGTTGGTTAATAAACTTGGGGTACCACCTCCAAAATAAATCGAAGCTATGGTTGAATCCTCTAATTCATGTTTCCGAAGTTGGATTTCTCTTCCAATAGTTGCAATCATTTCTTTTCGGTAATGCTCAAAGCTTGTACTGAAATGAAAATCACAATAGGTACATTTCTGTTTACAAAATGGAATATGGATATAAATACCTGCCATGATACAAAAATACGCATAGCTATTTACGTAGTTTCACCTAATTACAGCAAATTATTGGTTTAAATCGAATAACACCAATTTTTTTAAACGAATTTTAGAAAACCAAATTACTAATATCATGAGAAACTTTAAAGAAATGCAACAGCAATTAAATCTTGAATTAGATCATTTTTCTACTATCATTCAACATGTTTTGCCAACCTATATTAGCTTGATTGAAAAACCAAGTTTAACTCAATTAGAAATAATAGAACTTGGAGAAATTGAATATTATTTATTAGAATTAAATGACAAACTCAACTGCATCCGAGAAGTAATTGCGAAAGAATTGTTTGGTGCAACTTTTGAGAATTATTACCAACAAAAAAACGAACTACTAAATCAAGAAGGCGAAAATCAATACCAATTAGTAAAATTAAAATCTGCTTTTGAAAAAGAAATTAAAGAAGGTGGAATAATAATTTGGAATTAGGGCATTGAAAAAGTACCTTTGGTTTAAAATTAGTACACCATGAGGTTTATATTTTCAATCATTAGCGTTTTATTTTTATCCTATTCTTTTGGACAAGATTATACTACAACAACCTTAAACAATGTTGTATATTCAATGGATTATACAGGCGCAAAACAAAAAGTAACGCAATTCATTCAAAAAAACAACATTGCTATTAGTTACCAAGATGAAAACAAACAATCTCTTTCATTGCATTTTAATTTGCCAGAAAATCTCTATTCAAAATACGATTCGCTGGTTGAAAGTTGTGGCTATTCAACGACTAAAAAATTCAATACCATTAATAATACCATTCGCGTTTCTGAATTAAAAATTGACATTGCTCACTTACAAGCAAAACAAAAAGAATACAGTGTGTTATTAGCTAAAATTGAAGAGAAAAATGAGGGGAAAACAGAAAATTATCTCAATTTTTGGCGCGAAAAACAAAATTTAGAAGATCAAATTCACCAAAAAGAACGCGAACTTTTAAATTTTAGTACGACAAAAAATCAATATGCAGTTGAATTATTTCTTTCAGAAGAATTAACTACAACTGACAATGCACGAATAAAATTTGTAAACATGCCGGGTGGCGAATTCTCGTTTTTAAACATCGATTCGCCAACTGAAGGTATTTCTGCTGCTAATTACCAAGGCTACTTTTTAAAATACTTGTTTACACAAGGAAAAAGCTATATTTCTTTAGGTGTTTACAAAGCTAACAATGTGCCAACATCAGATTCGTTAATGTTCTCAGAATTATTTGCCTATTCGTTTGGCCAAGATTTTTATTCTCGACACTTAGGTCGTGGATCGCGTAAATTTTTAAACTTATACTCTGGATATTCTATCGGAGGAATGGTAGCAACGGGCAGAACATCAAAAGAAGATATTTTTTACATCGCCCCTTCAATAGGTTTAGAAATTTATAAAAACAAATACTTATTGATTGATTCTAAGGTAAACTACTTTATACCATTTATGCACAATAAAGAAATGCGTGGCTTAAGTGCAAATATTTCATTAAGCGTTGTTTTTTAATTCGTATTACCATTAATTATTCAATTATTTTCGTATCTTCAAGTAAATGAAATCAACTTTAATGAACGAAAATAGTTCACCCGCAGAATTTACAGAACGTTTTATCAATCAAACAAATCAAACAATTTTTTTAACGGGTAAAGCCGGAACAGGTAAAACGACCCTACTCAAAAAAATTATTGATGCAACGCATAAAAATGCGGTAATTGTTGCTCCTACAGGAATCGCAGCTTTAAATGCTGGTGGAGTTACCATCCATTCTTTTTTCCAATTGCCTTTTGCAGGTTTTATTCCAGAATTCGGAGTTTCTCCCCATTTTTCTTCTGCCGTAAAATTTGAAACGAAAGATACGTTAATGCGTCATTTTGCCATGAACAAACAACGGCAAAAAATTATTCGCAACATTGAATTGCTGATCATTGATGAAGTAAGTATGCTGCGTGCTGATTTATTGGATGCAATCGATTGGACCTTGCGCAACGTTCGTAGAGAAAACTCTCCATTTGGTGGTGTACAAGTGCTCTTTATCGGCGATTTATTGCAATTACCTCCTGTTGTTAAGCAAGAAGAATGGCAAGTGTTGAGAACATACTATGATGGGTTTTTCTTTTTTCATGCAAAAGTATTGAGAGAAATTCAACCTTTGTATATCGAACTTTCGACCATTTACCGTCAACACGATCAAGCATTTATACAGGTATTAAATCACCTTCGCGACAATAAAATAACAGACAATGATGTTGAAATATTAAACAAATTTGTTCAACCAGATTTCGATTCTTCTAAAGTTGAAGGCTATATAACACTTACAACACACAATTCGAAAGCCGATGAAATGAATGCTAAAGCATTGGAAGCATTGAAGGGGAAAAAAGTAACCTTTGAGGCTGAAATCACAGGCGAATATCCCAAACATTTGTTTCCGATTGAAGAGCAAATGGTTTTAAAAGAAGGCGCTCAAGTCATGTTTATCAAAAATGATATTTCCTTCGATAAAAATTACTACAACGGTAAAATGGGGAAAATCAAATCGTTAAGCGATCATGAAATAAGTGTGTTCTTCCCAGAAGAAAATAAAACAATTACTGTTGAGAAATTCGAATGGGCAAATATTCGTTACACATTGAACGATGCAACAGGTGAAGTGAAAGAAGAAGTGATTGGTACGTTTGTACATTATCCATTGAAATTAGCCTGGGCTATAACCGTTCATAAAAGCCAAGGTTTGACCTTTGAAAAAGCAGTGTTGGATGTTTCAGATGTTTTTGCACCAGGACAAGCATACGTTGCCTTATCACGATTGCGTTCACTTGAAGGATTGGTTTTATTGAAACCTATGCGCATGAATGGTTTGTCAAACGACCAACAAGTTGTCGCTTTTAGTCAAAATAAAGCCGCTGAAGAGCTTTTACCAAAATACTTGGAACAGAGCACAAAAAACTACTTATTACAATCGTTAAAACAAGCTTTTGATTGGTATGATCTAAGTTCTAAGTGGGGCATTCACGAAGCTAGCTATAAAAATGTGGGTAGTAAAAGTGAAAAAGGTAAAAACAAAAGTTGGATTACCATGCAAAATCAAGCGATTCAAACAACCATTGAACCCGCTCGAAAATTTTGCAACCAATTGGATAACTTATTTTTGAAAGATCAGTTTGATGTAAGTTTTTTAAACGAACGCGTACAAGCTGCTTACCAGTATTTCTTCAAAATATTGGACGGCGTATTGACATCCAATTTGAAAAAAATTGCTGAACTCAGTCGTGTCAAAAAAACCAAACAATACGCAGAAGAATTAGAAGAATTGGATGAATTACTGACAGAAACGATTCTTAAAATTAAAAAAGCACGTTTACTTATCGAAGCAGTTGCAGCTGGCAGAGAAATTACGAAAGAGGTCGTTTGGAACACAGAAATAGCCAATTACAAAATCAGTAAAATAGCTGCAGTTAAACAAGAAATCAGACAAACCCCAACGCTATTAGACGAACCTGAAGAAGATGATATTATTTTCTTAAAAACGAGTAAAAAATTAAGCGTAACAAAAAAGGAGAAGAAAACTACTTACGAGCAAACACTCGAGTTACTAGAAGAAGGAAAAGAAGCAAAAGAAATTGCGAGATTGAGACAATTATCAGCACAAACAATCAATAGTCATTTTGTGTATTTAATCCGTGCTGAAAAAATTGAATTAAGCGATGTTATGTCACCAAAACGTATCAACGAATTAGCAAACTTATTTGAGGGTTATGAAGGTTCTTCACTTACTCCATTAAAAGAAAAGTTAGGCAGTAAAGTTACGTGGGATGAATTGAAATTGTACCAAGCATCCACCTTGATCTAACTACATTTTAAACTGGTAGTTATCGTCTTGTACCGATTTTAAGTATTCTGATTGGTCAAACTTGAATAATTTTGCAGGACGATGTTTCACATTTTTTTGACGCTCATTCAATGGCGTTAAATGCAAGGGTTTTATTTTTTTTCTAAAATTTGCTTTATCCATAATTGTATTGAACGCATATTCGTACAACTGCTGTAACTCATTCAATGTAAATCGTTCAGGTAACAATTCAAAACAGATTGGCTCATACGTTAATTTTTGCTTCAATAACTCATACGTTGAACTTAAAATAGTTGAATGGTCAAATGCCAATGCCGGAATTTCATTCAACGAAACCCACTGAGCCTTCTCTGCCCAAGAAGAAGCTTTGATTTCAAAATCAGTAATACGAATCAATGCAAAATAAGCAATGGTAATAACACGCCCTTGAGGATGTCGCTCAGGACTTCCAAACGTATGTGATTGGTGCATTTCAACATCTGACAAACCTGTTAATTCATGTAAGATTCGACTTGCTGCATCTGGTAAATCTTCGTTTGGATAGACCAAATCTCCTGGAATAGCCCAAAAATGCTTAAATGGTTCCATCCCACGTTGAATCAATAATGCTTTGATTTCTCCATCTTCGTATCCAAAAATCACACAATCTACAGAAAAAGCAGAAGTAAAGAAATCGTTTATTTCAATTTTATACAAAGACATGTTATTTTGAATAGTTAAAATTGGTGGTTAATTCATTGATTTTGATAGTGAAAGAACCACTTTCCGTAACCATTTTATTCATAAAGTTTGCAAACATAAGGTCTTTTTCAGAAATGACAAAATTTATAGTTTTTGCCTCCCCTGCTTTCAAGGCTATCTTTTCAAAACCTTTCAATCGTTTTCCAAATGTTGTGCTGCTTGCAATGTCATCCGTTAAATAAAGTTGAACTACTTCTTTACCATCTATTTTTCCAGTATTTGTAACAGTAACAGATACTTGAATGCTATCGTTTTGCTTCAATTCATTTTTAGAGATTTTTAAATTGGAATACGCAAACGAAGTATAACTTAGACCAAAACCAAAGTCCCATTCTGGATCATACGCATCAAATTGATTGGTTTTGCCAGAACGAGCTTCGCTTCGTTTCAAATCATAATGTTCGATAACCCCTGAATACTTTGGATACGAATACGGTAATTTCCCAGAAGGATTGTAGTTTCCAAAAAGAATGTCTGCAATGGCTTCTGCACCGTAATCACCAGGTAAATAAGCTTGTAGAATCGCAGCAGATTGATCTACAATCGAACGAATTATTCTGGGACGACCTTCTAATAATACTAAAACGACAGGTTTTTTTGCTGCAAATGCGGCTTCAGCCAATGCTAGTTGTGCCGCTGGTAAATCTAAACTGCGAATATCACCAGGTTTTTCTGTTGCAGGTAATTCACCCAAACACAATACAACAACATCGCATTGTGCTAATTTATTTTTGTAATCTGCCGATTCAACTTGTTCGCAGTGCTCCCACCCTTCTTTCAAAGATAATTGTGCGCCTTTAGCGAATTTCGTAGCAGGACCATTAAATGCTTGGATTGCTTGTGCAATCGTTTTACAACCTTTTGTATTATATGAACTATCCATTCCTTGCCATGTGTGAGTCCACGCGCCATTTAAGTATATTAAATTATCCGATGTTGGACCAGCAACTAAAACAGACGATCCTTTCTTTAACGGTAAAATTGAATTGTTTTTTAACAAGGTAATCGATTCTAAAGCGGCTTCTTTTGCAGCGTTTTTATGTTGTATACTCCCAAAAAGTGGATAGTTTTTTGAGTCGTACACTTGTTTTTCATACAAGCCCAATTTCATTTTTACTCGTAAAATTCGAGCAACAGCATCGTTCAAACGACTTTCAGAAATGCGTTTTTCATTCATTGCATCTAGCAACAAACGACAATATTCTTTATATTGAGGCGACAAAGGAACCATACTCATGTCTAAACCTGCGTTCAACGCTTGTATGATGGCTTCTTTGTGATTAATTGCAGTTCGATGAACAGATTCCAACATCAAAATATCTTCCCAGTCTGAAACAGCAAAGCCTTGGAAATTCCATTCTCCTTTTAACACTTCCGTTAATAAATGATAATTGATGTGACCAGGAATACCATTTACTTCACCACTGTTCACCATCACTGAAAGTGCTCCTGCTTTTACAGTTGCTTCAAAAGGTGGTAAAAACAATTCTTGCATGTATTTTTCTGGAATCCAAGCAGGAGTTCTATCGCGACCAGTTAATGGAAAACTATAACCAACATAATGCTTTAAACAAGAAACGGTACTGTAAGGACTGTTTAAATTCGTCCCTTGGTATCCAGCAATGATTCGCTTGCCTAAAGATGAGGAAAGGTAAGGATCTTCACCCATTGTTTCGAAAAACCGCGACCATAAAGGCTGACGACCCAAATCCATCACTGGTGAAAAATTCCAAGGAATACCTGATGCTCTTAATTCATAGGCTGTAATTTTACCAAATTGTTCTGCTAATGCTGGATTCCATGTTGCTGCTAAACCAATTTCTTGCGGAAATAAGGTTGCTCCAACCGTATAATTCATGCCGTGTATCGCATCTGCACCATATAAAATCGGTGTTTTTACTTTTTTAGTTTTATAAAATTGATGAATTTGACCTAAAATTGTTTGCCATTCTTTTAGTTGTAACGTATGTGAACTAACATTTAAAATCGATCCTATTTGAAAATCTACCAAGGCTTCTTTCAATTTCACCTCATCTAATTGAGCGGGTTCTAAAACTTTTCCTGAAGCATCAGTTTTCAATAGTGCATCTAAGGTAATTTGGCACGTTTGACCCACTTTTTCCTTCAAACTCATTTGACTTATTTCTTGTTGAATGCGCGCTTCTAATTGTGCATCTACCTGAGAAAATAACGATGGAATCACAACAAATTGCAATAGAATTAAGCCGGAAAAATATTTTAATTTATTCATTTTCATAGTTTTAAGAATCTCTATTTAATTAAAATCAATTAATTAAAACGGAAAGATACTAAATATAGTAATTTTTACAATAAGTCACTTAAAAATTATTTATTGACAATTTCAACACAACGAAATACAAAACAATTTTCTAATGTATCTTTATGCTCAAATCAACAACGAATGGCGAAGTTAAAATCAGCATATTTTTGTCAAAATTGTGGCTATGAAGCCCCGAAATGGCTAGGTAAATGTCCTTCTTGTAGCGAATGGAATACCTTTGTAGAAGAAGTCGTTGAAAAAACAAGTTCAACGGTAGTTGCATTTTCTAAAAATTCAAGAAATGCCAAGCCTCAAGCGATTCATACCATCGAAAATCAAGAACACGTTAGAATATCGTTGAAAGATGATGAATTAAATCGTGTTTTGGGTGGTGGTTTAGTTCCTGGATCGTTGATTTTATTTGGGGGTGAACCTGGCATTGGAAAATCTACTTTGTTGTTGCAAATGGCAATTGAAGAAACGGACTTATCTGTCTTATACGTTTCCGGAGAAGAAAGTGAATTGCAAATAAAAATGCGCGCTGAACGCATCGGTTTGTCAAATTTACACTGTTATATTTTAACGGAAACGAACCTTCAAAACATCTTTCAACAAGCGGAAGAAACACAACCAAAATTATTAATCATTGACTCCATTCAAACCTTATATTCTTCACACATCGAAAGTGCCGCTGGTAGTATTTCACAAGTGCGCGAATGTACTGCTCAATTACTGCGCTATGCAAAGCAAACAGGTACACCAGTTTTCTTAATTGGTCATATTACCAAAGAAGGATCTTTAGCAGGGCCGAAAGTCTTGGAGCACATGGTAGATACTGTATTGCAATTTGAAGGCGATCGCAACCATGTTTATCGTTTGTTGCGTTCGATTAAAAACAGATTTGGAAGTACGAATGAATTGGGAATATATGAAATGTTAGGAACGGGTTTGCGTCAAGTGGCTAATCCTTCAGAAATATTGATTACCAATACTGATAATACCTTAAGCGGAATATCTATCGCTGCCACCTTGGAAGGAATGCGCCCGATGTTGATCGAAGTTCAAGCATTAGTAAGTACGGCGGCTTACGGAACACCACAGCGCTCCTCAACAGGCTATGACAGTAAACGCCTAAACATGCTACTCGCTGTAATGGAAAAACGCTGTGGATTTAAATTGGGTGCAAAAGATGTCTTTTTAAACATCGCTGGTGGCATAAAAGTAGACGATCCAGCCATCGATTTAGCGGTTGTTGCAGCTGTTTTATCTTCCAATGCTGATTTACCGATAAGTAAAAACATTGCGCTTTCTGGTGAAATTGGACTTTCTGGTGAAGTACGACCAGTCAACCGAATCGATCAACGTATTTATGAAGCAGAGAAATTAGGCTTCGACAAAATCATTGTCTCTAAATACAACAAAGGAATTGACCAACAAAACTTTAAAATCGAATTGGTTCTTTGCGGTAAAATTGATGAAGTGGTAAGAGCTTTATTTGCTTAAACCAACCCGTTTTTCAACAATAAATGAGCGATTTGTACGGCATTTGTTGCTGCTCCTTTGCGTAAGTTATCTGCAACAATCCATAAATTCAAGGTGTTTGCTTGCGACTCATCTCTTCGAATGCGACCCACAAAAACAGCGTCTTTTCCTTCCGCAAATCTTGGCATTGGATACGTGTAAGTTGTTGGATCGTCTTTCAATTCAATGCCCGCTTGTTGGTGCAATAATTGACGAATTTCAGATAAATCAAAGTCGTTTTCAAACTCAATATTCACCGCTTCTGAATGTCCTCCAACAACTGGAACTCTAACTGCTGTTGCTGTTACATTAATCGCTGGATCTAAGATTTTTTTCGTTTCTTGGGTCAACTTCATTTCTTCTTTGGTGTACCCATTGTCTAAAAACGAATCGCATTGAGGAATACAATTTTTATCAATTGGATAATTGTACGCCATTTCTGCTTCAATCCCATTGCGCTCGTTTTCTAGTTGTTGAACGGCTTTTACTCCTGTTCCAGTAATCGATTGATACGTTGACACAACCACTCGCTTTACCTTATATTTAGTATGCAACGGAAATAATGTCAATACCAATTGAATGGTGCTGCAATTTGGATTCGCAATGATCTTATCTTCTTTCGTTAATAAATGTCCATTTATTTCAGGAACAATCAACTTTTTAGTTGGGTCCATTCTCCATGCCGAAGAATTGTCAATAACAGTTGTTCCTACAGCTGCAAATTTAGGTGCCCATTCCATAGAAGTTTCTCCTCCAGCTGAAAAAATTGCAATGTCTGGTTGCATGGAAACTGCTGTTGCTAAGCCAACGACTTGATAGTTTAATCCACCAAAATCAATGGTTGTTCCAACAGATTTCTCCGAAGCAACAGGTATCAATTCTGTAATTGGAAAATTTTGTTCACGCAATACTTTCAACATAATGTTACCTACCATACCTGTAGCACCAACAACTGCAACTCTCATTTTCTATTTTTTTGAATACAAGAACAAAATTAGTATATTTAACATCAAAGCACGAATATCATGCAATACTTTATAACCATTCTATCGTTAATTATTATTAACGGCGCTATTGCGCAATTCAATGATTCATTCACTGATGGTGATTTTTCATCCAACCCAACTTGGGCAGGCGATGATTCTGTTTTTACCGTTTTTTCCTCAGCTGGAAACAACCAATTAAGGTCCAATAAAACGATTCCTAGTTCGAGTTTTTATTTGTCAACACCAAGTACAAGCTTGACCAATTCACAATGGGAATTTTTCACGAAGTTGGCATTTAATACAACTAGTACGAATTTCGTGGATTGCTATTTAACCGCCGACCAAGCAAACTTGAAAAGTGCTTCGTTAAATGGCTATTTTGTTCGATTAGGTGGAACATTGGATGAAATTTGTTTGTATAAAAAAATCAATGGTATTGCGACAAAAATCATTGATGGAACAGATGGAATACTCAATGCTTCGTCATCGAATTTGAAAATAAAAATAACGTGTTCAAGTACCAATGATTGGGAATTATTCTACGATCCTTCAGGTATTGGTAACGACTATCAGTCGCTTGGAACGATTACAGACAACAGCTTAACGAACAGTAATTTTTTTGGAATTGTCGTCACACAATCAACTGCTTCTTTTTTTCAAAAGCATTATTTTGATGATTTTTATGTTGGTCCAATTATTTACGACCTAACACCTCCAGAACTTCTAACTGCTACTGCTGTTTCCAACCAAACTATTACACTTCTTTTTAATGAAAAACTCGATCAAAACTCAGCTGAAAATACAGGGAATTATTCCATTCAAAACGCCACCAGTACAATCAGTATCAATGCTGTAACTTTAGATCCCATTGAAAAAAAAATCGTTCATTTGACCACCAGTCAATTAGCAAATGGTAGTATGTATACGTTAACCGCCAATGGAATCAAAGATTTAGCACTAAATATTGCAGGTACGCAACAAACTACTTTTCAATATTTGGTAAATGATACTGTAATAAAAGGCGATCTTATCATTAATGAATTTTTGTGCGATGAAAGTCCTTCTGTTGGGTTGCCAAAAGTGGAATACATCGAGCTTTACAATAAATCTACTAAGTATTTCAATTTAAATGGACTGAAAATCAGCGATGGAAGTTCAGAAGGAACAATAGGTAATAAATGGATTTTCCCAGGAGAATATGTTATTTTATGTGCGAATAGTTCTGTCGATTCATTTAGTTTCAATCAGGTTGTTGGCGTGAGCAGTTTCCCAAGTTTAAACAATTCTGGTGATTCTATAATTTTAAAAGATTCAGGGAATATAATTATTGATCAATTAACCTATACAAGTGATTGGTATAAAGATGACACGAAAAAAGAAGGCGGGTATTCACTTGAATTAATCAATCCCAACGATCCTTGTTCTGATGGCGATAATTGGAAAGCAAGCACAGCCAATAATGGAGGAACACCTGGAGCAATGAATGCGATTTATGATACGACAATAGATCAAATTGCTCCGAACATTCAATCTGTTTTTGTGAGCGATTCAAACCAACTAACCATCAATTTTTCAGAGGGAATGGATACATTTTCTTTGCAGAATGTTGTCTTCAACAGTAATCCTCCACTCACGATTGCGCAACAAATCAACCCAAGCAATAAACAACTAATTTTAACATTTAATGAGCAATTGTTGGGAAGTCAAAACTATACATTTACCCTTGAAAATGCGCAAGATTGTTGGGGGAATTCGCAACTTTTAACTCAAACTTTTGTGCGACCTGAATCACCAATTCAAGGGGAATTAATCGTAAATGAATTGTTAGTAGATCCCAAAACTGGTGGCAGTGATTGGATTGAATTGTACAATAACTCTAATAAAGTAATTGATTTATTCAAAGTACAATTCGCAAATTATGACGATTCCATTGCAAACTACAAAAAAGTACCGATTCATTATTATTTAAAACCTGCCCAATATGCTGTAATTGGGAACGATTCTGCCTTTGTTAAAACAACTTATCCAGCAGCAGTGACAGGCACATTCATACAATGTGAAACACCAAGTTACAACAATGATTCTGGAACTGTTTACTTATTTTACGATAGTTTATTGTTGGAAAAAGTAGCCTATTCTTCGAAATGGCATTTTCCATTACTTGAAAACACAGATGGAGTTGCACTCGAACGGATCAACCCAAACAACTCCCACAATGACGAAAACAATTGGCATTCGGCAGCAGAAGCCATAGGATTTGGAACCCCAGGAAAAATTAACTCACAAACCTTGAACCAACAACAACAAGGAGATTTTCAGTTATCCTCCAAGACAATCTCACCAGACAACGATGGATACGAAGATTTTTTACTCATTCATTACCAACTTCTAAAAAGCGAAATGGTGGGCAGCATCAAAATTTTTGACGCGGCTGGCAGGTTAATTAAACAATTAATTTCCAATGAATTATTAGGTACAAGTGGGGAATTTAAATGGGATGGCACCCGCGATAGTGGCGTGAAAGCTACCATAGGAAATTACATCGTTCTTTTTGAAGCATTTTCACTTTCAAGTGGTGAAAACTTTACAAAAACAAAAGTGGTAATAGTAGCGGGTAAATTATAACTTTGCACTTTACATTTGTAATGCACAATAATTCAATGGTTTCACCAGGATCAAAAGGATGGATTAAAAAGTACTTTAATTTGATTGAGAAAAATCAAATTGATATTGCAATTTCTATTCCTGAAAATGAAACCATTGAAACCTATATCCATGCGGCGATTGGTAGAACAGGTTTGATTTTTGGCTATCCTACTCGTTTGCATTTTGGCAAGCAATTAGACGATTCGAAATGGACTTCTGAAGAGAAATTAACACTTATTTTGTTTGAAGCACATTTGTTGGTTTATTTGGTCAACAAACAAGACAGACCCTTTGACAGCAACGATTTCATCGATCAATTGGTGGCTTTTTACGGAAAGCATAGCTCCTACTCCATTTCAAAATTGTTTACCTTCTTCTTGAAAGATACCAAAGAAGAAAGCATAGAAAGCATCTTAAGTAAACGCGTTGAAATCAAAATGAACTTATTAGAAAATAGGTTTTGGGTCAACTACTTGAGCAATGTTTTTAATTATTTTGACGTCATCTTATTTCATCAATTTTTAATCGATCAAAACGAACACGATTTTGCAAAATTTGATGAAATGGCACTCAATGCCTTGACAGCTATCACGATGGCTTCTTATGCTGATGGTGAAGTAGACCAAAAAGAAAAAGCAATTTTTGACGTTTGTTTAGCGTCTGCTAATTTAACCGACAAAGACCGCGAACACATACAAGCCATTTTTGAAAAAGGAGCAGATTTTTCAGATTTCACGCCCAATTTAAAGCACAATAGTTTACTGAAACGATACATTCTTGACATCTCCACTTTTGTTATTTTCTCCAACAGCGATGCGCACAACGAAGAAATTGATTTCATTCATGAATTGTGCCTCTATTTTAATTTTGACCTTGTTGAAAAAAACAATGCGTATGCATTAACCGAGCAATTTATACTCTCCAACCAAGATAAAATTCCTTTTTTAAATGAAAATTCAACGCTGGAAAAAATTTACAGCCGCTTTTCCAAAAGATGGATTAAAATTTTGGGAAGAAATAAAGATAAGTTAGCCTTAGAAGTCAAGCAAAGCAAAGAATTGGTCTACTTAATTCGAAAATCTACAACAAAAGAGTTGACGAAAGAGGAAAAAGAATTGGTGAAAACCCAGTTTAAAGACATTGTACGTTCAATGCCATCTCTTGCGATCTTTATGTTGCCTGGTGGCGCATTTTTATTGCCGCTGGTATTGAAAATTATACCAGACTTAATTCCATCAGCGTTCAGAGACAACGAGGTGGAGGATTAGTGAATTGGTTTTTAGGTAGGAAAGATTTATAAGCCCAAAACTTTAGATTTAATAATGAAAACCCCGCTTTATTATTACAGTTATTAACGTTAGTTTTATTCTTGAATTCTGTTTTTCAAATCCATTTTAGCATGCAGAAATCTAGTGATTTCAATTTCTTTTTCACTAATTCTTCTGAAAAATAGAATATGTTTTCCAAATTGATAACCATAAATACCATTATCAATCTCTGTATAATTTTTACCTAAGTTTTGATTTTCTGCCAAAGCTTGACAAGCTTCAAGTAGTTTAAAATAGTATTTATCAGCTTGATTTTCAGACCAGAATTCGTATGTATAATCCCAAATTTTGGATAAATCTTCAACCGCTTTGTTTGTTAATTTGTAGTTAGCCATTTCTCTTTTTGGCCTTTAACAAATCTAGGTGTTTTTTTGAATCAAAGTCTTTTGCTATTCCACTTTCAATTCCTTCATTAATAGCTTTTTTAAGCGCAATAATTTTACTTTCTTCTTCTTCTAACAATCTTAATCCAGCTCGAATAACTTCGCTAGCATTTTTAAATCTTCCTTCTAAAACTCTATTATCGACAAAGTTTTCAAAATAATCTCCAAGTGAAACAGATGTATTTCGCCCCATAATTTTCAAATTTTATTTAAAGTTACCAAATTTTGGTAATATTTTAAACGAAAGTTGTTATTTTTCATTCAAAAAATTGAAAATATAGTTTTGAATTTCTTTTCTTTGATTGTCGTTTGCGTTGTTATCCATTTCATTATGAGTTGTACTTTCCAACTTAATTATATTAATATCATACATTTTAAGATCTTTTTCTGAAGGTAAAACACCGTCATCGGCTGGTTGATCACTTGATCGTAATGAATAAACTTTGATGTTTTTTATTTTAGGCAAACTCATTCTTCTATTGTCCAAAGTAATTATTTTCTCTACTATATTTGGATATTTCTGTGGGAAAAGAGCCGTCATATCACCTCCATTAGAATGTCCAATAATCGAAATATGCTTATAGTCTAATTCAGGATTTGTTTTTTTAAGTTCGTTAATAACGAATAATATATTATCAGCTCCCCTTTCCCAAAATGGACGTCTTACAATTTGAGGATTTCCTGCCAATGGTAACAAACTATCAGTGATAAGTTCGTGTTGAATGCTTACAACGAAATATCCTTTTAAAGCTAAAAATTCTGTCAAATAGGAGTACGCTAAATAATCACCCCCTTTATTTTGTCCGTATCCGTGATTGAAAATGACAAGTTTTTGTTTTCTAAAAACTTTTGAACTTGGTTTATTAATGGCAATTGGGATTTCTCTTTGTCTCTTTTGGTCGAATAATTTGAACGTATCCAAACTAAATTCGAGTAGTGATTTGTGTTCAACTGATTGACCAAACGATGAATAACTTATCAAAAATCCTAAAGTGAAAATGTAAAGTATTTTAATCATTTGATTTCTCAGTATTAAAATTTCTATTGTAATTCAGTAATGCCGTTTAAATTTTTTTCCACCAACTCCTCTATCAACCTACAATTCTCTAATGTTGAAAATTGTTCATTTAACACCTTTTGTCGGGCTTGAAATGTTTCAACACTTACAACCTTGTTTTTTAATCCGATGAAATGCATTTTAAACGCTTTTTCATCATTGGCCAATTGGCAAAATTCATCCAAATCCGTTCCTGTGAGCAATTGATCGTTCATGAGTACATGTCCAGAACTTCCCAAACATGCCAACAATTTTAATTTAATTCCAGTATTCATGGCAGAAAAAAGCGTGTGAATATGCGCCTGTTGGATCAATTCGTTCAACTCGTTTTCTGTAGGATTGATGCACAATTGAACCCCTTTTTCTTGGCAGACATGCTGCAATTTTAAACTTGGATTTTTACCCGCTATAACGAAAGGGAAATCACTTTCTAGCAAAGAATCAAGTGTGTGAATGAGCCATAGTGCAGCGTTTTCATTTTCTTTAACACTCAAATTTCCGTGAAACAATGCATACCGTTTGGTTGGTTGTTGCACACTATTTACTGGAGGAATGGATGCTGGTAATAGAAAAACATTGGTATGAAATTGCTGAAAAAATACTTGATCCGAACTTTTAATCGCCAGAATGAATCGTGCCTTTTGAAGTATGGCTTGGTATTTTTTTAACTTGATTTTTTCTGACCAAAAAAACAGTTTCTTGAAAAATGAATGGGCTGCTTGTAGCCCGCCGTAATATTCATGTTCAATGTTATGCATACGAACCATGGTGCATCGCTCTGCCAACTTCGGATGTTCCAAGTAATAACACGTATGCAAACCTTCCAACAAAATTGGCGCATCATCATGCAATAAGTTGTTCAATAATGTTTGATTGATGCGCGATTGAACAATATATGGACGACGAGAGAACAAGTTTAGAAAAGATGTCGAGCGTTTGTAATAAATAACGTTTGCCAATTCTTCTAAGGCTGCTTGCCTACCTCTTCCGTATTCAAAAACATGCAATGTAATCGAATAACCCAATTTTTTTAGTGCTTTTATACGGTAAAAGACATCTATTGCACCACCATAATCTGCTGGAAATGGTACATCAAAAGCAACGACATGAAGGGCTTTATTCTGCGGCATAAATTCGATTTAATACAACTTTTTCGTGCTCCCAACTTTCTAATTGTGCAGCATTTTTACAATTTTCTTGCTGTTTATGAAGTAATTCTGAATCTGATTGATAGCGCTGAATGGCATTTGCAATAGTTAAAGGTGTTAATTCGCTTAAAACTGTTCCTATTTCATATTGCTCTACTAGTGTTTTTACTTCCAAAATTGGTGTGCAAATGATGGGAGTTGTCGCCTGCATGTAATCAAATACTTTGTTAGGAAGTGAATTGGCATAATTCACATTGGTCGCTTTATCTAAAGTTAAACCCAATGCTGCATAATGGGTAAAAAACATCATTTCTTCGTAGGGCCTTTTTCCAAAAAACAGTACTTTTTCTGTCAAGGCATGAGCTGCAACGTATTGTTTTAATTGTGGAACAACATCGCCATCGCCCACAATCATCAAAACAACTCCTTCACACAATGCAAGTGCTTGCACCGCTTCTTCTGCTCCTCGATCGATGTTGATTCCTGCTCCTTGCAAAATCACTAAAAATTTACCATCTGGAATGCCTAAGTCCTGTTTAGATGGCACTTCTATTGGTTGCCACATCGGAGAAATATTTCGCACAACTTCCACTTTCTTTTTGTATTTATCTGCATACATTTTTGCAATCGACGCATTGACAGTATACACCTTTTTAAGCTTTGGGAAAATCCAAATTTCAATGGCTTCCCAAACTTTTTGAACTTTTGGTCGGTTAATTAATTCGGGTACTTCAGTAAAATATTCATGTGAATCATAGACTAAATCTACAGAAGGTTTAAACTTTGTCAGCGCATAACATGGCAACAAAGTGTCTAAATCGTTTGAAACAATGAGGTGTTGTCGTTTAAAGAGTAAATACAAAAACAAGCGAATAGAGAATTCAGCATAAAATTTAGGTCCATTTTCAAACCTTAATTGTAAGCGTTTTGTGGTATAATTTCTATTATTTAAAGGCAAACTGGATTTACGTTTTCGTCCAACTAAGGTAACTTCAAATCCTTTTTCTACTAAGAAATTGCATACTTTATCGACCCTGTTATCCGTCAATAAATCGTTGGTTACACAGACAAAAGCTTTCTTGTTTTTTTGCATCTGTTTAAAATAATGGACATTTTAATGTTCCTGTATTTTCAGGTACACACCCCGAAAAGATCAAGGAAATCTCATGCGAACTTCGCGCTTGATTGTTGATTGCCGACATGACAATGTCTGCAGAATAATTGACTGTAAAACGTGGATTTACTTTAACGCCAGCAAAAAGTATGACTGCATCCGTATTTCTCCAACCTATTCCAAAATTCATCCGTTTTTGAAAATCAAACATTCCTTGAATATCTATTGCTACTGGTCCAGAAGGTGGAATTTTCATTAAAGCTGCTGGTAAAAGCGTGATTTTATCTGATAATTTGAAACGCGTACCTGCATACAAATACGTGTGAATTCGAAAACGTGAATCCGTTCCAAAATCTTCCCAACGACTGCGCAACAAATTATTCATGACCAGCCCAACATAATAATTCTCCCCGTTCCACCAAGCACCAAAACTAGCGTCGGGAAGCGTCAATGATAACTCTTTTGAAATGGTTGGATCAGGCAAAATTGTGGTAGATTTTGAGGCGTCATATCCAAATTGCACCATTCCGACATTGACTCCCAAAGACAAGCGTGTCGTTTGAGAAAAATTAAAATGTGCAGCATAAGCTAAGCCATAACGATTGGTGAAATAAGGCCCAATTTGATCGGCTTCAAAACGAATTCCAAAACCATGACGCGCACTTAAAAAATGGGTTCTTTTAGAAGGCAATGGCAAGGATAAATTAAAAAACCCACTTTTTGGAGCACCATCGAAACCAACCCACTGCATTCTTACTAACGAATGCACCTCTAAACAATTTTTAATGCCTGCATGAGCTGGATTCAACGCAAAATGATTGGTTGACCACTGCGAATATTGTGTCAATTGCTGGCTACATAATGATCCTGACACAAGCATTAAAAATATAAAATAGCGGCTTTTTTTCATCGCACTAAATTGATGTATCCTTTTAAAATTTCTTTTGACTCGTCGCGCAACTCAATAATGTAAAAATAAACCCCTTCAGCAGTACCGTTTCCATCCCACTCTTTTTTCTTCGTGTAGCCAATCGATTGATAAACTTCTTGTCCCCAACGACTAAAAACTTTTACACTACAATTTGGGTAATTTTCAATTCCTACAATTTCCCAAGTGTCGTTTACACCATCATTATTTGGTGAAAAAGTTGTTGGAATGGTCAATTTTTGAGTAACCGATATCGTTACGCTCGCTTGAGCAGAACATCCGTTTTCTTGAGCTGTAAGCGTATATGTGGTAGTTGTTGAAGGCGTTGCTACTGGTTGTAAACTAGTTGGTGCGCTCAAAGCCGTTGTTGGTGACCAACTGTAACTCGAAGCAGTTGTTGTTCCTTGTAATTGTACACTATTTCCTGCTAAAATTGATTGATTAGAACCCGCAGAAACTGCTACAGTTTGAACCGTAATTGGAGCGGTTTGAGTTGTAATGACTTCTTTACAAAGTAAAAAACAGGACGTTTGAACAGAAAGAACATCGCCTTGATTCAAATTACTCGATTGAAAAGTTGGTTGAGAAGTTGTAGCAGCTAACGTTCCATTGATAAACCATTGATAGGTTGAACTATCTGGGCAATTTGTAACAGAAGCAGTTGCCGTAAAAACAGCTCCTTTGCAAATAGAAGCGCTTGCTGGAGAAATTGAAATAGTTGGTTGAATGCGATCTACAGAAGCACCTGAAATTGTTACATCAAACGTCGCTTCAGCTGGAAGAAGCGCCCCTCCATTTCTATCACCTGAAACAACTACGTAATATGTTGTGTTGGGCGTTAAACTGATTGCAGAAATAGAAAATGCATTCATGCCATTGGAAATACAATTCCCAATCTGTGTGTAAGATGCAGCATTACATGGCAAACTTGTGGCGATTAAAGCAGCTTGCAACATCGACCCTTGATTGGGATTGCTTTGAACAAGTATGTTTGAAAAATTAAGTAAAACAGATCCCCCAACTGCATTTGTGGTAAATTTTAACCAAATTGTATTTCTTGAAGGGAAGCAAAAGGTGAAATCATCTTCGCAGCCCCCGCATACCGCCTTATTGGCGCCAATATTGTTGAGCGTATAGGTTGCATTCGGACAAATTTCTTTAGCTGAAACACACTCATTATATACTTCTTGAGCTTGTATTAAATGACTAATAAAAACAAGAATAATCGTGAATAAAAATCGCATAAAATCTATTTATTTAGAACAAAACTACAATTACTAAAATAAAAATGGCAAATTTATTGAGCTTAAAAACGAAGATGATTAAATTTGACATATAATTTAGTGGATAAAACGTTTAAGATTAGCTTTAATTGTATGCTTTCTTCTAAAAATAAATATAAAAAATATTACGATGAATAAATTACTACTTTCATTAAGCTTTCTTTTCACTTTTAGCGCTTTTGCTCAGAAAGTTGATTACGATCATACGTCAAAATGGTTCTTAGGTTTTAATATTGGTGGCGCTTGGCAAACCACTGATGTAACCAACAAAACCAACTTAGGATATGGCTTAACATTAGGAAAATCATACAACTACGATTATGGTCGTATTTTATCGTTTGATTTAAGAGCGCGTTATTTAACCGGGAAATGGAGAGGACAAGATTTTGATACAACAGATTTAAGTAATTACACCATTTCAAACGGCGTTTTAACCGATTATAAAAACACTTACGGTTATACTATCAATAATTTTGAATCGACTGTTCATCGTTTAGGGCTAGAATTGGTGATTCATGCAAATTCTTTCAAAGACCGTACCAACATTGATCCTTATATTTTTGGTGGAATCGGCTTGACTTGGCACCAAACGTACGGTGATATTATTGACTTTACAAGTTCACAATCAGGTGGTTTGTACAATTATGACCCATCAATTACTTACACGCAAACTGAACTTACAACACTGATGGATGGAATCTTAGATACACCATTAGATGGTTCAACCTTAGACAAATTTCGTGTTGGATTCATGCCAAGTTTAGGCTTTGGTTTAGGCTACCAAGTTGGAAAATATACCACATTTGGTTTTGAACACAAAACAACATTTACTTTAATTGATGATTTTGACGGCTATACAAAATCAAGTAAATACAATGATATTTATCATTACACTTCTCTTTACCTTAATTTTAGGTTTAGAACAAACAACAATGTTGCTAGCAACACAACTAATAACAACACAACTAATAACAACACAAATAGTTCAGGAAAAATAGACACGTACACAACTGGTTCAAATGCTTGTCCAAAACCAGTCATTCGTCTAGTATATCCAAGTGCTGCAAGTACATCCAATGTCAAAACGGAAACGTATCAAGTGTCTACTGAAATTTCAAACATTACTTCCATTGAAGACATTGTATTCACGCAAAATGGAACGCTTAATCAAAATGGTCAATACAACGCGCAAACACGTCGATTCACTGCTACTGCATTTTTGACTCCTGGAATGCACACATTTGAAGTAAGCGCTAAAAATCAATGCGGTGATGCTAAAAGTAATTTTGTAATCAATTATTCCCCTTGTTTACAACCATTGGTTAGTTTTACAAATCCGCTAACCGCAAATGGTTCAACAGAAAATATAAACTACACACTTACAGCCAATGTATCCAACATACAGAATGGCCAGTTAACCGTTAAACACAACAATTTTAACATTACAAATTATAATTACAACGCTACTTCAGGGCTTGTGCAAGCGACAGTTTCACTAACCCCAGGAAACAATACGTTCTTTATTGGCGGAAAAAACGAATGTGGAGAAGCAACTCAAACTTCTTCAATCAACTATACTTTTTGTGCGACACCAATCATCTCATTTATTCAACCTACGGTTGATGGAACGATTGTTAATTCAGCTATTTACAATTTAAATGCATTGATACAGAATGTCAATAATGGTTCAATTGTACTTCAGTTGAATAATAAAACAATGCCAAATCCAAGCTTCAATAAAAATACTGGAACATTGCTAGCAACATTAAATTTAGTGGTTGGAATGAATAACATTACAATTAAAAGTAGCAATAGTTGCGGCACAGATACGAAAACAATCACCATCGAGTACCGCCAATGTCTTGCGCCGCAAATTACGTTGGTTAACCCAAGTAATTCAATCTCAACTGCTAATAATCAAGCATTCAACTTAAGTGCATTGGTGCAAAATACAACCAATATTACTTTGACTAAAAACGGATCAACAATCAATTATAATCACAATAATCAAACAGGTTCGTTACAAGCTACAACAACTTTAAGTCAAGGTGTAAATACCTTTGTCATAACGGCAATCAATACCTGTGGAACAGATGTTGAAACAATTACGGTAAATTACAATCCGTGCGTGGCACCACTAATTACCTTGGTGAATCCTAGCAATGCTAACACTACTGCGAATAATCAAGCATTCAACTTAAGTGCATTGGTGCAAAATTCTACGAACATTACCTTAACTAAAAACGGCAATACAATCAATTATAATTTCAATAATCAAACAGGTTCGTTACAAGCTGCAACAACTTTAAGTCAAGGTGTAAATACCTTTGTCTTAACTGCAATTAATTCGTGTGGAACAGATGTTGAATCATTTACGGTAAATTACAATCCGTGCGTGGCGCCACTAATCTCGTTAGTGGATCCAATAAATACAAGCTCTGTAACGAGTAATCAAACGATTAATATTGCAGCAATAATACAAAACTCTTCGAACATTTCATTGACTAAAAATGGCAGTACGATTAACTTTAACTACAACAATCAAACAGAAACTTTACAAACAACTTCAGTATTAAATCAGGGTGTAAATACCTTTGTCTTAACAGCAATTAATACCTGTGGAACAGATGTAGAAACATTCACTGTCAATTATAATCCTTGTGCAGCGCCACAAGTAACCTTAGTTAACCCGAATGATGTAAATTATACAACTAATAATCAAAATTTGAATTTGAATTCAATTGTTTTGAATTCTTCCAATATTACTTTGACTAAAAACGGATCAACAATCAATTATAATTACAATAATCAAACAGGTTCGTTACAAGCTACAACAACTTTAAGTCAAGGTGTAAATACCTTTGTCATAACGGCAATCAATACCTGTGGAACAGATGTTGAAACAATTACGGTAAATTACAATCCGTGCGTGGCGCCACTAATTACCTTGGTGAATCCTAGCAATACTAACACTACTGCGAATAATCAAGCATTCAACTTAAGTGCATTGGTGCAAAATACATCCAATATTACTTTGACTAAAAACGGATCAACAATCAATTATAATTACAATAATCAAACAGGTTCGTTACAAGCTGCAACAACTTTAAGTCAAGGTGTAAATACCTTTGTCTTAACTGCAATTAATTCGTGTGGAACAGATGTTGAAACATATACGGTAAATTACAATCCGTGCGTGGCGCCACTAATTACCTTGGTGAATCCTAGCAATGCTAACACTACTGCGAATAATCAAGCATTCAACTTAAGTGCATTGGTGCAAAATACAACCAATATTACTTTGACTAAAAACGGCAATTCTATCAATTATAATTACAACAACCAAACAGGTTCGTTACAAGCTACAACAACTTTAAGTCAAGGTGTAAATACCTTTGTCTTAACTGCAATTAATTCGTGTGGAACAGATGTTGAAACATATACGGTAAATTACAATCCGTGCGTGGCGCCACTAATTACCTTGGTGAATCCTAGCAATGCTAACACTACTGCGAATAATCAAGCATTCAACTTAAGTGCATTGGTGCAAAATACAACCAATATTACTTTGACTAAAAATGGCAATTCTATCAATTATAATTACAACAACCAAACAGGTTCGTTACAAGCTGCAACAACTTTAAGTCAAGGTGTAAATACCTTTGTCTTAACGGCAATCAATACCTGTGGAACAGATGTTGAAACATATACTGTAAATTACAATCCGTGCGTGACGCCGCAAATAACACTGATTAAACCAGCATCTCCGAGTTCAATTGCTGCAAATGAGAATTATACAATTGCCGCTTCGCTACAAAATTCAACAAGTGTTATATTGACTCAAAATGGGATTGCAATTAATGCTAATTTCAATAGCCAAACAGGTACATTACAAGCTTCAACTACATTAATTCAAGGGACAAACACATTTGTTTTGACCGCTAGTAATCCTTGCGGAACAGATGTTGAAACATTTACCTTGAATTTCACTTCTACACCATGTATGGCACCACAAATAACGATTGTAAATCCAACTCAAACACCATTTATTGCAGATAATAACAGCTTTAATTTTTCTGCTATTGCATCTTCTTTAGTAAATGCTTCAGTGACATTGACTCAAAATGGAAATGCTGTAACGAATTTGACAATTAATCAAACTACTGGCACAATTCAAAAAAATTGCACGTTAATTACAGGTAGTAATATTTTTGTTTTAACTGTTACAAATGCATGTGGAAGAGATTCAAAAACGATAGAAGTAAATTACAATCCGTGTTTAAAACCAGAAATTAATTTCACATTACCAAATGGCACTACAGTCAACAATAGTCAATTTAATGTTACTGCTTCCATTCAACATTTCACGCAAATACAATATAAAATCCAAACAAATACAACGCAAGAAGGAATCAATTTTACTCACAATGGTCAAACAAGTTATGATTATAGCTACAACAGCGAAACGGGTGCTTTCTCAAGTAATACAACCTTAACTCTAGGATTAAATACATTTGTTTTAACAGTTACAAATGCATGTGGTACAACAACTGCAACCTTTACAATCAATTACGTGATTTGTAATAAACCAACAATAACAGCAATTCAAGCAACAAAAAACTCGTTTAATGTTAGTGATTCAATTTTTAATTTCAAAGCATACCTATCTGGAGTTAACGCTAAACAAAATTGTCAGTTGAAATTAAACAATCAAACTATTTCTATTTTTGATTTTAATTCAACAACTAATTTATTATCAGCTACATTTAAATTGAAAATAGGATTGAATCAATTAAATGTTAAAGTAACATCGAATTGTGGCGAAGAAATTCAAAACTTTTCAATCAATTACTCCCCACTAAAACCAGTTGTAACTCCTGTTCGACCTAAACCTAGTTTACCAGAAACAAAACCTTCGACACCCGAAATAAAACCTGGTGGAAGAGGATCTGGTAGAAACAAATAATGAATGAATGTAAAAGTATATGAATATATTACGTCCAGAAATTTTTAAAAATCAATTGATCTAATTATATTCGCACCCTTAAAGAATAAAGAAAATGGCAATTATTGGAAAAATTCGTGAAAAATCAGCTTTATTAGTAATCATTATTGGGATTGCATTATTGGCTTTTATTTTAGGTGACTGGAGAAAAACGAGCTTTGGTTCAGAAGAACAAATCGGTTATGGAACTGTTTATGGTGAACGAGTTGACTTTAATCGTTTTGAAGAAAACAGTGCTAAATTTCAAGAACAAGATCGCCAACAAGCGCAACAACAACAAAAAGAGTATACTCAAGTTGAGCAAGATGCTTCTATTGAAAAAGCATGGAATTATTTAACTGAAACAATTCTTTTTGAAAAAGAATATGACGCATTAGGTATCGACGTAAGTGAAAATGAATTTGATTCTTACTTGTATGGGCGTGATGGTTTTCAAGTTATGCCAGAATTAGTTCAAGGGTTTACGGATCCAAAAACTGGTTTATTCAATGAAAAAATGTTGCAAAAAAGAATCCAAGAAATGGAATCTTCATCAGATCCTAAAGTTCAAAAACAATGGGAGGACAGTAAAACATATTACACAGACAGAAGAAAGCAAGAAAAATATTTTGCATTGATAAATCAAGGTTTGTATGTTACAAAATTAGAAGCACAAGAAGAATATTTAGCTTCTAAAGAAATCAAAAGTATTTCTTATGTAGTCAGAAGATACAGCGAAATTGATGATAAAGATGTGAAAATCACAGATGAAGCTTTGAAAAATTATTACGAAGAACACAAAGGGGATAAAAAATATATGAATAGAACATCCTCTCGTGAAGTTCGTTATTTCGATGTGATGATTCAGCCTTCTAAAAGAGATTCAATGGCATTTGATAAGTTATTAAATGGATTGAAAGCTGGATTCCTTTCAGCTGCGAATGATTCTAATTACATCATGGAAAATAGTGATGTTAAATTTTATTCTTCTACAAAAATTGCTACTGCAGTTCCAGAGAACAATGAAAAAGCACAAAAATTCCAATCATACCCAATGACAATGGATACTGTTTTTAAAACAGCGAAAATTGGCCAAATTGTTGGACCTTATACAATTAAAAATAATGTAGTAATTTCAAAAGTTTTAGGTTTTACACCTGCTCGTTTGAAAGCACGTCACATATTGATTTCAACAAATCAATCAAAAGATGCAAAGATTATTGCAGCGAAACAAAAAACAGCAGATAGTTTGGTTAAATTGGTTAACAAAGTAAATTTCGAGGAATTTGTTAAGAAATTTAGTGAAGACCCAGGTTCTAAAGACAAAGGTGGTGTTTATGATAATTTCATTGAGGCAGATATGGTTGAACAATTTTCAACTTTCTGTGCTACAAAACCAATTGGAACGATTGGGGTTGTTAAAACTGATTTTGGATTCCACATTATTGAGGTAATGGAACGCGATGCAAATTACTTACCAGTTGTTGCAAATGTTGTAAAAGCATTCAAACCAAGTCAAGAAACAATTGATTACAAAGACGGAGAGGTATATAATTTATTGTACAAATTACAAGCTAAAATTGGCCGTAAAGCAACAATGAAAGGTAAAATCGAAGCATTTGATACAATTGCTCAACGCGCTGGATACTATGCTCGTCCAGTTACAATTGAAGAAAATAGTCCGAAATTATATGGCTTTACAACGCCATTTGCTGAAGACAAAATTTTAAAATTAGCTTTTGATGAAAGTGCGTTAGAAGGAGATTTAGTTTCTTCACCAATTAAAGACAAAGACAAATACGTCATCGCAATGCTATCTTCTATCAAAACAAAAGGTGAGCCAACCTTTGAAAATGTAGAGGAATTAATGAAACGTGATTTAATAGAAGAGAAAAAAGCTGAACGCTTTACAAACCAATTATTGAAAGACAAATCAATGAAAGCAATGGCTAAACGTTCAAATTCAGAAGTTATGAAAGCTGAAGTTGTTTTTGCTAACCCACAAATTGCAGGAGTTGGATTTGAACCTGAAGTAGTAGGTGCTTTGTTTTCTGGATTGAAGCCAGGACAAAAAACATTGCCGTTAAAAGGAAAAATGGGTGTGTATGTCATTCGTATTGACAAAGCAACGAAAGCTCCTGCAACAGCATCTTACAAAACAGAAAAAGAACAATTATTAAATGCATTAAAAGGAAATGTTCAAGGATTGGCATTAAATGGCTTAAAGAAAAAAGCTGATATTGTTGACAATCGTCGTTTCTTGAAAGCAGGAATTAGAAGATAACTAACTTCAAATTAATTAAAAGGTGTCAATATTTGACACCTTTTTTTTGTCTCTACAATTTAGTACTTTTGAAACATGAGCGAATTCTCAATTATTATTACAGCAGGTGGAATTGGAAAACGGATGGGAACAACACTTCCAAAACAATTCCTTGAAATAGGTGGCAAACCAATTTTGATTCGCACATTAGAGGTTTTTCATGCATTTGATGCTTCAGCGCAATTAATTATTACGCTTCCAAATGAATGGAGAGAATATTGGAATGAGCTACTAAATACGCATAATTGTTCCATACCGCATGAAATAGTAGACGGCGGAAAAGAGCGTTACGATTCTATAAAAAATGCCTTAAAGAGCTGTTCAGGAACTTATGTTGCCGTTCACGATGGTGTTAGACCTTTTGTTTCTTTTGCAACTTTAGGAACTTGTTTTGAAAATGTAAAATCAAAATATCAGGTTGTTCCCGTAGTTACAATTAATGACTCCATTCGTAAAGTTAAAGGAAATGAATCACATGCTGTTGATCGCAAACAATTTTTCAGAGTTCAAACACCACAATGTTTTTTAAAAACAGTCTTAGAAACAGCGTATCAACAAGCATTTCATCCTGAAATTACAGACGATGCATCTTTAGTTGAACAAGCAGGATATCCGATTTATTTGGTCAATGGAAATGAAGAAAATATCAAAATCACTTCTCAAATTGATTTAATTCTTGCAGAAGAAATTGCAAAAATTTAACAGACTAATCTTATCCTTACAATAATTTCATCTTTTTTAACAAAGTATATCCCTTAATATCAACTATCTTTGTTCTTTTATTTCCTAGATGAAAGTTACAGAACATTTAAAACAAGCGAAAGAAACATTGTTTTCGTTTGAAATCTTACCTCCTTTAAAAGGGAAAAGTATTCAATCAATTTATGATGGTATCGATCCATTAATGGAATTTAAACCGCGTTTTGTAAATGTTACGTATCACAGAGAAGAATTTATTTATAAAGAGCGCGAAAATGGTCTTTTAGAAAAAATTGCTATTCGTAAACGCCCTGGTACTGTAGGTATTTGTGCAGCGATAATGAATAAATACCATGTTGATGCTGTACCTCATCTAATTTGTGGTGGATTTAGTAAAGAAGAAACAGAAAATGCTTTGATTGATTTACAATTCTTAGGAATTGACAATGTATTGGCTCTAAGAGGTGATTCCGTTAAAACAGAAGCAACCTTTAAACCTCACCAAGACGGACATAGTCATGCAGTAGAATTAATTCAACAAATTGCTGAAATGAATAAAGGCAATTACATGATGGATGATATAAAATTAGAACCTACTTCATTTTGTATTGGTGCAGCTGGATACCCAGAAAAACACTTTGAAGCAATGAATTTGTCTACTGATTTACTTTACTTAAAAGGAAAAGTTGATGCTGGTGCTGAATACATTGTTACACAATTATTTTTTGACAACCAAAAATATTTTGATTTCGTTGAGGCATGTCGCGCTGCAGGTATTAATGTGCCAATTATTCCAGGAATAAAACCAATTAAATCACTCAACCACATTTCATTTTTGCCTAAATTCTTTAAAATTGATTACCCAGAAGCTTTGTCTAAAGAACTGTTAAAATGTAAGACAAATGCCGATGTTGAAAAATTGGGTATTGAATGGGGAATTCAACAATCAAAAGAATTGAAAGCAGCAAATGTCCCTTGTATTCATTACTATACGATGTCAAATTCAAAAGAAGTAAAGGCAATTGCATCAGAAATTTTTTAACTTTAAACCTATGAAATTCATTTTATTTTTAATTTCAATACTTTCAATTTGCACCATTGTTGGTCAAACTAAAAACTTGCATTTAACCAATGCAATAGTTGTTGGTCAAATGGAAAAAGCGGAAGATCGTTATACCCTAGAAATTAATTTAGCGGAACTATTGGTGAACAATGGTATCAAAGCCAATCCATCGTTAAACATTTTAAAAAGTGGTAATGAATTAGCCATTTTAGCGAATGATTCGTTGAGTAAAATCGTTAAAAATAAAGGTTACGATACCTATGCATTAATTTCTGTTAGAGGGTATGATAATAATTTTAAGCGAACTTCACACAAAGATCCACTAAATACAGCGTTAAGTACAGGTAACTTATTCCCTATATACCGAGATGAAATAACATCTGTAACGTTTGAAGTGTTATTCTACCGCAATGGGCAATTCATTGGATCTGACTTAATCAAATGTGGAAACGTCTCAACTAGAGATGGTGTTTTGAAAAAGTTTAGAAAAAATACGAACAGAAAAATACAAAAAAACTGGAAATAATTTAACGTTGATTATTCAGTAATTTAGCAACGTACTTTCCTATTATATCGAATTCTAAGTTAACAGCATCACCCACTTTTAACGTGTGGAAATTTGTAAATTCATACGTAAAAGGAATAATACAAACAGAAAATTCAGTTGCCAATGAATCAACAACTGTTAAACTCGTTCCATTAATGGTAATAGATCCTTTTTCTACTGTAATATGTTCAGGATGTTTTGCATAACGAAACGTGTATTTCCACGACCCATTTTGATCTTCAATATTGATGCATTGCGCTGTTGTATCGACATGTCCTTGTACGATGTGTCCATCCAATCGACCATTCATCTGCATACATCGTTCTAAATTGATTTTATCGCCTACGTTCCAATGACCTAAATTTGTTTTATGAATTGTTTCTGCAATAGCCGTTACGACATAATGATTCGCAGTAATTGAAACAACCGTTAAGCAACATCCATTATGGGCAACACTTTGATCAATTTTTAATTCATCTGTAATGGTTGATTCTACTGTAAAATGAACGTTTTCAAGTTCCTTTTCAATTGAAACGATGGTCCCTATTTGTTCTACAATTCCTGTAAACATATTTTTGATTTTTTGTCAAAGATAAAGCTAAGTAATTAAAACTTTGAATAATTCGTTATTATATTTAACTTAAACAACTATTTGATTTGATATGTTTAAGGTTCGCTTCCTATTTCTTTTAATTTTCTTATCAGCATGCAATGTTGTGAAAATAAATTCAAATTTTTCTACTCGAAAATTAACTCGGAATTCCATTAAAAATTTCGATTATTCAACACCTGATTTTCAAGTAAATTATTGGAAAGGTGGTGAAGGTCCAGTAATTGTTTTGTTACATGGTTTTGCTGGTAATGCTCAATTAACTTGGAAAAATGAACTCTTAGCTTTAGCTAAGAACCATACTGTAATTGCACCAGATTTATTGTGGTTTGGAAAAAGCAAAGCTACATTAGAGCCTAATTTAAATAATCAAACCATTGCATTAAAACAATTATTAAACCATTTAAAAATCGACACATTTTCTGTGATTGGTCAAAGTTATGGCGGATTTTTAGCGCTCAACTTAGCATTGAACAATCCGACATTTATACGTCAACTTTGTATTGCAAATTCACCTGGAAACACATTTAACAAAGAAGAATTAACAGGTGTGGCAAAAAAATATAACGTTGAAAATGTAGCAGATCTATTTATATTTAAGGAAGCCAAATACCTCCAACGATTATATGACTTGGCCGCCTATAAAAAACATAATTTACCTAGTTTTTTAGAGAAACAACTCTATGACACTTATTTTAATCAACATCATTTAGCATTAATAGCATTAATGAAGAGTTTGCAAAAAGAAGAAATTTCTGTCGCTAAAAACAGTACGTTATGGCCAATAAAATCATTGGTGATTTGGGGTGAAAATGACGCTTTATTTTCGTTGAAAGAAGGTGAAAAATTTGCAGCTTCGATCCATGCAGATTTTTATTCAATTCAAAAATGTGGCCATGCAGCTCAATTAGATCAACCAAAATTATTTTCTAAAGCAATTGTTGATTTCTTTAATCATTAACGTCTAATTCTAATAAATGATACGTTGTTCCTTTGGATAATATCTCGCGTTTATAGGTTCCTCCTAATTGTTGACATAGGGTTTGTACCAATTGTATACCAAAACTACTTTTCTCTTGCTCATCCTTCCAATTGCCATTGTCAAAATACCTTACATTAACCAGGTGATTTTGTTTCACAAAATCAATTGCTATATAACCATCATTTTTAAATGCATGCTTTAAAGAATTAGATACTAATTCAGATATTATTAAAGCTAAAGGAACAAATGATTTTGTGCCAATGTAGTCTATTTCTGAATTAATTTTTAATTGAACTGGGATATTCACACTTAATGAAGTAATCAAATCAGCAATTAACGTATTGAAGTAATCTTGTGTGTCAATTAAAGATAAATTATCTTTCTGATACATCTTTTGGTGTATTAAAGAAAGGGTCATTATGCGATTTATGGCATCATCAAAATGAATTTTCACATCGTTTTGATTTAAATCTGAAGATTGTAAACGAAGTAAACTTGTGATGACTTGCAAATTGTTTTTTACGCGATGGTGAATTTCTTTTAACAAGACAGTTTTTTCTTCATGCTGTTCTTTTATTTTTAAAAACTGTTCTTGTAAAACAGCATGAGTTGAACGCAATTTTTTTTCAGAAATTTTATTTGATTTTACAGATAAATAAACATAATAAACTAAAATAAACAGTGGAAAAGAAAACTCAATCAAAAACCCTATAAATTGTACAGTCGAATAATTTGTAATATCAACATCTCCTCTATAAAACATAAAAACATACAATGAAAAAAGAGAAATTTCTAATACCAATAATGTAATCCCAATTATTTCGCCAAGCTTAAAAAAAGTAAAAACAAGTAAAACCATTAACCATTCTACTTCTAAAACATCACTTTTTAAATCAAAAAAAAAGATAGAAAAGAATACTAAGGCAAAAACTGTAATTACTAATACAAAAGTGGTTTTAATATAATTTCGTGTAATGTAAAGCACCAATAAACCAAGAAGTGAAATAGCAAAGCCAAAAGCATATATTTTAAAACTTAAAAAATCAAAAAATAAATAATATAAATCGATAACTAATAAGTACAAAGACATATAAATATTCACTACCCAGGTAGTTTTATATTTTGAAATGTCTAGAAATTCTGTATATGTATGACTTGGTGCTTTGAAAAGATTCATCTTAAACGTATTGTGGTTTACTATTCAAATATACTTAAAATAATGATCAAAATTTATAAAAAAATAAAATACATAAAACGCATTAGAATTAACCGTCTAAATGAACATAACCGTTTACAAACGAATAACAATCGAATGCAAATAGTTAATAACCGAATAAAATTTTAATCCTGTCTCAACTTTGCACTGTCGAATTCAATAACTATAATTTGAATTACGATAATAACATTTTTTCAAACTTTTAAATTATTTACAGTATGAACACATTAAGAAACAAAGTTAGTTTGATCGGACGTTTAGGTGCCGCACCAGAAGTAACAACATTTGAAAAAGGTAGTACATTGGCTCGCTTCACATTGGCAACGAATGAGCGATATAAAGACAAAGCGGGTAAGTGGCAGGACAATACACAGTGGCACACCATCAATGCTTGGGGACCTCAAGCTGAGCGAGCAAAAACTTTGGAAAAAGGAATGGAAATATTATTGGAAGGGAAATTGGTTCATCAATCGTACGAATCAAAAACTGGCGATAAAAAATTCTCAACAATTATTGAAGCCAATGCTTTTTTAATCATTATGCCAAAACAAGACATCGCTGAAAAGTAATTATTCATCTATAATACAGAACGTATGAATCATGTAAACTTAATTGGAAAAGTAAGTTCAACTCCAAAAATTGTAGAAGTTGAAAACGGAAGAAAAATCGCCCAATTTACATTAACTACAAAAGAAATGTACTTGGATGCAGATGGGAAATCTAAAACGAAAAGTCAATGGCATCGTTTAACAGCTTGGGGAAAATGGGTAGCAATTCTTCAAGAATATTGCACCGAAGGTATGAGTTTAGCTATTGAAGGAAGAATTAACAATAAATTCTATCAGCAAGCTGGCATTAAAAAATTTGTTTCGGAAATTGAAATCAACGATTTAATCATATTATAATCTTTAAATACTATCAACTATGTTATCATTAAGAAACCACGTAACATTAATCGGAAATATCGGATCATCTACTAAAGTAACAACTTTTGAAAATGGCAATAAAGTTGCACGATTCAGTTTGGCTAGCGACAAAGAATTTCGAGCGAACAATGGCAAGATGAAAATTAATACTGAATGGCATAAAATATTTGCTTGGGGCAACATGGCTCAATTCATTGAAATGTATGCAGAAAAAGGGAAAAAAGTTGCTATTCATGGACGCTTAGTAACTCGAACTTATCTAACACAATCCGGTAAAAAACAAAACGTTACTGAAGTAGAATTAAGGAATATTATTGGTCTCTAATTGATCACGGTGTGCAGTTAAAGAGCGGGTTATCCCGCTCTTTTAATAATTTCGATAATCATTCCATAGTTGACTTCGAATTCCAAAAATGAATGCATGCTGCACCAAAGTAGGATTAAATATGTAGGATAAATGATCTTCGATGAAAAGCTGTAAATTCGTTTCTTTATGGATTTGATATGCAACTGTAAAAATACTTTTAAGTTGTTCTAAGTGTAAACCTTGTCCTATCTTATTTCCATAATCAAAAGGACGATTTAAATAGGATGCATAAATATTTGAACCATAACTAATCGAGGCTGATGAGTCTATACCTCTTTCCGCATAATTAACAAATGCTTTAATGAGTATGTTGTTTTTTTGAAACTTAAATTCTGCTAAAAGTTCTTTGAAATTGGCTCCATAAGGATGAGCTAATGCTAAACCTTGGTTCCCATAATTTTGTCCGGAACCTCTATGTGCGTAAGTATAAGGTCGAACTATATTTATTTCTGTTCTGTAAAAATAATTCCATTTACCTATAGAAAATCTTCCTTTCAAACCTGCTTGTAATCCGTATTTATTGCCCCACCAACCGCGATTTGAAGTGAATTCCTTCATTATAAATTCATCCATTACAATTTGTCCATAAAGCTGTTGTTTTTTCCTCTTGACTGAAAAACCAAGCCCCATAATTACATTGTCGGAGGAGCCCAAGGCATATTCTTGCGGACGATAAAAAATAACTGGATTCAAATACTCTAACTCATATCCTCTATTTAACAAAGTGTCTTTGGGTTGAAACAAAACCGTTTCAAATAAGCCAATATTTAACCACTTCGTTGGATTCAAACTTAAATAATGTGTTGCAGCATTTTTTTGAAACCATTCATTATTGATTGTTTTTTCTCGAAAAAACTGGTATAAAACAAGGTATTCTAAACGCCAAAATTTAACGCGAAGTTGACCAAATGGATATGGTTTTCCATAATCACTTAAAAATAAGGATCGACAACCTTCACCGATAAAATTATGATCAATACCAACCTGAAAATTGAACATTGAATGTGGTGTATATGAAACTCTTCCTCTAAAATCTGAAAAAACTGGTTTATCTTTAATTGTTGATTCAAACATTGAAGTTGGATGCAATTGTCCTTCTGAATTAGCAGTTGAAAAAATTGTTCCAATTTTTAAATGCCACTTTTTTGCCAAAAAACCGTTGACTAAAAATCCTGCGCCCATTCTATTGTAATAAGATCCATCTAATTTATTGGTTACATCTATAATACCTGCAAGCGCTATGGATGATTCTTTTTTAATCGTTTTTAATCGTGGTAATATACTCGAATGAACAGAAATCGACATTGATTCTATTGAATCATTAGGCAATGACTCAAAAATGGATTCAATTTGAGCTTGCCCAACTAATTTTGAATAACAAAACAACAATATGAAAACTATTCTACGCATTAAAAATCAGTATATTGATTATCCAAAGATGTCTTTAAACCAAGAAAAAATTGATTTGTTGGAAGGAGAAGATTTGATTGATCACTCCTGTAATTCCAAGCTATGAATGCTGAGAAATTTGTTTTTTTATTAAATCGATATCCCAATTCAACTACTTGAAACAGTAAATTGGTAGAAATAAGTGGTTTTGACTTTAAAATTGGCAATAGACTAATTGACGTGTAATTATTCAAGTGATAGTATGTTGTTTTTAAATCAAAATAAAACCTTTTAAAATCAATATTAAATCGAAAAATGAGTTCTTGAAAAGCAGTTCCCATTGTATGTGCAAGAGGTAAATTCCCATTACTGTAACTCAACCTAGAATTTACCGATTGATACATTTTTTCTGTAGCTTGATTGTATTCGAATTGCAACATGCTATTTTTTAATCCAAAGCATGAATACGATCGCCAACCTAATTGTAAAGCGAAAGCATTTTTAAGGTTTCCAGAAGCTATTTGACCATAAAATTGTTGCGCTTTTATTCCTGAATAGGAAACATTCAATCCAATAATACTGTTCAAATCTTGTTGATTCATAGTCAATTCAGCAAGGAATGGAATAGGACTGTAAAAAAGTGGATGAACTCCTTTAGTTTGAATTGAGTCGCCCATTGACCAGACCAACCCTTCAAAAAAACTAAGTGAAAAGCTAGGTGAAAAATTATAAGTGTAATAATTGACGGAAAACGCTTTTGGTTCATAGTAAGCTTCCACAGATGATGAAACAGGTTTACGAACTAAATTCATTAAACGCATTCGCATGTAATTCAATTCCCATTTTGATTTAATCGTACATTTTAATCGTACATGTGGTGCAGGCAAACTATTGTCTGATAATAAAAGTGAACGATACCCTACTCCAATAAATTGAGGCGCATTACCTGCTGAGATTGTTAGATTTTTAAATGGTTGGTATATAATTTGACCTGTAGCATAACTAAAATCAAAGCCATTTTCTTTAAATGGCTTTGTTCGAGCAGCGCCAGGAATTACAGCATTTTGACTTTGATAAATTCCTGATTCAGTTGAATATAATTCACCGTGTTCTAAAAAATACGCTGTTTCATACAACGAATAACGTGCCTGATTTTCATAAAAAGTGGTAACAAAAGATAGTTTATTTAACAAATTTCCTGCAAGGTAATATCCTCGTGTGTTCCTAAATAAGGGTTGATCAACCAAATTTGTTTGATCTTTCCCGATTGAAAAATTAAAAATGGGAGATAAAAACAACTGATAATTTGAATCTTTTAATTCAAACAAATGTTCTTGTAACAATTTCCTTTTGCTATAATTTTTAAAATGAACAGTGTCTTCCATACTAATTACTAATGAGTTAACAGGAAGAAATGAACTTACTTCAAATGAAGTTTTAATTGAATTATCAAACAATTTATCTTTAAAAAATAAATTTAAAGACAACGGTATTTGTTGAGAAAACAAAAACGAAGGAAACAAGAAAATTAAAAGTAGAATGAGTGGTTTCTTAAACATTTACAAATCCATTAACGGTGCAATTTTAGCAATAAAATAGGGATTAGTTAAATTTTCTTTGTTATAAATTAATGGCTCCCCAGTAATTGCATGTACAACACAACCGCCCAAAGCTTCTAAAATAGCCTGTCCTGCTGCAATATCCCATTCCATTGTGGGGGCAAATCGTGGGTAAAATGAAGCATGACCAAATGCTAAATCAATAAATTTCAAAGATGAACCTTTTTTGAGGTATTCAATTGTACCAAATTTATCTTTTAAATCATTAATTAACTGCAAAACAGGTGCTGAATGGTGACTTCTTGAACAAGTAATTACAAATGGTTGTTGAAGTATTAATGGTTGCTGAAGTTTAAGCCAATTTTCAGGTTGATCAATGGTTTCAAAGCTTGAAAAGAATACACCACAATCTTTTCCTCCAAAGATAACATGTTGTTGCACCGGGGTTGCAATAACTCCAAAAATTGGTTGCTTATTTTTTATTAATGCAATGTTTACAGCAAATTCGCCATTTTTTTTGACAAATTCTTTCGTGCCATCTAAAGGATCAACACACCAACATTCGTCCCAATGTTGTCGTATTTGGTATTCTTTTTTGTGCGTTTCTTCACCTGTAATTGGAATGTTTGTGCGCAATAAGTAAGAATCTATCACTTCTGAAGCGGCTAAATCAGCTTGAGTAACTGGTGAACCATCCTGTTTAATTTCTGTCTCAAATCCATCAGCATAAAAGCGCATTATCTCTTTTGAAGCAGCAATTGCAGCTTCCAATGCAATGATATATTCTTTTCGAGTGATCAACTTAAATTTATTACATAAAAAAACCGCTTAAAAGCGGTTTATATTTTAGGGTATAACTATTAGTGCTTAATAATTAATTTTCTATTCGTTGGTTTCATTCCAACTGGATCAATAACTACGAAATAAACACCATTTTTAAAATCAGAAACATCAATTAATTTAGAACCATTTGTGATAACATCTCTATATACAACATTACCCAAAACATCCATTATTTGAACAGTTGCATTATCAATAACACCTGTTGAAACAGTAATGTTTTCTGTAGCTGGGTTAGGAGCTAAAGTAATTACTGGTGTTTGTTTGATCGATTGAATTCCTAATGTAAAATTGATACTTAAATCGATTGAATCTAAAAAAGTTCCATTTGTTGTTGTTACGTAAAATCTATATAATGCTGATGTTGCAGTACTTTGATCAATAGTAATACGTGGTTTTAATTCAGCTGTCTCACCATTTGTTGTTAATTGAGAACCGTTAACGATTATTGGCGCTGGATTTCCAGCAGTATTTGGCGTAATGTAAGAAATACCTGAACCTGTTGGGAAACATGATGGAGGCCAACACAATTGATCTACCCAAGTTGTTGGAACATTTATTTTTTTACGCGTAATGCGTAACTGTTGATCTTGTCCAGTGTTATTTGTTACATCAAAATGAATTTCAAAAGGAGTATTCCCTGCGATTTCAGGTGAATTTGTATTTAATGCTACTGAATGTGTTGTTCCTGCTAAATCATTTCCTGTTCCATCTAATCGAATTTCGATTCCACTAGTTTGTGCACTAACAGATGTTAATGTCAAAACAGAAAAAAATGCAATTGTAAGTATATTTTTAATCATAATGTAATGCTTTAAACAGCTAAAATACGCATGTTGAAAACCAAAGATATAAAAATTTAGTTGAAAAATCATGTGCTAACATAATTTTAACTTTTTTAAAAAAAATAAATTGCCTAAATCTAAATAAGAAAAAATGTATCTTTGAATTCTACAAGGTATCTGAAGTCAACAATTTGAAACAATAAATTTAAAACAAATAAAAGTTACAAATATTTGTTATTCAGTATTTTAAAAATTAATTTACGGTAAAAATATGAAAAAAATTATCCTTTTATTAGTAGCAGTTTACAGTTTTACGCTCTCATGGGCACAAGAAACTTCTAATCATTCAACATCGTTGAAAAAACTTCCATCTGTAGAATTAAAAAATATGGATGGTAAATCTGTGAATACTGGAAAATTAGGTTTTGATGGTCCTGTAATCATTAGTTTTTGGGCAACATGGTGCTCACCTTGTAAACGAGAATTAAATACGATTCAAGATTTATACGAAGATTGGCAAGCTGAAACGGGGGTAAATCTTGTTGCTGTTTCTGTAGATGATGAAAAAACGAAAAGCTCTGTTCCAGTTTATGTGAATGGAAAAAGTTGGGATTATTTAGTATTGATGGATCCAAATGGTGATTTCAAAAGAGCCATGGGTGTAAACAATGTTCCACATACATTTTTAGTGGATAAAGAAGGAAACATCGTTTATTCTCACAATAATTACGCTCCAGGTGACGAGTTAAAATTATACGAAGAATTAAAAAAATTAGGAAAATAACTAGTTTACTTTCATGAAAAAATTAACACTTTCAGCGCTGATCGCTATTAGCGCTTTTCAATCATTTTCTCAGTTAGATAAGGGTACTATCTCTGGAAATTTAGAAACAACCTTTCAATATTTAAACGAAGATTCAATCATTGGCGCAACTCAACCTGCATCAAAAGGCTTGTTAAATTCTTACATGAATGTGTTTTACACAAATGGAAAAATTAGAGCGGGTGTTCGTTTTGAATCTTATTTGCCTAGAATCCAAGGATATCCTTCTAATTTTGACGGAACTGGACTAGGGATGCGTTATGTTGGGTATAACAATGATTTTATTGACATTGCCGTTGGTTCTATTTACGAGCAATTTGGAAGTGGACTTTCGTTAAGAGCTTATGAAGACAGAGCATTAGGATTTGATAACATGTTAGATGGTATACGTTTAATTGTAAGACCAAAAAAGGGAATAACCTTGAAAGGTGTTTATGGATACCAGCGTTTAGGTTTTATTGAAGGTTCTATTCAACATGGAGCAGGAATCGTACGAGGAATTGATGGTGAAATACATGTAAATGAAGTGTTTAACAAATTCAAAAACGCTGCGTTAGACATTACAATTGGAGGTTCATTTGTCAGTAAATACCAACGCGATGACAATTCAACATTAATTCTTCCTGAAAATGTTGGTGTTTATGGTGGAAGATTAAAATTAAGGTACAAAAAATTCACTTTTGACGGAGAATATGTAACAAAAGGTCAAGATCCATCTCAAGATAACTTATACAATTACAATGTTGGTCATGCTGCAGTTTTTAATTTAGGATACAATCAAAAAGGATTGGGAATATTACTTTCAGCTAAATCAGCTGACAATATGAGTTACCGTTCAGATCGAACGAAACAATTGCAAAATGGATTGATCAATTTTTTACCTGCTTTAACAAAAACGCATACCTATAACTTGGTTTCTTCATTGTATCCATACGCGACACAGCCAGTTGGGGAAATTGCATTTCAAGCCGAAGTGATGTATACGATCAAAAAAGGAACTTTATTAGGCGGAAAATATGGAACATCTATCAATGCTAATTTTTCAACAGCTTATCGTCCTATGCGACACACAAGTGGAATCAATCCATTGGATTCTTCGGGTGTAACATACACAAGTGGTTTATTTGATATGAGTGATAGTTTGTATTGGAGTGATTTTAATATCAGCATTACTAAAAAATTCGGAAAAAAGTTTAATTTAATTTTAAACTATTACAATCAAAAATTAAACAACGATGTTGCAACAGTGACAAAAGAAACTGGATTCATCAATACATCGATTTTTGTGGTTGAAGCTGGTTACAAATTAACGCCTTCTCAATCTGTAAGAGCAGAATTTCAAACCTTATTTGTAAATCGCCGAGATGCAAACAATAAAGATCTTGCCTTTTGGGAAAGTGGAAAAGCTGTTGACAAAGGTGATTGGATGACATATCTGATTGAATACACCTTTAATTCAAGTTGGTTTGTAAGTGTGATGGATCAATACAATTTTGGAAATCCTGATGCAAATCACCGTGAACACCATCCATATGTTTCTTTAGGTTATATTCGTGAAGCAACACGAATCACTGTTTCGTATGGCCGTCAACGTGCAGGCTTGTTTTGTGTTGGTGGAATCTGCCGACCTGTTCCTGCATCGAATGGTTTAACTTTTTCATTAACACACAGTTTTTAATATTTAGCGATGAGAAAAATACTTTTATTTAGTCTTCTATGTGCATTCACCTTGTTGAACCAATCGTGCGACAAAGTTGATAATCCATATCCTCCAGCTGTAAATGTTGATTTAGACACAACTATTTACCCAGGAAATTGGAGCGATTATATCGCAAATGAATGGCCTGACTTTTCTGCTTTACCGAATGAGAATCCCAATCGGAATGTATTGATTGAAGATTTTACAGGTCACAACTGTTCGAGTTGTCCTTCTGCAGCAGCTGTTGCTCATGGTCTACATGAAGGGAATCCTTCTCGCATTTTTGTAGCTAGTTTGCATTCTGGGCCAACCGGAATTACCTCTTTTCAAGCAGTTAATTTATTTTATCCGATTGATTTTACAAATCCAAATGTGTTGGAATTGGGGAATTATTTTGGTACAACTTTAGCTGGATCAGGATTTTATGGAAATCCTTCTGGAGCTGTAAATCGTATAAATGAAGCAGGAGAGTATTTTACAGGTGCAGGTATTTGGGCTTCAAAAACTGCTGCGCAATTAGCAACTTCCCCAAAAGTAGCGATCAAAGCAAAACTAAACTATTATGAAACACCAAAGCATGGTTTCTTTTTACATACAGAAATTGAAAAATTAGATAATGCTTTAAGTAATGACTTAGCAATGGTTGTTTATTTAATAGAAGACTCATTAATTGGACCCCAAAATATTAATAGTGTATTAAATCCGAATTATATTCACCGCGATATTTTTCGAGGAACACTAGATAATCAAGCTTGGGGACAAACCTTAACAAGCTCAATGCTAACGAATGGAAAATACTATTTAAATTACAGTTACATCCTTCCGAATCAATTAGCGCCACAAGGTCAAACATCTACCCACAATGCTGAAAATATGCATGTCTTAATTTATGTGTATGATAAAACAACGTTGGAAATTTATCAAGTAATTAAAAAGAAAATAATTCCTTAAAGGATTGAATAAAAACAAAAAAGCCCCAATTACTTGGGGCTTTTTTTATGAAGTTTACTTTACTAATTATTCAAACTCGATCAAAACATCTCCTTTATCTACAACTTGATTGGCTTCAATCAAAATCGCTTTTACAGTACCAATTCCATCTGCTTTCAACACATTTTCCATTTTCATTGCTTCCAACGATAAAATTTCATCACCAACTGCTAATTCTTGTCCAACTGTAACAGAAATCTGCACAATTCTTCCCGGCATTGGCGCATGTAATTCTTTTAATTTTTTAATTTTTGGAACATCCAATCCCATTGCGGCAATTAAATCATCCAACGGACCTTTTTTCTTAATTGAAAAAATACGGTGATTAATTTTAATTACCAAAGCATTCGATTCTGAATGATCTTCTAATAATTCACCGAAGAACTTTTCTCCTTTATATGTCAAGGTAAAAAATTGATGGTCATCCCATTTTACAACAGCACCGTCTGTTCCTATTGTATCTGAACCATCAAAATTCCATGTACGATTTGTCATTTCACTATTATTTCTTACAAAAATAACAGAAACAACAGCTCTAACTTCAATTTTTAGAAAAGAAATCAAAAAATAATCGACATTTTTGTTAAAAATTAAAGCAAAATACAATGAGAATCAAAGCCATTCTTTTCATTTTTACAAGCATTTCTGTGCTATCATGCCAACATTCAAAACCGACAATCAACTTACCAATCGTTGAGAAAACAGCTCCGCGCAAAGTAGACGAGCCAATTAGTATGCGATTAGCAGAAAAAAGTGTTAGAAAAGTCTACAATGCCAGTGAAACTGTTTTGACTGATATCATTCACACCAAACTAGAAGTGAACTTCAATTGGGAAAAAGCACAAATGAATGGTACCGCAACAATCACTGCTAAACCCTATTTTTATGCAACTGATAGTTTGATTTTAGATGCAAAAGGAATGGATATACATTCTGTAGAATTAGACAAAAAAACGCTTGTGTATTCTTATGATAGTTCATATTTGAGAATCAATTTGGGCAGAAGTTATTCAAAGGATGAAAAATATACAGTAGTCATTCAATACACGTCAAAACCTAATGAACGTTTATTAGGTGGAAGTTCAGCTATTACTTCTGACAAAGGTTTATACTTTATCAATCCAACGGGAAGCGATCCAAGTAAAATGCCTCAAATTTGGACACAAGGAGAAACAGAAGCCAGTTCAGTTTGGTTTCCAACAATTGATTCACCGAATACGAAAACAACACAAGAAACATACATTACTGTTGCAGATAAATATGTAACACTTTCAAATGGTAAATTAGTCTCTAGTTCAAAAAATAACAATGGTACACGCACCGATTATTGGAAACAAGATTTACCCCACTCTCCATATTTATTTATGTTAGCCGTTGGTGAGTTCAAAATTGTAAAAGATACGTACACACGAAAAGATGGCAGTAAAATGGATGTCAATTATTACGTTGAGCCAGCTTATGAGAAAAACGCTAAAGCAATTTTTGGAGAAACACCTGCAATGATTGGATATTTCTCCAAACTATTAGGCGTTGAATATCCGTGGGATAAATACCATCAGATTGTGGTAAGAGAATATGTTTCAGGTGCGATGGAAAATACTGGCGCAGTAGTTTTTGGTGATTATGTCTATAAAAATGACCGCGAATTATTGGATGAAAACGATCAGTCAACAATTGCACATGAATTATTCCACCATTGGTTTGGGGATTTAGTGACCTGCGAATCGTGGTCAAATTTACCACTGAATGAATCCTTTGCCAATTATTCTCAATATTTATGGGATGAATTCCGCTATGGAAAAGACGAAGCCGATTATCAAGCATCTATTGAAGCAGACGGGTATTATCAATCCGCACAATCCTCTGGTTACCACAATTTAATTTGGTTTGATTACGAAAACAGAGAACAAATGTTTGATGGTCATTCCTATAATAAAGGCGGGCGAATATTACACATGTTACGCTCATATTTAGGTGATGAAGCCTTTTTCAAAGCGTTGAACCTTTATTTAACTGCTAACAAATTTAAACCAGCTGAATTCAATCAACTTCGTTTAGCATTTGAAGAAGTTTGTGGTGAAGACTTGAATTGGTTTTTTAATCAATGGTTTTTGGCTGCAGGTCATCCTGTTTTAGATGTTAAACAAACTCAAACGAATAATTCCGTAACACTTTCCATTCAACAAAATCAAAATTTAGAGTTATCTCCTTTATTCAAACTCCCTCTTGAAATAGCAATTTATGATGATTTAGGAGAACATATTCATAAAATTAGTATCGATAGTGTCAAGCAACAATTTACTTTTCCATTTTCTGGTACACTAAAAAATTGTGAATTTGACTACCAACATCAATTGCTAGCAAAAGTAAGAGAAGAAAAACCGTTGCATCATTATCAATTTCAGTATTACCATTCAAAACGCTACAATGCACGTAAAAATGCATTGATTTATAGCACAAAAGACAAAAGCGGGGTCGCACAACAACTTATATTAGATGCAATCAATGATCCTTTTTGGCACATACGCAGTTTAGCAATTGAAAAAGCGGGGAAATTAACCAATGAAAATGCTGGAAAAGCGCTAGTTAAAATCAAAGAATTAGCATTGAATGACCCAAATTCAAGTGTTCGTGCAAGCGCATTAACATTTGTTGCGAACAACAGTGAAGCCAATGAATCTCTCTTTATTCAATCACTTGAGAAAGATAAATCTTACAAAGTATTAGGAACAAGCATGCGGGCTTTGGCGGAAATCAACCCACAATTAGCTTTAGAAAAAGTTAAGCCGTGGGAAAATGAAACGAGTTCAAAATCACTTGTAATTGTAGCCCAAGTATATGCACAAAACGGCGATAAAAATTCCTTTTCTTTTTTCAATAAAATTTTAAAGAGCAATTTATTACAAGGCTACGATCAATTAATTGTGCTTAATTCTATGACCTACTATTTAACAAGACAAACATTAGTAGAATTAGAAACAGCATTTGAAATGTATTCCTATTTACAAATCAATGGAACAGCAATAACCAAACAATTTATCGGCCAAAATTGCACCTACATCACAACTTTTATTGATGATAAAATTGAAAAATTAACGGAACAATTGACAGCACAAGAACAAAATAAAGATGCACTTTATGCGGATCAAACACGTCAAGAAATAAAAAAATACACTGCTTTAAAAGAAAAATATAGTGGTTTGACAAAAAAATAATCATTTACTAAAATCCCTTGTTTTAATAGCCTTTAGAAGTTTTTTTAAAGGCTATTTTTAATTTTGAGAAACATTTTTTTACCTCTTATTGTTGTTTATATGAAATTTCAATTTATATTTGATTAATATTTCGTCAAAACAATGTTTAATTAATGGTCAATAAGATGCAGTTAAAAATAGGAGACAAAGCACCAGATTTTTCAGGGAAAGATCAAAATGGAAAAACAATTCAACTTTCAGATTTTAGTGGAAAGAAAATAGCCATCTATTTTTATCCAAAAGATAACACGCCAGGTTGTACTGTACAAGCTTGCAATCTAAGAGATAATGATGTTGCATTAACGAAAGCAGGTATTCAAATTATTGGTGTAAGTGCTGATTCAAGTGCATCACATACAAAATTCATCGAAAAATTTTCATTACCATTTCCACTCATTGCAGATGAGGACAAAACGATTATCCAAGAATTTGGAGTTTGGGGTCCAAAAAAATTTATGGGAAAAGAATACGATGGAATTCATCGTACAACATTTGTAATAGATGAAAATCATACGATCGTAGGAATCATTGAAAAACCTAAAACAAAAGAACACGCTGAAGAAATTTTAGCACTTTTAAAATAATTTTTTAGGTCGTAAATAGTTTACGATCTGACTCAATAAATTTGTACCATCATTAAAAACAACATGAATGTGTTACGAGCATTCATCTTAAAAAAAACGATATGGCAGTTAAAGAAGTAAACTCAGAAAAATTAAAAGCGCTCCAATTAACAATGGAGAAATTAGACAAAGCATACGGAAAAGGTTCCGTTATGAAATTAGGAGATTCTCCCGTTGAAAAAGTGGAAGTGATTCCAACAGGATCTATTACATTAGATTTAGCATTGGGAATCAATGGGTATCCTAAAGGTAGAGTAGTTGAAATCTACGGACCTGAATCATCAGGTAAAACAACCTTGGCAATTCATGCGATTGCTGAAGTACAAAAACAAGGAGGAATAGCAGCATTCATAGATGCAGAACATGCATTTGATCAATTTTACGCGAAAAAATTAGGCTGTGATGTTGATAATCTATTGATTTCTCAACCAGACAATGGAGAACAAGCATTGGAAATCGCTGATAATTTAATCCGATCTGGAGCAATTGATTTAATTGTGATCGATTCTGTTGCTGCTTTAACTCCAAAAGCTGAAATTGAAGGTGAAATGGGTGATTCTCAAATGGGATTGCAAGCGCGTTTGATGTCTAAAGCATTACGTAAATTGACCGGTTCAATTAACAAAGCTGGATGTTGTTGTATTTTCATCAACCAATTACGTGATAAAATTGGTGTGATGTTTGGTAACCCAGAAACAACGACTGGTGGAAATGCCTTAAAATTTTACTCTTCTATCCGAATTGACATTCGTAGAGCAGCACAAATAAAAGACGGAGAAGAAATCATGGGGAACCGTGTTAAAGTAAAAGTTGTAAAAAACAAAGTTGCTCCACCATTTAGAAGAGCTGAATTTGACATCATGTACGGTGAAGGAATCTCAAAATTAGGAGAAATCATTGATTTGGGTGTTGACTTAAACATCATTAAGAAAAGTGGTTCTTGGTTCTCTTACGGTGAAACTAAATTAGGACAAGGCCGTGACGCTGTAAAAGCAATCTTAAAAGACAATCCTGAATTAATGGATGAACTAGAAGCAAAAATTAAAGATGCTCTTGGAACACCAGGGATTGAGGTCCC
>JAHEIL010000007.1:0-3713 GCA_024639405.1 Crocinitomicaceae bacterium | reverse complement strand
TAAAACAAAAAAAGTAACAATTGCTGGAGATAGATTGTACGGTGAACTCGACGGAGAGGGATTTAAAGCAACTACAATTGTATTTGAAATTCAGGAAAAATCTTTGTCAATTTTAGATTTAGAAAACATTGAATAGGTTATTCAATACCTATTGTTTATAAATCTTATTCTATCACAACTTTTACGCTTAAAATTAAATCATCTTTGTAGTATAAATTATAAACAAGCTGTATGAAATTAATCGTTTCCTTATTAAGTTTAGCACTTTTAGTAGCATGTGTTCCTGCTAAAAAATACAATGAATTAGTAGAAAAAGAAAAGAAATGCAGTGAAGATTTAGCAATGTATAAAAACAGTTCTTTGGATTTTGAAGGAAAATCAAAAGAATTGCAAGAACAATATACGCTATTGACTACTGAAGTAAAGAAGTTAAAAGCAGATACGAACTCCTTAGGAAATACATTCAGAGTGTTGCAAACGCAATACGATAAAATGGCACAACAAAATGAGTCGTTAGAAAAAGCATTCGATAAATTACGCTTAGCCGGTGCAAAAGAAACCGCAAATTTACAAGCTGAATTAGAATCCAAAAACCTAGAATTACAACGTAAAGAAGATGTTTTGACCGTTTTAGAAAACGACTTAAAAACAAAACAACAATTATTAGCAGACAGAGAACAACGTGTAAACGAATTGGAAGAAATGATTCAGCGTAAAGATGAAGCAACAAAATTATTGCGTCAGAAAGTGGCGAATGCATTGAAAGGCTTCATCAATCAAGGATTGAGTGTTCAACAAAAAAACGGTAAAATTTATGTCAGTTTGGAAGCAAAATTATTATTTGCTTCAGGCAGTACAACAGTTGAGCCAAACGGGAAAAAAGCATTGATTGATTTAGCGAAAGTTCTAGAACGAGAAAAGGAAGTTGAAATCATTGTTGAGGGTCACACTGATACAGATAAATTAGTGAGTCCAACACATCCAAAATCAAACTGGGAATTATCTGTATTAAGAGCTACATCAGTTGTGAATATCATGATAAGTGAATCAGAATTGAATCCTGCACAATTAATGGCTGCAGGTCGCTCAGAATTCCACCCACTAGATCCAGCTGACAAAGCAAAAAATCGTAGAATTGAAATTATAATTTCTCCTAATTTGAGTGAATTATTTGAAATTATAACCAATAAATAAACGACTCAATACTCCGCTAATTAGTATTTTTGTTGAATGCCTTCAGTAAAAGAAGAAATTCAATTAAAACTTAAAACACTCCCAGAGCTTCCTGGTATCTATCAATATTTTGATGGGAAAGGGAAGATATTATATGTCGGTAAAGCAAAAAATCTTAAAAAAAGAGTTTCTTCTTATTTTACAAAAACACATGACAATGGCAAAACAACCGTTTTGGTCAAACAAATTGTCGATATTCAATACATGGTCGTTGATTCTGAAATAGATGCCTATCTTCTGGAAAACAACCTCATCAAAAAATACCGTCCGAAGTACAACATTCAACTAAAAGACGATAAAACCTATCCTTGGATATGTGTCAAAAAAGAACCATTCCCTCGTGTTTTTCCTACTAGAAATTGCATCAAAGATGGCTCCAATTATTATGGCCCCTACCCTAGCGGAAAGGTCATGCACACGATACTTGGATTAATTAAAGAAGTATATCCGATCAGAACATGTGCGTTGGATTTATCCGCAAAAAAGATCGCTGAACAAAAACACAAAGTTTGCTTGGAATACCATATAGGAAATTGTTTGGCTCCGTGCGTAGGACTTCAAACGTCAGCTAATTATGACGAGCAAATCCAACAAATTGAACATTTACTAAAAGGAAATATTAGCGCTGCAATTCAACGATTAAAAGCAAAAATGTTGGATTGCTCGAATCAACTAGACTTTGAAGGAGCACAATCCATAAAAACAAAAATTGATACCTTACAAAATTATCAGGCTAAATCAACCATTGTTTCACCTACCATTCATGAAGTGGAAGTTTGCACCTTGATTGACGACAATGACGCTTGTTTTGTGAATTACTTGAGCATTAACAATGGTGCAATCATTCATACGTATACGCTGGAAATCAAGAAAAAATTAGATGAAAGTCGCGAAGAACTCCTCATTTTTGCCCTATTAGATTTTAGAGAACGATTTAACAGTCAATGCAAAGAAGTGTTAACCGACGAAGCAATAAAACAATCAATTCCAGGAATAACATTTACGGTTCCTCAAAAAGGGGATAAAAAACAATTGGTTGATTTATCCGTTCGAAATGCAAAATATTATAAGCTTGAAAAGCTAAAACAAGTTAAAATTGTTGATCCAGAACGGCATACGCAACGCATATTAGAGCAATTGAAAGCAGATTTTCGTTTAAAAGAATTGCCTATTCACATTGAGTGTTTTGACAACTCAAACATTCAAGGAACGAATCCTGTTTCTGCATGTGTCGTATTTAAAAATGCAAAACCAAGTAAAATAGATTACCGCCATTTCAATATTAAAACAGTTGTAGGTCCAGATGATTTTGCATCAATGGAAGAAGTTGTATACCGACGCTACAAGCGCTTAAAAGAAGAAAACGAATCCTTGCCGCAATTGATCATTATAGATGGAGGAAAAGGACAATTAGGCGCTGCCTTGAAATCATTGGAGCGTTTAGAGTTGCGCGGAAAAGTTGCCATTGTCGGAATTGCAAAACGTTTGGAAGAGATTTTCTTTCCAGGAGATTCGCTGCCCTTGTATTTGGACAAGCGTTCTGAAAGTTTGAAAGTGGTTCAATTTTTAAGAAATGAAGCCCATCGATTTGGGATAACACACCACCGCAACCAACGCAGTAAAAGTGCGATTACATCAGAATTAGATACTATTGAAGGAATTGGGCCAAAGACAAAAGAACAATTGTTGCTCCAATTTAAAACGATTTCAAGTATTAAAAAAGCCACCAAAGAATCACTCGTTAGCTGTATTGGCAAAGCAAAAGGTGAATTGATTTTTCAATTTTTCAACGGAAAAGCATAGAAATAAAACATCTATCAAAAAATCGTTCTTGAATTTTAGTAAAATTCCATTAGTTTTTTTACTTTCACACTATAAATCAAACAAAATGGCTACTGTATTCGAAACAAGATTAATTGGTAACATAGGAAAAGACGCTGTTGTTAAAAACATGGAACGCGGTGTAATTGCAATCAATTTCCCTGTTGCACACAATAAAAATTGGAAAGACAAGCGCAACGGTGAAACTAAAACAAAAACGACCTGGGTCAATTGTACCATTTGGAAAAAAGAAGGTGCTAATTTACGCATCTTAGATTTCTTAAAGAAAGGTGCATTGGTTGATTTGGAAGGCACGCCTTTTGCAAAAGCTTACGCACAAGAGGATGGATTTATACGCACTGAAATTCGTTTAAATATTTCTAAAACAAATATTTTACGCCCTGCCAAATGTGACGATGAAAATTGTGAAGATTTGATTGACCGTGAAGATTGTGAAGACACATTTGACGCGAGTATCGAAGATTTTACGTTGGATGAAGATGATTTTTAAGGACTTATAAAAAAGTTTTAAAAAAAATTGTGTTTTCGCTTTCTAAAATAAATTCTTTCTTTATATTTGCATTCGCTTTTCAGCAATGAAAACATTCTTCCTTAGCTCAGTTGGTTAGAGCATCTGACTGTTAATCAGAGGGTCCTTG
>JAHEIL010000005.1:48665-65167 GCA_024639405.1 Crocinitomicaceae bacterium | reverse complement strand
GGGGCACCTTTACAAGTTGATTTAACAGCAAATTTCTTATACAACAATACTTTTACGATAGGTACAGCATACCGCCATAGTTCCGCAGTAAGTTTATTATTTGGTGTAAATCCAACAAAAAAATTATTTATTGGGTATGGCTTTGATATGGAAACAACAAAACTAATGAAGTACAATGGAGGATCACACGAAATTTTCATCAAGTACGATTTCCACAAAAACGACCAAAAAATAGAAACACCTCGTTTCTTTTAAAGTAAAGTAAAATGAAAAGAATTTTAATAATAATTACAATTTTGGCAGCGTCAGGAATGGCGTATAGTCAATCAGCATTAAAAAAATTAGCGGATAAAAGTTTTGAAAAGCAAGATTTTCAAACCGCAGCAGCTTCTTATGAGCGCTTAGTTCAAAAAGGAGATAGTAGTTTTGAAATACTTTTTAAATTAGGCGATGCATATTACTTTAATGCAAATTATTTGAAAGCAAATGCATGGTATGTTAAAGGTTATAATCAAAGTAAACAACTTACTGCCAATCAATTTCATCATTTTATTCAAACGTTAAAAAGTGTTGGAAACAAAGAAGAATCAAATCGTGTTATGGATGCTTTTTCTAATGCATTCCCTCAAGATTTAAGGGTAAAAAACAATGTAAATTCGGAAAAGTATTTTCAAAATCCATTGCAAGTAAGCATTAAAAATTTAACAATCAATTCTGCTTATTCAGATTACGGTGCATCGTTGTATAAAGACAGTTTAGTTTTTTCTAGTGCGCGACCAACCTTGATTAGTTCTTTAGATTATTACAGAACGGATCAACCATTTACAAATTTATTTGTAGCAACTAAATCAGATTCAATTTATAGCCATGTTTCTTTATTAAAAAAAGAAGTTACCTATTCTGCTTTTCATGAAGCAACACCTGTCTTTACAAAAGATGGAAAAACAATGTACTATACAAAAAATGAATTGAAAAACAATAAGATAAACAAAGCTTTAGATGGTTTGTATAAATTGTATAAAGCAGTTTATGAAAATGGGAAATGGGTGGACAAAGGAATGATTGCAATTGCAGGTTCCGATGGTGCTAGAATTGCACACCCAACATTGAGTTTAGATGAAAAAACATTGTATTTTGCTGCAGAAATGAAACAAGGTTTTGGGCAATCTGACATTTATAGTATTGCGTTAAATAGCGATGGTAGCGTTGGCTTACCAATCAATTTAGGCGCAAAAATCAATTCTGAAGGAAGAGAAAGCTATCCTTTTATCACAGAAAACAACTTATTGATTTTTGCAAGTGATGGTCATCCAGGATATGGCGGATTTGATTTATTTGCTTTAGATTTGAAAAATGAAACAGCTCCAATTATAAATCTTGGATCTATAATCAATAGTCCTGAAGATGATTTTAATTTCGTTCAAAAAACAGGAGCTAATGAAGGTGTTTTCAGTAGCAATCGTATAGGAGGAAAAGGGGATGATGATTTATATAGTTTTATAATTAATAAACCATTCGAGGTTAAACCGCTTTTATTTATAGCAGGTATAGTAAGTGATCAAACTACTGGAAAACCATTAGCAAATTCTACAGTTGTTATTAAAGATGAAGCAGGAATTGTTTTAGCAACAATAGTTACAGATGATAAAGGTGCATATATTTTCGAAGCTTTAAATAATAAAAATTACTTAATTACTTATAACAACAATGGTTTCGATGAAGTAAAACAATCTGTAAATATTCCAATAAGTGTTCAAGGTACAGTTCAAGCAAATGCCAAGTTAATAAAACCAACTACTATCGAAAAAAACAGCTTTGGAATAACATGCTTAGTAACGGATTCAAAATCACATGAAGCCCTCGATTCTGTTGAAATTATTATTATTGATCGCAACACTAATAAAGAAATCATTAAGAAAATTACGCTTAATGATGGAACAATTACCGAACTTTTAGCGGAAGCAAAATTAAAAGATGTCTTGGCATATAAGATTGTTTTGAAAAAAACTGGATATTTCACAAAAGTTTTAGAATTCACGAAACAATTAACAGAACCTGGGATAATAAAACTTCATGAAGAATTGGATTTTTCATTAACAAAAATCGAAGAAGGAATGGATTTAGCAAAAGTGTTTAATATTAACCCTATTTATTTTGATTTAAATAAATTCAACATTCGTCCAGATGCTGCTATTGAATTAAATAAAATAATTGCCATAATGAATGATAACCCTACGTTAATAGTTGAATTAGGCTCACATACAGATTGTAGATCAAGTATTGCTTATAATGAAAAACTTTCGGATAATCGTGCAAAAGCATCGGCGGCTTATATTCGTGCAAAAATCTCGAGACCCGAACGTATTTATGGAAAAGGATATGGTGAATCTCAATTAATCACGAATTGTCCATGTGAAGGAACAGTAAAATCAACATGCTCAGAAAAAGAACATCAATTGAACCGTCGTACTGAGTTTAAAATTATTAAGTTTTAATTTTTAAAGTATAAAAAAAGCCATGCATTGCATGGCTTTTTTATTTTGAAACAAATAGTTTTAGTTGTTTTAAGCGATTCTGCAATTTGTTTTATAAAGTAATCTGTAAATGTTTAAATTGCTTAGAAGTATGCGTTAAAGCTCCTTAAATCGTTAAAATGATAAAACGGTTAATTCTCAGTTACTGTAAAATAATAACGCCCTTGAAAACTTGGATTAAGGTTAACTCTAATTGTTGAACCTGTCCAATTATGGTACCTAATTTGAACTGTTTCTCCAGCATTTAAAGGGACAGAGCATGATATATTGGCACTCAAAACAGCATTGATTGGAAAATTGATTGGAATGGCTTGATTACAAGCTTCGATAGATCCGTTTTTTATGACTAGAAAATGTAAAACTCCTGAAGAACTTGCTTGTAGTAGTTGAAAAGACATTCCTGCTGACACATTGTATAATCCTGTTCTTGGTGCAGTAAAAACCCCATTTGTAGCATTAAAATTACTTGTTCCCGATCCAACATTCATCGTAAAGTTTCCAAATTCGTTGCTTAAGGTATTGTTATTAATATCAAATTCTGTAGCAGATAATCTTGACGCATACACATTTGCTCGCTGAACAGTTGACGTTAAGGTATTCCAGTTTGTTCCGTTACTGTATTCTACCACACCTCCTGATGAAGTTGAATAACGAACAGCTCCAGCACCTGCTCCAGCTGCCGAAGTTGCTGTTGTTCCAATTCCAATAAAACCAGCACCAGGATCGGTTGTGCTTGTCGGATTTGTTCTTGCATCTATTGTTGCATTTGGATTGTTATTTCCAATTCCAATTTTTCCAGTTCTAGCTATTGCTGTAGTTTTATTACTTCCAGCATCATTGCTGCTTCCAGCTAAATTCCATGGTGTACTTGCTGGTGGGGCGTATGTTACATAGGTTGTTCCATTCCACGTCCATTGTGAGTTGTCAATAGAACTTACATAAATATAATTGCTACTTGCAGGTGTGTTAGGCGTAAATGCAGGAGATCCTGAATTCGGATTTGCAGTGCTAAAATTAACCGTTGCATCAGGTTGTTGGTTAATAAATCGTTGCCATTTTCCACTTTCAAAATAATAAAAACCCGGGATAACATTAGATGGTGACGTTCCTGCAGTTGCAGTATTGTAAACTAGTAATCCATTTGCTGGTGAAGTTATTGTCGACACATCGTTTGTACCAGTTAATGCGATTCGAGGCGGTAAAAAACCTTTGTTGGTTGCTGTTACATCAAGCGCCGAAGAACTATTTGGAGTAGTTGTTCCAATACCAACTTGTGAAAACATAAAAAATGGCATGCATAGCAGCAAAAGGAGCGTTAATTTTATCATAATCTATAAAAGTATTATGCAAATTTAATTTTTTTAAATTGAAACAACATTTTAATTTGTTCTCAAATTCATAAATGTGTTACATTTTTAAAAAGCTAAAAGAAAGTTTAGTTTTATGTTAATTAATAAAATACTTTTGTAAAGTAAAGATGAAATTATTAAACATGTTATTGACCACGATAAAAGCACAAAAACAGGTGTTAATTACACTATTAATGGTTAGTTTGTTGTTTATTGGTTGCACATCGAAAGATCAATCTGTTAAAAAAAGTCAACCATCACTGACTAAATTAGAAAAGCAGTTTTCGAAAGCAATTAAAGGTGTTCAAAGTCAACCGGAAAATGAACGATTGAAGCTATTGAACGATTTTTCCATTAAAGCACAAAAACAAGTAAATAATAGAGTGCTTTTTTTAGTGAATTATGGAAAAGGTAATTTGTATTATTCTATATTAAATAATGATTCTGCACTTGTCTACTGGCAAAAAGCTTTAACCTATGCAGAAAGAACTAATGACGATGAGAACACAGCAAATTTAAATAGTAATTTAGGCACAATTTACTTGCAAAATGGCTACTTAAAAACGGCGATTAATTATTTTTTAACGGCTCAAAAAATCAAACAAAAATTAAAAGAACTCGATGAAAATTTTTGGTCAATTTACTTAAATATTGGTGTAGCAAATATGTCCTTACATCAATATGACCGCGCTTCAACTTATTTTAATTCTATCCCAACAAGTCACTATAAAAGCTTGAAATTTTTGGTTTATTTGAACAAAGCGAAACTTCAAGCATTAAAAAATAATCAGCACTTATTTTACTACAATATTGATCTTGCAAAACGATATTTAGCTAACAATTCATTTTATACGAATATTTTTGATCAAGTATTTTTAGAATTATCACTTGATTTTAAAAATCCAAATCGATTAAATTTTATTCAAACAAAATTGGCCCCTACTTATCATTTACAGCCTTTATATATAAAAATATTATTACAACATGCTTCATTGATAACAAAAGGAAAACCGATAAATAAGGAAGATGTAACAACTGTTTTTGCAAAAGAAGTTGTTACATCAAATAATGTTTATACTGAAATGGCCTATAACGATATGCTTGCATATTATTTCAAGTTAAAAAAAGAGTATAAAAACCAAGCTTATTTTTTGGAAAAACGAACGACAATTTTAGATAAAATCAACGAAAGTGAAGCGAAAATTGCGTTGAACGATTTCCAAATTGCCCTTTCAAAAAATAAACTTTCATATGAAAATGAACAGTTAAAAACATCCATTCAATTAAAAACATTGAAAATTAAAAACCATCGTTATTTAACTGCGTTTTTAATTCTTTCAATGCTAGGTTTAATTATTCTAGTTTGGTATATCTTAAAATACAATAAAAAAAATCAGCTTGCGAAAGAACAAGATGTAACTTCTATGCAATTGAGCTTAGAACAACAAATAATTGAAAGGCAACGCTTGCAAAAATTAGTTCAAAATCAAGAGTTTAAAATAAAAGAAATTTTAACGAATGTAAGTAAAATAGCAATCCTAAAAAAACAAATGGAGGAGTTTATTTTAACGATGAATGAGGTTACACAGGCTTCATCAGAAAAAAATCTTATAAAACAAGCTAAAATTAATACCGATGCTTTTTTTAATAATTACATTGATTTAGCAATTCTTGCATCACAAAAAGACGAGAATGATTTGAATCAAATTAAAACAAAGTACAACACAGTATTGTCTGAAAACGAAATGAATGTTCTTTTGTTAATCTTGAATGATTATACATCTAAAGAAATTGCCATTCTTTTAACAAAATCAGAAAAAGGGATTGAATATTCAAGAAAAAATATTCGTTTGAAATTAGCAATACCTAAAGATTTGGCAATCAAGCAATTTGTTTTTGATGAACTAAGCTAATTTATCTAATCCGTTGATACAAGCAACTTGACCAATCGCTTTTTTAGCATTCAACTTTTCACGACTAATGGCCGTTTCGTCTTCACGATCTGGTCGCTCATGGTACAAATGATATTGAATCACATGAAATTTTAAATTTTTAAACGCATAACCCGCTTTTTGAAGACGCCATTCAATGTCACAGTCTTCACCATAACCCGCATTTTCATAATCTTCGTCAAAGCCATTGATGGTTTTTAATGCACTCAATGGTATCCCCATATTACAACCTATCAATGTTGGGCTATTCGTTGTTTTAACAGGCTTAAACGGCAAATAAATACCGTCTTCGATGCGTTTTGTTTTGTTTTTCAACATCGTCCAAATACTTGGATTGTTCTGAGTTGTTGTTAAAAGTAATTGCGATGTTTTTTGATCTAAATCCACGCGTTTTGCAAATAAAACAACCTTTGGATCGTAAAATTTGACATAATTTGCAATGAATTTTGGATGTAAAATGCAATCACCGTCTATAAACACGATCAATTCTTGTGTTGCATCTCTCAATGCCACATTCAGAATGCGATTTTTTCTAAAACCAAGATCTTCTTGTGTATAATGGAGTATCGGGAAGGTATATGAAGAATTTTCAATATACGCTTTCATTGCTGGAAAATCCCCGTCTTCAACAATTGCTACATCAAAATTTTTATAGGTTTGAAATTCAAGTGAATCCAGTACTTTTTGAAGGAATGGAATGTTTTTGTAAACTGCTATAATTATCCGAACGTTGATCATTGATTGAAATAAAGGCTAAAAATAATCTTTTTTATGTAGTTTTACTAATCACAAAATTTGCTTCACTATGAAATTATTAATAGCCTTGGTATTGATTTTACCTAATTTATTGGTTGGACAAAATTTGCCCCAAACAAGTTCAGGAAAGATCAACAGAATCATCGAATTCCCTTCAAAATATGTTAATAAGAGAAATGTAGATGTTTGGCTTCCTGATAATTATTCTTCAGAAAAGAAGTATGCAGTGCTTTATATGCACGACGGACAAATGCTGTTTGATTCAACAACAACATGGAACAAGCAAGAATGGAAAGTGGATGAGGTTGCAACTGAATTAATGAATTCTTATAAGACTAAAGATTTTATTGTTGTTGGGATTTGGAACGATGGACAAAATAGACATGCAGATTATTTCCCTCAAAAGCCCTATGAAAATTTAAAGAAGAAAGAAAAAAAATATGTCTTTGCTGAATTAAAAAAGAGTGGTAGAACTGTTAAATCGTTTCGTCCTCAATCGGATGCATATTTAAAATTTATCGTTCAAGAATTAAAACCGTTTATCGATCAAAATTATTCAACCAATCCATCTCCAGAAAGCACATGCATAGCTGGAAGTAGCATGGGAGGATTAATTTCTATGTATGCCATTTGTGAATATCCAATGGTATTTGGAAACGCAGCATGTTTAAGCACACATTGGCCAGGTACATTTGCACTAGAAAATAATCCAATTCCAGGAGCTTTTAATGCGTATCTCAAAAAGAATTTACCTGAACCATCATTACACAAAATCTATTTTGATTACGGCAATAAAACGTTGGATGCCTTATATCCTCCTTTGCAAAAAGAAGTAGACAGCATTATGGCTCATAAGGGATATTCAACTAATAATTGGTTGACTTATTTTGCAGATGGTGCAGATCACAGTGAAAAAGCGTGGGCTGCACGCTTGTTAATTCCTCTTCAATTTATGCTGAGAAAATAATTCAAGTACCCCAAACTAAACAAACATCGTCGATAAACAAATAGTTGAACCGAAACGTATGCTGTTTAAACTCGAGTAAGATATAATTTGAATTAATTTCTACGGTCGTAACCTCCTTTTTCAAGTTTTCAATTTTACCGCTTAATTGTTTAAATAGCGCTTCTTTTGCACCCCAAATGATATGAAGTTCTTTTACTGAAAATGATTTTTTAACTTCTACTTCATTTAAAAAATACGAGGTCCCCTTTTCTATAGATGAACGAATTGGTTCGATGTCAATGCCAATGGAATTCATGCTATGAGCAAGCGCAAACCATCCTTTTGAATGTGAAATTGAAAGGTGTTTTAAAGAACCTTCCAAATAGGGCTGCCCAGTTTCTTTATGTTTTAATGGAAAGTCTTCAAAACCAATTGTTTGAAGCATTTTTTTGATTTCACGATTTTCTACGGCTTTTTTTCCATCACTTTTTACCATTGCATTGTAGTTTGAACAATGCCAATAAATCATTACTCCTTCTTGAAGAGCTATTTCTTTTCGTATGGAATGAATACTGTCCATGTGTTTTTTATTGAGCTCAAATTTATTGTATCTTTGTTATCTAACAACATTTTTTTGAAAACAACTGTAAAATATCTTCTTCGTATTTTCTTTATACCACTTGAATTGTTCTTTGCAACGTTCATTGTATTGTTTATTTTTATTTTATTCAATGCGAAAATTCAACCGCCAACAATTGTTGAAACACAATTTCCAAAACGCACTCAAATTGCCCACAATCATTTTGTAATTGGGCCGAATTATTTGAAAAAAAATAAATTTGGTATTTGGGAAATGTACCTTGAAGGGAAGCCCTATGAACGTGGGTTAATTTATGGCGCCTTAGCAAAAGAATTAATTCAACGCCAAGAAGATATTTTTGTAGCTCAAATCAATCAATTTGTTCCAAGTGGTGCTTTTCAACAACTATTGAAGTTATTTATAGGGTTTTTTAACCACGATTTACCAAAAAACATTCCTCTAGAAAACCAACAAGAAATTTATGGTATTTCTAAGTATTTTAGCGATAAACACGACAATATAGCGTCGAAATACACACGTATTTTAAACTACCATGCAGCTCATGACATTGGACATGCGTTGAATAATTATAGCATTGTAGGATGTACTTCTTTTGCGTTGAAAGGAAAAAAAACTGCAACCAATGATTTATTGATTGGGCGAAATTTTGATTTTTATGTTGGCGACGATTTTGCGAATGATAAATTACTTTTACTATTAAAACCCACAACTGGTTATTCTTTTGTTTCTTATTCATGGGCTGGATTTACGGGTGTTGCATCTGGCTTAAACGAAAAAGGATTGAGTGTAACCATCAATGCTGCTAAATCGGATTTCCCGACGGGTTCTCGCATGCCAATTTCCTTGTTAGCACGAGAAATTTTGCAATATGCAGCAACAATAGAAAAAGCTGTAAAAATTGCAAAAAAACGTTCTATTTTTGTTTCAGAAACATTAATGATCGGTTCTGCAAAGGACGGTAAAGCCGTTTTGATTGAAAAATCTCCAACTAAAATAGGTGTTTATGAATCCAACAGTAACACATTGATTTGTAGCAATCATTACCAATCAAAAGCCTTTGAAAAAGATCCGATTAACAAAGAAAACATCGCACAAAGTGATAGCAAAAATCGTTTTGTAAGGGTGAAAAAATTGCTTGGAAATCAGCAAAATTCTACAGCTACTTCAGCAGCTAAAATTTTAAGAGATCAATATTCTATCAACAATGATACATTGGGAATGGGGAATCCTGTAGCCTTGAATCAATTAATTGCACACCATAGTGTAGTCATAGAGCCAATGAAAAAAACAATTTATTTTTCAACAAATGATTACCAATTGGGTCAGTTTATAGGAATGAATTTAAAAGCATCACTTAAAAATAAAACGTTTGTTTTTGATAAATTTATTGAGGAAGATCCATTTATTCGTTCGTCGAATTATCAAAAGTTTAAAAAGTTTAAAATTTGGAAGAAAAAAATTACTCAATTTTTAATGTTTGGGACAACACTTAATTTAACACCAAAACAAGTAGCCGATTTTATTTCCTTGAACAGTGAGTCATATGTAACCTATGAATTATTAGGCAATTATTTTTATAAAAAAAATCAACCACAACTAGCTGCAAGCTATTTTACCCAAGCGATGAAAAAAACTTTACCATCTTTGGCTATAAAAAAAGAACTCTTGCAAAAACACTCTAATTGTTTTAAAAATTGAAAAATATATGGAGAAAACAATAACTGATTCTCTTATTCAAACTGTTGAATATGCAGTGGCTAAATCACCATTTTATAGCAATTACCAACAGTTAATAGCGAAACCATTTTCATTGGATGCTTTTAAAAAACTGCCATTTACTTCAAAGGATGATTTAGCAGTAAGCAATGCCGATTTTTTAGCTGTTAACAAAGATAACATAGCTGACTATTCAACTACTTCAGGTACTTCAGGAGAAGCTGTTACTGTTTTTTTAACGCAAAATGATTTAAAACGTTTGGCAAAAAACGAAGCGCATTCTTTGCGCTTAACTGGCGCTACAGAAAAAGATTTGTTTCAATTAACAACAACTATTGACCGTCAATTTATGGCTGGCTTAGCATATTATTTAGGCGTTCAAGAGATTGGAGCGGGAATGATTCGAATTGGCCCTGGTGTTCCTGAATTACAATGGTCATCAATTCTGAAGAATCAACCAACTATATTAATTGCTGTTCCAAGTTTTGTAATCACATTGTTGGATTATGCAAAAAAGAATCACATTGATGTTGCAGCTACCAGTATTCAAAAAATTGTTTGTGTGGGTGAAGCTATTCATGAAGATGATTTGTCGTATAATATTTTAGGAAAGCGCATCCTTGAAAATTGGGATGTGCAATTGTATTCAACTTATGCTTCTACAGAAATGGGCGCTGCTTTTACAGAATGTGAAGCACAAAACGGTTGTCATTTAAATGAAGATTTATTATATCTTGAAGTATTAAATGATGCTGGTGATGCTGTTTCAGATGGTGAGATAGGCGAAATTGTTGTTACCACCTTAAACGTGGAAGGAACCCCCTTGCTTCGCTATAAAACAGGTGATTTAGCACGTGTTTATACAAGCCCATGCGCTTGTGGAAGGACAAGTCCACGATTAGGACCAATTATCGGACGTAAAAATCAATTGATAAAGTTTAAAGGCACAACAATTTTTCCCAAAGCAATTTTTGAAATATTTGATGCAATTCCGCAAATTTCATGCTATAAAATCGAAGTTTCAAAAGATTATTTGGGAAATGATGCGCTAACAGTATTATTAGAAAAACAACTTGAATCTAGTGGATTGATGCCTCAAATTGTGGAGCATTGCAAAAGTAATTTAAGGGTTGTGCCTCATTTTATTTTTTTAGAAAATGAGTACCTTCGTAATCAAGTTTTTAAAAAAAATAGTAGAAAACCTGAAAAAATAAGTTTTAAAAATTAAATAAAATAGAATGAAAAAATTTTTAGTATTGTTGTGTGGCCTTACATTTTTTACAAATACTTTTTATGCGCAAACTGTAGAAGATTTGTTTCAAAATTCACCAATAAAAATCACCTGGTTAGGGATCGATTATTCACATGTAAAATTGATAGGTTCCTTTTCAAATTTTAATGAAACAACTAAAATTACGCCTGAAATCATTAAAAACGACTACTTTGTTCGTTGGAATGAACTTATTTTAAAAGAATCAAACAAATATACTATCGATAAAATGTTCAGAAAAAAGGACATTAACTACAATATTGAAGGTGTAACTGCTATTAATGCACAAACTGATTTAACTTCAATTGAACAAACAACTTCGCCTAATTATACAGAACTTCAATTGCAACAATTTGTTAAAAATTATTATTTCAATCAATCTGAAGGTATAGGTTTAATGTTTGTTGCTGAAACATTGAATAAAACAAGCGAAGAAGCAATTTACCATGTATTAGCAATTAATTTAACCAATAATGAAATTCTACTTTCTGACAAGTTTATTACTAAACCTGGCGGATTTGGCTTGCGAAATTATTGGGCGAGTTCTTATTTAAAGGTGATCGAAGCAATTAGAGACCATAAATATCCTGCATATAAAAAGAAATACCTTCATAAAAAGAAAAAATAAATTACATTGAAATTACCTTTGCTAGGTTCTTCAATGCACGGTCATGCTTCCGCACAAAAGGGTTTTCATCATCCCAAACATATCCAGCAAGTACTGAACATATTTGTTTTTTGAAGCCTTCATTTTCTTTCTTAGTAAAAAAGACAGTTCCTAATGTACCGTCATACCAACCAAGTACAAATGTTCTAAATACGTTAATTCCTTTTTTAAGCACTTCGCTATATTCTAATTCAAAATCAACAGCTTCACCTTTTATTTTTTTAGAAACAACTGTAGCAGCTTTGTATCCAGAGGAGATTGCTAAGGTAACACCTGAACTAAAAATTGGATCTAAAAATTCTGTGCTATTCCCACACAAAATATATCCTTCACCATACAATTGTTTTACAGAAACAGCATAATTAACAATGATTTTAGGGTCGAAAACTAAATCTGCATTGCTATATCTTCCTTCCAAGCCAGGGAATGAATAAATGAGTTCCTTAAATTTTTCACCTTCATTGGCATAACAATTTTCAACAAATTCTTTTTCACCAACTATTCCAACAGAGGTTGTTCCGTCTGAAAATGGAATCGACCACATCCACGCTGTATTGTTATTAAATGCATGAACAAAGATATTTCTACCAGCTTTATCTGTTCGATTGGAATCTTTTACATGTGCAAATACAGCACCTCTTGGAGGCGTTTTCACAGGAGTTTCGAGGTCAAACATTCTAGGAATCACACGACCATATCCACTCGCGTCTATGACATAGTTGCAGCTAATTTCATGTTCATTTCCTTCACCATCTTTATAAGATACTTTTTGAGAATTGGTTGAAGTAATTACATTTGTTACTTCTGCATTGAAGGCTAAAGTTGCACCTTTTTTTTCTGCTGATTTTGCTAATGTGTAATCGAAATCTGCACGTTTTACTTGATACGTATAACTCCAACCTTTTGTGAATTGATCTTCAAATAAAAAATCACATTTCTCTTTATTTTCATAGAAACAAACACCTGTTTTTAATTGAAAGTTTTGGTCAACAACATCTTGTAATAAATCTAATTCATCCAAATAATCCATGCAATGAGGCAATAAACTTTCACCAATTACAAAGCGTGGAAATTCCATTTTTTCTAACATGATAACAGAATGACCTTCTTTTAATAATTTTGTTGCAGCAACAGATCCAGCAGGTCCAGCGCCAATAACAACTACATCATAGTTCGTTTTCATATGCCTTTATTTCGTTAAGTATTTTTGATTTATCTATGTATTCAAAACTCGTAACAAACCCACTAATTGTAACGCCTAAAATACCGTGGAAAACAATGTTTTGACCTGTTAATGTTAAATTTGAAATACTTGTTTTTGAGTTAATCGTTGTTGCGAGCACTTTATTATAATCTTTAGCGATACCATATAGCGATCCGTCTGGAGAGCCAATATAATCGCGGTAAGTTATTGGAGATGAGCTATATATATTATGTATTTTTTCTTTTATCCCAGGATAACGTGCTTCAATTTTAGCAAGAATCAACCCTTCTTTTTCTTTTTTGAACGCTTCATATGCTGTTCCTCTGTCCATTGGTTCAGAGATTGTATTATAGGTGTTTTGCCATTCTTCAAATGATGAACTTTCCAAATAACTCATTACTGACATAGATTCAGCATATTTTTTAGATTTTGAAGTAGCAGGCGTACAAACAAATAACATTTGTGGCCAATCATTTCCTTGATATTCAGTCAACGACCAGGTGTCATCACTAAAAAATTCATAGCTATTGTAATTTAAATATTCAAACGCATCTTTTTTAAACGTGATGTAAACCATAAATGCTGAAATTGTATTTTCCAATCGCTGTATGCGTTTGTAAAATGCAGGCTTGAAATTTTCTTTCCCAAAAATTTGTAAAGTGACAGCTGGATGAATATTAGAAATGAAATTATTAGCAGTGAAAGAGGAGCCATCTTTACAATGAACAGATTTAATCGTTCCATTTTCGTTGAATTCAGCTCCTGTAACATGTTTATGTTTGATTATTTCTCCCTTGTACTTTCGAATGGTTTTTGACATTGCTTTTGCAATCTGCGAACCGCCATCAATTGGTCGATAACTCCCTTTTAAATAGCTATTCATAATCAATGCCACTTCATATAAGGGAGTTTTTGTTTTACTAGCAGCATACAAAGGACCCGAACCTAACAGAACATTTTTTAATCGCTCATTTGAGGTCAAAGTAGAAACATAATCCCATGCACCAATTGCTAATATTTCAGGATCATTGATATAGTTAGTACTTTTATCATCCCCTTCTTCCAAATTATATAATGGAAAATACGCACAAATTTCTTTGATTTTTTTACAAAATTCAATGATTGCGCCTTCTTCTTCAGGAAATTGTTCAATTAAATTTGCTTGAAAATTTTCATATCCTTGACCATGTAAATAACTTGTTCCATCATTGAAACGAATTAAATCATATCCTTTATCATCTAAGCGTTGAAGTTTCAATTGGGGGTAGATTTCTAAATAGTTAAATAATTGGTATAAATTCTCGCCTTTGTCCAGTCCTCCAATGTAATGAACGCCTGTGTCAAAAACACATTTATCTCTACTGAACACTTGTAATGAACCACCGATTTGATGATTTTTTTCTAAAACTAATACTTGATAACCATTTTTAGCAAGGACTGCAGCTGCTGTTAAACCACCCATTCCACTTCCTAGTATGATAAAATCATAGTGTTTGTTTTCTTGCATCACGCTTGTTTTTTCAATATCCAAAGTACATTCGAAGTGAATTTAGAATGGAGCTTTTTTTCTAAAGAGAAATTATTGTTTAAAGCAAATTTATTGATTTCTTCTGAAGAAATAAAGTTTAAACTGTTGGAAGTTTTATTGAATTTGAAAATTTTTGTAGAAAGCCACTCAGTAAGTTGCGTTCTTTTTAAATTTGAGGATTGTTGTACTTCCCCGTCTCGAATTAATATTGTTCCACCTATTGTACAATTTGATCCTAATTTTTCTAAAAATACTTGTTGTTCTTTAGGTGTTAAGTAATGTAAAACATCATTTACCAATGCAAGGGTAAACGGTTTAATAGCTTGCGTTCGAATATCGACAGTTAGGAAATGTAAATTTGTATTTAAGTGCATTCCATTTGCAGCAATAGTTATTTTTGTTTCATCATAATCACTTGCTATGATACTTCTTTTTTTACTTTTATAATGTAAATAATAAGATAGATAACCATAACCACATCCAAAATCATATACCAATCCATCTAATCCTGCCAATGAATCATAATAGGCAAAATTCTTGCGTTCCAACCACCATTTTATTTTAACATACCATTCAATAGTAGGATCTTTGTAGAGGTAATTTTTTAGCACCATCGACTGCCAAAAGTTTGTTCCGGTTAGTGCTAATTTTTCTTGTTCATAAGCCTTTCTCATAAGTTGAGTTGCTCTTTTTGAAAATTCTGAATATGTTTCTTCGTTCGTAGTTGCTAATTCATCCATCACCACTACAATTAATTCTCCTGAATTGATCATAATATCATTTTTAGCGTTCACTTCATGAGCGCCAATAAGTAAAAGTGGTTGAATTGGTACATTTAATGCTTTTGATATATAAAAGGCTCCTTTGTGAAAACGTTTAATTTCTCCGTCTTTACTTCTTGTTCCTTCTGGAAAGATGGCGATTGAATAGCCATCATCTATGCGTGATTGAATAAAAGCTAAATTACTTTCAGAACCTTCTTCTGCAAATGGATATCCTGCATAACGGATGAATAATCCAAATACAGGCGAATTGTAGACCCAACTTTTAACCATAATAAGCACTCTTGGATCGATCATTAATACCATCAAAATATCTAGAAACGAACTATGGTTAGCGATGAGAATTTTAGGTGTATCTAAATTTAATTTTTCTTTATTTATTATTTTTTTGCTTACATGAACTCCTGCATATAAGGTCGATTTAGCCAATTTTGAAATGACAAAGTTCAAGGCTTTTTGTTTTCTTTTTTTGGCAATTGGAAGAGGGTACACACATATAATTAATAAAACTGTTAGGATGATGCTTCCAACAATGAAATATGTAAAAAGTAAACAACTATATAGTAGAATAAAAAGCGTAATTGGGGTTTTCTTTTGTTTGACGCGCTTTGTAACAAAGAAGTTAAAAATGATTGGCTGAATATATAACGTAATCAATAAAATAGAAGCAATTCCAATTACACTAATTAAAGCAATAGAATGTATGGCAGGATGTTGCGCAAATAACAAGACTCCTGTTCCAATGATTGTTGTTAAACCGGATAATATAATCGCAGATTTGTATGTCTGCATGATTCCTTTACCTGTTTTATGTGCTTGAATCATTCCATCTGTTATGAAAATACTAAAGTCGTCACCTAGACCAAAAATAAATGTTGAAATAACAATATTTACAAAATTAAACGGAATGTCAAAAAAGGATGAAATACCTAAAATCCATATCCAACCCATAATCATTGGGAAAAAAGCATACAAGGCAAGTTCTATCCTACCATAAACAACTAATAAAGTTATAAAGACAATAAGTGCAGAAAACAAGAGTAAAAAATTGAAATCATCTTTTACATCTACTAACATTTTTTCAGCAATTTCTGTGATGTCTAATATCGTAGCTTGTGGATGTTTATGGATGAAATCTTTGCATTGTGCTAAAGTTGAGCGATCTACAGAAACACTTGTAATAATTGTATAGTCTTG
>JAHEIL010000005.1:0-48565 GCA_024639405.1 Crocinitomicaceae bacterium | reverse complement strand
TTTTTTCAGCAATTTCTGTGATGTCTAATATCGTAGCTTGTGGATGTTTATGGATGAAATCTTTGCATTGTGCTAAAGTTGAGCGATCTACAGAAACACTTGTAATAATTGTATAGTCTTGCTGGTTAACATGGTATAACTTGTTTAATCCTAAATCTTCAATCAATGTTTCTCCAACTTTCGGATCTATAGTTGGTTTTGTTACCCACTCAGTAAACGGATCAAATGCATTTTTTGAAAATCCTTCTTTTTCCAATAAAAGCGGAAGTTGTTGGGCAATTTCTTTTTGATCGATCCAAAATGCACGCCATTTTTCTTGAGCATTGAACCGATCTTTTTGGGAAATAAGATAGGGTGCAATTGAAAGTAATTCTGTGATTTTCAACTTCTTTTTTTCAGTTGAGAGTGCATTAAATAACTTGTAATTATCAGTAAGTACCTTTTCTTTGGAATTTCCAGAAACGACAACATAGAATTTTTTGATGTGCGCAGGATGTATTCCAGTGTAATATTTTTCTTTTTCTTTTAATGCTTCCGAATGAAAAGATAAGTTGTTTAAATCTCCGTCAAATTTGATGGTTAAATCATTAAAAATAAAAAGACTGGTAATGATTATTACAACTAACAAGCTCAATCGTGTAACTTTTTTTGACAATTTGAATCCTGATAAAGTTTTTGATTCTTTAGGTAATTTTAGTCGAAACAAGTGCAATAAAACAGGTAAAAAGAAAACAGTAAACACTGCTGAACCTCCCAATGTAAAGAGTGCAATTAACCCAAAATTTTGCAATACAACGGAATGGGTAAATAACAAAGCAGCAAGTGCAGCAATTGTGGTAAAACTTCCTATAAACAAAGGGCCACTGATTGATTTAACGGTGTCTATTAAATTACCAGTGTGTTTGTAATGTGCAAAAAAATGGAAAGAATAGTCTAATACGATTCCTAGTAAAACCGATGAGGTAGCTAATGAAATTGCACTGATAGAAGGATGATAAAACCCAATTAGTCCAGCACCTGAAATCATACCAAAAACTGCTGGAAGAATAAAATAAAGTGGTGCGAAAAAGCTTCTAAAAAAAAGCATTAACAGCAGTAATATAGCTGCTAATCCAATAATTGTAGTGATAAAAGTGTCTTTTTTAACTTGTACAGCGTTTTCGACTGCAATTTCAAAAGTGCCAAAATAGTCAAATTTCAACGTTGGATTTTTGCTGTTGATGCGTTTTTTAAAACGGTCTAAATCCGTTTTTAATTGCACCAATTTTTTGGTGTCTTTTTGTATTAGTTGATGGTCTGCAAAAAATAAAATACGTGTTTCATCTTTTGTGAAAATTAAGTCATCTTTGATATGATAGGCGCTAGAATCATTAATCGGGTTTAATTTTTTTAATTGTGGATTAATAAGCCCTAAAGGATCTTTTGCCAAAAGGTATTTTAAAAATATACCATTGCTAGACTTAAGTTGTTCACTCGTTTTTTTGAGTGATATAGCAAGTGAATCGGGACTTAATTTGCCCTTGATTTTTTGATAATCTTCGCTGGTAAGCCCAGTAATACCTGCTGATTGTAGATAATTGATTAATTTTTTCTGATCTACAGATTGATAAATTTTAATAGCGGCAATTCTTCCCTTAAAGCCATTCTTTAAGCCTGTTTCAATTTGGGAAAGCGCTTCTTCATTTTCAAGTTCATCTTGTTGAACGGCAATTGAAAAAATTAGCTGTTGATTCAGTTTGTTTTTTTGGATTATTTTTTGAAAAACACTGTATTCTTTCCCTTTAGGAAAAATAGCGTAAATGTCTTCTTCAACACGTAAACGTTGTATGCCACTAAATAATGTGCCAATTAATCCTATAAAACAAATGCTAAATAGGATCCAATGACGAATAAAAAATGAAACAACCCGTGCTGAAAATTGACCAAACATAGCAGTAATTAATTGTTTTTAATATATGCGATCATTTTTTTATAGGCAGCTTTATTTTCATCTTTTAACACAATTAAAGCTGCATTGTACGCTGCTTTTACAGCAATTGGAACACCACCACCTAATTCTGCCCAATGTCCACCTATTGTAATATTTTTTACAGGTGTTTTATAATGGGCAACTTTTGATTGCATGTTTGCTTTTCCAGGGCGTGTCCCCATCATTGAACCATCTTTGTTTAAGGTGTATCGATGATATGTAACTGGCGTTGCAACTTCATAGAAAAGTATATGTTCTCTCAAGTTGGGACATATTTTTTCTTCAATACGGTCTAAAATTATTTGAGCATAAGCCTCTTTGATTGCCTTGTATTGGTCTGTTCGAACATATTCACCTTTCTCATTTTTGACCGCGCCCCAATTGTTGTTATAATCCATCCACGCTGGCACAAAAACATTCAGTGTACCATGATTTTCAGGAGCTAACGTTTTGTCGCGAACGGTTGGTGCTAATATACTCATGAAGGATTGGTGTGGATCGCCAGATGAATGTTCTTTTCTTGAAACATCGTCTTTGAAGATGAGCAACATTTCATCACCAAAACCTAACGATTCAGCGGTACAATTCAACGCAATTGAGAGTGTTAACGACGAACTGTAAAGTTCTGATTGATCAATTTTTTGTTTGATTGTTTCTGGAACAGCTGTTTCAGGCAATAATTTTTTATAGACTTGTTCAACATCACATGCAGCAATCAAATGCTTAGCTGTTAAGTGATATTCTTTGTGTCTTTTTTTATAAGTTACACCTTTAAAAGTATTGTTTTCAATATCGATTTTTGTGACGTCAGCACTTAAAATTACGGTAGATTTTTGTTCTTCAACTATTTTATTTAACCATGCTGGAATAACTAAACTTCCGCCAATTGGTGGGTTTTGATAATCATTGTTATAGGCCCAAGCAATGGGAAAAAGACAAGACAATAAATCAGATTCAGAACAAAATATTTTTAATAATTTTTCATCCTTAAAGTATTTTCGAAGTCCTTTTTCAATGCCTTTTTCTCCTCCGTAAAAAACGAATTTTATTAACGGATAGATAATACTCAACTGTTTAAGTTTGAATAGCATTTTTTCAAGTCCTGTAAACGTTTCTGGTGACACAAAAAATGCTGGAAATTTTAAAGAAACATCGGCAACAACCTTTGCTGCTTTAAAAAACTTTTCAATGCCCTTTTTCTCGTGCGGAAAATCTTCAATTAGTTTATTTTTTAAGGTATCTGGATTGTTTGTTAACAAGAATGAATATTCATCACCAATGTGACGATGAATGTTTTTCATTTCAATAGGACGTGGAAAATCAGACCCTAAATAATTAAAAACCTTTGTTACAATTCCAGTTTCATTGAATTGATTTAACCAGTGAATAGCTGTGTCAAAAATGAAACCTTTCCGTTCAAATCCTTGTAAATATCCTCCGATTAAATAGTGACGTTCCAGCACACAAACCTTTAAGCCTTGCTTTGATAAAAGCGCCGCCGATGTGAGGCCACTAACTCCTGATCCAATAATTATGACATCATAGTCGTATTTTTCCATAGTAAATATCTAGTGAGTACAAATAAAACAATATTGTTGCTATTTTTCACTATTTAGTAAAAGATTCTTCATTAAAAGAAGAACAATAAATAGAATTAATTTTTTATTTTAACTTTGTGTTAAAATTAAATTAAACACTATCAATGAAAGCAATTCAAGCTCTATATGAAGCCCACAAAATAGCATTTAGCCCTTTTGTATTTCAAACAGTTAATTGTATGTATGCATTTAATGTTTTTGAAGAATTGTTTGCTGCCAAAGATGGAGTTAGCTTAAAAGAGTTAGCTCAAAAAACTTCTGTTTCTGAATATGGAATTGCCGTATTAATAGAAATGGCCGAACAAGCTGAAATTGTTACCCAAAAAGAACAAGGTTTATATTCTTTAACAGATGTTGGTTATTTTTTAGCGCGTGACGAAATGACACGAGTAAATTTTAATTTTACAAATGATGTATGTTACAACGGCTTATTTAATTTAAAAGAAGCCATTCGTGACGGAAAACCTGCTGGATTAAAAGTTTTTGGTGATTGGTCAACAGTCTATGAAGGCTTGTCTCAATTGCCTGAAGATGTTAAAAAAGCATGGTTTGAATTTGATCATTATTATTCGGATAATTCGTTCGACGATGCTTTAAAAATTATTTTTAAATCAAATCCAGCCTCCATTTTTGATATTGGTGGGAATACTGGGAAATGGGCAATTGCTAGCACAAAATACAATCAGGACGTGCAGGTTGATATGTTTGATTTGCCAGGACAATTAGCGGTTGCAAAAAAGAACATTGATGCAATTAAGGATATAAAAGACCGTGTTCATTACAATGAAATCGATATTTTAAATCCATCAACTGAAATAAAAGGTGGCGCAGATGTGTATTGGATGAGTCAATTTTTAGATTGTTTTAGTGAAAATGAAATCGAAATGATTTTATTAAAAATCAAGAAAAATGCTAAAAAAGATGCCACGATTTACATTATGGAAACGTTTATTGATAATCAAACTTATCCAGCTGCTGCGTTTAGTTTAGTAGCAACTTCTTTGTATTTTACAGCCATTGCAAACGGTAATAGTAAAATGTATTCTTCATCTGTTTTTAAATATATTTTAGACAAAGCTGGCTTCGAATGTGTCAACGAATACCACCTGCATAAAGATAGTTTCCATACAATTTTAGAGGTTAAAATAAAATAATTAGTGCTATATTCAACTCAAAATGAACAACATTACCTTAAAAGAAATTGAAGCGTTTGTTTTAAATAAAAAACAATTTGAAATAAATGCCACAATGAAAGAGACGATCAACCAATCGTTTTCTTTTTTAAAGGATTTTTCTAAAGATAAAATCATTTATGGAATCAATACTGGTTTTGGGCCAATGGCTCAATTCAAAATTGATGATTCTGAATTAAATGAATTGCAATATAACTTAATTAGAAGTCATTCTTCTGGAACTGGAAATGTGTTGGATGATGAATCTGTTCGCGCGGTATTGGTCGCTCGTGTCAACAATTTTTTACAAGGAAATTCAGGTATAAGTTACGGTGTTGTTGAACAATTACAATTGTTTTTAAACCATGAAATTTACCCAGAAATTTACGAACACGGCGGAGTAGGAGCAAGTGGTGATTTAGTTCAATTGGCGCATTTGGCCTTGAATTTAATTGGTGAAGGCTATGTACGTTATAAGAATGAACGAAGAAAAACTAGCGATGTTTTGAATGAATTAGCTATTAAGCCTCTAGCTATTGAATTAAGAGATGGTTTAGGTTTAATGAATGGAACTTCATGCATGACTGGAATAGGCGCCATGAATTTAATTTATTCATACCGTTTAATGAATTGGGCAATCGCTTCTTCTTCGATGATTAATGAGCTAGTAGAAGCGTATGATGATTCTTTCTCCGTTGGATTAAACGAAGTGAAGCGACATAAAGGGCAATTACATGTTGCCGAAAGAATGCGTGATTTTTTAGCTTCAAGCAAGCGAATCAAACAACGCGAAGAATTATTCGCTGATAATGCTGTTTTACAGCAAACTGAAATTAAAAAGAAAGTTCAAGAATATTATTCCATTCGATGCGTCCCGCAGATTTTAGGGCCAATAAAAGAAACATTGGACGTTGCAAAACAAGTGATTGAAAATGAAATAAATTCAACAAATGACAACCCAATTGTTCGCGCTGATGAACACAATGTTTTTCATGGCGGAAATTTCCATGGAGATTATGTTTCGTTGGAAATGGACAAAGTGAAAATTGTTATTACGAAGTTGACAATGTTGGCAGAACGACAATTGAATTTTTTATTGAATAGTCGCTTAAATGATTATTTCCCGCCGTTTTTGAATACTCAAAAATTAGGTTTTAATTTTGGAGTTCAAGGCATGCAGTTTACTGCAACTTCTACTACTGCAGAAAGTCAAATGTTATCAAATCCAATGTACGTTCACAGTATTTCAAACAACAATGACAATCAAGACATTGTTAGTATGGGAACAAACAGTGCCTCAATTACAAAAAAGGTAGTTGAAAATGGATTTCAAGTGATGGCAATTCATATGATGGCAATTTGTCAAGCAATCGATCTTTTACCACTAGAAACGCACAAAGATTTGTCAGCTAACACTAAAAATGTTTACGAACTTATCCGCACTGTATCTGCTACTATAAATGAAGATATTCCGCAATTTGAGGCAATAAAAAAAGTAACTGATTTATTGAAAAATTCTTCATTTAATTTTTAATTTATACATTTGAATTTAACACAATTTTAATCTCTGATTTAAAAGAAATGAAAAGCGCATTGGTTACAGGAGCATCAAGAGGGTTGGGAAAGGCAATTGCTATTCAATTGTCGTTAGATCATGGCTTACATATTATCATAAATTACACCGCCAATCAAGCAGCAGCTGAAGCAACAAAGTCTGAAATTGAGGCAAATGGTGGTTCAGCAGAATTAATGCAATTTGATGTTAAAAACAATCAAGAAGTGCAGGATAAAATGCAACAATGGTTCACTAATAATCCTGAAAATAAAATAGAGGTGTTGGTAAACAACGCTGGAATTACACGTGATAATTTATTTCCATGGGTAAGTGAAAATGATTGGGACGATGTCATCAATACTTCGCTGAAAGGAATGTACAATTGTACACAAGCTGTTCTTCAAAAAATGTTGCGAAATCGCTCAGGTAGAATTATCAATGTCGCTTCTTTAAGTGGATTGAAAGGTGTTCCAGGTCAAACAAATTATTCTGCTGCAAAAGGAGGAATGATTGCTGCTACGAAAGCATTATCGCAAGAAGTGGCAAAACGAAATATTACGGTGAATGCTGTTGCTCCTGGGTTTATTCTTTCGGATATGACGAGCGATTTACCCATCGATGAATTGAAGAAAATGGTGCCAGCCAATCGTTTTGGTACTCCTCAAGAAGTCGCTGACTTGGTGAGTTTTATTGCCTCACCTAAGGCCGCATATATTACAGGTGAAGTCATTAATATTAATGGTGGAATTTACGCTTAATTATGGAACACAGAGTTGTAATCACAGGGATCGGTATTTATTCAAGCATCGGTGAATCTATTCCTGAAGTTTTAACTTCTTTAAAAGAGGGTAAAAGCGGAATAATCTATGATGAGCCGAGAAAAGAATTTGGTTATAGATCCTGTTTAACTGGTTTTGTAAAAGATCCAGATTTAAAACCCTTTTTATCGCGAAGAGAACGTATTGGAATGCATCAACCTGCAATGTTTGCATACATGTCAACAAAAGAAGCTGTTGAAATGGCTGGTTTGGATGCAGATTTCTTTGAGAATAATGAAACTGGAATTATTTTTGGGAACGATTCTACAGCAGGAGCTGTCGTCGAAACTATTGACAAAGCACGTCAACGAAAAGATACAACACTGATTGGAAGTGGTGATATTTTTCAAAATATGAATTGTACGGTAAACATGAATTTATCTACGATTTATAAATTGAAAGGCATCAATTTAACAATGTCTGCAGCTTGTGCTTCAGGTTCTCATTCTATTGGAATGGGTTACTTATTGATAAAACAAGGCTTACAAGAACGAGTAATTTGTGGAGGCGCACAAGAAATAAACATTTATGCAATGGGCAGTTTTGACGGATTAGGAACATTTTCCATTCGCCATGACGCGCCGCACAAAGCAAGCCGACCATTCGATCGCGATCGTGATGGTTTGGTTCCTTCTGGTGGCTCAGCTACAATTATTATCGAATCCTTAGAATCGGCATTGAAACGAAATGCCAAAATATACGGGGAAATTGTTGGATATGGTTTCTCTTCCAATGGCGATCATATTTCAAACCCTAATTTTGACGGCCAATATCGATCCTTGACAATGTCGATGAAGCAGGCTGGATTAACACCAAATGATATTGATTACATCAATGCTCATGCCACATCAACCCCTGTTGGAGACACAACAGAAGCACAAGTAATTGCAGGTGTTTTGGGATCAAAAATTCCTGTTAGTTCAACAAAAAGTATGACAGGACATGAATGTTGGATGGCAGGTGCAAGTGAAGTTGTTTATTCATTATTGATGATGCACAATGATTTTATTGCACCAAATATTAATTTTGAAAACCCTGATGAAGATTCATCGAAAATAAATATTGTACCTGAGTTTCGTGAAGCAAAAATTGATTGTTTTTTATCCAATTCATTTGGTTTTGGAGGTACAAATTCATCGTTAATTATCAAAAAATTTAAACTATAATATAAACCATGAATAGAGCAGAAATAATTGAAACGACAAAACGTTTTTTATCTGAAGAATTTGAAGTTGATCCGAATACGATTGAACCTGAAAACAATTTGCAAGAAACGCTGGATTTAAGTAGTTTAGATTATGTTGATCTTGTGATTGTAATTGAAGAAAATTTAGGATTTAAACCTACAGCAGAAGATTTTAAATCAGTTGCAACATTTGAAGATTTCTATCAAATGGTTGAAGCTAAAATGGCGGAATAATTTCTGATGGAAAAAAAATGGAATGGTAAAACAAAGGGTACTCTTTTAGGTTACCAATTCTTTGTTTATAGCATACGTTTTTTTGGCATTCGTTTTAGTTATGCTTTTTGTCGTTTAGTAACGTTTTATTACGTTTTATTTGCAGGAAAAAACAGAAAAGCTTTGATCCATTTTTATCAAACAGGCTTTCAATTTTCATATTTAAAGTCTTTTGGTTATACGATTCGAACATTTTTCAATTTTGGTCAAGTCTTGATTGATCGAATCGCACTGAAAACCTCTTTAAAAAAACACTATTCGTTTACATTTGAAAATGAAGCCGTTTTAAAAGAAATAAATACTTTAGGAAAAGGCGGGTTTTTATTTTCTGGTCACATTGGTAATTGGGAAAATGCAGGAAGTTTTATTGGAGAAAGAATAACTTCTAAAATTAATATTTTGATGTTGGACGCTGAAGTGGAAAAAATTAAAGGGTTTCTGTCTAAACAAACTGAAGCAGTTAAGTTCAATTTAATTCCATTAAAAGATGATATGTCACATTTGATTTTAATACACCAAGCTTTAAAGCGAAATGAGATGATTGCTTTGCATGCAGATCGAGTTGTGGAAGATCAAAAAAAAATACGCTTGCCTTTTTTAAACGGATTGGCTGAATTTCCTTTAGGACCATTTTACATGGCGCATAAATTCAATGTTCCTTTAACTTTTGTTTTTGCGTTAAAAGGAAAAGGATTACATTATGATTTAAGCGCTACAAATTATTTAATCAATGCTACTTCGCCTGAAGAATTAGCGCTAAAATATGTAGAAGAACTTGAATTGAATGTTAAAAAAGCGCCAAATCAATGGTTTAATTTTTATAAATATTATGTTAGTTAACAAAGAAAATATCTTAAAATACATCCCTCAAAGGGCACCTTTTGTGATGATTGACGCTTTAATTGACGCAAATGAAACCTCTTTTGAGTCTTCTTTTTTAATTGAGCAAGATAATTTATTCTTAGCTGACAAGTGTTTGTCAGAATCTGCTTTAATTGAAAACATTGCTCAAACTTGTGCTGCTGGATTTGGCTATGTTGCAACACAAAATGGCGAAGAAGCTGGAGGAATGGGATTCATTGGTGCTATTTCAAAATTGGAGGTTCTTGGAACAGCTGAAGTTGGAAATCTAATTCAAACTTCTATCAAAGTTTTAAGTTCATTTGGCACAATACATTTAATTGAAGGGGTTGCACGATGCAATGAAACGGATTTGTTAACTTGTCAATTAAAAATTGTTTTAGCATGAAAATTCTAAAAAAATCAATTGATTTAGCAGTTCGATTTAGTGAAACAGATGCAATGGGTGTTGTTTGGCATGGCAATTATTTAAAATTTTTTGAAGACGCACGCGAATGTCTTGGTAAAGAATATAATTTAGATAATTTAGCCATCTTTAATCAAGGTTATTTTACACCAATTGTTCACAGTGAAATTGATCATAAAGCTCCTATTTACTATGGTGAAAATCTACGTGTTACTGCTATTTTAGAATTTCGTTCTGCTGCTAAAATAGTTTTTCGTTACGAAGTATTGAATTTATCTACGAATAAATTGGCGGCTATTGGTCAAACAATTCAAGTTTTCTTATCTGCCAAAGAACGTACGTTGGAATTAAACAAACCCGATTTTTATGCCAATTGGGAAGCTCAACAACCTTGGATCAATGCGTAATGTTTATTTAAAATATGGCTCATTAATCAGTCCGATTGGAAATGGGATAAACGCGCATTTTAATGCTTTTAAAACCAATACTTCTGGACTAAATTGGGTTGATTCAATTGGATTTAATAAAGAAAATTTACCGCTTGGAAAAATAAGTTTAGCTGAAAATAATTCACTGCAATATATGTTAAATTCTGCATGTGAAGCGCTAAAAAAAGAACATACGGCTGATCGGTTAAATAGTCCTAAAACTTGTTTTATTATCAGTTCAACAAAGGCTGATTTGGCTCAATTACCAAATGACACATTTGAACCTTTGAGAACGATTCTTAAGGCACATTTCCCATCAGCAAATGAACCGATAATTATTTCAAACGCCTGTATTTCTGGCGTTGTTGCACTTAATTTAGCAGCTCAATACATTCAATCTGAACGCTACGACGATTGCTTTGTTATAGGTATTGATGCAATTTCTGATTTCGTTATTTATGGGTTTCAAAGCTTGTTTGCTTTAAGTGATGAAATGTGTCAACCCTTTGATAAGACTAGAAAAGGCATCAATTTAGGGGAAGCTTGTGGTATTATCCAATTAACTTCAAGAAAAGAGAAAGCGTTCTGTGTTGAATACGTGAGTGGAAAAACATCCAATGATGCCAATCATATCTCCGGGCCTTCTAGAACTGGAGAAGGATTGTTTAGAGCTGTTTCGAAAGCCTTAAAAGATGCTAAGATATCGGCATTAGAAATCGATTTTATTTCTGCACATGGAACGGGTACTATTTTCAACGATGATATGGAAAGTATTGCGTTTAACCGCTTGGGAATGCAAGGAATTCCTCTTAATAGCATGAAAGGATATTTTGGCCATACTTTAGGAGCGGCAGGGGTTATTGAAACCTTAATTTGTATGCTTTCTATGGAACATTCTATTCTTTTTAAAAGTCTTGGATTTGATGAACAAGGAACGCCAGAATCGCTCAATATTCTTTCTGAAAACCAAGAAAAAAAGTGCCAATATGTTTTGAAAACTGCTTCAGGCTTTGGCGGTGGTAATGCAGTATTAATTTTAAAATCAGTGCAATGAAAATTAATACACATAGCTACTTGTCTCATTTAGGTGCGGCCGTAAATGGAAAAGAATGTTATTCTTTTCAAGAAAATGATAATTGGACAAAAGAACTTTATGGTCATTTAAAATTAGATTATCCTAAATTCCATAAAATGGATGGCTTGTCTAAAATGGCTTTATTAGCGGTTGAATTAATAGCTGACGCCTTGCCAAATCAGGAGATTGCAGATGAAGGATTACATTTGATTTTTTCAAACGCAGGTTCAAGTAGTGATTTTGATGCTAAATTTATTAATTCCTACACTGAATTAAATATGCCAAGTCCTTCTTTATTTGTCTATACGCTGCCAAATATTGTAACAGGAGAATTAGCTATAAAGTACAAATGGTATGGCGAAAGTTGTTTTTTCATTCAAGAAAAATTTAAGGCTTCTTTTTTTGAAGAACAATTAAAATTAGCCTTTCAAAAGGGCGCTTCCCATTGTTTGTGTGCTTGGGTGGAAGATCATCCTTTAAAAACTAAAGAATGTTTTGTATTTTTAGTTGAAAATTCAACCAATCTTTCATTAGCAGAAGAAGTAGAAAAAATTTATAAACAATATAAAAATGAGTGAGTTAAAAGAAAAACTGAAAGCACAAATCATTGAACAATTAAACATTGAAGACATGCAAGTGGCTGATATTGATGACGACGTACAATTATTTAATGAAAATGGCTTAGGATTAGATTCAATTGATGCCTTAGAATTGATTGTATTATTAGACAGTCATTATGGAATTAAAATTGAAAATCCTGCAGAAGGTAGAATGATTTTTGAATCTATCAATACCATGGCAGCTTATATTGAGAAAAATAGCTAATGTCAACTAAAATTTATATTACTGGATACGGAGCAATTGCTGCTTTGGGCAATAATGTTGCTGAAATAAAGGCATCCTTATTTGCTGAAAAAACAGGCATTCGTCAAGGAGAAAAACCCTATTCAGAAAAATATAAAGTTGGTGAAATTCGCTTTTCAAATGCTGAATTGATCGAACGTTTTGATTTAAAAAATGATGCATCAAGAACTGCGCTTTTGGGAATGGTTGCAGCAAAAGAGGCCTTTGAAAATCATGTGTTACACCCAGATATTCGAACTGGATTAATCTCTGGAACATCGGTAGGCGGAATGGATGTTAGTGAAAAAGAGTATTTAAAATTCTTGAATGGGGAAGTAGACAACAAAGAAGTGTACAGGAATCATCCAAGTGGAACAACTACGCAACAGATTGCAGCTTCGTTAGGGATTGACGCTTATTTCAATACAATCTCAACAGCTTGTTCTTCAGCTACCAACGCAATTATGATGGGTGCTCGTTTGATTCAATCCGGGCAATTAGATCGTGTTATTGTTGGTGGAACCGATGGATTGAGTCAGTTTACTATTGCTGGATTTAATTCTTTGATGATTTTTGACGAAGAATGGTGTCGACCTTTCGACGAATCCCGAAAAGGACTAAATTTAGGTGAGGGGGCAGGTTTTATTGTATTGGAAGGTGAAAATTCGCTTTCTAAAACAGCAAAAACACCTTTAGCGCTTGTTTCTGGATGGAGCAATGCATGTGATGCTTACCATCAAACTGCTTCGTCACCTGATGGGTCAGGCGCAGTACTTTCAATGACGGAAGCACTTTCTGTTGCTGGTTTACAAGCGTCACAAATTGATTATGTCAATGCGCATGGTACTGCAACTCCCAATAATGACTTGTCGGAATCTCATGCATTAATAAGGGTTTTTGGCGAACAAGTTCCTCCTTTTAGTTCCACTAAATCATATACAGGTCATACTTTAGCTGCATCTGGTGGAATAGAAGCAATTATTTCAATTTTGAGCATTCAAGAAGGCATTCTTTTTCCAAATTTGAATTTTTCTACTTCAATAGCTGAAACAAATTTAACGCCTATTCAAACTGTTACAAAAGCACCTGTAAAACATGTGTTATCCAATGCATTTGGTTTTGGCGGAAATAATTCAACGCTCATTTTTAGTAAAATTTGATATGGCATTTATTCATTCAATCACCTCAATAGCGCACCAAGATACGTTTGCAAAAAAGAACATTTGGGATACGATTTCTATTTTAGATGAAACGAGTTCTTTGGTGCATCCTGATTATAAAGAATACATTGCTCCTGCAGCATTGAGACGGTTAAGTCCAATTTTGAGAATGGCCATTGCTGCATCAAACTATTGCCAAGCAACGTGTAATTCGCCATTTGGAGCAATTAGTGTTGGAACGGCATTGGGTTGTTTAACGGATACCGAAAAGTTTTTAAAAACGATTCATACCACTTCGGGAAGTATATTATCGCCTACAGCTTTTATACAATCAACACACAATACAATTGCAGGTCAAATATCTTTAGAATTAAAGAACCATGCGTACAACATGACGCATACACAAAATAGTTTGTCGTTTGAACTTGCCCTTCAAGATGCTTTATTATGTGTAAATGCAGGTAAATCTAATGTTCTGGCTGGTGCAGCTGATGAAGCTATTGATTTTTTAAATCGTTTGAATGATTCATTGATTCATGCTCCTGTTGCATTTACTTCTGGTGCTACTTTTTTAGTTGTTGATCAAAAGTCAAGCCCTATTGAATTGCTAGCTGTTGACTTAAACTTTTCCGCAACGAATTATAAGGATTCTATCTCAAAATTTTTAAATCAAAATGGCGTTTTATTTACTGAAATGGATGCTGTTTTTGTGGCAAATAACGCTGATTTTTCACCTCAAGAGAATGTGGTAAATTACATTAATTATACGGGGTTTTATCATACAGCTTCTGCATTTGGCATGCACATGGCACATGATTGGTTATTGATGGAAGATAAAAAATACGCACTTATTGTCAATAATTTAGTAGCTAATAAATTAGGGTTGATACTGCTAAAAAAAACGGATAAATGAAACATAAAATCAGTGTGTTTATAGTAATTATTAGTGCTCTAATATGTGCTTTTGTTGCGCCAAACACTTCGATTAGAAATGAATGGTTGTTATTAATTGGGCTTGGTTTTTTCTTTGTACTTTCTGCAGGAGTGCTATTCATGCGCATGAATTATTTTGTTAAGTCTATTTCGCGTATTCAAAAACCAGCTATTTTACTCACGTTTGATGATGGTCCTCATCCAGAAAATACGCCTAAAATTTTAGCTGTTTTGAAAGAACACAATTGCAAAGCGCTCTTTTTTTTAATTGGATCAAAAGCACAGCAATTTCCTGATTTAGTGGAACAAATTCAACGAGAGGGACATTTAATTGGAAATCATACACAACACCATTCTCCATTTTTTGCCATGATGTCTAGAAAGAAAGTAAAAGATGAGGTGCTTTCTGGTCAACAAACTTTGGAACAACTTTGTAATAAGAAAATTAATCTTTTTCGACCTCCTGTAGGTATTACTAATCCAAAAATTGCAGATGTAATTAATCAATTGAAGTTGAAATCAATTAGTTGGAACAAAAGATCGTTTGATACGGTTTTTAAAACACCTCAACGGCTTGTTAGACGCTTACAATTTTTAGCAAAACCGGGGTCGATAATTTTATTGCATGATAATTTAAATGTTACGGCAGAGGCACTTCCAGTATTTATGGAAAAAAGCGCCCAAAAAAACCTAGAATTTGTAAACGAATCAACCATTAATTCTTTTTTTCAATGAAACAGATAGTTGTCCTTTTTTCAATTCTATTTTCTTTCTTTAGTGTTGCTCAGGAGTATAAATCGTGTGAAAACAGTGCCTATTGTAAAAAGCTTATCAAAGAAAAACAAGCTTCAACGAGTACGATTTCTGCAGATTTTACAGAAACATCGTATTCTTCTATGTTGAAAGAAGCGCAAAAATCTTCGGGAGAATTGTGGTTTAAACAACCGGGTAGAATTCGTTTTGAACACCTGTCACCAAAGAAAACTGTATTGTTAATCAACAATCAATCCATTAAGTATTTCGACAATGGAAAAGAAATTAAAAATGTTGCAGCATTAAAAGTTATTCGTAAAATTCAAGATTTAATGGTGAAAATGTTTTCTGGTGCTTTTTTTGAATCCAAAGAATTTACGTTGAGTTATTATGAAAATGTATCCAATTACAAAATTAATCTAACTCCTAAGAATAAACGAATGGCTAAATACATTAGCGTAATTCAACTTGTATTTTCAAAAAAAGATGGCACTTTGAAAGAATTAACAATAAAGGAAAATGAAACAGATAAATTGGTATATACTTTTTCAAACATTCAACTAAACAAGGCGATTTTAGACACTAAATTCTCAACTTTATAAGATGATACTAAAAAACAATTTTTATACAATTTTAGCGCAAGAAAAAACGGAAAACGGTTTAAATTGCCGCTTGAAATTAAACAGCAATCATTCAATTTTTGAAGGACATTTCCCTTCTAATCCAGTTACGCCAGGAGTTGTTGAAATGGAAATGGTGAAAGAAATGGTTGGTGATTTTTTAGGAAGATCAGCGCAGTTAAAAAAAATGTCTTCATGTAAATTATTGGCAATTTTGAATCCAATTGAACACCCAGAAATTTCAATAGTAATTGAATGTTCAACAACTGAAGATGGATTTTTAAAGGTCAATGCACAACTTCATTCAACAGAACTAGTATTCATGAAGATGACTGCTTTTTACCTATAAGTATAAAAAATTGGTTTAGATTCTCTGTTTTTTTCTAAACAAAGAAAAAAGTACAAAACTGATTATCCAAGTACACAAAAACGCTGTTACTGATAAAATGATCGCACCAGTTGTATATTGAACCATATTCATTTTTATAGTAGTAAAATCTGTTTTTAAAAGTGCGGTATGATTCACTTCACCAGTTAAAAACAATTGCCCAAACACCAAACTTAGATATAGAATGAATGGAATCATTGGTGGAATGGATATGTTAGCCGCTGCAATGAATAACACTTTATTTAATCGAAAAAAGTAAGCTAAAGGAATACCAACTAATAACTGAAACCCCCAAATCGGAAAAATCCCCATAAAAATTCCAAAAGCAATAGATGTTGCTTTTTTGGCATTGGATTCATCGGATTTTAGCGCTTCTGCTTTTATCTTTTTCAATGTTGCAATGGAAAGAAATTTTTTTGGGAAATAATACAAGAATGCGAGGGTGACTAATATAGTGTTTAACACACTTATTCTAAAAAAATCCCTGCCTGGTCGAAAATGAGAAACACGCTCAGTTGGGTCGTACAATACATTGATTGGTACTGGTATGAATTTAATGTTTTTCCATGCCAAACGAACAATTACTTCAATCTCTAATTCAAATTTTGATGTGAATAACCGCATTTTTTTTAATGGTTTCAATGGATACAGACGATAGCCCGTTTGTGTGTCAGGCAACTTGATTCCTGTTTCCACTAAAAACCAAAAATTAGAGAATTTATTGCCAAAAGAACTTTTTTGCGGTACTCCTTCTTGTTCTAAATTTCGGGAACCCATTACAACACATGTCGGGTTTTCTTCTGCGATTTTCAACAGTTTGGGTAAATCAGTTGGAAAATGTTGTCCATCTGAATCAATGGTTATTGCATTGTCAAATCCTAATTCAATTGCGCGTTTAAACCCTTTTCTAAGAGAAAATCCTTTGCCTTGATTTTTCTCGTTATGAAGTATTTCAATGGAGTGCTGGTATTTTTCTAAAATTGACACTGTTGCATCTGTTGAGCCATCGTTTACAACTATGATGCGTTCGCCTGCTACTTCATTTAATATCCCAGTCAGCACCCGTTCAAGTGTTTTAGAATTGTTATAAGTTGGCATGATTACGCACGCATTGATTTGCTTAAAAGCTTCTGTTGAATTCATTGTATACAAAAATAATGATTCTACCCAATAAAGTAAATTTCTTCACCAAATTTGACCTAAATTAGCAAGTATTAATGTATTTTTGTTGTTCATTTATTTCGCTTATTACATGCAGTTGTTGTTTGGTTTTTTGTTGTTTGTCGCTACTTTTTCTAAAGCAGAATATTTTAAAATAATTGCAGGTTCTGAAGCAGCTGCCATGTCATCAATGCAAACAAAAATCGATAAAGGTTTATCAGGCACCGAAAAAGAAGCCTATGCTGGAGCGCTTAAAATGAAACAAGCGGAAACCCAAAAAACGCCAAAAGAAAAATTAGGACTTTTTAAAGAAGGAAAAACCATGCTAGAATCCGCAATTGCAACCCATCCTAAAAATGCAGAATACCGTTTTCTCCGCATAATGATTCAAGAAAATGCGCCAAAAATATTAAAGTACCAACATAATTTGAAAGAAGACGGAATTTTTGTGAAAGAACATTATTTATCACTTTCATCAGAAATCAAAAATGCTGTAATTGCATACAGCAAGACATCCAATAATTTAAAATTGTAAGTTTATTATGAAAAAAATATTGGTTATACATTACTCTCAATCTGGACAATTAACTGAAATTCTTCATAATTTTACGCGTTCTTTTCAAACGGATGATGTTGATTTTGTTGAGATTAAGCCTTCAAGAGCTTATACGTTTCCTTGGACTTCTGCTTCCTTTTACAAAGAAATGCCTTCATCAGTATTAGAGATTGAAACCGCTTTAGAACCGATTCAATTCAAATACGATTCCTATGATTTAATAGTATTGGGATATCAACCTTGGTTTTTATCGCCATCCATTCCTACAACATCACTTTTAAAACATGAATCGTTTCTAAAATTGATAAATCACACACCTGTAGTAACTGTAATCGGTGCAAGAAACATGTGGTTAAATGCGCAAGAAAGTGTTAAAAAAAGGATTCAAGATGCAGGCGGAAAGTTGATTGGTAATGTTCCATTAATAGATAAAAACCCTAATTTAATAAGTGCAATAACAATTTTACATTGGATGTCAACGGGTAAAAAAACTAAAAAATGGGGGGTTTTCCCTTTTCCAGGCATTAGCGATCAAGATATAAAAAATAGCACTATTTGGGGTGATTTATTGTATAGACATTTTTCAACAGAACAATTGTCAACTTTCCAAGATAAATTAATCGAACAAAAAGGCATTGTCATCAGTGATTCGATCCTTTTTATTGAAGAACGTGCGAAAAAAATATTTAAAATCTGGGCCAAAGGAATTGTTAAGAAAAGCAACCCAACGAATTGGCTAATTGCTTTTCGTTTTTATTTGCTGTTTGCGTTATTTTGTGTTGCGCCTATATTATTAATAATTAACACATTAATAATTGCCCCATTGACAAGGAATGTCATTAAAAGAAAAAAGTCTTATTTTTATCATACAGAATTAAAAAAATCATGAATTTGAACGAAGTATACATCACAAGAACAGCTTCTTTTTTCCCAAATGAACCCGTTTCAAATGACGAAATGGAAACATTTTTAGGAGTCATCAATGATCAAACATCAAAATCAAGACGAATTGTATTAAGAAACAACAAAATACTCAATCGATTTTACGCCATTCAACCGGATGGAACTCCTACACATACCAATTCAGAAATGGTTGCTTTAGCAGTAAGAAAGTTATTTGAAAATCGCCCTGAAGAACTAAAAGAAGTTGATTTATTATCATGTGGAACATCAAGCCCAGATCAAATGATGCCATCTCACGCAGTGATGGTGCATGGATGGCTTCCAGATTCTAATACGATTGAAGTTGTTTCTCCAGCAGGGGTTTGTTGTTCAGGAATGCATGCCTTCAAATATGCGTATATGGCGATTAAATTAGGCGAAAAGAACAAAGCAATTTCAAGTGGCTCCGAACGTCTATCACGTATTTTAAGAGCTGATCAGTTTGAATTAGAAGTAAAACGCTTAGTTGAATTGGAAGAAAATCCATTTTTAGCTTTTGAAAAAGATTTTTTAAGATGGATGCTATCTGATGGCGCATCTACTTTTTTATTAGAAAATAAGAAAAGTGAGACAGGTGTTTCTCTTCGAGTTGATTGGATTGAAGGATTCTCTTTTGCTAATGAAGCTGAAGCCTGTATGTATATGGCTGCAGATAAAAATTCGGATGGAACGTTGAAAAGTTACATGGATTATACACCTACTGAAGTCTATGAAAAATCAATATTAAGCATCAAACAAGATGTAAAATTGTTAGGCGAAAACATCGTTAAATTAGGATTTAAAAAACTGAAGGAAACCATTGTTAAAAAAGGTGTTGATGTTAATGATGTAGCCTATTTTTTACCACACATGTCAAGTCACTTTTTTGAAGATAAAATCTATGATGCGCTTAAAGAATATGACATTGAAATACCGAAAGAAAAGTGGTTTACAAATTTATCTTACCAAGGAAATGTAGGCGCGGCATCAATTTACATGATGGTAGATGGGCTTATGAATAGCGGGAAACTTCAACTTGGGGATAAAATTTTATTAGCCGTTCCTGAAAGCTCACGTTTTTCATATGTATTTAGTTTATTAACAGTTTGCTAATACCTACTTTGATGAAAAAACAAGATTTACCACAAGATAAAAGTGCCCTTGATAATTTCACAAGAGAGGTTTGTTATGTCAAAAATGAAGCCGGAAACTACGAAACTGACTTAAGTACAGGATGGGAAGCAAAAAAAGTTGCTTTGGACAATGCTTGGGACGATATTAACGATCGTATCAAAGAAGCACAACAAAATGTTCGTTCAGGAATAAGCAGTCCAATTGCATTTTTTATGGAAGAAAAATTAATGGATTTTACTGTACTAAGTGGCTATACAGGATTTTGGAAATGGCAAATTAAACGCCATTTAAAACCAGCTGTATTCCAAAAATTATCAACAAAAAAATTAGAAAAATACGCTACAGCATTTGAATTATCTGTGTCGGAATTGAAGAATTACAATGGAAGCGAAGCAATTTAACCACCATCAAACTGCACATTGTGAAAATGGTGTAACAGTTAGCTTATTGAAACATCATGGATTTGATAAAATTACCGAACCTCTAGCTTTTGGAATTGGTTCAGGTTTGTTTTACATTCAGATTCCATTTATGAAAGTCAACAATGGCCCTGCAATTTCATTCAGAACAATGCCAGGTGCTATTTTTAAAAGAACATGTAAAGCTTTGGGAATAAAGGTTGAAAAGAAGAAATTTAATTCACCCGAAAAAGCAGCACTTTATTTGGAAGAAAAAGTTGCCAACAACATTCCTGTAGGTTGTCAAGTTGGTGTTTTTCACCTTAATTATTTCCCAAAAGAATACCGCTTTCATTTTAATGCACATAATTTAATTGTGTATGGGAAAAATGAAAACTCCTATTTAATCAGCGATCCAGTGATGGAAACTACAACTTCTTTAACTGCAGAAGAATTGTCTAAAGTGCGTTTTGCAAAAGGTGCACTTGCTCCAAAAGGCCATGTTTATTATCCCATTCATGTTGGACAAATTTCTCATGAAACGCTTAAAAAAGCAATCATTAAAGGAATTAAAAGGAATTGTAGAGACATGCTGAATATCCCTGGAAGCTTTGCTGGTGTTGCTGGAATTCAACATACCGCTAAGAAAATTCGAAAATGGCGTTCGCAACTGGGAGAGAAACAAGCCGCATTGTATTTAGGACAAATTATTCGAATGCAAGAAGAAATTGGCACTGGTGGCGGTGGTTTTCGCTTTCTATACGCTGCCTTTTTAGAGGAAGCAGCAGCCATTCTTGACGAAAAAGAATTATTAGAAGTTTCTGAACAATTGACCAATGCAGGAGATTTGTGGAGAGACAGTGCTGTTTTAATGGCTGGAATTTTTAAAGGAAGGCTAAAAACTCAACAAGATTTTGAACGATGTGCTGATTTATTGGATCAAATTAGCGCGGTTGAAAAAGCTGCTTTTAAGCAATTGTCAAAAATAAAATTTAAGTGATGGAAGGTCCAAACAAATCAGTAATAATTGAAATTACTAATTTGTATAAAAAATACCCCAAATCTAAAGTAAATTCGCTAAATAACATTAATTTTTGCGTTTTTAAAGGAGAAAAAGTAGGGTTTTTTGGTCCAAATGGAGCTGGGAAAACAACTTTTATTTCCTTGCTTTGTGCCCTTTTTGAACCATCGAATGGTACAATTAAGTTCACATTAAACAACCAACATTTTAGTCCAAAAGCATTTAGAAAACACATTGGTTTTGTGCCGCAGGAATTTGCTTTTTACGAAGAATTGACGGCATACCAAAACCTCTCCTATTTTGGTGCTTTGTACGAAATACCATCTGACATTCTGAAAGAAAAAATTAACACATTGCTTTCAAAATTAGGATTGAGTCATGTGAAAAATGCAAAGTTAACAACCTTCTCAGGTGGTATGAAACGCAGAATTAATTTAGCAATCGGCTTATTAAACGAACCGGAAATCTTGTTTTTAGATGAACCAACAGTTGGTGTAGACATACAAAGTAAAACAGCAATTTTTTCTTTATTGAATGAATTAAATGCTGAGGGTACAACAATCGTTTATACGTCCCATCACCTAAAAGAAGCAGAAGATTTTTGTAATCGTATTGCCTTGATTGATGCAGGAAGTATTATCGCTTGTGACAAGCTTGAAAACTTATTAATCGAAAATAACGTGCCGGATTTGGAGCAATTATTATTAACATTAACTGGTAATCAACTGCGCGACTAATGAAACAGCTATTGGCATCCATCAAGAAAGAGTTTTTTATTTTATTAAATGATAAGGTAGGCTTGGCCTTGTTGTTTATAATGCCAGTGTTGTTGGTTTTAATCATTACAATTGTTCAAGATAGCGCGTTCAAAGTTGTCAACGAAAATAAGTTTTCTTTATTAATTGTCAATAAAGACGCAGGAGATTATGGTGATTCACTGATATCATTGCTTGAAAAATCAGGTAATTTTGAGTTAACAATTAAAAACAACACTAAAAAGTTTGATTTTTCAAAGGAAACATTAGCCAACAAACAGCTATTTGGCATTTATATTCCAGTTAATTTTTCTGCTAATTTGACTGGTTCTGCAGCGCTACTTTCACAAACGATGTTGTCTGCATTTGGTGCAATTGAAGAAGAACCAATCAAAACTGTCCAAAGAAATCAACCCCTCGAAGTTGTTTACGATCCTATTTTACAAGAAAACATTAGGTTTACTTTTTCTTCAAGTTTGGCTACTATTTTAAAAGGATTGGAAAATAAAATTGTCCTTGAAAGCTTATTTAAAGAGATGGATTTTCGAGAAATACCAGCTGAAATAAGAAAACAAATTTCTCATCAAAGTTGGATTAAAGAATCGATTGCTCAAGAAAATAAAACAGCTGTATTGCCTAATTCAACACAGCATAACGTACCTGCTTGGACGATTTTCGCTATGTTTTTTATGGTCATATCGCTTGGAGGTAACATTGTGAAAGAAAGAAATGCAGGAAGTTTTATTCGTATGCAAACCATTCCATCTGCATTTATTGCTGCTGTTTACAGTAAAATCTTTGTTTTTTTCATTGTAGCCTTACTCCAAATTCTTTTACTTTTTGCAATGGGGCGTTTTCTTTTTCCAATTATTGGACTACCTGTTTTGACCATTAATAGTTCGATCTTAGCCTTAGTATTGTTTTCAGTTTTAGCTGCTTTTTCAGCTATAAGTTATGCGATGTGTGTTGGAACATATGCTAAAACACAAGAACAATCCAATGGTTTTGGGGCCGTATCTATTATTATTTTTGCAGCGATAGGTGGAATTTGGGTGCCTACGTTTGTGATGCCAGATTACATGCAATCAATCGCCTTAATTTCACCGCTTCATTGGTGTTTAGATGGCTATTATATCTTGTTTTTGAAAAATGGTGGCTGGAAAGATTTAATCGCTCCAATTAGTTATTTGCTTACTTTCTCGAGCATTTGTCAACTTTTAATGTTGCTTAAATTAAAAAAACAACACTATATTTAATGTGAATTGGTAATAATCTCTAATTTTGAAAAAAAAAGCATATGACAACAAATGAATTAACATTAGAATTTAAAAATCATTTAATCACTTACCTGAATTTGTTAGATATTTCGATTGATGACATTAAAGATGACGAACCATTATTTGGGGGCGATTTAGGCTTAGATTCTATTGATTCTGTTGAATTAATTGTTTTATTAGACAGAGAATACGGCATTAAAATTAAAAATCCAGCTGATGGAAGACAAATTTTAGTTGACGTAAATACAATTGTTGCATACATCGAGGAAAATCGAACAAAATAAGGATGTCAAAGGTATTTGTTACAGGATTTGGAGCAATATCTGCCATCGGAAATTCAACTTTAGAAGCTAGATCATCATTGATAAATGGTACATCTGGTATCAAAAAAGCGCGTTTTTTCAAATCTAATTATGTTAATTCTTTACTTTTTGGTGAAATCCCTCTTAATGATGAGGAATTTATTAATTTGACGAATTCTCCCAAAAATAGTGGCTTAACCCGCACTTCTTTAATTGCTTTGGCAGCATTTCAACAAGCTATTACTTCAGCCAATTTATCAGAGGAAGTACTTTCTTCTTTTACAACAGGATTTATTTCTGCTTCAACTGTTGGCGGAATGTGCTACACGGATGAATTATATAAAGATGCAAATTTACATGGTGAAGCTTCTGAATTTGTTCGATCTTATGAAGCATCTGATCACACCTTTCAAATTGCTAGTCGTTACAACATTAAGGGTTACACGGATACAATAAATACTGCATGTTCTTCTTCGGCAAATGCAATATTATTAGGAGCAAGATTGATTCAAAGTGGTCGATTAGATCGTGTAATTGTTGGCGGCGCGGACAGTCTTGCAAAATATACGGTGAATGGATTTAATGCATTAATGATTTTAAGTGATGAAGCTTGTGCTCCTTTTTCAACAGATAGAAAAGGGTTGAATCTTGGTGAAGCAGGCGCTTATTTGGTACTTGAAAATGAAGCAAGTGCTAATAAGAAAAAAAAATATGCTGAAGTTATTGGGTTTGGTAACTCAAATGATGCTTTTCATCCTTCAGCAACATCACAGGATGCTGTAGGACCGGTTTTGGCCATGCAAAAAGCCCTTCAAGTTGCAGGCATCTCTGCCAATGCTATCAATTATATCAACGCGCATGGAACGGGCACAATCAATAATGACGAAACTGAATCAACTGCATTTGCTACTGTTTTTGAGAACAACCCACCTCCCTATAATTCTACAAAATCGTATACGGGTCACACATTAGCGGCTTCTGGAGCATTGGAGGCAGTCTTTTCAATATTAAGCATGGAAAATAATGAATTGTATCCAAGTTTAAATTGTCAGGCTCCGATACATACTTTTCCATTTCAACCGATTCAATCCTATTGTAAGCAGCAGCCAATACAATACATAATGTCTAATTCTTTTGGATTTGGCGGAAATTGTACCTCTTTAATTTTTTCAAAATGTATGTAATTGATCAACAGGCAATTTCAGCTCAAAAAACACATGATTTATCTTTTGAAAAAGGCGAATATTCAACATACTTAACTTCTACTTTTCCAATTGTTGAACCAACCTATTCTGAGTTTATCCCGCTTAATTTATTAAGAAGAATGGGTAAAGCTGTTAAAATGGGTATTGCTGCAGCGCTTCCAATCATTAATAGAAACCAACAATTAGATGGTATCATTGTTGGCACTGCAAATGGTGGATTAGAAAATTGCATTGATTTTTTAAATCAAATTGTAGCGTACGATGAAGGAGTTTTAACTCCTACAAATTTTGTACAAAGTACACCCAACGCATTGGCAGGGCAGTTAGCTTTAATGACAAAAAACACAGGGTATAATTCAACACATGTAAACGGATCTTTGTCTTTTGAAAATGCACTCATTGATGCAAAATTATTCTTTGAAGCTTCAACCAATATAACATCGTTATTAGTAGGTTCTGTTGAAGAAATTTCTTCTTATAACTATCACATTGATTTACTAGCAGGGCGCTATAAAAAAGAAATTATAAGTAACGACCAATTAATTCAGTCAAATACTGAAGGCAGTGTTTGTGGCGAAGGAGCAAGTTTTTTCCTGCTTTCGAATAGCCCTGAACATGCCATTGCTGAAATTGTAGACACGACACAAATTATCCATCCATCAACAGCTGATTTAACAACTTTAATGAATGTTTTTTTTGAAAAAAATCAACTCTCAATGGATGCAATTGATTTGTTGCTATTAGGAAAAAATGGCGACAATAGATTAGACTATTGGTACGACGATTTTCAACAAATATTCCCTGAAACACCTGCTATTAATTTTAAGCAATTAACCGGTGATTACCGTACCATTTCAGGATTTGCAACCTATTTAGGCGTACAAATTCTTACTGGAAAAATTAATGGAGCACATCCTGCATTTAACACTGATTTCCCAACAAATTGTAACAATATTTTGATTTACAATCATTTTGATGGTATTCGACACGGATTTATACTTATAAAAAAAGGGACACGTTAATGTCCCTTTCATTCATTTGCTTTTCTAATTAACAAAACTCGTTATAAGCTTCCATTAAATTTTCTGCAATCATTTGAGCTGTTCCACCTTCAATATGGTGACGCTCTAAAAAGTGAACCAACTTTCCATCTTTAAATAATGCAATCGATGGTGATGAAGGAGGGTACGGTAAAAAATAGTTACGTGCTTGAGCAGTTGCTTCAGCATCAACACCTGCAAATACAGTAGTTAAATGTGATGGAACTTTGTCTCCTTTTAACGATAGTTTAACTCCTGGACGCATATTTCCTGCTGCACAACCACATACAGAGTTGACAACTACTAACATAGTGCCTTTAGCATTTGGAACTGTTTGATCAACCTCCGCTGCACTTGTCATTTGCTTAAAACCAACGTTGGTAAGATCGTCTTTCATTGGTTGAACTAATTCTGCTGGATACATATTTCTTTAATTTGAATGTTTACGAAACAAAAATACAAATTTCAATTACCAATTTTTTTATTTTATGGTTTTTTATGGTTTTCAACTATTTTTCAAGCGTTTGGTTTTGTAAAACGTTGCACACTCATTTCTTTGTCAATCGGAACCCCATTCAGTAAATGGGCAACAAATTCACCCGCTAAAAAGGGAGCTAATAGATAGCCTTTTGCGCCTAAACCATTAAAAACAAATAAGTTAGAATATTTTTCATGTGCACCCATCACCGGTCTTCTATCTAAAATTGTTGGTCGAATACCAGCATGATGATCAATTATTGCTATTGGTTCTTTCGATAAAAAACGAAAATTAGCAGTGATTTCATCGGCACCTTCTTTCGTCGGCACTGTATTATAGGTATTCCATTGATACGTTGAGCCGATTCGAAAACTTGATTCACCCATTGGCAAAACAAAACATTTTCTATTAAGAGACTCATTTTCAGGAATTCCACTTGCTTTTATAGTTAATATTTCTCCTTTTGTTGGATTTATTGGTAAACTTGAAAACCAAGGATTGTTTTGAATGGCAACGCCTTCACAAAAAATTATTCCATCGTAACGGATGTTGTTATATTCTCCAGTTGATGGATTTAAAGCAGAATAATCGAAGGATTCTTTAATCAACGAATTTCTCGTTTCAAACCAGTTTTTAGCGCCTTCAACAAATGGTATTGCTGCGATGTAAGCTGAATTTTTCACACGACCTGAGCCAAAATCATTGATAGCTTTATCGAAGTTCAAATCTTCTTCAGATAAAGGAGTTAAGTAAGCTGAAAACTCTGGTTTACTTTGTTTTTCAAGCCAGAAATCTGCTTCTTGTTGCGAAGAAAACATCCGACGAATGGTGATTTCATGAAATATTTTCCCTCCCCATTCAGCTCCAAAGTTGCTATAAAAATTCTTGGCAAAAGGAAGAAATTCATCCACCCGCCAAGATTTTGTCATGCGACGGAAAACAATTGGATTGATCATTCCAGCAGCAATATTGGTACTCACATTTTGATCGTTATCGATGATCGTAACACGTTGATTTAAATCGAGTAACTGTTTCCCAATACACAATCCTGCAACTCCTGCACCTACAATTAAAAAATGTTGTTGTTTTTCCATTATTTTGTGATTGCCAAACTTACAATACTGATGCGAAGTTCGGGTTTTTTTTCTTGAATTGAACGAACAAGTGCTTCCAATGTTGCACCTGTTGTAATTACATCATCTACTATAAGAATGTGTTTGATCTTCGAATTGATTTGCTGTATTGTAAAGTTCCGCGCTACATTGTCCCAACGGGCAAAACGCCCTTTTTTTGTTTGACTTTCCGTGTGATTGATTTTTTCGATAAAATGATTGGTTGTAGGAACCAACAATGCTTTTGATATGCCAATTGCTAACTGCTCACTTTGGTTGTAGCCACGAACAAACTTTTTTTTCGGGTGAATTGGTACAGGAACAATCAAGTCAACGGATGAAAACAGCTCATTATCCTTTATTTTTTCACCAATCATTTTTCCGAATTCTATGCCTACAGCTGGCCGAGACTGGTATTTTAAGGCATGTAAGATTTTTTGGGTAGATTTTCCTTTTTCAAAAAACAACATTGCAAATGTAGATGTCAATTGTACTCTTCCCCAAAAGAGTTTATCTAAATCGGTTGGTTCAGTGTATTTTTCAAAATGTGTAAAAAGCAGTTCGCCAGAACAAATCGAACAAACGGAAGTTGAAGAAACACTTAATTCATCTTGACAAATTAAACACGTTTCGGGGAATAGTAAATGGTTGAAAGATTGAATAAAATTCAACCAATTTTTTAGTCCAAAAAAACGCTTTTCAGCCATGGTATTAGCTTCCATATTCTATAAACATTTTGTTGTTTAAAATAACAAAAAAATATTCTTGTTTCTCACTTTTTTCTAGTTTAATTTTAGACAAAAGTTAACAAGTCCTTTGATTTCAATACATTGATTAAGTCTTCTACTTTATTGACAATTAGTAGTTTTTAGTTTGTGAATATCTTTAATTTTTGTGTTGATAAACTTGTTATCGTTTGTAGACAAAGGGTTTGCGATTTGCTTTGTTAATAACATTGGTTTATTGTGGATTTCTTTAGTTGCGAATGGAAAGAATTTTAACAAAATTTGTATGCCTCTAAACAATAGAAATTAGTCAGATGTTTTACAACTAGTTTTACACAAAAAAGAGGAAGCAAAAACTTTTAATGTAGTTAGAAAAGTAAGAAACCAATCATTTCTTACCATGTATTATATACTTTAATAAAAAAGAACAAAATGACACAAAATGAACCAATTTTAGAATCCAACAACAACCGATTTGTTTTGTTTCCAATTCAACACGACGATATTTGGTCTTTTTATAAAAAGGCGGAAGCGAGTTTTTGGACAGCTGAAGAAATTGATTTGGCTCCAGATTTGATTGATTGGGACACAAAATTAAACGACAACGAACGTCATTTTATTAAACACATTTTAGCATTTTTTGCGGCTTCTGATGGAATCGTAAATGAAAACTTAGCAGAGCATTTTTTATCAGAAGTACAATACACGGAAGCTAAATTTTTCTATGGTTTCCAAGTTGCGATTGAAAATATACATTCTGAAACTTATTCGTTGTTAATTGATACTTACATCAAAGATACGGCAGATAAAAATAACTTATTTAATGCGATCGATACAATTGATTGTGTGCGTAAAAAAGCTGAATGGGCCTTGCGTTGGATCGATAATGGTTCGTTTGCAGAACGTTTAGTAGCATTTGCTGCTGTTGAAGGAATTTTCTTCTCTGGTTCGTTTTGTTCTATTTTCTGGTTGAAAAAACGTGGTTTGATGCCAGGACTTTCCTTCTCAAATGAATTAATTTCAAGAGATGAAGGTTTGCATTGTGATTTTGCTTGTTTGTTGTACAACAATCACTTGGTAAATAAATTATCAAAAGACCAAGTGAAAGCAATCATTATGGATGCGGTAGAAATTGAAAAAGAGTTTGTTACAGATGCATTACCCGTGAAATTGATTGGAATGAACAGTGATTTAATGGCACAATACATCGAGTTCGTTGCAGATCGTCTGTTACAAGAATTAGGAAACGAAAAAGTGTACAACGCTACCAATCCATTTGATTTCATGGAAATGATTTCCATTCAAGGAAAAACAAATTTCTTCGAAAAACGCGTAGCTGAATATCAAAAAGCAGGCGTAATGGGAGGCGGAAAAGATAACCATTCTTTTAGCTTAAGCGAAGACTTTTAAAATAAAATTAGGTAATAATATTTAGGTATAATAAAATAACAAGGGCGACATGTATGTAGTAAAACGAGACGGTAGAAAAGAGGCCGTAAAATTCGATAAAATCACAGCTCGAATTGTAAAAATGTGTTACGGATTGGATCCGTTGGTTTCTCCTGAAGCCGTTGCAATGAAGGTTATCGAAGGGATTTATGATGGTGTAACAACAACTGTTTTAGATAATCTAGCAGCAGAAGTTGCCGCAGCAAAAACAATTGATCATCCTGATTATGCCCTTTTAGCTTCTCGTATTGCAGTATCAAACTTACACAAAGAAACAAAGAAAACGTTTTCGGAAGTAATTGACGATATGCACCACTACATTGATCCTAAAACAGGTCAAAATGCATCTTTGGTTGCAGATGATGTGTACAATATCATTGTTGAAAATCGTGATTTGCTAGATTCAAGTATCATTTACGACCGTGATTTCCGTTACGATTATTTTGGATTTAAAACGTTAACACGTTCTTATTTAATGAAATTAAATGGAATCATTGTTGAACGCCCTCAACAAATGTTAATGCGTGTTGCTGTTGGAATCCATAAAGCAGATGTTCAGTCTGCTATCAAAACATACAATTTAATGTCGGAAGGTTGGTTTACACATGCAACCCCAACATTGTTCAATTCTGGTACGCCTAAACCACAAATGTCTTCGTGTTTCTTGTTAACTATGAAAGACGATAGCATTAGCGGAATTTATGACACCTTAAAATCATGTGCCCAAATTTCTCAATCAGCTGGTGGAATTGGTTTAGCCATTCACAACGTTCGTGCGACAGGATCCTACATCAAAGGAACAAATGGTACTTCAAATGGTATTGTTCCAATGTTGCGTGTCTTCAACGATACGGCGCGTTACGTTGACCAAGGTGGCGGAAAACGTAAAGGTTCTTTTGCGATGTACATCGAACCTTGGCATGCAGATGTGTTTGATTTCTTAGATTTGAAAAAGAATCACGGAAAAGAAGAAGCACGTGCGCGTGATTTGTTCTTTGCTTTATGGATTCCAGATTTATTCATGAAACGTGTAAAAGAAAATGGAGATTGGACCTTAATGTGTCCGCACGAATGTCCAGGTTTATCGGATACGCACAGTGCTGAATTTGAGAAATTATATACAGACTACGAAAAAGCTGGTAAAGGTCGTAAAACAATCAAAGCGCAAGAATTGTGGTTCAAAATCTTAGAATCTCAAATTGAAACAGGAACGCCATACATGTTGTACAAAGATGCAGCAAATGCAAAATCTAACCAACAAAATTTAGGAACCATCAAGTCGTCAAACTTGTGTACAGAAATTATTGAGTACACTGCCCCAGATGAGGTGGCTGTTTGTAACTTGGCTTCTTTGGCTTTACCTAAATATGTAACTGAAAACGGAACATTTGATCACGATAAATTATTCGAAGTAACGTACCAAGCAACGTTGAACTTGAACAGAATCATCGATGAGAATTATTACCCTGTTGAAGAAGCGAAAAATTCAAACATGCGCCACCGTCCAATTGGATTAGGTGTGCAAGGTTTAGCAGATGCTTTTATTTTAATGGGTTTACCGTTTGAGTCTGAAGAAGCTCGTGCGTTAAACAGAGAGATTTTCGAAACAATTTACTATGCTTCGATGTCTGCATCTAAAGACTTATCAAAAGAATTAGGTCCTTACGAAACATATGCTGGTTCTCCAGTTTCAAAAGGAATTTTCCAATTTGATATGTGGAACGTAACGCCAACAGATCGTTGGGAATGGAACGTATTACGTGAAGAAGTAATTAAACATGGTGTTCGTAATTCATTATTGTTAGCACCAATGCCAACTGCTTCAACGGCTCAGATATTAGGAAACAACGAATGTTTTGAACCATATACTTCGAATATTTATTCGCGACGTGTATTATCAGGTGAGTTCATTATCGTAAACAAACACTTATTGAAAGACTTAGTGCGTGAAGGTTTATGGAACAAAGATGTGCGTCAAAAAATCATGACAGCGAATGGTTCGATTCAAAACATCAGTGAAATTCCACAACGCTTAAAAGATTTATACAAAACAGCGTGGGAAATTTCTCAAAAAGCAATTATCGACCAAGCTGCTGATCGTGGAGCATACATTTGTCAATCTCAATCGTTGAATATTTTCATGGAGAATGCCAATTTTGGTAAATTAACATCGATGCATTTCTACGGCTGGGAAAAAGGATTGAAAACAGGAATGTACTATTTACGTACAAAAGCAGCGACAGATGCGATTAAATTCACTGTTGACAAAACGGTTGTAGAAGAGCCTGCAGTGAGCGCTAAATCGTTAGAAGACGACGCTGCCGCAATCGCCTGCTCTTTAGAAAATCCAGACTCATGTGAGATGTGTTCCGGCTAGAAGAACGCTAGTGGTTATAGGCGGTACTAAATCCGACGCAAGTCAAATGTGTTCCGGCTAGAAGCACGCAAAAAATATAGACAAACAACAACATACAACAGTGGCTAAATTCATATAGCCACTGTTGTTTCCAATATATTCTGTTTAAAAAGCGTTGAAGATCAAATTAATAAGCATCTTTTAGAAGTGTTTTGTTTTTCACTAAAAAAATTTGGATATTAAAAAAATTATATTAATTTAGTGGAGTAGCTACGTTAAATTTTTTATTAATTTTTATTAAATTCAAGTTTTATGAAACCACTATTCTTATCAGCAACGGCATTGTGCCTTGCTTTAAGTGGATTTACGCAATCCCCCCCCCCCCCCCCCAAGTTTAGAAGCCACAACGTTTGTTTCGGCAATTCAGCCAACAACTTCTCAAGGCTATTTATATTGGAAGGAAGTGCCAAATGCAGTTTATAAAGTAAACATTTTCAAGAAAATGGGCAGTACTTTTATTTTTTCAACATCGTTTAACTCCAATAAAAACTATTTGAAGTTACCAAACGAGGTATTAGCAGGTAAAAATATGTACTATGAATTAATTGCCCTTAACCAACTAAATGGAAATACATTGCTAACAGGTGAGAAAACTCCTGTAGACAGTAAGTATAAAAGTGGCAGCATTGGCTCTGGAGATGATGAAGGAGCAAATGGAGTTAGTGCAGATTTGATTTGTTTTAAGAAATGCAATGGACCCGATTATGCTTATCAATTGTCAATTTATACGAATCCAATTGATAATCAAAATTATATGACAATGGAAAGTACTAATGATAGTACTTATCAAATAACAAATCCAACAGGTGTTGTAGTTTATGTTATCCCATATTACGAAGCTATTAAAATTGGAGACTGGAATGCATTACCTGCAAGTCACCCTTATAAAGAATTCAATCCTTCAACAGGAGTTCCAAAGTATAAAAAAATACCATTACCTTTAGGTTATCAAGGGAATGGTCTTATGAGAAAGGATAAGAATGATATGTATGTTAATACAGGCATGTTAGTAGAAAAGAAGACAAATAAATACTCACATATGGAGGGAATAGATGCGAACGCATCCCCAAACTTGAATTATTGTACTTCTCCTATGTACGCATGGCTTGGTTTTTATAATTCATATACAGGTCCAAATGACTTTTCACCAGCTTCTATAGCTTCATTTATGGGGTATAATGTAACGAATACAACCGATTTAGAGTGTAAAGCATTTGTTCCTAATTTACCACATGTTGAATTAGGAAGCATAGATTATTTAAATTTTAACACTTTTTCAGATTGTATATTTAATAATGTATGGAATTCTGAAGGATGGTTACATTGTTTCGAGGTTTTTGGAGTATCCCCTTATGTAATAACTGATAAACCATACACTGTTGATGATTTAATAAAACCAATTACAGACAAACCAATTGAAACAAAACCAAGAATAACTGCTATTGATGTGAGTCCAATTAGTTCACTTGATGAAGATGCGGCAAATTTTCAATTAGTAATTGATGAAAAAGGAGCAATCTATCATTACAGATCTCAAGGATTAAAAAATGGCTTATACAATGTAGCGTTTATTTTTAGTGATGGGACAATAATTCCAATTGTAACCGAACTAAATTTCCCTGATAAAATTGTTTCAAATAATGAAAAAGTTGAAGTTAAAATTTCACCCAATAAAATTGAAAACAATCTCATTAATTTGGATTTGAATGCATTAGACAATGTACGATTTAAGTTAGAAATCATAGATTTAGCTGGAGCATTGATTCATTCGGAGCAAATTGATATGAAGAAAGGAGAAAATTTGAATAAGAAAATTGCTGTTTCAACTGCAAATGTAGCATATAATCAATTACGTTTGAATTTACTATTCTCAGATGGTTCTAACATTCAACAAACAATTCTAAAATAAACTATCAACCAGCCACACATTGAAAAATGTGTGGCTTAATACAAAACAACCATGAAAAAACTAACTACATTATATTTTATTATTGCAGCAAGCTTGGTATTCGGACAATTTGTTGATTTAGGGCAAAAAGGCTTTGGTGGAACAGGTGATGATTTTTTGAAACGGTACGAAGACACTGTTCACAACACTAATTATTATGTTGGTTCTTCCAATTCAAACGCATCTTTTGATAAGGGAGAGGATTCGAGAGGCGGAAATGACATTTGGATTGTGAAAACAGATTCAGCCAATAATTTTTTATGGGATAAAACAATTGGGGGATCTGGAGAAGATAACGGAAGAAATTGTATGATAATAAACGATAAAATCTATATACTTGGAAATTCTACATCATCAATTTCAGGTGAAAAATCAATGGATTCCTTTGGCGAATATGACGTATGGCTGATAGTATTGAATTTAGATGGCAACATCTTATGGCAAAAACAATATGGTGGCGCATTGAATGATTTTTTAAATTCAATGATTTATTTATCTAATGGTAATCTATTATTAGGTGGATTGAGTAAGTCATTGCCTTCCTCAACGATTGGGAACAAAACTAGTCCAAATATAGGGGGTGATGATTTTTGGTTAGTTGAAATTAATCCATTGAATGGAGAAATCGTTCAACAAAAGACAATTGGATCAGAAAATGACGAAACATTCAATGAAATATGCTTAACTGCAAATAATAAAATTATAATAAAAGGTGGAGCATTAGCAGGAACAAGTGGTGACAAAACAGATCCAGGTTTTGGAGCTCAAAATATGTGGGTAGTTGTCCTCGATCAACAATTAAACATTTTGCAAGATAAATGTTTTGGCGGAGGTAACGAGGTAGGTTTTACTGGCGGAGTAACGTTTACAAATGACGCTTTTTATTTCTCAGTGACGACATCTAGTGGTGTTTTGGGGAATAAAACTGCTCCCAATAGAGGGTCTTATGATTATTGGGTAATAAAAACAGACGCCAATTTAAATATTATTTGGGATCAATCGTATGGTGGTAGTCTTTCTGATTATAGCTACCATTTATTTCACGCTGAATGGAATAAACTGGTTGTTTCAGGTAATAGTCAATCAAGTATCAGCGGCAATAAAACAACACCTAATCATGGTTTAAATGACATTTGGGTATTAGTACTAAACGAAAATAATGGTTCTATCATTTATCAAGAAACTTTTGGGGGCAATTCTATTGATTTAGGTATTGTCAAGAAATCGGCTAAAAATGAAACAAGATTATTCCTAGAATCAAGCAGTCAATCAAACAATTCTTGGAATAAAACCACCGTAAACCATGGCGGTTACGATTTCTGGATGGTAGATTTAGATGCATCAGATTTTTTAGCTACAGAAGCATTAGATGCTGAGGGCACAGCTATTAGCGTTTATCCAAATCCGTTTAAAGATCAATTAACGTTTAAATTTGAACAATTAAAAGAAGCAGTTACGTTGAGCATCACAACATTAGATGGTAAAGTGATACACGCACAAACGCTTCAACCTACAAGTAATTCAATAGAAATAAATTGGCAAGCACCTAACGAACAGTTTTTCATATATTCTATTAAAGGAGAGAAAATCAATTATACAGGTAAGTTGGTTGGCATGTAAACAATTCTAAAATAATTTATCAACCAGCCACACATTTTTCAAGGTGTGGCTTAATACAAAACAAACATGAAAAAGCTAACTACACTTTATTTTTTACTGACTGCCAGTTTGGTGTTCGGACAATTTGTTGATTTAGGCCAAAAAGGTTTTGGTGGAACAGGTGATGATTTTTTGACACGATATGAGGATACTGTTAACCACGCATTTTATTACATCGGTTCTTCCAATTCAAACGCATCTTTTGACAAGGGTGAAGATTCGAGAGGTGGGAACGACATTTGGATCGTGAAAACAGATTCAGTAAACAACTTTTTGTGGGATAAAACAATTGGGGGATCTGGAGAAGATGGTGGAATAGATTGTAGAATAATGAATAATAAAATCTACATACTTGGAAAATCCACCTCTCCAATTTCAGGAGAAAAAACAGTGGATGGATTTGGCTTAAATGATGGGTGGCTAGTAGTTATTGATACAAATGGAAACTTATTGTGGCAACAGCAATATGGTGGCGTTCTTGATGATTACTTAAATACGATAAATATTTTGCCCAATGGAAATCTTTTATTAGGCGGTTCAAGTGATTCCCCATCATCATTAACCGTTGGTAACAAAACAAGTACAAATAAAGGAGGCTTGGATATTTGGATGTTGGAAATAAATCCTAATAACGGTTCAATTATTAAACAGGTTTCAATTGGTTCTTCTGGTATTGAAATTTTTACTACGTTAATCATTACACAATCTGGAAAAATCATTGTCAAAGCATATGCTAGTGATAGAAATTTAAATGGTGATTTAACTGACCCTGGATTTGGAAATTCAAATATGTGGGTTGTGATCTTAGATTTGAATTTAAATAAATTAATTGATAAATGTTTTGGTAGTGGTGGAGAAGGTACATCTGGTGATTTAATCGTTAAAAATGATGCTTATTATTTTGTTGTTTCATCACAGTCTAATGCAGGAGGAAACAAAACCGCACCACTTAGAGGATGTTTAAGTTTAGGAAGTTGTCAAGATTATTGGGTGGTTAAAACAGATACTAATTTAAACATCATTTGGGATCAATCGTATGGTGGTAATCGAGAAGATATTCCATCAAAAATTGAATTTGGAGAATGGAATAAATTAATAATCTCTGGTTCCAGTAGAACTGGAATAGGGGGTAATAAAACAACTGCAAGTTTAGGTTTTCAAGATCTTTGGATGTTAATTATAGATGAAACAAATGGTTCAATAGTAACTCAACAATCATTCGGAGGTTCAGGAAGTGAAGACGGGTCTCTATACATCAACAAAAACGATCCAACAAAATTAAGATTAGAAGGTAATTCAAAATCAGGCGTTTCAGGCAACAAAACCACCGTAAACCACGGAGGGGATGATTTCTGGATGGTTGAGCTGGATGCATCAGATTTTTTAGCTACAGAAGCATTAGATGCTGAGGGCACAGCTATTAGCGTTTATCCAAATCCGTTTAAAGATCAATTAACGTTTAAATTTGAACAATTAAAAGAAGCAGTTACGTTGAGCATCACAACATTAGATGGTAAAGTGATACACGCACAAACGCTTCAACCTACAAGTAATTCAATAGAAATAAATTGGCAAGCACCTAACGAACAGTTTTTCATATATTCTATTAAAGGAGAGAAAATCAATTATACAGGTAAGTTGGTTGGCATGTAAACAATTCTAAAATAATTTATCAACCAGCCACACATTTTTCAAGGTGTGGCTTAATACAAAACAAACATGAAAAAGCTAACTACACTTTATTTTTTACTGACTGCCAGCTTGGTGTTCGGACAATTTGTTGATTTAGGGCAAAAAGTTATTGGGGGTTCGGGAGATGACTATTTAATTCGATATGAAGACACCTTGAATAATTCTTCCTATTTAGTTGGTCATTCATATTCCAACGTTTCGTTTGATAAAAGTGAAAACTCAAGGGGTGAAAATGACATTTGGATTATAAAATTGGATGAAAACGATCAAAAAATATGGGATAAAACAATTGGCGGAGATCTGAGTGACTATACTTCAGAATGCTTTTTTCTCGATAGTAAAATTTACATTTTAGGTAATTCAAGATCCTCTATTTCAGGAGAAAAAACAATGAATAGTTTTGCTGGTTTTGATTGGTGGTTAGTTGTGTTAGACACAAATGGCACGCTTCTTTGGCAAAAACAATACGGTGGAAATCATAATGACTATTTAAGAAAATATGTAATTCTAAATAATGGCAACATTTTATTAATTGGTACAAGTGAATCCACACCATCTTCTACGATTGGTAATAAAACTAGCCCTAATATAGGGAATCAAGATTTTTGGTTGGTTGAAATTAACCCAACTGACGGTGCTATAGTACAGCAGAAAACGATTGGAACTTTTGCTGACGATATAATAAATGATGTTAAGATTACGGCGTCAACTAAAATAATTATCAAAGGAGGAGCATGGTGTGGTTTATCTGGGGATAAAACAGACTTCGGTTACACTTCACCAAATTCAGGAGGAATTTCAACAAACATGTGGGTTATCACATTGGATCAGAATCTGAATAAATTAAACGATAAATGTTTTGGTAGTGGAGGCGAAGGGGGTTCAGGTAGTATGTTATTAACAGACAGTGCTTTTTATTTTGCAGTAGACTCACGTACTGGCATTGGCGGAAACAAAACAGCACCCAATAGAGGATGCATAAACTCAAATAATTGTTCGGATTATTGGGTCGTAAAAACAGATACCAACTTGAACATCATTTGGGACCAGTCTTTTGGTGGAAATAACAATGATTATCCTGCAAATATTTCTTTTTTCACTTCGGACAAGCTAATTCTTTCGGGAATTAGTAATAGTGAAGAAAGTGGCAACAAAACAACTCAACAATATGGTGGATTTGATAATTGGTTTTTAATTATTAACGAAATAGATGGAACAATTGTAACACAGAAAACGTACGGAGGAACATCTGATGAATCTGGTACAGTAAAAGTAAATAAAAATGATTCATCAAAATTAATTATTGAAGGCTCATCTGAATCCACCATTTCCGGCAATAAAACTGTTTATTCAAAAGGCGGTAACGATTTTTGGATGGTGGAACTCGATGCTTCAAATTATTTAGCTACAGAAGAATTAGATGCAGCTGGTGCCACAATTAGCGTTTATCCGAATCCTTTTTCAGATCAATTGAACTTTAAATTGGAGCAAGTAAAGGAAATGGTAACTTTAAGCATCACAAGCTTAGATGGCAAAGTGTTGCACACACAAACCATTCAACCAGTTTTAGATTCCATTGAAATCAACTGGAAAACACCACACGAACAGTTCTTGATTTATTCTATCAAAGGCGAGAAAATCAATTTCACAGGTAAAGTAGTAGGAATTTAATGTAAATAATTTATTTCTATGAAAAAACTAACAGCACTTTATTTTGCATTAACAGCAAGCTTGGTATTCGGTCAATTCGTTGATTTAGGGCAAAAAGGTTTTGGAGGTACAGGGAATGATTATTTAAAAAGATTTATAGATACAAATTTGAATGTAAATTATTTGTTTGGCTATTCCAATTCTAATGCTTCATTTGATAAGGGCGAAGACCCAAGAGGAGGAAACGATTTTTGGATCGTAAAAACAGATGCTACAAACAACTTTTTATGGGACAAAACAATTGGTGGTTCACTTGATGATCTAGGCTCCGACTTATTCGTTAAAGATACTATTCTCTATTGTTTGGGCTCATCAAAATCGAGTGTTTCTGGCGAAAAAACAATGAGTAGTTTTGGTGGATATGATGGTTGGTTAGTTGCTCTTGATACAAATGGAAACATTTTATGGCAAAAACAATACGGTGGAAATCAAGATGATTATTTGTCTAAAATTCTAGCCCTACCGAATGGCAATTTGTTATTAGCTGGTTTAAGTAAATCAGATTCTTCGACTCAAATCGGAAATAAGACAAGTCATAAGGTTGGTGGTTTTGACTTTTGGTTGGTTGAAATTAATCCACTAAATGGCGCAATAATACATCAAAAATCAATTGGTTCTGTTAATGACGAACGCTTTAACAATGTCTATTTAACATCCACAAACAAAATAATAATTAAAGGTGGTTCAAACTATGGTCAAAGTGGAGATAAAACGGATGCAGGTTTTGGAGCCAAAAATATGTGGGTCGTTACCCTCGATCAAAATTACACAAAACTAACTGATAAATGTTTTGGAAGCGGCGGAGAATCTGGTAATTTTGGTGGTTTAGCAATGGCAAACAATGCATTTTATTTCATTGTTGAATCTGGCGTTGAAGTTGGCGGGAACAAAACTGCAATAAATAGAGGTTGTCAAAATAGTGCTTTTTGTAATGATTATTGGGTAATAAAAACAGATGAAAATTTGAATATTATCTGGGATCAAACATATGGTGGAAATAAAAATGAAATTCCACAACATATTGAATTTAGTGAGTGGAATAAGCTGATCATTTCTGGTAATAGTAACTCTAATTTTAGCGGTAATAAAACACAAACAAATTATGGTGTAACGGATATTTGGGTTTTGATATTAAATGAAAATAATGGTTCTATAGTTATTCAAAAAGCTTTTGGCGGGTTTAAAGATGAAGATGGCATTGTTAAAACCATTAATAATAATCCTTCTAAATTAGTTCTTGAAGCTAATTCACAATCCACATTTTCAGGTAATAAAACAATTTATTCAAAAGGAAGTTACGATTTCTGGATGGTAGAATTAGATGCGTCAGATTTTTTAGCAACAGAAGAATTAGATGCCGAAGGAGCTTCTATTAGTGTTTATCCAAACCCTTACTCGGAGCAAGTTAATTTTAAATTTGAGCAATTGAAAGAAGCTGTTACGTTGAGTATTGCAACATTGGAGGGTAAAATAGTTCATACGCAAACCATACAACCGAGCAATGAGAACATTGAAATTACTTGGAAACCAATCTTATCTGAGCAATTTTTAGTTTATACCATTAAAGGTGAGAAAACGAGCTTTACAGGGAAATTAGTTGGGTTTTAACCCAAACAAAAAGGCTACAATTACGTAGCCTTTTTTTATTTCCTCGTTTTCAATGCTTCATCTGTTTCGATCAAAGCAGCGTAAAATTCAGTTCCAAAAGCACGGGTAAGGGGTTCTTTTAAGAAACGATAAACAGGTACATCTAAAGATTCTCCACAAGCACAAGCAGGTTTGCAGATGTCCCACGTATCGTATGTTAAGGCTTTAAAATCGTTGAACTGCTTTACGCGAATGGGGTACAAATGACACGATATTGGTTTGTTAAACGAAACTGCTCCTTCGGAATGTGCTTTTTCAATGGCACATTTGGTAATTCCCTTTTCATCAAAAAACACAAAGGCACACGCTGCACCATCAATCAAGGTTGTTACCGGCTCGTTTTCATCGTCCATGTAAAAAACACCTTTTGCTTCAACGGCCTCAATTCCTTTTTGTTGCATGTAAGGTTTGATTTCCTCTAATTGATCTTCCAATAAATCGATTTCCTCGAACGTCAAAGGCGCGCCTGCATCTCCTTCAATACAGCATGCTCCTTTACACGCTGTTAAATCACACACAAACTTCTTTTCAAAAATTTGCGTTGAAACGACTTTGTCTTTTACTTCGACTAACATTTTTTTCTGCAAAGGTTGTTTATTCTTAGCAATAAATCAACTTAAAAATAATTTAAGCATAAAAAAAGCATCCGAAGATGCTTTTAAGGACTTAAGTTTAAGTGTTATAATTTTATCAGTTTAAATGGTGTTTTAAGGTGTTCAATTTGAATGTAATATGAACCACTAGCAAATTTAGCTACATCAATTTCATTTTCAATTTTTGTAAATAAACCATTCAAGATCAACACACCATCAGCAGAATAAATCACAAACTTATTCCCAACTAATTCTGTTGGTAGTTGAACATGTATACTTGAAGCAATAGGATTCGGATAAACTGAGACCGATGCAGTATTTCCTTCTTCAATACCTGTATAATTCATGGTTAAATTCAAGGTAATTGTACTATCACATCCTGCTTGGTTTGGAATTACTTGGGTGTAGGTTCCTGAAGTGGTAAACGTTTGCCCGTTTAAAGTCAGTGAATTCAATCCTGTAATAGTTTGTGTACTAGCACTACCTTGATTCACTGTAATTTGTAAATCATCTGTATCTGTACATGCCCCACCTGCAGAACCAATTACTTGCAAGGTTTGTGATGCAGCGGGAGTGAAGTAACCACCATTTTGTGTGCCAGAACTCCACACATAGGTTGAAGCGCCTGTTGCATTCAATTGAACGGAATCACCTGCGCAAACAGAAATATTTTGACCAGCATTAACAGTTGGCTGTGCAACCAAGGAAACGGTCACAGCATCGCTACCCGAACAACCATTGACATCTGTACCTGAAACTGTATACGTTTGTGTTGCAGTTGGGGTAAATGGAGTTGAGTTGGTAATACCTGACGTCCATGTGTATGAAGTAGCGCCTGTTGCTGTTAATGTAGCTTGTTGGCCCGTACAAATGGTTTGATCTGCACCCGCATTGATTAACGGCTGATTGACGGTTACAACAACTTGATCAGTTCCTTTACAACCATTCGCATCTGTTCCATTTACCGTATACGTTTTTGTAATGTTTGGTGTAAACGCGACAGTATTAACTACCCAATTATTCCACGTATATGTTGTAGCGCCTGTTGCTGTCAATGTAACCGATTGCCCGGCACAAATAGTTTGGTCTATACCCGCATTAACTGGTAAAACAGTTGTTGTGCCAGCATACAAATCTGTAATTTCACATTGTGTTAAGGCACGGTTCCAGATACCGATATCATCTAAATCACCATGGAAATTGTTACTTGAAATACCTTTTCCAATGAAAAGTGGAATTGCTGAAGCAGTTGCTGAAGTATAAGTGTAGGTTGCAGAAGATTGAAAAACCCCGTTTTTATACAATTTCATAAGCCCATTTGAACCAGTATAAACGCCTACATAATGTTCCCATTGAGAAAGTGAATAGGGACAAGTTGACCAAATCCAAGCTGATTGTTGCATGTTGGTTCCAAAATATGACGTACCTGTTGCGTTACCTTGCAATAACCATATAAAGACGCCTGATGTTCCTGTTCCACTCATCATCATTATTCCAGCGTTTGCAGAAGCTTTTTTTACCCAAATTGAAAACGAAAAATTGCCTGTTTGGGAGAAGGTATAGGAAGGGGTTGTGCGCTCTAAATAATTGCTTACACCATCAAAAGCATAGGCTGAATTTGCATTTCCATTGCGATCGGTAGTTAAAGTCGCGCCATAATTGGTACAATGATTTCCATTAACCGAAGCATCATTGACATTGCCATTTAAACCATACCATGCAACTAGTCCAACAGGAGAAACATTCGAAGGTAATTGGGCGAACAATTTGAAACCACTTAAAATAAAAATAAAAAGTAAATGTTTTTTCATAAGTAATAGTAATAAGTTTGTTAAACGAATGTATAAAAAAATCATGACTTTTAATAAAAATTAAACCTCAAAATTATTTACTTATTTTTACACATTAAATTCATCGATATGCAAAAGATATTTATAACGGGTATTTCAGGTTTTATAGGCTTACACATGGCTTTGGAAGGTTTGAAAAAAGGATATGAAGTAGTTGGAACCGTTCGTTCTCAAGAAAAAGAAGATGAAGTGATCAACACATTAAAAAAATATGTTTCTTCTGAAGTGTTAGAAAAGTTAAGCATTCAACAGTGTGATCTTTTAAAACCTGAAAATTGGGTAGAAGCAATGAAAGGATGTGATGCGATTTTGCACGTAGCGTCTCCATTTTTAAGAGAATTACCTAAAGATGAAATGGATATAATCAATCCTGCAAGATTGGGAGTAAAACATGTTTTTGAAGCAGCTTTAGCAAACGGAATTACGCGCATCGTTCAAACTTCCTCTTCTGTTGCGATGATGTATGGACACGAAGCAGGGCGCATTAAATTTGATGAAACAGATTGGACCAATTTAAATGGCCCAATGATTTCACCCTATATTAAAAGCAAAACATTAGCTGAAATGGATGTTTGGCAATATGTGAAAGATAATCCAACGTTACAAGTTACCTGTGTTAACCCAGGTTTTGTTCTAGGCCCTGTTCTAGGTTCTGATGTTGGAACAAGTCCTTACATTGTTCAAAAAATGATGAATGGCGATTATCCAGGTGTTCCAAAATTAGGCTTTCCAACAGTTGATGTCCGTGATGTGGTTGCCATTCATTTTGCGGCACTTACTTCTGAAAAAGCAATTGGTCAACGCTACGCAGCTACGTCTTCTTCTATTTGGTTTAAAGATATTGCAGCAATCATTTTGAAAGCTTATCCAGGTTATAAAAAGTATGTAAAAGCACGTGAATTGCCAAATTGGTTTATTAAGATCTATTCTATTTTTGAAACGTCAACTCGAATGATTGTTCCTGAATTAGGCTTTTGCGCTCATTTTTCAACTAAAAAAATTGAAGAAGACTTAGGGATTCATCCAATTTCTGCTGAAGATGCTGTTATTGCATGTGCACAATCATTAATTGATTTAAATTTGTTGAAATTTTATCCTAAAAATTAAAACCATTTTTTTCGCAACCAAAAGGCAACATTGACTAAAATAATCAATGCTGGAACTTCTACTAATGGTCCAATAACGCCCGCAAAGGCTTGACCACTGTTGATTCCAAAAACTCCGATAGAAACGGCAATGGCTAGTTCAAAATTATTACCTGATGCTGTAAAAGATAAGGCAACTGTATCTTTATAATTGGCGCCTAATTTTTTTGCAACGATAAACATGATAAAAAACATACAAGCAAAAAAGACAACTAATGGAATTGCAATTCTCAATACATCCATTGGTAAATCAACAATCATTTCGCCTTTTAAACTGAACATCACGACAATCGTAAACAACAATGCTAGTAATGTTATTGGCGATACAAAGGGGATAAATTTATGATTGAACCAAGTTTTACCCTTGGTTTTTAATAAAACAAAACGACTTGTAATGGCCAAAACAAAAGGGATTCCTAAATAAATACCCACAGTTTGTGCTATTTCAACAATAGTAATGTTGATGCTTAATTTTTGTATTCCAAAAAGCGGCAACATTATTTCTAAATAAAAATAGGCGTAAGAGCTAAAAAAAAGCACTTGAAGTAAACTGTTGATGCCAATCAAGCCAGCTGTTAATTCTCTGTTTCCTTCCGCTAATTCATTCCAAACAATAACCATGGCAATGCACGGCGCCAAACCAATAATAATTAAACCAGTCATGTATTCGGGATAGTCTTTTAAAAACAACACAGCTAAAGAAAACATTAAGAATGGCCCAAAAATCCAAGTGATGATAAAAGATGCACTGATTAATTTTACGTTTTTAAACACCAAACCAATTTTATTAAATTCGATTTTTGTCAACGGAGGATATAGCATTAAAATTAATCCTATCGCAATTGGAATATTGGTTGATCCTGAAGAAAAGGAATTAATGAATTGACTACTGGATGGAATAAAATAACCAATTGCAACACCTAAAAGCATAGCAGAAAAAATCCATAGTGTTAAATATCGGTCAAGAAAAGATAAGCGTTTTTTAGATGGCATAATTTAAAGTTGAATAAGTGAAAAAACATACAAACATTCTACCGCAATTTGATTAGAGCGTTCTAAATATTTAACAGCTTGTTCTGGTGTAAGATCAAATGCTTTTGGATCGTCATAGGTCGTTGCAATCTGCAATTCTACACCAGGAATAAAGGGACAGTTGGATTCTGCATCAGAACAAGTCATAATAGCTGCAAAGTTGGTAGATGGATTGACAGCATCATCATACACTTTAGAGAAACAAGTAGTTTGGGATTCGTCTTCAACTCCAAATCGCACGGAATAATTTGGATTGGTACTTTCTTCGGCTGTTGAAATATCAAATCCACATGTTTGAAGGGTTTGTATTGCATTTGGATGGAATGCTGTTGCTTCTGTTCCACCAGAAAATGTGCTTAGGTTTGGAATGGAATAATAGTTGGCTGCAACTGCTGCCCAAATTTGTCCAAAATGACTTCTACGAGAATTGTGGGTGCAAACATACATTAATTGTACGGATTCTTTTTGCGCTATTTTGGATTGAATGTACGTTGCTATTTTAGCTAAAATTTCTTTTCGTTCGGAAGAAATAGTATCAAATTGTTGAACCAATTTGTTGCAATATTGTGTGATGATTGGATACATTTTTTCTAGAATTCATTAACAACAACCACCTCCTGGTGTACATGTATTTCCGCTACTCGATAAATCAACTAATTGCACTTTTTGCTTCTCAATTGGAATTCCACAGTTGTCTTTTGCCAAGCAATCGGTTTGTTTGTTGAGTAATAAAAAATGCGTACCATCAAATCCAATTCCATATTTTCCAATGGTCGTTCCTTGGTATTCTACTTCTACTTCATGGTCTTCAATTTGAAGCTTTTCTTCAGACAATTCGATTATATCAATTAATTTTTGCGGTTTAAGACTATGTTCTGTGTCATTTGCTGTCCACAATTGAAAACCAACCAATCCTTCATTACGAATTGTTCCGCCACAATCAATGAAGTTTTTTGTAATTTTTCCAACTTCTGTTACATGGAAATGTGCAGGAACTAATTCCCCATTTGGTAATTTAAACGATACACGATCAACTGTTTTCAAGAGTGCTTTAATTTGCGATAATTTCATAATTTTTTATTTTTTAGCAACACGATTTTTGTTTTGTTTGGATCGAAATTGTAAGTAGGTCAATAAATGCTTTTACCTTTTCGAAACCGTCAGGATTGATGCAATAACAAATCGATGTACCTTCAATCGTTCCTTGAATTAAACCAGCATTTTTTAATTCTTTTAAATGTTGAGAGATGGTCGGTTGTGCCAATGGCAATTCATTGACCAAATCGCCACAAATACATGCATTCATTTTGGCCAAATAATTCATGATAGCAATGCGCGCTGGATGACCCAATGCTTTCAATTTAATGGCTAATTCGTTTTCTTCAGAAGTAAACAAGGATGTTTTTGTAATTCCCATTTCGTTTATTTATATATTGCAATATTACGATTAATAAGTATGCAAAAAGAAAAACAGGTAAAATATATTTCTACCTGTTTCAATTAATTTCTAAAAGATTTAGTGATTGGTGTGTTGTACAATTCTGATACGCAACAACAACAAGTTTAAATTGCGCAGTACATAGCCCAAAGGAAGGTCCTTTAATTGTTGAGCGTTCCAATTGATTTTTGTGTTTGCTAATTCTTCAAACGCTTTCACTTTCAATTGAATTGTTTTCAATCCAGTTGTAGCTATACCAGTTTTATCAAATAATTGCGTTTGAATTGGTTCAATTATATGCCCTTTCAAAAGTACCACATCTGATTCTTTTAACTCATTAACATCCTCATTAACAGATTTGATAAGTTGGTCTTTTAAGGCTTCAATATTCGCGCAAAGTTCCGTTGCATTTTCATTTATTAGTTGATTGGCAAGCGTATCATTTGGTTTGTATTGACTCAACAGCTGATAATTTTCAATAAGTTGTTCATCAGCATTGCTAATTGCTTCATCAAATGCATGACTACCACGCAAGTTGGTTATTAAAAACAATAAGCCACCAGCTGTTAAAATCAAAATGGAAGAAACGATTGTATTAGTTTTTGTTTCAGGATTTCGAATTCCACCAAAAAAGTAAATGGGCAGAAAAATAAAAAACAGAATTGCGAGCGCTGATGTCCAAAGAAGTGTTGCAAAGGGCCAATGCATCACTTTGAATAATATTGCCAAACTGATAGCACTTCCAAAAATAGCAGCAGCGATAATAACAATTTTATCGTTCGTTTTTGTTTGTTCTTTTATCCGAATAACAGAAAGAATTGGAAGAAAAATAAAACTAAACAGGGCAATTGCCATTACAAAAAGCAGCGCAGCGCCTGGCCAATGCATTACTTTAAACAAGGAACCAATTAACACTGTAAAAGCTGAAAATGTTCCACTGATGATCATTATTTTTTTCATGGTGTAATAATTTTTAAAGGTTAATAATAACTGTGTTTCTTCTTCAATTTCCCGAAGCGATCGCTTGTAAAAACGAGATAAAATGCTTCGGTAAACTTCTTCGAAGTTCTTTTCGGGTGTTAATTCCGTTTCAATAACACAACAAATGTGATCCAATAGGTCGAGCTGCAGCTCTTCCAACTCAATTCCATTTCGTCTAATGTCATTAAGAATGAATGCGATTTGTTCGTCCGTTAAAACGTACACCTTATCCAACTTTAGGTTGCAAGTCCAACAAGAAAATCATCGTGTCCAAAAATTCAGAAAATTCATTGACTTTTTCTGTTGCAACTTTTTTCCCGCTTGGCGTTACCGAATAATACTTACGAATGCGGTTTCCTACATTCACCACATCTGTGGATAAAATTCCTTGTGCTTCTAATGCGTGTAATGTAGGATACAACGCGCCTTCTGTCAATTGAATTTTTCCACCCGTAAGTTCTTTTACTTTATGAGTAATCTCATACCCATACATTTTGTCGTTGTCCGACAATAACTTTAAAATAATCGTTTTTAAAGTTCCTTTTATTAGTTCTGATGAATACATAACGCAAATGTATACTTTTTATTTTATATACCTAAGAAAATTATGTATTATTTTTTGCTAATTTCTTTTAAATAGGTAGTTGTTTAAAATTTACATCATTGCAATATTGTAAAGAAGTTTGAAACATCACTTGTTTCAAGTAAAATGTTAATAGAGAATTTTTCAGAATTTAGATAGTAAACAAGATGCATTGATGATTGAGAATGGTTCAAAAACAAAAAAGCCTCACATTTCTGTAAGGCTTAATTTTGCTCTTCCTCTTGGGCTCGAACCAAGGACCCTCTGATTAACAGTCAGATGCTCTAACCAACTGAGCT
>JAHEIL010000045.1 GCA_024639405.1 Crocinitomicaceae bacterium | reverse complement strand
CACTCAAATGATTGGGTTTGTATTCGTCGTCGCTGTCTAAGATTGTAATGTAATCTCCAATGCTAAACAATACACCACGATTAATCGATTCGGATTGTCCACGATTGCTGTGTCGGATGTAGCTGATTTTATCTTCATATTTCTCCACGTAATCCATCAATGCTGCTCGGTTATTCTCCTTGCTACCATCGTCGATAATAATCAACTCAAAATCTTGAAAGTCTTGATTTAAAACGGAATCAATGGCTCTTTTTGTGTATGCTAAATTCGTATTGAAAACAGTCATCAATACCGATATTTTCACTTTTTTCAACATACTTTTTTTGTGCACTTTTGATTTTGACACAAAGATATCATTCAAAAATGGTTATTAGACCCTTTTATTGAAAAATCAGCTTGTGCATTTTATGATCGTTTACTTTCTGATTAATCAATTATAATCAATTTCTCAACGTCTAAAGTCTTGGTTTCAGATGTTAATTGAACAAAATAAACTCCACTAAGAAGGTTGTCACGGGACAAAATAATTGTGTCTCCCGTATAATTTTCAACTCGTTGAATAGTCTCTCCGAAGGCGTTGTATATTCTCAGGATTCCATTGTTGAAATGACCCGTTGACTGAATTTTTGTAAATGTGTTGAAAGGATTGGGAGCAATTATAAGATAGTTTCCGACAATGTTTTCTGTAATTCCTAATGGAGTTTGTCCCGTCAAAATGCAGGCATTAGGCGTGCTTTCATAGGCATAATCTTTTACAGTAAAAGAAGTTGCAGTTGTTACAACATCCAATCTTACCCAGCCATAATATGTATTTGTTCCTACATTCAATTTTAAGGCTAAATATTTATCTGTTTGCCCTAACCAGTTTCCTACACTTGAACTAAATGCTAAAAACCCAGGATTAACAGCACCATACCACGAAGAAAGCGTGTCGCAAATAATAGTATTTGAAGTTAAAGCCCAAGGAAAATAATTAGCGCCATTGAATTCGCCCGCATAGGCATTGTCATTTTGTGGAAAACAAACAATTTTATCTGTTGCACCCATCTGAATAATAAAATCATCAATCGAATCATTGTTCAAATCCAACGGGAAAGTAACATTTGGAGTCGCATCAGGAATGTCGGTGTAGCTAATTTGACCAAAAAAGCTACAGTTACAAAATATCAATAAGCAAAAAGTTGCAAAATATTTAAGGGAATTCATTATTGTTTTATTTTCGATGGATGATCATACACTTACACTTCAAATATATTTACATTTTTAATTAAAGAATACAACTAACTAATTAAAAAAACCAATGAATGTATTATTCCAACTAAAAACACTGCATTTTTTTTAAATATTTCCCTTCATTTCTACTACCTTTGCTGCCTTAAATGGAACAGATGAATCAGGAAGTACTTGTTTACCACAATCCACGCTGCTCAAAAAGCCGTTGTGCATTGGATTTTTTAAGTGAACGTAAGGTAAATTATACCGTGGTAGAATACTTGAAAGATTTACCAAGTAAGGCTGAATTAGAAGCAATCATTGATAAATTAAACATTGCACCTGAAGCATTGATTCGTAAAGGTGAGGAAGAATACAAGCTCCATTTTAAGGGAAAAACGTTGTCCAACGACGAATGGATTGCAGCAATGTTGCAATTTCCGAAACTTATTGAGCGTCCTATCGTAGTAGTAGGGGGCAAAGCAGTTGTTGCGCGTCCAACGGAACGTATTTTAGAACTGCTTCCAACAATTGATAACACAAAATAAGGGAGTAAAATCCCAATGAAAAGCATGAGAACGAAGTATTTTGACTTGATTGACCAAACATTTGATTTTCCACAAAATGAATTTCATTTACGAGAAGATAACTTGTTTTTTCACGGTATTGATTTGATGCGCTTGATTGAAGAGTATGGTACGCCATTGAAATTCAATTATTTGCCTCAGATTTCTAACAACATCCAACGTGCGAAAGGTTGGTTCCGTGAGGCAATCAGCAATTTAGGGTATTCAGGGAATTACTATTACTCGTACTGTACAAAAAGTAACCATTTTTCTTTTGTGTTGGATGAGGTGTTGAAAAACGATGTTCACATCGAAACTTCTTCGGCATTTGATATTGACATCGTACGCAATTTGTACAATTCTGGTAAATTACCAGATGGTAAATACGTCATCTGTAACGGTTTTAAACCGCAACAATACATTGATAACATTGCTTCATTGATCAACGATGGAAACTTAAATGTTGTTCCTGTAGTTGACAATACACAAGAATTACAAGATATTTTAGCTAAAACGGATAAAAACATTAAAATTGGAATCCGAATAGCCTCTGAAGAAGAACCTAAATTTGAGTTTTATACTTCGCGTTTAGGTATTCGTTACCGTGAGATTGTCCCCTTCTACAAAGCGATGTTGAAAGACAATCCTCGGGTAGAAGTAAAAATGTTGCATTTCTTTATAAATACAGGTATCAACGATACATCGTATTATTGGAATGAGTTAACGAAGTGTTTGCGTATTTACTCAGATTTGAAAAAAGTGTGTCCTTCGTTGGATTCATTGAACATTGGTGGTGGATTCCCAATTAAGAAATCGTTGGCGTTTGATTTTGATTACGCCTATATGGTTCGTGAGATTTTAACGCAAGTGCAACGCGTGTGTAACGACAACGATATTCCTGAGCCAAATATTTTTACAGAATTCGGTTCATTTACAGTTGGAGAAAGTGGCGGCGCTATTTTCAGCGTATTGCATCAAAAACAACAAAACGACCGTGAGAAATGGAACATGATTGATTCTTCTTTCATGACCAACTTACCGGATACGTGGGCAATTAACCAACGTTTTATTATGTTGCCAATCAACCGATGGAACGACGATTATGAGCGTGTATTATTGGGCGGTTTAACTTGCGATAGCGATGACTATTACAATTCTGAGCAACATTCGAATGCCATTTATTTACCGAAATACGACCGTAACAAAAAATTGTATTTAGGATTCTTCAACACAGGAGCTTACCAAGAAACAATTGGAGGTTTTGGTGGCTTGAAACACTGTTTAATTCCTGAACCAAAACACATTTTGATTCAACGTGATGAAAACGGAAAATTGCAAACGAAATTGTTTAGCGAAGAACAAACAGCGAATGATTACTTACGTATTTTAGGATATTAAGATGGATATGATCACTATTGAAGTTCTAATTGACGCCCCTGTTGCAGCTGTTTGGAATCATTTTATTACTCCAGATTCTATTCAACAATGGAACCAAGCATCAGATGATTGGCACACCCCACTTGCTATCAATGATTTTCAAGTTGGCGGAAGTTTCAACTACCGTATGGAAGCAAAAGATGGTTCATTTGGGTTCAATTTAATTGGTGTTTACGATCAGATTGAAGAACACCAATCCATGGTTTATTTCTTAGAAGATGGTCGCAGCGTAAATGTTTCTTTTGAAGCAATTGGCGATCAAACGAAAGTGGTGGAAGTTTTTGAGCCTGAAGCAGTGAATCCAATTGAATTACAGCGACAAGGATGGCAACAGATCTTAACCAACTTTAAATTGTTTGTAGAACGTAGTTTTTAAGTTCGGTTAAATAAAATTCTTATTTTGTTGGTTGAAAAACGGGTGTCTTTTCAAGTGGAAATCATCAACTAATAATTTCATTTTCAGCAAGTTTTCAGATTTCATAAAAACTGATATTTTTTATTGAAAAAAAACGATAAAAAATTAAAAATTTAGTCCATTATTGTTAAGAATTGTGTATTTTTGCAACTCAAAATTAAGAATAGACTTACATTTTTCAATGAAACTTAACACCATCTTCCTAAAAGGAAATTCAAAATTCTCGAATGCACTTCAAGCATGGGCTACCGATCGTAATTTCGAATTGGCTGAATTCAATGACAAATCTGAAAATCCAGATGAAGGCATTGATGGGTTGGTTATTTTCAATGAAAATCAAGAATTAGACCGTGAAACAGTTGAAATCAGAGCTCTATTCGATAACAATCAAAAACCAGTTCACAAGATTGATATCAACGGTACGTTGATGGTTGGTGTTTCAAACTTAGATTTGTGGTTGGAACGCAATAGCTGCAAAAAAGTGTTGATCGTTGGTGCAGATTCATTGGTTGCTAACGTTAATTTAGAGCGTTTCATTAGCAATTTGAAATAATTCTTTTTCAAAACTTCTTCTTTATTTTTTGCATGGAAAAGGTAACAATTTGTACAAAATTGATACTTCCTAATTAGATTTGTAATTTTCTTCTTAATTTGGCGTTATCAAAATAAAAATCATGCGTTTATTGCTCGTTGCTGTTCTTGTTGTTCCATTTTACCTGTTGAGTCAAACGGATAATTTTCGTTCGCGTTCAGAATTAGGTGTAATGGCAGGAGGAATGTATTACATTGGCGATTTAAATCAATTCCAACATTTTTATAATACTCAAGTTGCAGGAAGTATTTTTTACCGTTATACCATAAATCCGCGTATTAGTTTTCGTGCCAATGTTGTCGCAGGTTCAGTTACTGCGAGCGATGCAGATGCCAGCAATGAACTGTTGAAAAATAGAAACCTAAATTTTAGTTCTTCTATTGTTGAAGGTGCTGCTGGCTTAGAAGTGAATTATTTTCCATTTCAATTGGGTAATCCGAGGTACAGAGGAACAGCTTATTTGTTGGCTCAAATTGGTTTGTTTCGTATGAATCCAACAACCCAATACAACGGACAAACGATTGAATTGCAAGCATTGGGAACAGAGGGGCAAGGAACAACATTGACCAGTGAATCGCGCTATTATTTAACGCAATTGAGTATTCCATTGGGTGTTGGTTTTAAATTGTCATTGGGTAAATCAGCATCTATTAACATCGAATATGGTTTTCGTAAAACATTTACTGATTACATCGATGACGTGGGAAGTAATACTTACATAGATCCTGCTTTAATTGCCAATGAAAGTGGAAGTTTGGCTGCAGCGCTTTCGAATCGTAGTTTAGATGGTTCTGTTAATGGGTACAGAGGTTCCACAACCACATCAGATTGGTATGCATTCTTTGGTTTAGGAATTGCGTTCAAATTGGGTAAGCAACATACGTGTTTCTACCAATAAAAAAGGCCATCATTTCTGACAGCCTTTCTTTTCAATTTATTTTTTAGTGCTTGTGATTTGGATCTGAATGATCGTGATCGTGAGCAGCTTGTTTTTCAATGTTGATGATTTCTAAGTCGAATACTAAATCTGAGTATGGAGGAATCGCTCCTGGTCGTCCATCTTTTCCATAAGCTGAGAAATATGGAATAACGATTTTCCCTTTTCCACCTTTTCCTAATAATGCCAAACCTTCTTCAAATCCTGGAATCATTTTGTTATCGATGTAGGTGAAATCCATTGGTTGGTTGCGATCGTATGATGAATCAAATTGTTTTCCATCTGCTCTAAACGTACCTTTGAAGTGAACCGACATTTTATCTCCTTTTACAGGTTTTGTTTTTTCTCCTTCGTTTTCAATCACATACACTAAGCCAGAAGCAGACATTTTAGCTGTTGGATTTGTTTTCTTGATTTCGTTGAACATGTATTTTTTGTATTCATCCGTGCTCATTCCAGCAATTTTTTTCATTGCTTCAGCTTGCGCTAATTCAGCTTCTCTTTGACGGTTGTAAACAGCATTGAACGCTTTGTTACCGTCCCATTTTTTTGCTTCATCACCAATACGTAAAATCGTAAGTGTGTTAAGCACATCATTTTGAGCGATTGCGTTTACGACATCTTGACCAATTACAACATGACCAAAAACAGTGTGTTTTCCGTCCAACCAAGGAGTTTCTTTGTGCGTGATAAAGAATTGACTACCGTTTGTTGCAGGTCCAGAATTCGCCATAGATAAAATTCCAGGTCCTGAGTGACGTAAGTCAGCTACAATCTCATCGCTAAATTTGTATCCTGGATTTCCCATTCCTGTTCCTTGTGGACAACCACCTTGAATCATAAAATCAGCAATAACTCGGTGAAATTTCAAACCATTGTAAAACGGTTTCAAACGTTTAACTGTATCCATGATGTTTAATGTTCCTTCTGCTAAACCAACAAAATTTCCAACTGTCATTGGTGTTTTTTGGTATTCAAGTGCACAAATAATTACTCCTTTGTTGGTATTGAATTCTGCATAAATCCCTGGAGTTAAATCAGCTTTAGTCGCTTGAGCAAATGAAAACGCCGAGCTTAAAACTGTCATGATGAGTAAAAACTTATTTTTCATATCTATTGGTATTTGTTTAATTATTAAATTGTTCCATTAATCAATTGCTACATTAATTAATTCCTTGCATCAATTCCCCACATCATTTTATTGCGAATCGTATCCAAGAAATTATTGCTTTCAAATTTAACGACATTAATCATAAATTCTGCTTTTGTAACAATAATTTCTTCATCTTGACGAATATTTTTTGAAACACCATCCAAACTCATCAAACATTTTCTGTCACGTCCTTCGATTTTTAATTTAATTGGCATGTGATCAGGCACTACCACTGGTCGTACATTTAAGTTATGCGGAGCTATGGGAGTTAAAATGTGTACTTGACAACCAGGTGTGATAATTGGCCCTCCACAACTTAAACTATAGGCAGTTGATCCTGTTGGTGTGGAAACAATCAATCCGTCAGCCCAATAAGAATTCAAATATTTGTTATCTAAAGAAGCATGAACTGTAATCATGGATGCTGTATCCTTTTTTTGAAGTGTCAATTCATTCAAGGCAAAATTGTCTTCCCCAAAAATATTTTCTTCTGTTTGAATACGTAGTAAAGAACGTTTTTGGAACTCGTAATTTTTAGCTTTTACTTGATCCATTGTTTGCTGGATTTGATCTTTAGAGATATTGGCTAAAAATCCTAATCTTCCAGTATTGATACCTAAAATGGGTACGCCAGAATCGCGAATAAACCCGACAGATTTGATAAATGTACCATCTCCACCAATGCTCATGGTTAAATCAATTCCAGCATGAAAATCTTTATGCGAAGAAAATTCATCTGTTTTTTCTGATAAATCCATTTTGGCAACCAATTGTTCCTTCAGTTCTTTTTCAACAACAGGATTCCAGCCAAAATCATTAAAGATATCGATGATTTCTTTAAAATAAGGCAGGTTTTGGCGGTTTACCTTTTGGCTATAGATTGCAACGTTCATATTAAATATTCAAGTAATTCATTAAAGAATCGAATCTGATTTGGATATCGTTGTCACTGGCATCTTTTTGAAACGTTTCTTTGACAATGTAATCATACCGTTCAAACGTGCGAATGATGCGACTCAATTCTAATTGATTAATTTTCAAGGTCACTTCGATTTTTGTAGAATCGGGCGACGACATAATGTATGAGCTTAAAATGCGGGCATTGTTACTTTCAACAATTTGTGCGATTTGTGCCATTGAATAATCGTGCTCATTGATTTCCAATACAATAATACCACCTGTTTCCTTAATACTTCCCGTATTGGCAAAGCTTGTCAATAAATGAAAAATTGACGTACAACCCAAGTATTTTTCTTCCGAATCTAAAACAGGCATGATACTCAATTTACTTTCTTCCATTCTTTTCAACACATCGTAAACGTGCGCTGTTTCTAGAACATAAGGTCGTGGCAAATGATCAAAAAGCGTATCCAGCGATTCTTCTAAGGCCAATTTATCCAATAAATCTGCTTCAGAAATCACACCTACAAAATTGTCGTTTTTTAAGACAGGTAAATGTGAAACTTTGAATTCATCCATCCAACGAAGTGCTTTTTCACCTGAATCTGTGTGCTTTAACGGTGGAATTTCATCTGTAATTAATGCTAATGCTCTCATAGTTGCTACCAAAGTAGTAATTTCATTTCTAACTTTGTACTTTTGCAGTGTCAAAAATTATACCATTGTATGTCAAAATTAAGTGTCAATATCAATAAAATCGCTACAATGCGCAATGCTCGTGGTGGAAATATGCCCAATGTTGTTCAAGTTGCAATTGATTGTGAGCGTTTTGGAGCAGATGGAATTACCATTCATCCTCGTCCAGACGAGCGTCACATTACTACTCAAGATGTGTATGATTTGAGTCAAGTTGTCACTACTGAATTCAACATTGAAGGTTATCCTGACGATCGTTTTATGAAAATTATTACAGACGTTCGTCCAGCTCAAGCTACGATGGTTCCTGATCCGCCGCACGTTTTAACTTCTAATGCTGGATGGGATACGAAAACTAATTTGCATTTATTGACCGACTTGAACCAGCATTTGCGTGCTTTGGGTATTCGTTCATCTATTTTTGTGGACACCAATTTAGAAAACATAGAATTTGCAGCGAAATCTGGGGTTGATCGCATTGAATTGTATACAGGTCCTTATGCTGAAGATTATACAAAAGATCCAGTTAAGGCTATTAAAGCATATGTTGCAGCTGCAAATTACGCGAAAGAATTGGGCTTAGACATCAATGCAGGACATGATTTAAGCTTAGAAAACCTTCGTTACTTTAAAGAATGCATTCCATTTTTGGCAGAAGTATCGATCGGACACGCCTTGATTTCTGATGCGTTGTATTTAGGTTTGGAAAATACAGTTCAGTTATATAAAAAGCAATTGCTTTAATTTTTAATATGAACTGTGCTGTGAGGATATGGAATTGTAATTTTATGTTCTCTAAACAAGCGGTCAATTTCAAAACGAATTTCTGATTTGTAAAAATTTGCATCCCAACTTTGATCTGCCCAAAAAATAAGTTCTAATTCTAAACCATTGTTTCCAAAATTTGACAGACGCACATCAATTGGCTTAGTTTTTTTTACATTTGGATGACCAAAAGCTGCTTGTTTTAAAAGCCGTGCAACTTGTTCAGTATTTGTTCCATAATCTACGGTAACAGTAATAATAAAGCGAGAAATCTCACTTCCATGGCTCCAGTTTTCAACGTATTCTTGCGTTAATTTAGCATTGGGTATAATCAATACATTTCCTTCACGCGTTTCAATTTGAGTGGTACGTACATTGATTTTTAAAATTTTAGCAACGATGGTCGATTTTCCTTGTTCCGAAATCTCCACAACATCACCAATTTTAATGTTTCCCTCTACCAATAATACGATTCCTGAAAACATATCTTTGAACACGTCTTGCAATCCTAAACCAATACCCACCAATAATGCAGCAGAACCAGTTAACAAAACTGTTAAATCAATGTCTAAGGTTTTTAACGCACTGACAATCGCGAAAATATAAATGATGTATTTCGCAATTTGAATGTAAACATATTCACTACCGGCATTGTAATTCGGTTTGTTTCGAAATTGTTTGCTGATATACAGCTTCACAAAGTTGAGTAGCATTTTCGCACCAAAGAAAAGGGCGATGATGACAATGATTTGATAAAAACTAAGCGTGAATTTTTTAGATTCAATTAAATTAAAATTTAAAAAATCGCCAAAAGTAACGTTGTCATTGTTGATATTGAAACTCAATACAGCTATGTAACTTGCTACCAAATATACACTTTGACTGAGTAATTTTAAATAGGTGATTTTTCGTCCTTCAACAGCAATGTTTGCACTTTTCAAATAATCTTTTAGCATGTTGTGAATGACTCTTCTCAACACCAATGCAACGAAATAAATAATACTTAAAAAGATGATGTTCCAAAAACAAACTTTGTAGGGGCCTAAGTAAAATAAAGTATAACTTAACATGTGTTTATCGTAATATAATTCTTCCTAATTTTTCCGCAAATGCGATTTTTATTTTTTCGTAGGTCATTTGTTCTGACAAAGCATCGAGTAATTCTTCATCGCTCATGTCACCTGCCAATTTTAAACGTTCTTGAATGGAACGAATGTGTGCTTCAATCTTCGATGATTTAAAATTGTAAATGGAATGAAAAACGGCTTCTTGCAAACGGTCACTTTCTGAACGTGTTGAAATATTGTATTGTGACAACCATTTTGAACTCAATTCGTATTCTTGGGATTCAATTTCTGAAACAAATTGCACTATTGTTTGGTCTTCCAATTGTCTAAAATAGGTAGATGACAACAATTGATTTTCAGCTAAACCTTCTACAATTAATTGGTGAATTTTTGCAAATTTAGGGTGTTCAAATGCCAATTCATCTTTATCTAATTCATGGCAAATAAATTCTGTTACGCTCGTTTCTGCTTTGTTTGTTTCGCTAAGTTCATTTAATTGATCTACTTCTATCACACGAGTGCCATACTTGATGAGCAAGCGAATCAAGTCATATTCGCTATTTTCAGCATTGTTTTCAAGTGTTTCTGCAATTTCAACAGGTTGATTCCCTGTTTGCATAGGAACAGGAATTTGTGCCAATTCAGGTTCTTGCAATTGTTTGGAAACAACGTTTTTACGCAACTTCATCAGCTCATTTGAAATGATGCTTTCTTGAATATCGAATTGACTAGCAATCTGTTGCAAATAAACCGTTCGTGTAATTTGATCGGGAATTAAGGCAACAGAATGTACGATTTCTCGAATTAATTCCGCTTTTTTAATCGGATCCGATTCACCGTCTTTTAATAAAATAGCTGCTTTAAATGATATGAAATCTTGTGTATGCGCTTGAATGTATGCTTCTAGCTCACTTGTGCTAGCTTTTTTAGAATAGGAATCAGGATCTTCTCCTTCTGGGAAAAGCACCACTTTCACATTCATTCCTTCTTCTAGAATTAAATCAATTCCACGAAAAGATGCTTTTATCCCTGCTGGATCGCCATCATACAAAATAGTAATATTTTGAGTGTAACGACGAATCAGTTTAATTTGGTCTTTGGTCAAAGATGTGCCCGAAGATGAAACCACATTTTGAATTCCAGCTTGGTACATGCTAATTACATCCGTGTAACCTTCACATAAAAAGCAATTGTCGTACTTGATAATATCGCCTTTTGAAAAATGAAGTCCGTATAAAATTTCACTTTTATTGTAAATGATACTTTCAGGAGAATTGAAGTATTTGGCAATTTTTTTATCGGTAAACAACGTTCGACCACCAAAACCTAATACACGACCCGAAACACTGTGAATCGGAAACATGACACGTCCTCTAAAAAAATCAAAGCTACGTTCTTCTTTGGTTTTAACTAAACCAACTTTTTCAAGGTATTCTAATTTGTACCCTTTTTTTAAGGCTGCTTTCGTGAAATCGTCTCCAGCATTGATACAGTAACCTAATTGAAATTTTTGAATGATGTCTTTTCGAAAACCACGTTCTTCAAAGTAGGAAAGGGCTACTGCTTTTCCTTCATCCGATTCCATTAAATTCTGTGAAAAGTAATTTTTCGCAAATTCATTGATGATGTACAAACTTTCACGTTCAGTAATCGCGGCCATTTGTTCTGCTGTTGCAGGTTCATCTTCCGGGATTTGAATGTTGTATTTATCAGCTAACCATCGCAAAGCTTCCGGATAGGTAAAGTGTTCTTTTTCCATTAAAAAAGTCACAACTGAACCACCTTTGCTCGTTGAAAAACACTTGAAAATTTGTTTGGCCGGTGACACAACAAACGATGGTGTTTTTTCATCTGTAAAAGGACTTAAGCCTTTCAAATTTGAACCTGCACGTTTTAAATTCACAAACTCACCAATCACCTCTTCGATGCGGGAAGTTTGCATAATTTCATCAATGATATGTGCAGGAATTTTAGACATGTTTATTCAGCTGGGTAACCGTAATCTTTTTCGGATGCTACTTTCCCTTTTTCATCGTAAACTGTCCAAATACCAACGGTTTTGTCGTTTTGGTATTCACCTCTGTAATGCATTACACCAGATGGGTATTTCACAACAGTAAACCCATTTTTAATCCCTTCTTGGTATTCAGTAAATGATAATTCTGTACCATTTTCTCCGTAAAAACGCCAGATGCCATTTCTTCGTCCAAGTTCATCTTGTTGTCCTTGAAATTTGATCTGTTTTTTGCCAGGATACCATTCCGTGAAAATACCATTTTTCACTTCAACCAATATTTCTTTTTTAGCGTTTTTGTTCGAATCATCGTTGGATGAACAAGCAACTAAGCTTAAGAAAAGGATTAATATTCCGATGTATTTCATACGTGTAATTTTTTATTATTTATCGCGTAAAGTTGTATATTCTACTAAACCAATAAGCGCTTGTTTGGCAGTTGAATCTGGAATGTTGATTAGCAATTCCAAGGCTTCATTTTTTAGTTCCAGCATTTTTTTATGAGCGTAATCAATTCCACCATTGTTGATGACGATTGAAATCGCACGTTGCACCGCTTTTGGTTGTTCGTTTTTGTTCTTTACGATGTTTAACAATTCTTTTTTTGTTGCATTATCAACGGTATTGATGACATGAATCAGCGGTAAGGTCATTTTACGTTCTCGGATGTCAATCCCAGAAGGTTTCCCAATGTTACCTGGTGAACCATAGTCAAAAATATCGTCTTTAATTTGAAACGCTAAGCCCACCAATTCTCCGAATTTCCGCATGTTTTCACGCATGTCTTCTCTGTTTGCAGCAATTGCTCCCGCTTCACAACATGTAGCAATTAATGATGCAGTCTTTTGACGAATGACGTCAAAGTAAATCTCTTCAGTGATATCTAGATGTCGTGCTTTTTCAATCTGTAACAATTCGCCTTCACTCATTTCTCTCACTGCACGTGCCACAACATGTAATAAATCTACATTGTTTTTTTCAATGGAAAGCAACAAAACTTTTGAAAGCATATAATCACCTACTAAAACGGCTATTTTGTTTTTCCAAATGGCATTGATGGAGAAAAATCCTCTTCGTTCATTAGCGTCATCAACCACATCATCGTGTACCAAAGTTGCGGTGTGTAATAATTCTACTAATGATGCGGCGTCGAATGTTTTATCTGTAATTTCTCCCAACATTTTTGAGGTAAGAAATACAAACATGGGACGCATTTGCTTCCCTTTTCGTTTGACAATGTAATGGGTGATTTTATCTAATAAAGGAACTTTTGACTGCATACTTTTTTGAAAGTGCGCCTCAAATTCAGTCATTTCAGTTTGAATCGGATCTAAAATTTCTTTAACAGATAACATGAAACAAATATACGTTATTGAACAACTAAAACACCAACTTTTCAAGGGAATTTATCCACGATTTTAAAAATTGTAGAATAAAGAAAAGTGGAAATGATGGAAGTTGAAAGTGATTTATTTCAAAACACGTTCTTTTTGATCAATCGCGTTGTTTTTATTTGCGAGTTGTCCGCAAGCAGCATCGATGTCTTTTCCTCTACTTCTGCGTACATTTACAACCAAATTTTTAGATTCAATATACGCTGCAAAAGCATCAACATTCGCTTTGTCAGCTTGTTGAAATTCGCCACCATCAATGGTATTGTATTCTATGATGTTAATTTTACAAGGAACGCAACGTGCAAAGGCCGCTAATTCTTGTGCATCTTCAATTTTATCGTTGAAATCTTTGAAAATAATGTATTCAAAAGTGATTCTTGCATCTGTTTTTTGATGAAAATAACGCAATGCATCTGCCAATTCTTCTAAATTATTAGAATCGTTAATTTCCATGATGTGGCTTCTCTTTTTGTCGTTGGCTGCGTGCAAAGAAAGCGCTAAGTTGAATTTCACTTCGTCATCACCAAGTTTGCGAATCATTTTTGCAATACCTGCTGTAGAAACCGTAATGCGTTTGGGCGACATGCCTAATCCTTCTGGAGAAGTGATCATTTCTATTGAGCGCAAGGTGTTTTTGTAATTCAACAAGGGTTCACCCATGCCCATGTAAACAATATTGGTGAGCGGTGTTCTGTAGCGATTTTCTGCTTGATTTTTTAAGTAAACAACTTGATCCACGATTTCTCCAGCCGTCAAATTCCGCATGAGTTTGAGTCGCCCAGTTGCACAAAACGTACACGATAAACTACAGCCAACTTGCGAAGAAATACACGCTGTTGTGCGCGTTGCAGTTGGAATTAAAACGCCTTCAACAACTTTTCCATCACCAACAGAAAACGCACATTTAATGGTTTTGTCAGCACTTATTTGTTGATCGTCTAAACTGATTTTATCGATGAAATAGTGTTCTTTTAATTTATCGCGTAAGGGAATGCTTAAATTTGACATCTCATCAAACGAACTGGCATTTTTTTGCCACAACCATTCAAATACTTGCTTTGCACGAAAGGATTTTTCACCAAAAATTGCCATGGATGCTTTTAATTCATCCAATGAAAGATTTCTAATATTTACAAGTTCTGTTTGCATCGCAGTACAAAGGTATCGATTTTAATAGGTTTTCTAAAGAAGATTTTGGGAAAGTTTTTTTGGTTTGTACTTAACGAAGAAGTCGATCATTAAAAGTTAGTAGTATTTTCTTTCAATTAGTTTTAGCTCTTTTAATAACGTTTTAGTTAATGAAATTTCGATTATTTAGTCTGAAATATATTCGTTACAGCTTATTATTTTACCAAATATTGCTTATAGCATAGGCATTGTCCATATTTACATATATTACTCGAACATGTTTCTCTTTCGATAATTTACTGTTTTCTTGAATATAATTTATGAAGCGTTTGTTTTGTCTACCCATAAATTTACTGTAAAAAACATATACAACATAGTCGTAATCGTCAATTTTAAGACCTGCCGAATTAGGCATTGGTTTCAAAAATGAAATTAGTAATGAATCAGAAAGAATAGAATCAAGAGGCGCCTGAATTTTTGGTGGGAAAGTAGTTAAAATACCATCTCTTTCCCAGTTTAAGTTTGGAAAACCACCAGCGTAACAATTGATCTGAAATGATTCCAAGTTTCTTTTTTTATTGAAATAAAGTGCTTGAAGCGGCTGATAATGATTCTGCACAAGTTTCTTAAGTTCCTTTTTTTTCAATGTGTCAGTTATCATTGAATCGTTAAGCTTCATTTTGAGTGAAGCTAAAAAAGAAAAATAGCTAGTATCTAACTGATAAATTGCATCTTTTGGAATAGCAAGTCTTTTCGAATAATTAATAATTTTCTTTTCACTAATTCCTTTTGGATTTCGAACGCCATACAAACCCAGGATAGGTGAGCAACTTTGTATAATTACTATCAAACAAATTATAAAGGAAGAAGTTGGTATTTTCATTGTGGTATTATATTTTTTATTTCTATAAATTATCAAACAGGCATTTAATTATTAAATGCTTTAAAGCATACCTTTCTAGAATAGCTTTGCGTTTTTTGCTTGCTTAAGCACCCAATTGCCCAATCACTTCTATAGCTTCTTCTAACAAATCTGTGTTATCCAATTCTTTTTTCTCAAAGCCATATTTTGCTGCAGTACACGCTTCAAATATCGATTTGATTTTTGCTTTCATTTCATCAGAAATAGCTTGATCTTTCATAGCTTGGATTACGAGTTGCTTGGAAGATTGTGAGTCATTTTTCAACGATAGCATTTTTGCTAATGCTGCGATCATTCCGTTTTCGATGTTGGTGTAATACGCGTTTTCTTGCTGTGCTCCAAATGCTTTTGCTGCTTCGTCAAAAAAGTCAATTTCAGGTTCTTCAACAGCAATAAGTTCAGGTTTGTTTTCTTCAATAATTGCTGTAGGACTTTCTTTTTTCTTTCTGAATTGAATGAAACCTATAAAAAATGCAATCAGCAACGGAATTGAAAGTGACCAAAAAAGTGGTTGTTGAAACAGTGATGTACTTCCCGTTTCATTGGGTGTATTTTTAGAAGAAGATCGCACCATTTCAATGGATTGGCCAGATGTACGAGCGTTAATAATAGCATCAGTCGTTGTAATTGTTACTTCTTTGGTTTGTATTTCCTCAAATTTCTCTTTTTGTGGATTGAAAAAGGCTATTTTCAATGCTGGCACTTGTTTTTCTCCTGAAAAGTTGGCTTGGATGGAATAAACATAGGTTATTTTTCCTTCAACACCATTTTCAGAGTAGCGGTAATTTTCTTTGATCACTGGATCGCCGTAAACTTTAAATTCTGTTGGTAAATTTAAGTCAGGAGCTTGAATGTTTTGAAGATTTCCTGATCCTTTAAGTGTTAATTTCAAGGTAAAAACGTCGCCCTTTTTGAGTGTATTGGCTGAAATTTCTTGCGCTAGAGAAAACGATCCAACACCTCCATTAAAATTTGCTGGTTTATTTTTTGGCAAGGGTTTAATTTCTATGGTTGTAGGATAAGATGATAAATCCAAACCATCAAAGTCTTTGTATAAACTCAAGGTAAATGGTTCAATCGTTTTGGTGCCGCTTCCACTGAAAAAGACAACTTTTTTATCACAATTAAACGTGAAATAGGGTCTGTTTTTAATGCGTGTAGGTTCAATTTTTATCGACGAAAGGTCATCTAATTGGTGTTTATCGTTGACGTTAGACAGGCCATAAGTTTGGTAATTTTCAATGTGAGTAGCATTGAATTGCGCATAAACACGTGCATTAATTGTTACGGCTTCTCCTTCGTAAACGGATGCCTTTGATTTTTCAATCACTCCAAAAGCAATTTGTCGCAATTGTTGTTTTGAGAAATTTTGACTCAATGGAGCAGGGGTAGCAACTTGTTCTTTTTGAATGGTAACACTTACGGTATTTGATCGAAAAACTTTATTCCCTTTTTTAATGTAAGCTGGGCCGAATTTATAAGTTCCAGCTTTTGAAATAGTGCCACTTTGAGAGAGGTAATAAAAGGAAACGGATCTGCCTGTTGAATAATCAACTTCCACATTTGATCCCGACATAACATCGTAACCTTGGGTAAAGTTTTTTGGGAAATCTATTTCAACATTGCCTTGAACCGTTGATTTAATGGTAATGTTCAATGGTTCGCCAACTGTTGCATTCGTTGGTGTAACTTCTAAAACAACGGAGTTTTTTTGTCCAAAAACAACTAGGTTGACCAAAATAAAGAGATATGTAAACAGTTTTTGCATTACCAATTTTTTGTTGAGTTGTTAGAACTTGTTGAACCGTTGTTGAATTTCTTTCTTTTGGAAGCGGCCTCTGCTTTTGAAATTCGGTCTAATTTTTTTTCTAACTCATTTTTAGAAAGTGCATTCGATTCCGGTTTTGGTTGCTGAGGAGTTTGGTCTTTTTTCTGATTTTTATCAGCTGGATTTTTCGATGGATTGTTTTGCTTAGGTGGTTTATTCTCTTTTTTATTTTTCATTCTCAATGCTTGTGACAGGTTGTAACGAGCCATTTCATCGGATGAATTTATTTTCAATGTTTTCTTGTAATTTTCAATAGCGGACGTGTAGTTTTTTTCTTTCATAAAACTTGTCCCTTTGTTGTAATTTAAGTCGGCAATTTTTTGCTTATTACTAGTTTTTTGCAACGATTTAGAATACAAGGTCCGTGCCGTTTCAAATGCATTGTTTTTATAGTTGCATTGAGCAATTTCTTCTGTTAAATCAATCGAAGAAGGTTTGTTTTTCAAGGCTTTTTTGTAGTACATTTTAGCCTTTTTGAACTCGTTGCTTTTGTAAAACTTGCGCGCAGCTTCAACATCCTCTTGCCACGATTGAGCAAAAGATGGTGTAAAAAAAACGATCAGTATAAAACCTATGCAATATCTCATTTTTTGTAACGCAATTGTTTCAAAGTTGGTAGTTGTAATAGTATCAAACAAACGATGGCTAATGCAACAAACCAATGGTATTGTTCTGATTGAACCTCCAGCTGCAAATCTCGTGTTTTCTCGCCTTTGTTTTGGTTAATTTCTGTTAATAATTGACTGAAATCTGGAAATTCAGACGAACACAAAGTTGCACTTCCGTTTGCTTTTAATGCCAGTGATTTCAATAAATCTACATTTACTTTTGAAATGATTGTTCGGTCATTTTCTGTGACATAACCCAATTCTGGACGATCTGGATTCCGTAAAATAGGCCCTCCATTTTCTGTGCCAATCCCTAAAACAAACAAGCCAATATGTTGATTGCGTAATGATGAAATACTAGCTGTTGGATCTTCTGCATGATTTTCACCATCTGTAATTAACAAAATTCTCTTTGGACAATTAATCGGTGAAAATAAGGATTGCGCTAAGTTGAGCGCATCATTAATATTTGTTCCTTGATTGGAAATCATTGTTGTTTCTACTTCTTGTAAAAAAGTTTTGGCAGATCCATAATCAGTTGTAATCGGAAGCTGCACAAATGAATTACCTGCAAAAACAACAATTCCAACCCGCTCACCTTTTAATTGATTCATGAATTCAATCAAACCTCTTTTTGCAATTTCAAGGCGCGTTACAGCAGGTGAAATATCTTTTGCGTTCATTGAATTTGATATATCTATGCAAAAGATTATTTCTGATTTAAAGGTGCTTGAAGCCATTTTTTTGGTTCCAAAGACAGGTTGACCCATTGCTAAAATGATGCAAACAATCGCTGTTCGAAATAAAAATAAATCTCGTAAAACAGCACGATGGTTTTTTTGTGGAGAAATTAACGACTGAATTGAATAGGGCATGGTTGCAAAAAAGTAGTTTTTCCGATTCAATTTCCTTAAAAACAACCAATAAAAAGGCACAAGTAGAGCAGTTAATAGAAGGTAGCTTGGCTGCGCAAATTCAAATTGAGTTGCAGTACTATGAGAACCAATTGTATTCAATAAATTTAGTGCGACCAATAACAATAGCCAAAACAGCACTTCAAAACCAAGGATAATGAAGCTTATTTTTTTGATTGGATAGCGCTCTTGATTAGTCATTTAATTGAAAAAATAGATTGTTGAATAACCATGGAAGAAATAAAAGTAACAATGCCAACGTTAAAAATGGATTGGCATCAATTGGTTGAAGTAATTGCATGTTCTGATCCTTCATTTTTCTTTTCTCCATTTGATCAATCGCTGCATAAATGTCTGTTAAACTTTTAGCATCGGTTGCTCTAAAATAACGACCATTTGTTTTTGCTGCAATTTCACGCAATGTTTGTTCATCAATTTCAACGGGCATATTCTCAAAGCGAACCCCAAAAGGTGTAACAATTGGTGTCGGAGCGTTTCCATTGCTCCCAACTCCAATGGTGTAAACCGTAATATTTTTCAATCGTGCTAATTCAGCGGCTTCTTTAGGTGCTAATTCTCCAGCATTGTTACTCCCATCCGTTAATAAAATAATAACTTTTGATTTTAATTTGTCATCGCGTAATCGCGCAACTGCTGTCCCCAAACCCGTTCCAATTGCAGTGCCACTTTCCAAATCTTCCCCATTTATTTGGTCCATTTGATCTTTCAAAAGTTGGTAATCCAATGTAGTTGGACAAGCCGTATATGCTTCGCCAGAAAACACCACTAAACCTATTCGATCACCATTTCTTCCATCAATAAATTCTTTGGCAACAGCTTTGGCAACTTCCAGACGATTGGGTTGAAAATCGAGTGCGTACATTGACAAAGAAACATCCATGGCTAAGACAATGTCAATCCCGTTTTTGTAACGATTTTGAATTGCTTTTTCACTGGAAGCATTGGTGGGTTGAGCGAGTGTAATTAGCAATAAAACAAAACCAATTAAACTAGAGACATGTAGTCCAATACGAATGCGTTTGATCTTTTTTGAAGCGATGTTGGCTTGTGTTGTTGGTGTTCCGGTAAATTTCCACGTTCCATTATTTTTGTTTTTTGAAACGAAAAGGTAATAGCCATAAAGCGGAACAACTAAAAGCAGCAACAGCCATTGCGGCGCTAGCAATTGATAATCCAAGATTGAAATTGTCCAATTATGCATCCTGTTGTTTTTTTGATTGAATGAATTGGACACATGTTTTTGTTTGCTCAAGGAGCTCAATAATTTCAGTTTCTGACGGAATCGACTTAGCAAATTTCACTAAATCTGCCGTAGAAAGAAGCTGATTAATAAGATGAACAATCGTTGGATCTATTTTCTTTCGGTTTAAAATTAAGGTCGTTTCGAAGGTTGTTTTTTCTAAGAAATTAAACTCAAATTCAGCAGACAAATACGATCGAAATAAGGTTGAAAATTGAATAAAATGTTCTTTGGTTTGCTTGTTTTCCCATAATTTTTTAGCACTTAGTTCTGCTAATGCGTGCAAAAATTCTTCTTGATTAGAACGTTTGATTTCATTCGTTTTTACTGTTTTGAAATATTTTTTATACCCATAAATCGCCACAATACCAATGATTGGAAGCAGCAAGATCCACCAATACTTCGCTATAAAATTGGTCAATTCAAAACGTTGTTCTGGTAAAGTAGTAAAAGATTGTTTGATGTCGAGTAAGGCAATTCCTTTTTTCTCAGGAACCAATGAAACGGAAATTTTTAGGCTAGGAAAAGTAAGGGCTTGTTGCGCAACAATTATGGTTGGACTTAGAATCGTAAAGTTACCTTCGTTCCAAGCCGTAAGTGACACAATTCCGATCCAATTTCTTGTTCCGTTTTTCCCTATAACAATTGTATCTTTTAAAGGTGTTAGTTGCTCTAAATCAGTAGTTTTTTTTCCAGTTTTTTGAACGGTAAATTGAAGTTTTAAGGGTTGTTTCGGTTTTTCTATCGTTGAATTTTTTGGCAACTCAACCAAGTAAGTGATCGAAGTCTTTTCTCCAACGCGTATTTTTTCATTTTGAAGCGCTGCTTTGGTGAGTTGACCAAAAACCAAACAATTCACCAAACTAAAAAGGAAAAAAATATAATGTTTCATTTTTTACGCTTTTTAAACAGTTGAACAAGTGTTGGGATGAATGCTTGATCGGTTGAACAAACAATGCTATCGATGCCCAATTTGAGTAAAGAATTCTTCCATATCTCGGTGCTTTCAGCTTCTTTTTTGGCCAAATAGTCACTAACTTTTTTATCGCTTGAATTTACCCAAGTTTTTAAGCCGCTTTCAGCATTGAACAGCTCAATATATCCAAAATCTGGAAGCGTTACTTCTCCAGAATCACGCGTTTTGATGGCAACAATATCGTTTTTTTTATGCAGTATTGGCAATTTTTCAAGGTAATTGCTGTCATCAATGAAATCACTAATTACAAACGTAATAGTTCGTTTCTTTTGAACTGACTGAAGGTGTTTAATCGCTTCAGATAAATTTGTTTCCTCCGCTGTTTGTTTGAAATTCACACACGCATTGATAATGGCATACGCATGTTTCTTTCCTTTTTTTGCAGGAATGTACTGTTCCACCTTGTCGGTATAAATAACAGCTCCAATTTTATCGTTGTTTTGAGACGCAGTAAATGCTAAAACGGCAGCAATTTCGATGGCTAAATTCTTTTTAGTTGCGGAAGTTCCAAAATTAGAAGAACCAGACAAATCGATCATTAATAAAACAGTCAACTCTTTTTCTTCTTCAAAAACCTTGATGTGTGGCTCATTGTAGCGTGCTGTAACATTCCAATCGATCGTTCTTACTTCATCGCCGTAAGCATAATTTCGAACTTCACTGAATGTCATACCACTACCTTTAAATGCTGAATGATAATCACCAGAAAATAGCTGTTTGGACAACCCTTTCGTTGTTATCTCAATGCGTTTTATTTTCTTTAAAAGGTCGTTGGTTTCCACTGAAATTAAATCAAGGTATTGCTACTTTTGCAATGATTTTTGAAACAATGTCTTTTGCTGTCAAGTTTTCAGCTTCAGCTTCATAACTCAAGCCTAATCGGTGATTCATAACGTCGTTGGCAACTGCTCTAACATCTTCAGGAATAACAAATGCGCGTCCTTCCATAAATGCAACAGCTTTTGCCGCTAATGCCAAGTTGATACTTGCACGAGGTGAACATCCAAAAGCAATCATAGGTTCCAAATAACCTAAACCATAGTCACTTGGGTTTCGTGTTGCAAAAACAAGATCAACAATGTATTGTTCCACTTTTTCATCTAAATAGATTTGGCGAACAAACGATCGTGCTTGAATAATAGCTTCTGCAGATATCACTTGTTGACAAGAAGGCAAACCATTTTGTTGCACATTTGAACGAATGATTAATCGTTCTTCTTCTTTTGTTGGATATCCTAAATTTATTTTCAACATGAAACGATCAACTTGCGCTTCAGGTAAAGGATACGTTCCTTCCTGGTCGATTGGGTTTTGAGTCGCCAATACTAAAAATGGAACTGGTAAATTAAACGTTTCTTCTCCAATCGTAACTTGACGCTCTTGCATCGCTTCTAGCAACGCACTTTGAACCTTCGCAGGTGCACGATTGATCTCATCAGCCAATACAAAATTAGCGAAAACAGGTCCTTTTTTAACCGTGAATTGCTCACTTTTTTGATTGTAAATAAGTGTTCCAGTTACATCGGCTGGTAATAAATCTGGAGTGAATTGAATGCGACTAAAATCAACAGCAATTGCTTCAGCGAGGGTTTTTATGGCAAGGGTTTTTGCTAATCCGGGAACTCCTTCCAATAAAACATGTCCATCAGCTAATAAAGCAATTAACAAGCGATCAATCATGTGTTGCTGACCGACAATTACTTTACTTATTTCACTTTTTAGTTGTTGAAAAGCAAGCGTTTCAATCTTTATTTTTTCACTTAAAAGACGAAGTGCGTCAGAAGGGTTGAATGATGGTGTTGAATTTTCTGTCATTTTGCTAAAGTTGAACCCGCAAATTTGCTAAACAAATAGCTTATTTTGCTTGATTTTGTTGTTAAATAGTGTTAACATTGTTATGAAAAAATTTGAAACCACGTTTTATGGAAGATCGCTATTGCAAAGAATGTAATCAAAAATTAGCTGGTAGAAAAGACCAAAAATTCTGCACAGATTATTGTAGAAATGCGTTTAATAACCGTGAAAACGAAGACAGTAATTCATACGTCCGAAGAATTAATACGATTTTACGTAAGAATCGTCGAATATTAGTCAAATTAAATCCTATAGGAAAAATCACGTTGGATGGCATTACTTTATCGGAGGAAGGCTTCAATTTCCATTATTTCACGAATATTTATACCACACAAAAAGGGTCGACATATTTTTTCTGTTACGATCAAGGCTTCATAAAATTGGAAAATGATCAATATATGTTGGTGCAAAAACAAGATTATGTCAAGTAAATAAACGGAATTAAACTATCTTTGTTTTATGGTAACGGATGAACGATTTATGCAACGCTGTATCGACTTGGCTCGTTTGGGTCAAGGATACGTTGCGCCGAATCCAATGGTTGGAGCAGTTGTTGTATACAATGGCAAAATTATTGGCGAAGGTTACCACCATAAATTTGGAGCTGCTCACGCTGAAGTAGAAGCCATTCGCTCCGTTAAAGAACAACACTTATTAGCTGAAGCAACAGTATATGTTTCTTTAGAACCTTGTGCGCACTTTGGTAAAACGCCTCCTTGTACAGATTTATTGATTGAAAAACACGTTAAAAAAGTGGTAATTGGTTGTGTTGATTCTTTTTCTAAAGTTAGTGGAAAAGGGATTGAACGCTTAAAAAATGCTGGAATTGAAGTTGTTGTCGGAATACTTGAAAAAGAATGTAGAGACCTCAACAAGCGCTTTTTTACATTCCACGAAAAACAACGACCGTATGTGATTTTGAAATGGGCGCAATCGAAAGATGGCTTTTTGGATAAACTTAGAAGAAATGACGAAAAAGGGGTGAATTGGATTTCATCTCCTGAGACAAAGGCATTGGTTCATAAATGGCGTTCCGAAGAACAAAGTATTTTAGTGGGAAGAAAAACCGTTCAAAATGATAATCCAACCTTAACGGTCCGTGAATTTAGTGGTGAAAATCCAATTCGAATTTTAATTGACAGCCAATTACAGTTAAAAAGTGAGTACAATATTTTCTCAGATGAAGCACCAACGATTGTTTTTAACCGCGTTAAAAATGACAAAGTAGGATCTGTAGAATGGGTAAAAATAGCAGAAACAGACACACAATTGATTTTAGACGAATTGTATAAGCGAAATATTCAATCTATATTTGTTGAGGGTGGAAGTAGAACTTTACAATATTTTATTTTTGGTAATGTCTGGGATGAAGCGCGCGTAATTGTCGGTAAAACAAATTTATTAGAGGGAACAAAAGCGCCTGTTATAGCAAAAACTCCCCAATTTAGTTATCCTTTTTCAAGCGATATAATTTACCACTATTTTAGAAAATGATTCCATTTATAGTTTCCATTCTTTGTTCGAGTTTAATTTTTGTTCTTTTCAAATTATTTCCTCGTTTTAAAATTGACACATTTCAAGCAATTGTTTTCAATTATGTTACGGCATTTGTAGCAGGCTTTGTATTGTTTGGTTCTTCTTGGAAAACTGATTATCTAAGTAAAGGAGAATGGCCAATTTTTGCACTTTTAGCGGGCTTATTATTTATTTCTTTGTTTAAATTAATGGGTGATTCTTCTCAGAAAAATGGTGTTGCAATGACTTCTATCGCCGTAAAAATGAGCATGGCTTTGTCAATGTTAGCGATCATAATCTTTTACAATGAAGCAATTACCTTGTTAAAAATTAGTGGGATTACATTAGCTTTTGCAGGTGTTTTTTTAGTGACATTTTCAAAAAAAGAACCTACGTCAACGGTTTCTATTTGGATGTTATTGGTTTTGTTTATTGGAAGTGGATTTTTAGATTTCATTTTGAATTATGTTCAAAGCAATGCGTTAAACGGAATGAATCCAGGTTTGTTTTCTGCTATTGGATTTGGTATAGCTGGTTTAATTGGCTTTCTTATTTTGGGAATCCAACTTTGGAAGGGGAAAACCATTTTTCAATGGAGAAATGTGTTCGCTGGAATCTTATTAGGAATCCCAAATTATTTTTCTATTTACTTGTTAATTGTATCCTATACTTCAACGGGTTGGAATGATTCGACTGTTTTAGCTATCATGAACGTTTCCATCGTTTTAATAGCTGCAACTATTGGATTTATGGTGTTTAAAGAACAAATTACAAAACGAAAGATTCTTGGAATTGTTACTGCAATTGCAGCAATTCTAGTCTTGTTTTTTGCAAATTAATAAAGTAAATTCAGATAAGATTTTGCATCTTTACAAAAAAATAAATGCATGAAAATTTACCCATTAAATACCGGAAATTTTAAATTAGATGGTGGTGCCATGTTTGGCGTTGTTCCTAAATCTCTTTGGGAAAAAACGAATCCAGCAGATGCTAATAATTTATGTGAATGGTCGATGCGAAGCCTTTTAATTGAAGATGGAAATCGTTTGATGTTGATCGATACAGGTATTGGTGATAAACAATCTGAGAAATTCTTTTCACATTATTATTTATCAGGCAACGATAGTTTAAATGGGAATTTAAAGCAATTGGGTTTTTCACCTGATGATGTAACGGATGTTTTCTTAACGCATTTACATTTTGATCATTGTGGCGGCGCTATCCAGTGGAATAAAGACCGAACGGGATTTGAGCCTGTATTTAAAAATGCACATTATTGGAGTACAGAAAACCATTGGCAATGGGCAACTGAACCTAATCCTCGAGAAAAAGCATCTTTTTTAAGTGAAAACATAATGCCCATTCAAGAAAGTGGGCAATTAAAATTCGTGGATCGAGTAGGGGATTTTACAAAAAATGTATTCAATCAAATGGATGTATTATTTGTGGATGGACACACAGAAAGTATGATGATTCCGCACATTCAATACAAAGGAAAAACGATCGTTTACATGGCGGATTTATTGCCGAGTGTTGGACATATTCCGTTGCCATATGTGATGGGTTATGACACACGTCCATTGCTTACTATGACAGAGAAAGAACGATTCTTAAAAACAGCTTGTGAAAATGAATTCATCTTGTTTTTAGAACACGACAGTGTCAATGAATGTTGTACGCTACAATTAACAGAAAAAGGAATTCGTTTAGGTGAAACGTTTAGATTCGATGAAATTTAATTAAATTTTAGTCATTAATTCAATTAAACGGTTGGAATAGCCTGCTTCGTTGTCATACCAACCAACTACTTTTACCATGTTGTTGATGACACTTGTGAGTTCGGCGTCAAATAAACAGCTACTTGAATTACCAATAACATCGACTGAAACAATTGGGTCTTCTGTGTATGCTAAAATTCCTTTTAAGTATGTTTCCGAAGCAATTTTCATTGCGTGGTTTATTTCCTCGACAGTTGGAGGGTTTTTGACCACCATCGTTAAGTCTGTAAATGAACCATCTGGAACGGGAACACGCACACCACAACCACCCATTTTCCCATCTAATTCAGGAAATATTTTTGTTAATGCTTTGGCCGCACCTGTAGAAGTAGGCACAATTGATTGCGCAGCTCCTCTAGCTCTTCTTAAATCTTTGTGAGGAGCATCTTGTAAACGTTGGTCAGAAGTATAACTATGAACAGTTGTAATGTATGCGCTTTGTATTTCACACAATTGCATCATTACTTTCACCATTGGAGCGGCATTGTTGGTTGTACAGGATGCATTAGATAGTATTACATCTGTTGTCTCAATAATGTCATCATTGACTCCTAAAACAATGGTTTTTATTTCTTCACTTTTAGATGGGGCAGATAAAACAACTTTTTTTGCGCCTCCAATAAAATGATTTTTTAAGGCATCCGTTGTTAAAAAATGACCGGAAGATTCTAAAACAATTTCAACACCAAATTTTTCCCATTCTATTTTGGAAGGATTACTTTCTTGCGTAAAATGAATTTCTTTGCCGTTATCAAAAATCAATTTAGACCCAATGATTTCAAAGCTGTGTTTCAAACCACGATGAATACTGTCGTATTTTAATAAGTGGGCTAAAGTGTGAATGTCTGAAATATCGTTTACAACAGCAACGTCAACTTCGGCTGAATCAAGCGCCAATCGCGTAAAATACCGACCGATTCGTCCAAATCCATTTACACCAATTTTTTTCATTTTATTTTTTTACGAAAGTACAAAAAAAGAGCGGTACAAATCTGCACCGCTCCATAATCTATTTAATTGAAATTAATGACGAACTTCTACAAATCCATCTTTTTCGAATTCTTTTCCACCATTGAATGTACCTTCTATATGGTAAAAATAAGTACCATCTTCAACTGTTTCACCACTTTGATTCTTACCATTCCATTTTCCAGCTGGGTCAATGTATTCATAAACTAGATTGCCCCAACGATTCAAAATTGAACATTTGAACGTGCTAACACCATTGAATTTAACGAAAAAGAAATTGTTTCCAGCTTCAGATGATAAAACAATGACATTCGGAGCTTCTAATGAACAAGATTCTTCTGTAATAATTGCATCATCTGAAGATGTTCCACAAGCACTTGTTGCTGTAACAGTATATGTTCCACCTTGATTAACAGTGATGCTTTGACCTGTAGCACCATTGCTCCAAGTATATCCTGTAATTCCGGGTGAACTTGAAGCTGTAATTGTATAATCAGAGCCAATACAAATTGTTGCATCATCAATAGTTGTATTTATTGCAGCAGTTAAAGTAATATCGGAAGAAACCGACAAGTTACACATATTATCTGTAAAAGTTACAGTGTAAGTTCCTGGTCCAGGAATTGTAATTTGCGGATTGCTTCCATTGGATGGATTAAAACTAATATTAGGATTTAAAGATGACCAATTTCCTCCGTCAAATGAAACGGTATTTGCAACTTGCATTGTTTCATTACAAATAGTTGTATCATCAAATATTGCAGGAGGAACTATCATTACCAACGTGGAAGATGTTGAATTTTGACACACATTATCAGTGAAAGTAATGATGTAATTACCAGTTGAATTAGCAATAATTGTTGGATTAAGAGTTGTATTGCTTGGACTAAAAGATATATTTGGAGAAGAAGCGGTCCAAACTCCTCCTGTTGTAAATGCATCTGTATTGGCTACTTGATAACTCAAACTGCACATCGATGAATCATTGAATATAGTTGGTACATCTGGGAAAGTAATCGTTGCAGTAGATGTTTGCTGGCATTCATTATCCGTAAAACTGACGGTATATGTTCCGGGTACAGTAGCATTAATCAAAGGATTCATAGCAGTATTATTAGGTGTGAATGAAATTTGAGGAGCAGTTGTTGACCAAACTCCACCAGAAAAAGCAATTGTATTAGCTGCTTGAAATTTAAGATCGCAACCAATTGTGTCATCAAAAATAGTTGGTAATCCTTGCACAAAAACTTGAACGGTTGTATCATATGAACAACCAAAATTATCTGTTATATTATAGGTATAGTTTTGGAAACCTATAGTAGTTGGTAGAATCACAATGGAAGTATCATTTTGATTAGAAATAATTGTCGGATCTGCTGTCCAATAATCAGAGACAACATAATTTGTATATTGTCCCAGACCAGGGAAATAAGAAGCATCAAAAAATAGACCCCATTCAAAAATATAACCATCATCTGCGCCTAAATTATCTTGAACATAAATTGTCCATGTACCATTAACAGGACATCCCGTAAAATTTGAAAATGAAATTTCAGGTGAATACGTGTCAATTGGATCAACGGAGTTTCCAGTTGCATAGTTACCAGAAGCTATTGAAATTGGAACTGTGTTTGTCCAGTTTGTTGCCATTGTTCCAATGGTATTAAAAACAGAGCTAAAATAATAACTCCAACCAGCTCCAGGTCCACCACCTCCAAGATCATCAATAGGGTCGCCTAAATAAGTTGTTCCACCACCCATTCCTCCAGGTATGTAACCAGGGCTATATGAGTTAACTAAAGGCACAATTAGTCCAGTTGGACATTTTAGCCAGATTTCTAAATCTCCAGCATAAGAATGTTCCATATTAATGTACACCTTGTTCAAAGATTGCGCATTTTGAATCGTACTTCCAGCAGGAAATCCTGTAATTTGAATTGGCGCTTGGTATTGAAGACCAGAACCATCAGGTAAATACGTTAAACCAGCGAGTGCTCCTCCTAACTGGAATGATCCAGGAGGAATAACAATTCCTGCAGTATCAGTTGGGGTCACACCACCTATTAAATTTGTTTGAGCCCCTAAACAAAAGGCAGAATCCACTGGGCCAGTTTCAGTAAATAATGGAATTTGAGAAACCCGAATTTTCGCATACAATGTAGATGATTGAGGAAATTGATCTGTTAACTTTAACGATACCAAAAACCCAGCTCTTGTTTGTGGCGTGTACCAAATTGAATCATTATTTGGATAAGTCCAAGTACTTCCAGTTATATTCCAAGAAACATTAACAGTTGAATTAATGTTTTGTGAATACCCAAAACCAGTTGTTTCTTCAGAATATGGGAAAATAGGTTTGGCAACAAATAACACACTGTCTCCAAAACAAATATCAACATATCCTGTGTCGGCAGGGTTTAATGCGTTTGTTGTAGAACCATTTACATATGCTTCTAAATGCATTTCAAAGGGCTGAAATTGATTACCACAGGAAACATTAGCTACCCAACCTGCTCCTTGATTACTTCCATTGGAAATAAACACAATGGTCAAACATCCTGAGGGATTATTCCATGAAGCAGTGTGCGTAAAGCCATTAGGATCTGTTGTACTATTATGTACACCTAACAATGGCGAAGCAGTTGATGGCCCGTCATAAACACGGATAAAATCAGACCCATGAACATCAAAAGAAAGGCCAGTATTAATACCAAATGTTACGGTTGCTTTTGTCCCTAAATTTAAATCTGGACAAAATGTAATGGTGTCGTTATAATTAGCTGGATAATTCCCTCCTTGACCAGGGCTTTGAAAATTCGTAGCACCAACACCAAAAGTTGCACAGTTCATAGGGTTCGATTGAGGAAATCCTGCATCGCCCATAGTAACCATTTGAGCGTAAGAAAAAGATCCAACAAAAAACGCAAGTAAAAGTATAATTATTTTGAATTTCATTTTTTCATGTTTTTTAATTCGTAATTCAATAGGTATTCTGATTTAATAACTAAAATTTTCTCAGAACCATTAATTCTAAAATACTGATTTTGATTTTCAATTTTTAAACCTAATTCAATAAAGTTAGGTTTTTTCTTGAAATCATAATTTATACTTTCAGTAAATTCACTTTTTTTCTCCAATGGTAAATCTAAGGTGTAAACCGCATTGTCTAATGCATAATTGAGTACAACAATTTTTGCTGGATTTTCTTTTTGCATAGCAGTTAATTCTTCTACTGAATACAATTTCTCCAATCTTTTATCATAGTCTTGAGAATAAGAAAAGGATGAAATAAGAACACTAAATAACAGAATAAATGCAGTTTTCATAGTTTTTTGTTTTTATAGAGTTAAGACCCAAATTGTTTAAAAAAAGTTGCATTTGGGGATAACTGTTCATTTTATTGTCAGCTAAAGTAAAGAATATAACTTAAATTTGCCCTATAATTTTCAAGAAAAAACACGAAGTATGGAAACAAAGGAATTGCAGCGCATTTCATCCCAAGTAAGAAGAGATATTGTTCGCATGGTTGCTGGCGTAAATTCAGGTCACCCAGGAGGGTCATTAGGTTGTGCTGATTTTTTAACCATGTTGTATTTTGATACAATGAAGCACTCAACGGAGTTCACAATGGACGGAAAAGGAGAGGATTTATTCTTCTTGTCAAATGGACATATTTCTCCAGTTTGGTACAGCGTTTTAGCGCGTGCAGGTTATTTTCCAGTTGCTGATTTAGGAACGTTTAGAAAATTATCAAGTAAATTGCAAGGTCACCCTTCTACTGATAAAAAATTACCAGGAATTAGAATGGCTTCAGGTTCGTTGGGTCAAGGGTTGTCTGTTGCAATCGGAGCTGCGCGTGTAAAGAAAATGAACAACGACGATCGTATTGTTTATTGTTTACATGGCGATGGTGAATTACAAGAAGGACAAATTTGGGAAGCAGCAATGTATGCGGCAGCTTATAAAGTTGATAATTTAATTGCAACTATTGACTATAACGGTCGTCAAATTGATGGCGATGTTGAAGATGTATTGTCATTGGGAGATTTAGCAGGAAAATGGGCTGCATTTGGTTGGCAAGTATTAGAAATGAATGGTCACGATTTCGATGCCATGAAAGCAACAATGGAAAAAGCGCATAGTTTATGTGGAAATGGTAAACCTGTTGTAATTATCATGAAAACTGAAATGGGTCAAGGTGTTGATTTCATGGTTGGGTCTCATAAATGGCATGGAGTTGCTCCAAATCCTGAGCAATTGGCGAATGCACTAGGACAATTAGAAGAAACATTGGGCGATTATTAATTCAGTTGAAAAAGTTTTTATTCATACTGTTTTTAGGTACTAATTCTTTTGCTTTTGGGCAGACAGAATTGACACGCATCTTATTTATTTTAGATGCTTCTAATAGTATGAATGCAAAATGGGGGCAGCAAACGCGAATTGATGCAGCAAAAGATTTGTTGGTTCAAACAGTTGATAGCTTAAAAGATGTTCCAAACTTAGAATTAGCTTTGCGTGTATATGGCCACCAATCTCCAATTACAGCAACGTATCAAGATTGTAATGACACAAAATTGGAAGTGCCTTTTTCAGCAGGGAATAACGATAAAATAAAAAGTAGAATTCGATCGATTGAAGCAAAAGGGACTACACCAATTGCTCGCTCATTGGAAGCTGCTGCAGGAGATTTTCCTACTTCAAAATCGCGCAACATCATTATATTAATTACAGATGGATTAGAAGCGTGTGACAATGACCCGTGTATAATCGCTAAAAAATTAAAAGATAAAGACGTAAAAGTTACCCCTTTTGTGATTGGTTTGGGAATGGATTTGTCCTATTTGGATAAATTTAATTGTATAGGAACGTATGCTGATGCTGAAACAGCTGAATCATTTGAGACAGTTTTAAAAAATGTGATTCAAAAAGCATTGTTAAATACTACTGCGCAAGTCAATTTGAACGATTTAGCTAAAAATCCAAAGGAAACAGATGTCAGCTTTTTTATGTATGAAGCAGGAACTAAAAAGTTGAAATACGCTTTTGAACATACTTTTAACAGATTTGGAAATCCAGATACGTTAATTTTAGATCCTTCTGTTAAATATGATTTAGTTGTCAACACGATACCACCTGTTGAAGTAAAGAATGTTTCAATTAAAAAAAATGCGCACACGATTATTCCAGTAGATGTTCCGCAAGGATTTATTAATATTCGTTTTTCAGATGCCACAAAGCCATATTTTGTCGAAGCTCGCGTGTTACAGAATGGTAAAACTGCTACATTAAATGTTCAAAAAATAAACAGTGTAGAAAAATATTTAATTGGTAAGTATGATATTGAAGTGTTGACATTGCCTCGGATTTACAAGAGTATAGATGTTACACAATATTCAACAACAACAATCGATATTCCTGCACCTGGCTTTTTTACATATCAAACTGCTAACGCAGTCGTTGGGCAGATTTTTACACGCACAACAAACAATGAATTAGAATGGGTATGCAACATCAATTCAGCTCAAAAAAACGAAACGATTCAATTGCAGCCTGGAGCGTATAAAATTATTTATCGCTCAAAAAACAGTAAATCAACACTTACAACTAGAGAGGTTGATTTTAGAATAAATGGAAATAAAAAAACATCAATAACAATTTAATATGGAGTTTGAAATTTTAGGAAACAAAGACACACGAAGTGGATTTGGTGAAGGTTTAGCAGAATTAGGAAGAACAAATGAAAATGTAGTTGCATTGTGTGCTGATTTAATTGGTTCGTTAAAAATGGATGCCTTTAAAAATGAAAATCCAGATCGTTTCTTTCAAACAGGAATTGCTGAAGCAAACATGATTGGAATGGCTGCAGGTATGACAATTGGTGGTAAAATTCCTTTTACAGGAACTTTTGCCAATTTTTCAACAGGTCGTGTCTATGATCAAATTCGTCAATCGGTCGCATATTCTCAAAAAAATGTCAAAATCTGTGCATCGCATGCTGGTTTAACATTGGGTGAAGATGGTGCAACGCATCAAATTTTGGAAGATATAGGAATGATGAAAATGTTGCCAAACATTACAGTTGTTGTTCCTGCAGATTTCAACCAAACGAAACAAGCAACGATTGCGATTGCTGATCATAATGGTCCTGTTTATTTGCGTTTTGGTCGTCCAGTGATGCCAATTTTCGTTAAACCAGATGCTAAATTTGTAATCGGTAAAGGTGATGTTTTACAAGAAGGTACAGATGTTACAATCATTGCTTGTGGCCATTTAGTTTGGAAATCTATTGAAGCAATCCAAATTTTAGAAGCACAAGGCGTATCTGTAGAATTAATCAATATGCACACAATTAAACCCTTGGATGTTCAAGCAATTTTGAAATCTGTTGGTAAAACAGGTTGTGTTGTAACAGCTGAAGAACACATGGCAAATGGTGGATTAGGTGATTCTGTTGCTCAAGTTTTAGCGCAACACATGCCTTCTCCGCAAGAGTATGTTGCTGTAAATGATTCTTTCGGTGAAAGTGGTACACCAATGGAATTGATGACGAAATACGGAATTGATACACAAAATGTTGTAGACGCAGCGTTGAAAGCAATCAGCCGTAAAAAATAAATAAAGGAAATGAGGAAAAAAGATTTCATCCAAAAGCTGGGTCAAACAAATCAATTTCCTTATTTGATTGACGTTGAACGAGCAGAAGGGATTTATATTTACGATAAATCTGGAAAAGCATATATGGATATGATTTCAGGTGTGGCAGTGAACAATCTAGGACACGGCCACCCGAAGATCATTTCCGCAATTAAAAATCAAGCAGATAAGCATTTACATGTCATGGTGTATGGAGAATTCATTCAAGATGCGCCTTTAGCTTTTGCTCGAAAACTAACGTCTTTATTGCCCGAAAAACTCAATTGTGTATACGCAGTAAATTCTGGGACGGAAGCAATTGAAGCATCCTTGAAATTAGTTAAACGAGTTACAGGACGATCAGAATTGGTTTCATTCAGAGGTTCGTACCACGGAAGCACACATGGATCTATGAGTGTTTCAGGAAATGAAGTGAAGAAACAAGCGTTTCGACCTTTGTTGCCGGATGTTCGTTTTCTCCAACATAATTCAATTGAAGATTTATCTCAAATAAGCACAAAAACTGCTGGCGTCTTAATCGAAACGGTTCAAGGAGATGCAGGTGTTCGTGTGCCTTCAAAAGAATTTTTAGTTGCTTTGCGCAAACGTTGCGATGAGGTAGGTGCTTTGTTGATATTCGATGAAATTCAATGTGGCATGGGAAGAACAGGTTCAGTTTTTGCCTTTGAAAAATTCCAAGTTGTACCTGATGTATTAGCCTTGGGGAAAGCATTAGGTGGTGGTTTGCCAATTGGAGCAGTTGTTTCATCACATGAAAATTTGTGGGAATTTACTTACAATCCTATGTTGGGACACATTACAACATTTGGAGGACACCCGTTGGTTTGTGCAAGTGCCAATGCTTTTTTAGAAGTATTAACTTCAGAAATAGACTTCAATGAAGTGGAACGATTAGGGGCATTGTTAGCTTCTATTATAGGTCAAAGCGATGAAATTAAAGAAATACGTAGAGCTGGAATGATGTTTGCATTTGACATGGAATCGTTTGAACGCGTCGAAAAAGTAGTAAATGCTTGTTTGGAAAAAGGATTGATTAGTTTTTGGTTCCTTTCTCACCCGTATAGTTTTAGACTTTCTCCGCCATTAAATATTTCGGAAGAAGAAATCGTAAAAGCTGGGACAATAATCATAGAAGCAATCAAAGAAACTGCCTAACTTATTTTTTAGGAACGAACAACAACGAACTTGTGTTTACACAATGACGCGTTTCTTTATTGGTAAAACCCTCGCCTAAAAAGACATGACCTAAATGTCCTTTACAATTTGCGCAAATGATTTCTGTACGCATGCCATCTTGATCTGGAACACGAACTACAGCTCCTTCAATTTCGTCATCAAAACTAGGCCAACCACAATGTGAATCAAATTTATCTGAAGAACGATACAAAGGAGTATTGCATCTTCTACATGTGTATGTACCTTCATCTTTTTTATCGTAATAATCGCCGGTAAATGGGCGATCAGTTCCTTTGTGAACGATTACGTATTCTTCTTGTTGCGATAATTTATTGAAGTTCGTTGAATCCATTTTTGTTTTAATTATACTGGTTTTGTGTTCCACTTGTGCTTGACAAGCAGTTAGAAAAGTTAAAACAAGTAAATTGAATAAAAGTTTCATCATTCGCGTAATTGAGCATTTAATTGTTGGGCTAATTCAATCCTAATTTTCTCCATAATGGCATCAATCTGATTGTCTTTTAAAGTATTTTCAGCATCTTGAAATTGAAAAGAAACAGCATATGATTTTTTCCCTTCTTCTAGATTCTTCCCTTCGTAAACATCAAACAAACCAATTTCTTTGAGTATTTTCTTATCACAATTTCGGGCAATAGCTTCGATTTCAGAAAATTGAACGGCATTATCCAGTAACAATGAATAATCTCTTCGTACCATAAATGTTTTAGGTAATTCGCTGTAGTTGATTTTCACAAACTTCAAGCAATCAATGATTGCATCCCAGTCTAAATCAGCAACAAACACATCATTTTTAATGCCAAAGTGTTTTTTGCTTGCAGCTGTTACCCATCCAATTTCTCCTACTTTTTGTTTCAAAATGGAAAGTTGAACACCGTCTTGTAAAATGCTATTTTTTATTGCGTTTTCTGTAATGAGTTGTTGTAAGCCAAGGCGACTAAACAAGGCGTTTACCAATCCTTTCAAAGAATAAAATGTGACTGTTTCTTTAGAACTGTTCCAAGTTTCTTGTTCTTTTTTCCCTGTTAATACTAAAATTAAGCGTTTGTTCTCTGAATAACCACTTGAATATTTATGGTAAACTTTTCCAAATTCAAATAATTTTAAATCGGGATGCTGTCTATTTTGATTGTGGGCAACAACTTCTAATGTATTGAAAATTAACGATTGTCGCATCACGTTTAATTCCAAACTGAGTGGATTTAATAATTCCACATTTTGTTCAGACTTAAATCGATCTCCACCTAATTTTTCAACGTAGTCTGATGATGTCAATGAATTATTCAATAATTCATACATTCCTTTTCCAACCAACATTTCTGCAATCGCATGTTGTACTTTTTCAACATCAGGCTTTTGAGAGGTAGGAACCGAAGTATTTAACTTTTCAGGAAGTGGCACATTGTTGAAGCCAAAAATCCGTAACACCTCTTCGATAACATCGGCTTCACGTGTTACATCTACTCGGTAAGCAGGAATTTCAAGCGTTAATTGCGCGTCTTTTTCTGCACAAATTTTAATGTCTAAATTTGTAAGAATTGATTTGATATCGCTGCTAGAAATTTCTGTTCCAATTAACTTATTGCAACGGTTTATATTAAACTCAATGGTTTTATTCTCTATTATTTCAGGATAGTATTCTGCAACATTCATTGCAATTTCTCCACCAGCAACTTCTTGAATTAACATAGCAACTCTTTTCAACGCATAAACCGTTAAATTTGGATCTACCCCTCGTTCAAAACGAAAACTTGCATCTGTATTTAAATTATGTTGTTTTGCCGTTTTTCTGACAGAAACAGGATTGAAATAAGCTGATTCAATAAAAGTAGCTGTCGTTTCATTGGAAATTCCAGATTCTAATCCACCAAAAACACCAGCAATGCATAAATCATCTTGACCATTAGTAATCATTAAATTGGAAGAAGATAAGGTGCGTTCAACACCATCTAATGTGGTAAACTTAGCACCCTCTTTTGCAGTTTTGACTTCAATTTTCCCATTTAATTTAGCAGCGTCAAAAGCATGTAGTGGCGTTCCTAATTCACGCATTACATAATTTGTACAATCGACAACGTTGTTAATTGGTGAAATCCCAACAGCTCTCAAGCTATTTTGAAGCCAAGCAGGTGAAGGTTTTACTGAAATGTTTTCAATGCTTAATCCAACGTAACGCGGACAAAGCTCACTGTTTTCAACAGCAATTGAAATCGGTAAATTTGTTGAGTTAACTTTAAATTGCTCAACAGAAGGAAGTTTTAAGGTTAACGTGCTTTTTGTGTGAAAATTCAAATAAGCAATTAAGTCACGAGCAACGCCAATGTGTCCCATTGCATCAGCTCGATTTGGTGTTAATCCTATTTCTAGTTGGTAATCATCTTCTAATTCAAATAACTGAGCAGCTTTTGTTCCAACTGGTGTAGCAGGATCTAAAACAAGAATTCCAGCGTGTGATTTCCCCAAACCTAGTTCATCTTCTGCACACAACATTCCAAATGATTCAACGCCTCTAATTTTTGAAACTTTAATTTTTAAAGGTTCTTCAGGCGTTGGGTAAATTGTACATCCAACAGTTGCAACAATAACTTTTTGTCCAGCAGCAACATTCGGCGCGCCACATACAATTTGAACGATTTCTGTTCCTAAAGCAACAGTTGTCACTTTTAATTTATCTGCATCGGGGTGTTTTTCGCATGTCAAAACTTCGCCAACAATTACGCCTTCTAACCCGCCTTTGATTGCTTCAATTTTTTCTACGCTTTCTACTTCTAATCCAGTTTCAGTTAGGATAACTCCGATCTCTTCAGCAGTTAGCGTAGTATCAACGTATTTTTTTAACCAATTGTATGAAATTTTCATCTTGTATGCACTTTAGAAACGCTGTTTCTATCTTTTTTAATAATATTTTTTGTCCAATAAATAATGTTGAACATAATCTTTTACGCCTTCTTCCAAGGTATGAAAACCACCGTTATAGCCAGCATTCAACATCTTCTGCATGTTTGCTTCAGTAAAATATTGGTATTTATCGCGAATGTCAATAGGTGTATCGATGAATGAAATATCAGCCTCTTTCCCAAGACTTTTAAACGTATTAGTTGCCAAATCTAAGAAAGTACGCGCTGTTCCAGATCCTAAATTATAAATTCCTGCAGTTGGCTTTTTCTCCATTAAAAACAAGCAAACTTCTACCACATCTTTCACGTATACGAAATCGCGTAATTGACCGCCATCTGTATACTCTGGATTGTGGGAACGGAATAATTTCATGCTACCATTCGCTTGTATTTGATAAAAGGCATGAAAAATAACACTTGCCATTCTGCCTTTGTGGTATTCATTTGGACCGTAAACATTAAAAAACTTCAATCCTGCCCAAAATGGTGGAAACGAAGTTTGTTGTAAAACCCATTTATCGAAATCATTTTTTGAATCACCGTAAGGATTTAATGGTTTTAATTGTGGAATTGTTGCATGATTGTCATCGTATCCAAATTCACCCAAACCATACGTCGCAGCTGAAGAAGCATACACCAATGGAATATTGAATTTTACGCAAGCATCCCAAACGGCTTTCGAATAATTGACATTCAATTCATCAAAAATTGCTTTGTCAAATTCAGTTGTATCTGTTCTTGCTCCAATGTGATAAATCATGGTCACTTCTTTCCCAAAGTCTTCCAACCAAGCAATTAAGTCTTTCCGACCAACTTTTGCTGTAATTGTTTTGCCAACTAAATTTTCTGCTTTTTCTGTTTTTGAAAAATCGTCTACAACAACAATATCTTCATATCCAGCTTTATTTAAGCGACTCACTAAACAGCTTCCGATGAAACCTGCAGCGCCTGTAACAACAATCATACGTTATTTTTTAAAATAATCCGTTAATTTCCCCATCAATTGAATTGATGATTTTTCCTAAATCTTCTTGGTTTTCAGGAAAACGGTTATTGTCAATATCAATGATTAATAATTTACCTTTATCGTAAGTAGAAATCCACGCTTCGTATCGCTCGTTCAAACGTTTCAAATAATCCAAACGAATACTTTCTTCATAATCACGACCGCGTTGTTGAATTTGGTTTACCAATGTTGGAACAGAAGCACGTAAATAAATCAATAAATCAGGTGAAGAAACAAATGAATCCATCAAGTTGAACAATGAAAAATAATTTTCAAAGTCACGCGTTGTCATCAACCCCATTGAATGTAAATTCGGCGCGAAAATAAATGCATCTTCGTATATTGTTCGATCTTGAATAACATTCTTTTCAGTAACTTGAATTTCTTGAATCTGAGTGAAACGACTGTTCAAATAATAAATCTGAAGGTTGAACGACCAGCGTTGCATGTCTTCGTAAAAGTCATTTAAATAAGGGTTTTGTTCAACATCTTCGAAATGAGTTTCCCATCCGTAATGTTTCGCTAACAACTTTGTTAATGTTGTTTTTCCTGAACCAATATTTCCTGCGATTGCAATGTGCATATTATTTTAAATTTAGACCTGCTAAATTACAACATTTGCTAGAATTAGTTGTGTAAATTAAGCGTGTATTTATAAATTTTATTCTCCGTTCGAAAATAGAAATAATTACCGGATAATTTGCATTCTTTTACCCCTTTTATTGGAAAAAGTAGCTTTTTTGTCTCCAAGTTTTTGGTGTTAAAAAATTCTATCTGATCGTTTTGACAGCCAATAATAAAATCTCCTTTGATCGTAAGGGCATCAAATCGTGGGAAATTGAAGCAGTTTTTCAAGCTTCCATACACGTCGAAAAGACAGATTTTACCGGATTTATCTGCAACAAATAACTGGTTTTTTTCTTCCTTTATAAATGTAATGTCGTTTAAATTTAACAAACCTGAAAGGTTGCTTATTTCTTGAAATTGGTTCGAACGATTCAAACTAATTAAAAAAAGCGTTGAGTTTTGTTGATCGAGTACCCATAACTTTTCTTGCTGAGATGACCGAGAAATAATGCGTGCATTGACAATGTTTAATTCACTTAAATCAATTGAATTATCACTTTGAGTTAGAGTATTATCAAAAAAACCAATACTTTGCTGTTCTTCTGAAAACACTACAATTTTCATGCTGTTAATGATTTCTATCGCACTTAAATTGCCAAATGATTTGATGCTTTGTTTGAATTTTAATTGCCCAATTGAATCTGTTTTAGTCAGTGTATTGTCCGCAGCTATGTAAACATTATTGAATTCATCTACAGCCCAAACACCTTCTTTTAATAGGACAATTTCTTTTTCTAATTTCCAATCGTTTTCTTGGGATCGCACCATTAAAGCACTGAAAAAAACGAGCAAAAGAAGGGTGTTTTTAATCATTGTTTCAATTATTTTAAGCGAATATAGCAATTACTTCTTCAATAATTTGTCGGTTGTTTGAAAGTCGCGGCACTTTGTTTTGCCCGCCTAATTTTTCGATCGATTTCAACCATTTATTGAACGTTCCTTCAGGTAATTCTTGAATTAAAGGTGCTTGTAAAACTAAATTATAGGCTCTTTTAGCAGCGTAATCTGAATTTAATTCGCACAATTTTTCATCGAGCAATGAACCAAAAAGCGCTTTATTTTCTGGAGCTTTAGTGAATTCTATCAACCATTCATGTCCACCTTTTTGACCTGCTTGCATATAAATTGGTCCAGCTGTAAATTCTTTTAACTGACTATTGGTTTGTTCACAAGCAAACGCAATTGCCTTTTCTGCATTGTCAACTATAATTTCTTCTCCAAACGTATTGATGTATTGTTTGGTTCTACCAGTAATTTTAAATCGAAAAGGTTTTAAACTCGTAAATTGGATGGTATCACCAATGATGTACCGCCACAATCCGCCATTACTTGAAATAACGAGCGCATAATTTTTATGCAATTCTACATTTTCTAAATTGCAAACTTCTTTCGAATCAACACCATCAAATGAACTCATCGGAATGAATTCATAATAAATCCCATAATCTAGCATCAACAATAATTCATTCGAATCTAATTGATCCTGTATACCAAAAAATCCTTCGGATGCGTTGTATGTTTCCACATAATTCATTGTTTTATCAGGAATCAAACGTTGAAATTCATGTTTGTAAGGCTCAAAACTTACACCGCCATGCATGAATAATTCTAAATTTGGCCACACTTCTTTGAGGTTTGATTTCCCACTAATTTCCAATACTTTTTTGGCAAGAACCATTGTCCAACTTGGAACACCCGCTATGATTAATACATCTTCATTAATCGTAGAACGCGCCATTTTTTCAATTTTGCTTTCCCATTCACTCATCAACGCGATTTCTTTAGAAGGAGTTCGCCGAATTTCTGCCCAAAAGGGTAAATTCTTTACAATTATTGCCGATAAATCACCGAAATAACTGTCTGTGCTTAATTGATTGATTTGTGCGCTACCGCCAATGATTAAGTGTTTTCCATTGTATAATTTCCGCTTGGGATGATTGTTGTAATAAAGCGCCAATAAATCTTTTCCACCTTTGTAATGACATTCTTCTAACGAATCTTTTGTAACAGGAATGAATTTACTTTTAGCCTCGGTTGTTCCAGATGATTTGGCAAACCAATTGGTTTTTTTGGGCCACAAAACGTTCAATTCTCCATCCATTGCTCTTTGAATGAATGGGAATAAGCTAATGTATTCTTGAAGTGGAACTGCATTTTTAAAGTCAGTATACGATTTGATGGTAGAAAAACGATGTGATTTCCCCCAAACAGTATTTTTTGCAGTAGCTACCAACTTTAATCGCAATTCCTCCTGAACCTCCAAGGGATATTGTTTGAATAAATCAATTTGATGAATTCGCTTTTTTATGATCCAGGAAAAAATTGAATTAAAGGGCATCTTTGTTCATCTAAAATAGATTCTAAAGATACAAAATCCCTTGAATTAAGCCATTAAAAGAAATAAAATCACTTAAAATATTCTACCACGACTTTAAATCGATAGTCAAAAATTTCTTTCAACTTTTTTTCGACGATAAATGGGTGTGCTATTCTCCCCAAAAATCCCATTGGCAATTCGTATGAAACGATGTCTGTCATCATAACTCCATTTTCAACGGATTCAAAATGATGCTCGTGGTGCCAGATTTTGTAAGGACCTTTGCGTTGTTCATCGACAAAGAATTTTAATGGTTCAACATGAGTAATTTCAGTGATCCATTTCATTGGAATAGAAAAAACTGGCTTCACCGTATATTCAATCATTAAACCCGGATACATTTTTTCTGGAATGTCTAACAAGACATCAAAACCCATGTATTCTGGTGTTATTTTTTTTAAGTTTTTCGGGGATGAAAAGAAATCCCAACAGGTTTGTAAATCTGTTTTAACTAATTGTGTCCGCTTGAATTGATACATCTTTGTTTTTTATTTAAAACAACTCAAGCATAAATTTGTTTAAACTCTAAATGAACATTAATTTTGCAAAAAACGAAACAATCATGAGTCAATACATCGATCAAATTCAAGTACGCATTGCGCCTTTAAAAGAACAAATTATTCAGCACAAGGTTTATAACTTAATACAAAACGAAGAGGACTTAGCGATTTTCATGCAATACCATATTTTTGCTGTTTGGGATTTTATGTCATTGTTGAAAGCTTTACAAAACAATTTGACCTGTACAAGCGTTCCTTGGTTGCCAAAAGGAGATGCGAATACCCGCTATTTAATCAATGAAATTGTGGTCGGTGAAGAAAGCGATGTCGATTTAAATGGAATTCGTAAAAGCCATTTTGAATTGTACATGGATGCCATGCAACAATTAAATGTTGACCAAGAACAAATCAACGGATTTATAGCACAAATTTCAGCACAAAAATCAGTTCATGAAGCTTTAATTGAAGCGCATGTAGCACCAGCTATTCAAGCTTTTGTTTCATTTACATTTGAGTGCATATCTTCTGGAAAAGATTACTTACAAGCAGCTATTTTCACCTTCGGAAGAGAAGATTTGATTCCTGGAATGTTTTATGCGATGGTGAATGATATTTATTCGCGTATTCCAGAAAAAGTTTCTGTTTTTAAATATTATTTGGAACGTCACATTGAAGTGGATGGCGACCATCATAGTCATTTAGCACTAGAAATGACAGAACAATTATGCGGGAACGATCCTCAAAAATGGGAAGAAGTAGCCACTGCCATTGAACAATCTTTAAAAATGAGAATTGTATTGTGGGACGGCGTTTACGAAGCGATTCAACAAAAAAATCAACTATAATTTTGGTGAAACACGATTCAGAGTACGTTGCATTAATCACCTATTTTCAACAACGTGTTGAATTGAGTCCGCAAGAAATTGATGCGATAAAATCAGCCTATACGCTTCAAAAAATCAAAAAAAAGGATTTTGTTTTCCAGCAAGGAGAAATCTGTAATGCTGAAGCGTTTATCTTAGCTGGAACTTTTCGTGTTTTTTATTGCGATGAAAAAGGCTTAGAGCATGTGCTTTATTTTGGTTTTAAAGATTGGTGGGTAGGGGATATGGCTTCCTTTTATTCCAATGAAATCTCCAATGTATCAGCACAAGCGTTAGAAGACGGGATTATTTTAACCATTGATCCAGCTAAAAAAGAGCAATTATTTCAGCAAGTCCCAAGTTTAGAGCGTGTTTTTAGAATCATTACGCAAAAGCATTTAACCGTGATGCAAAAACGATTTTTATTGACAATCAGTGCAAAAGCAAAAGAGCGATACGAAGAATTGATCAAACGTTCACCAGGAATTGAACAATTGGTTCCTCAACACCAAATTGCATCTTATTTAGGTATTTTACCTGAATCGTTGAGTCGAATGAAAAAACAATTGCATAAGTCTTAACCTACATCAACGTTTTTTGTTGTTCAAGCCATTAATTTTGCAGTATTAATTAATCAAATACAAGATAATATGGAAACAAAGTGGACAGTTGATAACATGCACAGTGAGATCGGTTTCAAAGTGAAACACATGATGATTACAAACGTTAGTGGGAATTTTAATGATTTCTCAGCAGATGCAACTACACAAGGAGATGATTTCTCTACAGCGCAGTTTAATTTTTCAGCTGCTATTAATTCAATCAATACAGGTGTTGCTGACCGTGATGCGCATTTGAAAGCAGATGATTTTTTCAATGCAGAAGTTTATCCTTCAATGACATTTAAAAGCAGTGAAGTTGTTAAAAAATCGGATGATGAGTTCAAATTAATCGGCGATTTAACAATTCGTGATACTACGAAAAAAGTGGAATTAGATGTAGATTTCGGTGGTATTGTTGTTGATCCTTATGGTCAAACAAAAGCTGGATTAACTATTTCTGGAAAAATTAAAAGAAGTGAATTTGGTTTAAAATGGAGCGCAGTTACAGAAGCTGGAAGCATCGTTTTAAGTGATGACATCCGTTTGAACAGTGAAATCCAATTCATTAAACAATAAGAACATTCGTTCAAAAAAATTAAAGCTGTGGTCATTTGATCACAGCTTTTTTTTATGTAAAAATACTATATTCGTTCCATGAATAAATTGGAAGCGAATAAATCCAACCGACAATTAGTTTTCTTATTAACGGTTGCATCCCTTGGTTACTTTGTAGACATCTACGATTTAGTGCTTTTTGGTGTTGTAAAAGCTGAAAGTTTAACGCAAATCATGAAGGGTGCGACCGAACAAACCATTGCTGCAACTGGAAAATATTTGTTTAATGTACAGATGATTGGCATGCTCATCGGCGGTGTACTTTGGGGCGTTTTGGGCGATAAAAGAGGTCGCTTGAAAGTGCTTTTTGGTTCAATTTTACTCTATTCTTCTGCCAACATTGCCAACGCTTTCGTTACAGATGTAACGAGTTATTCGATCATTCGCTTGATAGCAGGCATTGGCTTGGCGGGCGAATTAGGCGCTGGAATCACCTTGATTTCTGAAGTGATGTCAAAAGAAAAGCGTGGCTACGGAACAATGTTAGTTGTAACTTTTGGCGCATTGGGTGCCGTTGTTGCCTCCTTGGTTGGCGCAAAAGGAACAGGAATTGCAGATTTTTTATTCCAATTATTTAAAGTGCATTTTGCCAACTGGCAAGTTGCGTACCTTGTCGGTGGTTTCATGGGTTTCGTTTTGTTATTGTTGCGTGTCGGAACCTTAGAATCTTCATTTTTTATAGCAGCTAAAGAACAAACATACCTTCAAAAAGGAAGTTTCAGGGTGTTGTTAGGTTCAAAAGAAAACCGTTTAAAGTATTTATATTGTGTGCTGATTGGAGTTCCAATTTGGTTTGTTATTGGGTTATTAGTAATGAACTCAAAAGACAATTTTGGACCTTTAGTTGGCTTGAAAAATGTGGTGAATGGCAAAGCGGTGATGTATGCTTATATCGGTTTATCCTTTGGTGATTTAGTGTCGGGAATACTGAGTCAATTGCTAAAAAGCAGAAAAAAAGTGGTTAAAATCTACTTAGTTTTCACGGCGAGTGTCACCCTGTATTTTCTTTTCTTTCTCAAAAATTGTTCCTTAGAAACGTATTATTTTGTGTGTTTTTTATTGGGAACAGGTTCTGGTTATTGGGCAATATTTGTAACCATTGCCGCAGAGCAATTTGGCACCAACGTGCGTTCAACTGCCGCCAATACCATTCCCAATTTTGTTCGCGGAACAGTTCCATTGATCACCCTTTTATTTGGAATTTTGCTAGCGCAAGGAATCAACGACGCTTTTTCCGCAATGATCGTTGGCATTTTCTTTATTGTTGTTGCTTATTTCAGCATCTCGCAATTAAAAGAATCCTTTGGTAATTCCTTAGATTTTACGGAAGGAGCATAAAAAAGCCCCGATTTCTCGAGGCTTTCTATCAATTTTATTTCTTAGTGTTTAGACAAGTAATCAGCTACTCCGTCGAAAGAAGCAGTCATTCCGTCGTCACCTTTTTGCCAGTTAGCAGGGCAAACTTCGCCATTGTTTTCGAAGAATTGTAATGCATCAACCATACGCAATGCTTCGTCAACGTTTCTTCCTAATGGGAACATGTTTACCAATTGGTGCATAACCGTTCCAGTTTTGTCAATTAAAAACAATCCTCTGTACGCAATCATTGGGCCATTTGCCACCAATGTTCCGTCCATATCGTATTCGTATTCTCCAGCTAAAACGCCGTAAGCTTCAGAAATTGTTTTCGATGTATCTGCAACGATTGGGTATTTAACGCCTTCAATTCCACCTTTGTTTTTTGGTGTTTGTAACCAAGCCCAGTGAGATTCTTCTGTATCTGTTGAACAAGCTACAACTTTAACGCCTCTTGCTTCGAATTGGTCTAATTTTGCTTGAAAAGCATGTAACTCAGAAGGACAAACGAATGTGAAATCTTTTGGATAAAAGAAAAATAACACATGATTTTTTCCAACGTATTGATCCAATGAAAAATCTTGAACGATTTCCATTCCGTTAACTACGGCAGCTGCCTTGAATGATGGCGCTTTTTTTCCTACTATTACTCCCATTATTAATTGTTTTATTTACTTTAGTATTTACAAAAACAAAATTACATGAATTAAGTTCTTGCTGCGTTAATTTTAAATTAAAAAAAGTTAATTATTGTGTGCAAAGTTAGCGCTTTTTAAGCGATTTTTTTAATCGGTTTAAATTTTTTTAACGAAGAGCTTTGTCGAGCAAACTAAGCTAAATTCTGCAGAGGAAATGCACAAACTATAGGTACTAATAATTAAAGCGAGCTTTAATATCGTTGTAAATGGCATCTGCAGCACCTTGATTTTTCGCTACAAAACGTTTTGTTTTCTCTGCTAAATTAGCGAGATTTTCTTCAATTGCATGAATCGTTGATTGCATGCTTTCAATGTTGTTGATTGAAAAACCAATTCCTTCTTCAATGAACGCACTTGCTTCTGGAAAGCGCTCAAATTTTGGTCCGAAAATTACGGGTAATCCAAAAACTGCTGGTTCTAAAATGTTGTGTAATTTACCGGAAAATCCACCGCCAACATACGCAATTTCACCATAATTGTAGGCGCTTGATAAATGACCAATCGTATTTAACAACAAGACATTACACGTGTTTTTTTCTTCAGCAGTATAGCGAACACAAGGAATTAATTTTTCAATCGAAGCTAAATGTTGTTCGTTAATGGAATGGGGTGCTAAAATGAATTTTTTTTTAGGTTGCGCCGCAATATAAGCTGCAATAATTTTCTCATCTTGCGGCCATGTACTACCAAACAAAATAGCTTTTTCAGTATTTAAAAATTCTTCTATGCGTTCGTTTCGTTGTACTTTTTGGCTGTTTTCAATCACCCGATCAAAGCGCAAATCTCCAATTGTTAATACATTATTAAGTCCAATGGATTGCAACAATCGACTGGTCGTTTCATTTTGCGTATAAAAGAAATCAATTGATTTTAAAGTCTTTCTAAAAAACGCACCATACCACTTGAAAAAACGGTGATTTTCGCGGAGGAGTGTGCAAATAGAAAAGACCTTAACACCTGCATTTTTTGCTTCAAAAATATAATTGGCCCAAAACTCGTATTTCACAAAATAGGCAACTTTCGGTTGAAAAAATTGCATGAATTTCTGAGCGTTTGCTTTTGTGTCAATTGGTAAATAAATGGCTAGATCAACGAAATTTTCGCGTTTGTGGTAATGTTCCATTCCAGATGGTGAAAAAAAGGAAACCAGTACAAAAATTGAAGGATCGTTTTGTTTGACGCGTTGCATTAAAGGCAATGCCATGTCAAATTCACCTAGCGAAGCACAATGGAACCAATGAATGTTTTTGTCTTGAAAGTTTTCTTGTTCTAATTTTTCGAAGAAATTTTTTCTTCCTGCAATCCAAGACTTTGCCTTTGGGTTAAAAAGTGCAGCTATGCGAATGATTTCAGCATAAAAGCGGATAAAAAAAGAATAGAATAACCCCATCAATCGAAGTAATAATCTTTTGGCAAACGTTTGTAAAAAGGAATGTACCAGCCAATTCTAAGTCCAAACTGTAAGTCCAAACGTGTGGCAGTTGAAACTGGAACATCTGGTTGGTCAAAGAAAATTGTTCTGTAGTTTTTTGTCAATCCTTGTTGGAAATAAAAACCGCCATAAAAATTGTAAAATCCTGCATTTGACATGTATGAATAGCCAATAAATTGATGGAAATTTAAACCTGTTGTTAGGCGATCATACCCATATGTGTACTCATTTTCAATTTGCGGAATGACTTGCTCGTTGGTTTCAATTCTGATTTTGTGGTACAAAAATCCAGCACCGGCTTGCACTAAAATTCCTGAATTTTTATTTGGACTTAACACAGGAAATAATTTTCCAAAACCAACATTTACATTAAATCCACGTGAATAGAGAAAAACCTTCCCAACACCGCCATTGATATCATTGATGATGCCATTTGAATCAGTTATTCCAGCTAATAAATTTGGAACTTTGATGTCGTTTCCAAACATGAAATTACCATCTAAACACCAATACCAATTACGGTTCGTTTTGTATCCAGCCATTCCACCAATGTGGTTGAAAAAGCCGTAACGATCAGCTAAATCTCCACCTGTCCAATTTGCGCCATAATGAACCCCAATCAAGGGAGTTCCAATGATTGAGTCTTTCACATTTCGTTGAGAAAAGAGCGCTGATGGAAGAAAAAGAATGATAAAAAAGATGCTTCTCATGTTCCAAATTTAAGTCCAATTTTTTAATTCTCTGAATCTAACTGCTTAAAAAGTGTTAATTCGAATGAACGAATCGTTTAAAATTATTCAAAAATGGGTCTTTTAAAGCTATTTTTTTCAGTATATTTGTAAGCTAAACGATTGAAAACACCATCCTTGATGAAAAAAATACAAATGGTGGACTTAATGTCCCAATACCAAAACATAAAACCAGCAATAGATGAAGCCATTCAACATGTAATTACGAATGCGCAATTTATTAATGGCCCTGACGTAAGTGCTTTTCAACAAGAATTGGAAGCGTATTTAGGCGTAAAACACGTTATACCTTGTGCTAATGGAACAGATGCATTGCAAATTGCATTGATGGCATTGGGTTTAAAAGCAGGTGACGAAATCATCACACCTTCATTTACATACATTGCAACAACTGAAGTCATGGCCTTGTTAGGCTTGAAGCCAGTTTTTGTAGAAGTTGATATCGACACATTTTGCATTGATCCTTCAGCGATTGAAGCTGCCATAACAAGCAAAACTAAAGCAATTGTTCCGGTACATTTGTACGGCCAAGCAGCTAACATGGATGCAATTATGGAAATAGCGAATAAACATAACTTATTTGTTGTTGAAGACAATGCGCAAGCAATTGGAAGCGATTATTACCACAAAAATGGCTCGGTTTCAAAAACAGGAACTATCGGAGATATTGGTTGTACCTCATTTTTTCCATCAAAAAATTTAGGGTGTTATGGAGATGGTGGTGCAATTTGCACGAATAATGATGAATTAGCAGCTCAAATGAGAATGATTGCCAATCATGGTCAAAGTAAACGCTATTACCACGATGTTGTTGGATGTAATTCTCGTTTAGATACGATTCAAGCAGCTATTTTGAGAATTAAATTAAGAGAATTAGATACATACATTGCTGCGCGTAGAAAAGTAGCCGATCATTACGATGCATTTTTTGCACAATTTGATCAATTGAAAACGCCTGTTCGCGGAAAAGAATCTAAGCATGTTTTTCATCAATATACCTTAACAGTAAATGGAATTAATCGTGATGCATTAAATGCTTTTTTAGCGGAACATGAAGTTCCATCAATGATTTATTACCCAGTTCCTGCGCACAAACAAAAAATGTTTGCGGCATTTGGAAGTGATGCTACTATGTTACCTAAAACAGATTGGTTAACGGAACGTGTGATTTCTTTGCCAATTCATACGGAAATGGAACAAGAACAATTGGACTTTATTTGTTCTACTGTTGCTAAATTTTTAACAAAAAACTAATGGGTAAAATTGCCGTCGTTGGAACAGGTTATGTTGGTTTAGTAACAGGAACTTGCTTCGCTGAAACAGGAAACAATGTTGTTTGTATTGATATTGATGCAGCCAAAGTTGCACGCATGCGAAATGGAGAAATACCAATCTATGAGCCGCATTTAGATGTTTTGTTTGAACGCAACATTAAAGCGAATCGTTTGACTTTTACAACTTCCCTTGAGGAAGGAATAAAAGATGCTGAAATAATATTTTTAGCCTTACCAACTCCTCCAGGTGAAGATGGTTCTGCTGATTTATCCTATATTTTAGGTGTTGCTGATCAATTGGGAAAATTGTTGAAAGATTTCAAAGTAATTGTAGATAAAAGTACCGTTCCAGTTGGAACAGCAGATAAAGTTTATGCTGCAATAAAAGCTCATTCAAAAGTTGAGTTTGCTGTTGTTTCAAATCCTGAGTTTTTAAGAGAAGGTTTTGCGGTTGACGATTTCATGAAGCCAGATCGTGTAGTGATTGGAGCATCTGATGAGCGCGCTCGAAAAATAATGGAAACACTTTACAAACCATTTGTTCGCCAAGGAAACCCGATTTTGTTCATGGATGAGAAGTCTGCGGAATTGACAAAATATGCTGCAAATGCTTTCTTGGCAACAAAAATTACGTTCATGAATGAAATCGCTAATTTTTGCGAATTGGTAGGAGCGGATGTTGACAAGGTGAGAATAGGAATTGGTTCAGATGAGCGCATTGGAAAAAGGTTTTTATTCCCTGGAATTGGTTATGGAGGTTCTTGTTTTCCAAAAGATGTGCAAGCTTTGTATAAATCTGGACAAGAAGCGAATTTTAACTTTGAGATTTTAGATGCTGTAATGAACGTTAATGAAAATCAAAAAACGGTGTTGTTTCCAAAAATGAAGAATTTCTTTAAAGGGGATTTAAACGGAAAGAAAATTGCATTGTGGGGATTGGCATTCAAACCAGATACAGATGATATTCGCGAAGCTCCAGCTTTGTATATGATTGATGAATTGGTTGCAGCAGGCGCTACAATTACTGCATTTGATCCGGAAGCGATGCCGAATGTAGAACGTTTAATCGGAGATAAAATCAAATATGGAACGGATGAATATTCGATTTTAGAAGGCGCTGATGCCTTGTTGATTTGCACGGAATGGGGAATTTTTAGAAATCCTGATTTTTCTAAAATCAAGTTTTTATTGAAAGACGCAGTTGTATTTGATGGTAGAAATTTATTTGACATGGATGAAATGTCTGAAATAGGATTTTTCTACAGCAGTATTGGAAGAAAATTAATTAATAAATAAGATGAAACGAATTTTAATAACAGGTGCAGCAGGTTTTTTAGGCTCACATTTATGTGATCGTTTCATTAAAGACGGTTACCACGTAATTGGGATGGATAATTTAATTACGGGTCGTCTTAAAAACATTGAACATTTATTCAAGCTAGAACATTTTGAGTTTTACAACCACGATGTTTCAAAATTCATACATGTTGCTGGTGAATTAGATTACATATTACATTTTGCTTCACCTGCGAGTCCAATAGATTATTTGAAAATTCCAATTCAAACCTTGAAAGTAGGTTCTTTGGGAATTCACAATTGTTTGGGATTGGCAAAAGCAAAAGGGGCTAGAGTTTTAATTGCTTCTACATCAGAAGTGTATGGTGACCCAACAGTACATCCGCAAACAGAAGAGTATTGGGGAAATGTGAATCCAGTTGGACCACGCGGCGTGTATGATGAAGCGAAACGTTTTCAAGAAGCTATTACAATGGCGTACCATAATTTCCATGGTGTAGAAACACGCATCATTCGAATATTTAATACGTATGGACCAAGAATGCGTTTGAACGATGGTCGTGTTTTGCCAGCTTTTATTGGTCAAGCATTGCGTGGAGAAGATCTAACAATTTTTGGTGATGGCTCTCAAACGCGTTCGTTTTGTTATGTTGATGATTTAGTGGAAGGTATTGTTCGTTTACTGCATTCAGATTACGCTGAGCCTGTAAATGTCGGAAATCCTTCTGAAATTTCTATAGCAGATTTTGCCGAGGAAATCATAAAATTAACGGGTACAGATCAAAAAGTAATTTACAAAGATTTACCTGTTGATGATCCAAAACAACGTCAGCCAGACATTACTAAAGCCAGAAAAATCTTAAATTGGGAGCCGAAAGTTGGTCGTGAAGAAGGATTAAAAATCACTTACGATTATTTTTTAAGTTTAACGAAAGAAGAATTGATGCAAACTGAGCACAATGATTTTGATAAATACATTATTCGCTAATGGATTATTTTGCACATGAATCTGCAATTATCGATGAAGGTTGCACAATAGGAACCGGAACTAAAATCTGGCATTTTTCGCATATTATGCCAAATTGTAGTATCGGTGAACGATGTAACATTGGTCAAAATGTCGTTGTTTCTCCTAATGTTGTACTTGGAAACAACGTAAAAATTCAAAACAATGTTTCGCTGTACACAGGCGTTGAATGTGAAGACGATGTGTTTTTAGGCCCTTCGATGGTTTTCACTAATGTAATTAACCCAAGAAGTGGCGTAAATCGTCGCGATCAATATGCAAAAACAATTGTCCGCAAAGGAGCTAGTATTGGCGCTAATGCGACGATTGTATGTGGTCATGATATTGGCGAATATGCTTTTATTGGTGCCGGTGCGGTTGTAACAAAAACAGTATTACCATTTGCATTAGTCGTTGGAAATCCAGCGCGACAAATAGGATGGATGAGTGAATTTGGTCACCGTTTAGAGTTTAATACTGACGGTATGGCAATTTGTCCTGAAAGTAAACAAGAATATAAATTGGATAACGGTCACGTTGTTCGAACAAAATAAAGATGAGTAACAAAATAAAATTTGCTGTAATTGGAGCTGGTCATATCGGCAAGCGTCATGCTGAAATGATAAGAAGAGAAGAAGAGGCTGAATTAGTGGCTATGGTTGATGTTCGTTCAAAAGAAGCGTGCGATGCGATTGATTTTGAAGTTCCATTTTTTGAAACGGTAGAAGATTTAATCGCTTCAGGTATTGAATTTGATGTCATGAATGTATGTACACCAAATGGTTTTCATGCTGCGCAAAGCATCGCTGGATTAACAGCTAAAAAACACATCGTATGTGAAAAGCCAATGGGCTTAACAAAAGATAGCTGTGAAAAAGTAATTTTCAAATCGCTCCAAGTCAATAAACAAGTTTTTTGTGTCATGCAAAACCGTTATTCACCGCCTTCTGTTTGGATAAAAGAATTGATTGAATCAGGTAAAATGGGCGAAATCTTTATGGTTCAATTGAATTGCTATTGGAACAGAGATGACCGTTACTATAAAAAAGGTGGTTGGAAAGGAACCAAAGATTTAGACGGTGGAACTTTGTTTACGCAATTTTCTCACTTCATTGATATCATGTATTGGTTATTTGGGGATATCGATAATATCCAAGGAAAATTTGCAGATTTCACACACCAAGATTCTACCGATTTTGAAGATTCAGGATTCGTAAGTTTTGATTTTGTTGATGGCGGAATGGGTTCCATCAATTATTCAACGGCTGTTGCCAATCAAAATTTGGAAAGTTCGATTACAATCATTGGAAAAAATGGAAGTGTAAAAATCGGTGGACAATACATGAACGAAGTAGAAGTTTGTAACATTAAAGATTACGAAATGCCTGAGTTAGCTCCAACTAATCCTGGAAATGATTATGGCGCTTACAAAGGTTCTGCAGCCAATCATAATTTCGTTATAAAAAATGTAATTGACACCTTAAAAGATAGAACATCTGCAACAACAAATGCTTTAGAAGGTATGAAAGTTGTTGAGATTATTGAAAGAATATATAAAGTAAGAAATGAACAACTCAATTTTTAATAGATTAGTAGCCAAAGATGCTACATTAGCTGTGATTGGACTTGGTTATGTTGGTCTACCAATTGCATTGGAATTTGCCCGTAAAATCAAAGTAATTGGTTTTGACATCAATCAAGACCGCATCAATTTGATGCAACAAAACATCGATCCAAGTAATGAATTAGTAGCTGCTGATTTTGAAGGTTGCGATATTAAATTTTCAGCTAATATTGATGATTTAAAAGATGTTCAATTCTTTATTGTTGCAGTTCCTACTCCAATAGATGACGCAAATTTACCGAATTTGAAACCATTAATTGGCGCTAGTTCAACGGTTGCAAAAGTTTTGAAAAAAGGCGATTATGTGGTTTTTGAATCGACTGTTTACCCAGGTTGTACGGAAGAAGATTGTATTCCTGTTTTAGAAGAAATATCAGGCTTGAAATTTAAAGAAGATTTTATGGTTGGTTATTCTCCTGAGCGAATCAATCCAGGTGATAAAGAACATACCTTGCAAAACGTAATTAAAGTAGTTTCAGGTTGCGATGATCATTCGTTAAATGAAATTGCACAAACGTATGAATTGGTAGTGAAAGCAGGTGTTCATAGAGCAACTTCCATCAAAGTTGCAGAAGCTGCAAAAATTATCGAGAATACACAACGTGATTTGAACATTGCCTTGATGAATGAATTATCAATCATTTTTAATAAATTAAAAATCAATACGTTTGATGTACTTGAAGCAGCTGGAACAAAATGGAATTTCTTAAAATTCTCTCCTGGTTTGGTAGGTGGACATTGTATCGGTGTTGATCCATATTATTTAACACATAAAGCACAACAAGCAGGTTATCATTCTAAAGTAATTACAAGTGGTCGCTTTGTCAATGATTCTATGGGTGGATACATTGCTAAACAAGCAGTTAAGAAAATTATCGCTCAAGGGAAAGTGATTCAAGAATCAAAGGTTTTGGTTCTTGGTGCTACGTTTAAAGAAGACGTAAGTGACATTCGAAATTCTAAAGTGATTGATGTTGTTAATGAATTGAAATCATTTTCTGTGCATGTAGATTTAGTCGATCCTCACGCAGATTCAGATGAAATGATCCATGAATATGGAATTGGTTTAACTAAAAATCCAGGAAAAGATTACGATGCCATTATTGTAGCGGTTAATCATAATGAATACAAAACGATGAATGAAGCAGATTTTAAAAAATACTTGAAGAATGAAACAGGAGTATTCATTGATGTAAAAGGCATCTTTAAAAATAAAATCAACGACTTAGAATATTGGTCATTATAACGTGCTATTCATGGAATTTAAAAAAAGAATATTAGTTACTGGTGGTGCAGGTTTTATTGGCTCTCATGTTGTACGTCTGTTAACCAATAAATACCCTGACTATTTGGTGGTTAACTTTGATAAATTAACCTATGCAGGAAATTTAGAGAATTTATCAGATGTTGAAGACAAAGAAAACTATGTTTTTTTTAAAGGTGATATAACTTCTGTTAATGATGTTAATAATGCGTTTGATCAATACGCTATTTCTGATGTGATTCATTTAGCTGCTGAGTCTCATGTAGATCGGTCAATTGAAGGACCAATGGATTTTGTCATGACAAATGTGGTTGGTACAGTTAACTTATTGCAAACGGCAAAAGATAATTGGAACGATGGAGATCATGTTTTTCACCATGTTTCTACGGATGAGGTGTATGGAAGCTTAGGAGAAGAAGGGCTGTTTGAAGAAACAACTTCTTACGATCCTAGAAGCCCATATTCAGCATCCAAAGCATCATCAGATCATTTTGTGTCAGCATTTTACCACACCTACAATTTACCGATAAAAATGTCTAATTGTTCAAACAATTACGGAAGTCACCATTTTCCTGAAAAGTTGATTCCATTAATGATATTGAACATTCAAAACAACAAACCTTTACCTGTTTATGGCAAAGGAGAAAACATCAGAGATTGGTTGTGGGTAGAAGACCATGCGCGTGCGATTGATACAATTTTTCACAACGGACGAATTGGAGAATCATACAATGTTGGTGGATTGAACGAATGGACAAACATTGAATTGGTGAAATATTTATGTCGATTAATGGATGATAAATTAGGAAGAAATCCTGGTGAATCGGAACAATTAATTACCTACGTAACAGATCGTAAAGGCCACGATTTACGTTATGCCATCGATGCTTCTAAATTAGAAAACGAATTGGGTTGGACACCGTCGATTCAGTTTGAAGAAGGATTAGAAAAAACAGTTGATTGGTATTTGAACAACCAATCTTGGATTGAAAAAGTAACAAGTGGAGCTTATCAATCATATTACAATGAGATGTATTCAAATCGATAAATGAGTTTGTTTAAATCGTTTTTCTCAAAAAAAGAACCTGCTGTTCCGTTTGATCTATCTTGCATTCGTGCAGATATGCACAGCCATTTAATACCTGGAATTGATGATGGCTCTAAAACAATGGATGAAACATTGGCAATATTAGCTAAATTTGAGTCTTTGGGTTACAATAAAATTATCACGACGCCTCACATCATGGCGGAAGTATACCCAAATACACCTGAAGTTATTTTGTCAGGACTTGCAAACGTTCAAAATGCGGCCAAAGAAATTGGTTTGTCTTTGCAAATTGAAGCAGCAGCAGAGTATTATTTTGACCAATCACTAATTGAAAAAGTACAACAAAAAAATGTGCTAAGTTTTGGAAATAATTATGTTTTGGTTGAGTTTTCTTTTCATGCGCAACCAGATAATGAACACCGCTTGTTTTTTGAAATGCAAGTGGCAGATTACAGACCGATTTTAGCTCATTTTGAACGCTATCCCTATTTTCATGGGTCAACTGAAAAAGCGATAGAATACAAAGAAAAAGGTGCTTTAATTCAAGTGAATTTAAATTCGTTAACTGGTCATTATGGTCCAGGTGTTAAAAAACAGGCCGAACGCTTAATTGACGAAGAATTAGTAGATTTTGTTGGTTCTGATTGTCATAGGATTCAGCATTTAATGCATTTGGAAGAGCACTTGCATTTGCCTTATTATCATAAATTAGGTAAACTTCAATTGAAAAATAATACACTTTAAAAGTAAATTCCATACCCATAAATTTTTCCATTTTTCAAGCTCATTGTAGGAAATGGAATTTTAATGTAATTCAATTGTTTTAAAAGCGTGTTGACCCATTTTCTAGATGTTTTTAGTTGACTGAAATCGACATCTAATGAAAACAACCATTCTCGTTGCGCTTGAAATCCTAAATAACTGTCTTGGTCTCCCACTAATTTTTGATCAACACTGTACCCAATTGAAATACACAACCATTTTGGAAGTACTTGAAAGCCTTGAATATGCGCTGGACTAAAGCTGATCCAATAGGTTTGACCATTGTAATCTTTTAACAAGCGTTCTTGAAAATTAGCTCCTAATACACTCGGTCTGTAGGCGGCATATTCAGTTGCATGGTAAGAGAATTTCGGAATAAATCGTTGTTCATTCCACAGTAAATCTTGTGCTAAAAAAAATCCTGCGCCTAAAACATTCGCAGTCATATCAGTCCATGAAAATCCCCAATCTGTTGAAAAACCATCAAATAGTTCAAGTGTAGTTTGATAGCCCAAGCCTATTAAAGATCCTGCTATAGCAGATTTCCGTGTTTTTACACCTGTCCATTTATACCATTCACTTGTCAATAAACTCAATTTTGCGGTTGTATAAAAATGTCCCATTTTGTCCATTTGCATCCAATTAGAAGCATCGTCGAAAAAATGAAAGTTGTTCGTTTGTGAATTTTTATACCAAGTGTTTTGAAGTCCAAAAATTGAAGCAGTCCAAGTACTTGCAATCGCTGAATTTGTAACTATAAATCTTTTTAAAACAAGCGTATCTTGTCTGTTTATCTGGGTTGAACAGATAGAAGTTGAACAGATAATTAATAGGGTAATAAGTGGTTTCATTACTGCTAATTTAATGTATTTTTAAATAAATAGAGAAGTTAAAATTTATTTCCTTAAATTTAGGCTATGAATACAGCAAGAAAAGATTGGAATGACATAAAAATCAACGATAGTTGGGCGATTTTTAAAATTATGTCAGAGTTTGTTGAAGGCTACGAACGAATGGCTAAGATTGGCCCTTGTATTTCACTTTTTGGTTCTGCTCGCACAAAATCAGATAATAAGTATTATCAAATTGGGATGGAAATTGCTGAAAAATTAGCGAAAACTGGATATGGAGTAATTACTGGAGGAGGTCCAGGTGTTATGGAAGCTGCTAACAAAGGTGCTCAAAAAGGAGGAGGTCCTTCAGTTGGATTAAACATTGATTTACCTTTTGAACAAAATCACAATACTTTTATCGATCGTGAGCACAATTTAGAATTTGATTATTTTTTTGTTAGAAAGGTTATTTTCGTAAAATATTCGCAAGGATTTGTGATTTTACCTGGTGGATTTGGCACCTTGGATGAATTGTTTGAGGCTTTGACCTTGATCCAAACAAAAAAAATAAATAAACGCCCAATTGTTTTAGTTGGTAAAGATTATTGGGGTGGACTTTTAGAATGGATTAAAACAACAATGTTAGAAAAAGAGCAAAATATTCACCAAGAAGATTTAGATCAATTTGCCTTGGTAGATTCAGCTGATGAAGCAATTGCTTATATTGAAGACTTCTATAAATCACATGAATTATCGTTAAATTTTTAGTTAAAAAAATATGTTCTTGCTTAGCGCATAATTTTTTATATTTGTGCATTGAAAAACACTATGGAATTTATTAAAAATCTTAGAACTTTCGTTTGGTCAAAACATTTCTTAAAACATTTAGGATTGGTTGTTTTAGCCTATTTATTAATCGTTTCGATTGTTGTATTTTATTTGGATGCATATACGAATCATGGTGATTACATAAATGTTCCAAACTTTACTGGTAAAAACATCAACACAGTTGGAACTCAGATTGAAGAGTTAGACTTGCAATATGAAGTAGTAGAAACCATTTATGATCCTTCAAAACCAGAGGGGACAATATTAAGTCAAGACCCACGTGCTACTGCATTTTCAAAATTATTTGTAAAAGAAGACAGAATCATTCGATTTAAAGTTTCAAAACGTTCTCAATTGGTTGAAATGCCGAGCTTAATAGATAAATCTCAACGCTTTGCTGAAAGTATATTAAATAACAGAGGCTTAAAATTTAGAATTCAATACCAACCTACGAACGAGGCAAATGGTGCTGTTTTAAAACAATTATACAAAGGAAGTGAAATCCGTGAAGGTCAAAAAGTTCCAGTTGGCGCAACAATTACATTGATTGTTGGTAAAAATGACGCTGGAGAACCAACTGCAATTCCAAATTTATATGGTTTAACAATTTTTGAAGCAAAAGCTCGTTTAACTGAATTAGGAGCCTTTGGTTTTTTACCTGTTTGTAATGAATGCTTAACTTATGAAGATTCACTAGCAGCAAGAATTGAGTCGCAATCGCCTGAGTTTGTTGAAGGAATGATGATTCCGGCTGGTTCAACAATTACCGTTTATGCGACTAAAAACTTCACAGATATAAATCAAGCCCCTTAATTTTAATACATTCATTAAATGAAAGGTTTTTTATTATTTTTTATCTACACAGTTGTTGCTTTTTCAGCAGTGTCTCAATATGAATCTGTTGGACCATTAACAGTCAATTCTGACTTGCTTTCTTCAGCTCAAATGAATCAACACAAGTCATTGAATACATTCGACAGTTCGTTTATTTATCGATTAGATACTTTAACATTGCCATTTTTTGATGAGTTTTCTAAAAATCATTTTCAACAATACACATCAGATTTTTCGAATCCAACTGTAACATTTGATAAAAAATTTAGAATATTAAATGGAGTTACAAATTTACCACTAACATCAAACGAAGTATTCTCAAGTCAAATTACTTTTAAAAGAACATACAATGTTGCTACGGACACTTACACAGATGTAAATTTTGTTCCAGTTAATAATAAGTTGGGAGATTTAACTTCTTACCCTGTTGTATACTCAACTACACCAATGTATCCAGCATATTTTATATATGATACAATTGGGGGATTGACTACTGATGAATCGGATACTATTTTTGTTACAAACCCTGACTATTTCCAAGATTCAGCTACTCAATTTTTCATGGAAATTAATGACCCATCAGCTTATTGGATCGATCATGCGACATATCATAACTATCGCTTTGCAAAAAATCCAAGATCATTAGGTGTTGCTACTTTTGATGGATTAAATGAACAAGGCTTTCCCTATTCTATAGGTTCTACAGCAACAAATTACGCCGATTTTTTAACATCTAAACCAATCGATTTAGCACCATATTCAGCTGCTGATTCAGTTTACTTTAGTTTTTTATACCAGCCAAAAGGCTTGGGAGATTTACCTGAACTTTCAGATTCATTGGTAGTAGAGTTCTATGCAAAAGATTTGAATCAATGGAAAAGAGTTTGGAGTACAAATGGCGCTCCGAGTGATGAGTTTAAAGTTGGACATATTAACATCTCCAATCCAATTTACTTTAAAAAGGGATTTCAATTTCGCTTTAAAAACTACGGAGGATTATCTGGCGCGCTCGATATGTTCCATGTTGATTACGTAAATTTAAGATCCCAATCTGGGAAACAAGATACCTTGTTCAAAGATTTTGCTTTTTCGTATCCAATAGGAAGTTTGCTAAATACTTATACTTCAGTTCCATGGGATCATTATAAAAACAATCCTTCGGGCAAAATGAATGATGCAGTGTCTATAGTTGTTCACAATGGAAGTAATTTAACTGAAAACAACCAAAATGGAGAAGTGAAAATCAATTATAATTCAGCTCTAGAAAGTTCTTTTCTATTAAATGCACAAACCTTATCAGGGGGGAATATTAATTATGGCCCAAGAACAACTTATTCTTCTTTCCATGATTTCTCTGCTGGTTATAATTTTGACCCATCTAAATCTGGAAATTCTCAAGAGTTTGATGTTATTGCAACTGTAGGTGCTCCATTTCCAAATTTATCCCAAAATGATTCTTGTCAAGTAAAACAAATTTTTTCAAATTATTATAGTTACGATGACGGTAGCGCAGAATTAGCATATGGACCAACTGCTTCACAAGCAAGATTAGCGGTTCGTTTTGATGCCTACGAAGCAGATTCTTTATTGGGTGTTGCTATCCACTTTGTACCAAGTGTCAATGATGTTTCTAATAAACTATTTTTATTGACTGTTTGGGAAAATAACGGTGGTGTTCCTGGTACAGTTATCTACCAAGATAATATTTTCTTTCCACGACAACCGATTTATGAAAATGAACGCAATAAATTTACATTGTACAATTTTCCAGATTCAGTAAAAGTTGCCGTTGGCACAAGTTTTTTTGTGGGTTGGAGACAATTTGATGCTGATCGTCTCAACATTGGATTAGATAAAAACACGGATAATTCTGATAAAACATTTTACAGTATTGATGGAGGAGTAAATTGGATCGGTTCTTCTATTGAAGGTTCTGTTATGCTGCGTCCTATTTTTTCAACAGCATTAGATGCAGAATTAACAACGGAGGAAATATCAGAAGAACAATATACAGTTTACCCAAATCCATTTAATTCGATTGTAACATTTGAGGTAAAAGAGTTTCAAGGAGTTGCTATTTTTTCTGCAACTGGACAATTGATTCAATTTTCATCAGAAAATATTGTTGATATGACAGATCAACCAGCTGGAATTTATTTTGCACAATTAAATGGTTCAGGTAAAACCATTAAACTAATTAAAAATTGATGAACGAAGAGATTGATGAAGTTGAAAATGAAGAAGATGAATTATTCGAACACTATCGTTTTGTAGCAGATCCTGGACAAGAAATTGTTCGGATTGATAAGTTTTTATTAGACCGTTTACCCAATACTTCACGCAATAAAATACAAGTAGCAGCTAAAAATGGCAATGTATTGGTTAACGCTATTGCTGTAAAACAAAATTACAAAATCAAGCCAAAAGACGAGGTTTCAATTGTGATGCCTTATCCTGTTCGCGAAATAGAATTAATTGCACAAGATATTCCGTTAGAAATTCCTTATGAGGATGACACACTATTAATTGTTAACAAACCAGCAAATATGGTCGTTCACCCTGGATACGGTAATTATACAGGTACTTTGGTAAATGCTTTAGTGTTTCATTTTGAAAACTTACCGCAACGCATCCATGACTATTTTGGAAGACCAGGTTTGGTCCATCGTTTGGATAAAAACACCACAGGTTTAATGGTTATCGCAAAAACAGAATATGCACTAACGCATTTGGCTAAGCAATTTTTTGACCGTACAACAGAACGAAGGTACCATGCACTAGTTTGGGGAGATGTAAAAGAAGATGGAACTGTTACAGGACACATTGGTAGATCGCTTAAAAACAGAAAAGTAATGGCAATTTTTCCTGAAGGAGATTTTGGTAAACATGCTGTTACTCATTACAAAGTAATCGAACGTTTTGGTTTAGTAACCTTAGTTGAATGTAAATTAGAAACTGGAAGAACACACCAGATTCGCGCGCACATGAAACACATTGGCCACCCTTTGTTTAATGACAATGAGTATGGAGGCGATACAATTGCTAGAGGTACTCCAACATCAAAATATAAAAAATTTATTGAGAATTGTTTTCAATTGATTCCTGGTCAAGCATTACATGCAAAAACATTAGGTTTTGAACATCCAACAACAGGAGAATACATGCGTTTTGATTCAGCTTTAGCGACAGGTTTTGAAGCTGTGTTAGATAAGTGGCGTTCCTACGTATTGAATGAAAATGATTAATTGTTAAGATTTAAACAGTTTAATCGATTAATATTTAAAGTTTTTATAGCTTTTTATTTTTTTTTATTTATTTTTACCACTCGATGAAAATAAACTACAGGAACTATTTTGTAATAATACAGCCTTTTTTTTATTCTTTATCAGTATTTTAAATTGTTATTATTTAGTTGATTTATATGAAATCTAAATTTATTTTACCCTTTTTATTTTCTTGCGTAGCTTTATTTGCTATGGGTCAAAACAAAGCAGTTATTGAAGCAGAAAATTATTTTAACATGGGTCGCTATTGCGAGGCTGCTGAAAAATGTGCAGATGCTTATTCTAAATTAGGACGAAAAGGTGAAAAAGCAATGATTCTAAAAGGATCTATGGCTTTTAAAACTGGTGAGTGTTACCGTTTAGTTGATAAATTTAAAGAAGCAAATGAATGGTACGACAGAGCTTTATTGTTAGAATACCAAAGTGTTGAACCTAAAATTTATTATTATAATGGTGAAATGTTACGTTTGATGGGTAAATTTGACAAAGCCTTAGAGAGTTACAAATTATACAAAAAAGCGGTGCCATCTGATAAATTAGCAGATGTTGGTATAACTTCATGTAACGAAACAAAAAACTTTGCTGCGAATAAAACACGTCACGTAATTGTTAATCAAGCGGCAATTAATAGAAAAGAATACGATATGGCTCCGATGTTTGCTGATCGCAAAGAAACTAAATTATATTTCTCTTCAAGCAGATCTGGCGGTACAGGAAACAATGTTGATCCAATTTCTTGTGAAAACTACATGGATATTTGGGTGAGTGAAATTGATAAAAAAGGAAATTGGGGAGAACCTAAGTTAGCTGACAAATCTGGTGTTGTAAATACGGATCAACATGAAGGAAGCATGTGTTTCGATGCTCGTGGTAAAATGATGTTCTTTACTCGCTGTCCTAATGAGAAAAAACAAAATTTAGGTTGTGAAATCTGGACTGCAGAATTAAAAGGTAAAGACGAGTGGACAGATGCAATCAAATTAGACCTTAAATCTCACGATAGTGTTTCTATTGGGCACCCTTGTGTTTCTGATGACGGTAAATTTTTAGTTTTTGTAGCTAACATGGCAGGAACTTTAGGCGGAAAAGATTTGTGGTATACAACATTTGATAAGAAAAAAGGTTGGGCTACTCCAAAAAATTTAGGTCCAGAAATTAATACACCAGGAAATGAATTGTTCCCTACATTCGGAAAAGATGGAAGTTTGTATTATGCAACCGACGGAATGATTGGTTTAGGTGGTTTGGATATCTTCAGAGCTGCAAAAGTTGGAAATGAATACAAATGGGAAAACCCTACAAATCTTGGCTCTCCAATAAATTCTGAAAGTCACGATTATGCTTTGTACGAATTATCTGATAAAAAAGGATACTTCACTTCTGAAAGAAAAGATCCTAATGGTAAATACAATACAGATATTTATTCATATGAAATGCCTCCAAATTTATTTGACTTGAAAGTAATTGTTAATGAATTGGGTGAAAAATCTGCACGTATTGCAGATGTAAAAGTATCTGTAAAAGGATCTGATGGTTCTGCATGGGAAGGCTTTACCAACAAACAAGGTTCTGTTTTCTGGGATAAGAAAAAAGACAGTCGTTTTATCAATGAAAACACTACTTATTCTATCGCGATTTCAAAAGCAGGATACCATGAAGATAAAAAGGGGCAACAGTTTACTACGATTGATTTAGCTGAAGGGCAAAATTTCATCATTGAAATGGCTTTGTTACCTATCAAACCAATACGTTTACCAGAAGTTCGATATCCATTAAATCAGTGGTCTTTATTGGTTGATTCTACCATCAATTCTCAAGATTCTCTTTTATTCGTATACAATTTACTACAAGAATACCCAGAAATGGTTTTAGAGTTAAGTTCTCATACAGATGCTCGTGGAAAAGACGTTGCGAATCAAAAATTAGCAGAAAACCGTGCAAAAGCATGCTATAAATATTTAGTGGAAGAAAAAGGTTTGGATGCGCGTAGAATTATTCCAGTTGGAAAAGGTGAAAGTGAGCCTAGAACAATTTGGAAAAAAGGCGATGAATATTTATCATCTAAACCAGGTGATATGGATGGTGTAGAAACTGTGGTGTTAAAAGAAGAATACATCAACCAATTTAAAACATCAAATCCAAAATTATACGAAGTATTACATCAATACAATCGTAGAACAGAAGGTCGAGTTGTCAACATGACATTTGATCCTGCAACTGCACCAGCTGCAAATCCATCTTATAAAACATATGTAAAATACCCTTAATTAATAAGGTTGTAATTTTTTAAAGCGTCAAGAGATATCTTGGCGCTTTTTTTGTATCTTTAAGTAAGCCACTCATTAAAGATGATAGAAAAATATTTACATTATTTATGGGACAAAAAGTTAATCCCTTTTCACAAGTTAGAATTCACAAATTTTGAATCCTTTAAGATTTTAGATTATGGGACTTACAATCAATTTGAAAGTGGACCAGATTTTTTCAATGCAACTATTTTATTAGATCAATTAATATGGGTTGGAAATATTGAAATGCACATTCGTTCTTCTGATTGGTTAAAACACAAACACCATAAAGATAAAGCCTATAACAATGTCATACTTCACGTAGTTTATGAAAATGATTTGACAATCAATCAATTTGGTTTTGAAATTCCAACCATCGAATTAAAAAGTGTTATTGATTGGAAGCATTTTAATAATTATCAAATTAATTTAAAAAAAGCATCCACAATTTTGTGTGGAACCCAATTTAAAAGTGTCACAGATATTCACCGAATTCATTTTTTAGAAAAATCATTGTATGCACGTTTGATTCGAAAAACAAGTAGTGTTTCTTTGAGAGAAGACCCAACATCTGTTGCATATTTTTTTTATTTTGTCACAAAATCTTTTGGAGCAAAAACCAATCAATTGCCCTTTGAAGAATTGGCAAAGCGCATAGATTTTTATAATTTGAAAGCGCAAAAACAAAAAGATCAACTTGCTATTATTCGTTCAATTACGGATTTATTTGAACAACAAGCAGTAAATCATTCAAATCGTATGAATGCGTCGAGCTGGAAACAAGGTGGGGTTCGCCCATCAAATTCTCCTATTCGAAGAATCAATCAATTCATTCAGTTTTTTATTTACTTTGATTTTAATCTTGATTTTTGTGAAATGACTCCTCAAGCAATTATTTCTTGTTTTAAAGAAAAAATATTGAATTTCCCAATTGCAGCCTCTCTATCTTTTTCAGATTCGTTTCAAAACACCATTTTAATTAATGGTGTTGTTCCTTTCCTTTTTTGGCTTGGAAATAAGCATGAGCATAATGATTTCATTGAAAAAGCAATTGAAATCCTTTCTATTTTACCAGCAGAAAAAAATAGTACTTTAAAAAAATGGAAAGATTTTGGGGTTAAGCCAAAAAATGCAGCAGAATCACAAGCTTACTTGGAAATTTTTAACGAGTTTTGTAAGAATAAAAAATGTTTAAGCTGTTCAATCGGCCAACAATTACTTGCAGAATGAAATTAATACAAAAGATATTGTTTTTTTTTGAATTGCGCTCGTTTGGTGTTTGCTCTTGGTGGGCCAAAAAACTTGGAATTGAATCATCTAAAGTTCGATTAGGATTTATTTATACCTCATTTGTAACCTTGGGTTCTCCGTTAGTTCTTTACATTGCAATGGCTTGGATATTAGAGCATAAACATTATTTTAAATTTCAGAAAAAACGAAGAAATTCTATTTGGGAATTATAAAAAAGAATTTATGAGAATACTAATTACAGGTTCAAATGGTTTACTTGGTCAAAAAATAGTTGATCAATTGAATCATTCTTCAACACTTTTTTTAGCGACATCTAAAGGAGAAAACAGAAACCCAAGTTGCCCAAAAGTCAACTATCAACAAATGGATATTTCTGATGCTAGTGAAATTGAAATGGTTTTTAAACAATTTCAACCAACGCACATTATACACACTGCTGCAATGACAAATGTTGATCACTGTGAACAACAGCCTGATGAATGCAATCGAATCAATTTTGAATCTGTAAAATTATTATTTGAAGCTTCCAAAAAATTCAATGCACATTTTCAATTATTATCAACTGATTTCGTTTTTGATGGTGTAAAAGGAAACTACAAAGAAGAAGATCAAGTGAATCCTTTAAGTGTTTATGCGCATTCTAAAGTAAATGCTGAGCAATTATTAAATGAATCAGCATATTCTAATTGGTCAATCGTTCGAACCATTATTGTTTATGGTACAGCTAACAATTTATCTAGAAGTAATATTATTTATTGGGCGAAAGAGGCACTTGAAAAAGAACAAGCATTAGCAATTATTGATGATCAATTTCGAGCGCCTACTTGGGCAAACGATCTTGCTTGGGCGTGTATTCGTATTTGTGAATTGAACAAAATTGGCATCTATCATATATCAGGTCCAACAACTTTTTCAATCTTCGAAATAGTTGAAAAAATTGCACACTTTTTTAACCTTTCTACAAAAAACTTGACAAAATCAAGTAGCTTGAATTTGAATCAACCTGCTAAACGTCCACCAAAAACAGGATTTGACTTATCAAAAGCTCGAATAGAATTAGGTTATAATCCTAAAACGTTGGAAGAAACATTCTCCATTTTATAAATTTATCGTTTGATATAAGAGAATTTTTCTATCTTTATCACTTAACCAAAATTAGAACATACGATGGCAAGAAGTCCGTGGCGTAAAAAACCGATGGCCTTATTTGAGGCAGAAATGAAAAAAAGTAGTTTGAACCGTATCTTAGGAAGATGGGGCTTGACTTCATTAGGAATTGGCGCAATTATAGGTGGAGGAATCTTTACTTTAACAGGAATAGCAGCACATGACCATGCAGGTCCAGCGCTTGCACTTGCCTTTGTAATTGCTGGTGTTGGTTGTTTATTCGCTTCGCTATGTTATGCAGAGTTTTCATCAGTATTACCTGTTGAAGGTTCTGCTTATGCTTATTCTTACGGCACAGTTGGTGAAATTTTCGCTTGGATTATTGGTTGGAATTTGATACTGGAATACATGATGGGAGCAACCACTGTCGCTGTTAGTTGGAGTGGTTATTTCGGGAAATTATTAGACTTATTTCATGTTCATTTACCCATTTGGTTAATGATGGATGCCACAACTGCTAAAGCTACAATTACGGATGCAATGGGTGTAACTCAAATCCAAGAATATTTAGCATCAATCAATCCAAAATTAGATTTAGCGACTTTGAAAAATGCTTTGGTAGAAAAGAAAGAAGCATTAAAATCGATGGGATTGCATAACAGCAAAGAGGTAGTGAAATACATTCAATCTTCTTTACCAGATATGCAAACAATTAAGGAAGGGTTAAGAAGCTCTAAAGAAGCTTTTGGTTTAGTGAAAGAAGCTAAGAGTCCAGTTACTGTTATTGATTTAGCCAATGGTTCAAACATGGCTGAATTAAATAAACACTACTCGAATACTAGTTTTTCAGGATTCGCAATCAATTTACCAGCATTTTTAATTACATGGGTGGTAACTTCAATTTTAGTAAAAGGAATTAAAGAAGCAGCTAAAACTAATAACATCATCGTTATTTTAAAAGTTGCTGTAGTACTGTTTGTAATTATTGCAGGTGCTTTTTATATCAATACGGCTAACTGGACGCCATTCATTCCAAACGAATATACAGATTACAAAGGTGATAGTCATTTTGGAATTGGTGGGGTATTAACCGCAGCTACAATTGTGTTCTTTGCGTATATTGGTTTTGATGCAGTTTCAACGCAAGCAGGAGAAGCAAAAAATCCGAAAAAAGACATTCCTTTTGCCATTATGGCTTCTTTGATTATCTGTACTGTCCTCTATATTTTGGTGTCCTTGGTTTTAACAGGAATGGTTAAATACAATGAATTAGATATGCGTGCACCAGTAGCTTCAGCTTTTGCAGGTGTTGGTTTAACATGGGCTGTATACATTATTGTAATCGCCGCAACTGCTGGTTTAATTTCTGTAATGTTAGTGATGATGTTGGGTCAAACACGTATCTTCCTTGGAATGGCGAAAGATGGATTACTTCCAAAGAAAATGTTTGGTTTTATTCATCCAAAATACAAAACACCATCTCGAAGCACATTCTTAGTGGGTGGAATCATATCAGTTGTTGCAGCTGTAACACCAATCAATAGTGTTTCTGAAATGTGTTCTATGGGAACATTATTAGCATTCTCTATGATTTCTTTAGCCGTTGTAGTTTTAAGAGTAAAACAACCTCAACTGGATAGACCTTTTAAAACACCAGGTTTGTATATAATCGGACCATTGGGTGTTTTATTCAATGTTGCTTTGATGTATTTTGTTCGACCTGAAACGTGGGTAGCATTTTTAGTATGGACAGCTTTAGGAGTAATCGTTTACTTCATGTATTCTAGAAAAAATAGCCATTTGAATGAATGGGAATATGAACAATCATTGAAAGGACATGACGCAATCGTCAACGCTTCTGAAACATTAGAAGATTAATAGATCTTTCAACAATGGAATTAAAAAGAACGCTTGGTTTAGCTGATGCAACGAGTATTGTTGCTGGATCAATGATTGGTTCTGGTATTTTTATTGTCACAACTTTAATGATGCGTGACATAGGTTCTGTTGGATGGATGTTAGTTTTGTGGTTAATTACTGGTTTAATCACTGTTTTTGCAGCGTTAAGTTATGGTGAATTAGCAGGTATGATGCCTAATGCTGGAGGACAATATGTTTACATTCAACGAGCTTATGGAAGATTGATTTCCTTTTTGTATGGCTGGACCGTATTTACTGTAATTCAAACAGGTGTAATTGCAGCTGTAGCAGTTGCTTTTGCAAAATATACAGCTGTTTTTTTTCCAGAATTAAACAATGTGTTTTTTGCAATAGGTTCAGCTTTTCAAGTTACGTTTTCCCAAATTCTAGCTATTATTATGATTGTTTTCTTAACATTTATAAATTCTAGAGGAGTTGAAAATGGAAAATTTATTCAATTAATTTTCACAACTGCAAAAATTGGCGCACTGTTTGCATTGATTGTATTAGGTTTTGCTTATGCTTTTAAAACAGACACTTTAGTTAATAATTTCCAACATGTTTGGGATGCATCAAGAACCATGGTAGATGAAAATGGTAATTTTGTTTCTGCCAAACCTTTAGTAGGGTTTGCTTTACTAGGAGCGATGGGTTCTACAATTATCAATTCGCTATTTTCTTCCGATGCATGGAATAATGTAACATTTATTGCAGGTGAAATAAAAGACCCAAAAAAGAATATTCCAAGAAGTTTATTATTAGGAACGCTAATTGTAACATTGATCTATATTTTAGCCAACTTGGCTTATTTAGCCTTGTTACCTGTTGGAGTTCCAGGTGGGACTACAGTCCTTGAAAACGGCATCAAATTTGCGCAAAATGATCGTGTTGGCGCTGCTGCTGCATCTGTAATTTTTGGAGGAATTGGCGCTTCAATCATGGCGATATTGATTATGGTTTCAACTTTTGGGTGTAACAATGGACTTATTTTAGCTGGATCACGTTTGTTTTATGCGATGTCAAAAGATGGTTTGTTTTTTAAAAAAGCTGGAAAAATAAATCAATATAATGTGCCAGGAATTGCGTTGTGGATACAATGTCTTTGGGCATCTGCATTATGTTTAACGGGTACTTATAAAGATTTAATTGTATTCTCGACTTTTGCTTCGCTGTTATTTTATATTTTGACAATTGCAGGATTGTTTATCTTACGAAAAAAAGAACCAGAAACGGAACGTCCATACAAAGCTTTTGGTTACCCATTTATTCCTATAATTTATAGTGCATTAACACTTTTTATTTGTGTTGATTTAATTATTTATGACACAAAAAATTCATGCATAAGTTTAATTATTATCGTTTTAGGAATACCAATATATTTTTTTAATAATAAAAAGTGAAACCACCAACATTCTTTGTCTCGGCTAGAAATAAACGAGGCGTTTTAATTTTCATCTTCATTTCGTTGATGATTTTATTTGTACCGCGAATTATACTCTTCTTTTCTCCAAAAGAAATAATCACTATTGAAGCGTCTAAAATTCAACTGCTTACTAAAAATCACTACAAGAAAAAGTTCTTTTATAAGAAAAATAGATATTCAAAAAAAAATAAGTTTTATCTTCCGCCTCAAAAATTTGATCCCAATTCATACAAGGAAAAAGATTGGTTAAAATTAGGATTGTCTAAAAAACAAGTTGCTGTAATTTTAAAATTTATTAAAAGAGGTATTTATTCCAATGATCAATTACAAAAAATAGTTGTTATTCCTTCAGAATTATTCAACCTAATAAAAGATTCTACCTTTTATCCTGAAAAAAACACCAAACAAATTCAAACAGTAGAACGAAAATTAGAAACAGAAAAAAAACACCTGCTGTTTATTAACACAGCCACTCAAGAAGAACTAGAAATTTTACCAGGAATTGGTACTTTTTTTGCAAAAAATATTTTGAAGTACCGAGATAAAATTGGTGGATTTTACAAAAAAACACAATTATTAGAAGTGTGGAAATTTGACCTCGAAAAGTACAATGCAATTGAAGGATTGATTTTTATTACCTTACAAGATATTCGGAAAATAGACATCAATAGCGCATTAGCTGCTGATTTTAAAGCACATCCATATTTTAATTGGAACCAAGCAAATGCTTTAGTGAAAATGAGAAATCAAAAAGGTGGCGCATTCAGGTCAATAGAAGAAATAAAAGAATGTGTATTAATTGATGAAGAATTGTTTGATAAATTAAAACCGTACTTATCTTTGTAGCATGAATATTGAACAACAACTAAAAGCAGTAATTCGAGACATTCCTAATTTTCCAAAAGAAGGAATCTTATTTAAAGATATTTCAACAATCATGTTGAATCCATCCCTTTCTAATAATGTGTTAGACCATTTAGAAAATTTATATAAATCAGCAAATATTCAAGCGGTTGCGGGGATTGAAAGCAGAGGTTTTTTATTTGGATATCCACTTGCAATGCGATTAGGACTACCTTTTATCTTGATTAGAAAACAAGGTAAATTACCATATGAAAAAATTAGTTTTTCTTATGATTTAGAATATGGAAGCGCTACTATTGAAATGCATACAGATGCACTTTCTAAAGGTGACAAAGTATTGATTCACGATGATTTATTAGCAACTGGAGGCTCTGCTGCAGCAGCTGCAGAATTGATATTGAAATCAGGGGGAGAAGTAGCTGGATTTAATTTTTTAGTAGCTCTAGATTTTTTAAATGGTGAAGAAATATTAAAAAAATACACCGATAATATTGTTAATTTAACACGCTATTAAGGCGATTTATTTAAAATAAAAAAGTCAATATGAATTTTGAATTAAATGAAAATCAAAAAATGATTGCACAAATGGTGCGTGATTTTGCTGAAAAAGAAATAAAACCAAATTTGAATCAATGGGATGCTGACGAATTTTTCCCAGTTGAAACCATGAAAAAAATGGGTGAATTAGGTTTGTTAGGAATTTATATTCCTGAAGAATACGGAGGTTCTGGATTCGGTTATTTTGAATATGCAACTGCTTTAATGGAGTTAGGCAAAGTCTGTGGAGGTGTTGGATTAAGTGTTGCAGCACACAATTCATTATGTACAGGTCATATTTATTACCATGGAACAGAAGAACAAAAGAAGAAATACTTGCCAAAACTTGCTTCAGGTGAATGGATTGGAGCTTGGGGTTTAACTGAAGCAAATACAGGTTCTGATGCAATGCGAATGAAAACAGTTGGTGTTAAAGATGGTGAATACTGGGTAATCAATGGTTCTAAAAATTGGATTACTCATGGCTTGTCTGGTGATGTTGCTGTTGTATTAGTTCGAACAGGTGAACTTTTAGATAGTAATGGAATTACAGCTTTTATTGTTGAAAAAGGAACACCAGGATTTTCTGCTGTGAAAATCAAAGATAAGTTTGGTGTGCGTGCAAGTGAAACAGCAGAATTAATTTTTGACAATGTTCGCATTCATGAAAGTCAAGTGATTGGTCAAGTTGGAATGGGTTTCAAACAAGCGATGCAAATTTTAGATGGTGGTAGAATTTCAATTGCAGCATTGAGTTGTGGAGTTGCCAGAGGCGCTTATGAATCAGCTTTAAAGTATGCAAAGGAACGCGAGCAATTTGGTCAAGCGATTGCAAATTTTCAAGCGATCGGTTTTAAATTAGCAGATATGGCAACAGAAGTTGAAGCGGCAGAACTGTTGACGTATCAAGCTGCTGATTTAAAGAATAGAAAACAAAATTTAACAAAACAAGGTGCTTTCGCAAAATATTATGCTAGCGAAGTTGCAGTAAAATGTGGTAATGAAGCGATGCAAATTATGGGCGGATACGGATACACAAAAGAGTATCCTGCTGAGAAGTATTTAAGAGATGCACGTTTGATGACAATCGGTGAAGGAACCTCAGAAATACAAAAAATTGTAATTTCTCGAGAAATTTTGAAATAAGTATTGTGGATAAATAATTTAATTATATATTTGCAACCCAATTAAGAAAATAATAATAATCAAGATATGCTAATTATTCCAGTAAAAGAGGGAGAAAACATCGAAAGAGCCCTTAAAAAGTACAAGAAAAAATATGACAAAACGAATGTCATGAAAGAATTACGTCGTCGTAAGGAGTTTGTTAAACCTTCAATTACGAACCGTCAAGGAAGAATTAAAGCAGCTTATATTCAGAAATTACGTTCTGCAGAATTGTAGAAACTATTTTTATAAAAATGCGTAAAGGAGCTTATAGCTCCTTTTTTTATGCTCGAAAAATTTATCACATATCTACAAGTAGAAAAAAGGTATTCATCCCATACCATAGTTGCATATTCAAATGATGTGCAACAATTCTTTGAATTTGCTCAACTCAACAGTTTGAAAGACATTAAAGAAGTCAACTCAAAATTGGTTAGGGCTTGGATGGTTGAATTAATTGAACATGGAGTAGAAAATAAATCTGTAAATCGTAAACTTTCTTCTTTGCGAACTTTTTTTAAATGGTTTAAAAAAGAAGATTATATTGAAACAAGTCCAATGATTAAAGTCAATGGACCAAAAAATGCCAAACGATTACCATCTTTTGCAAAAGAGTCAGAATTGATTTCTGAAAAATTAGATCTTGTTTTTTCTTCAGATTTTAGTGGGATTAGAGATCGGTTAATGTTTGAATTCTTCTATCAAACCGGTATACGTTTGAGTGAACTTGTCAATTTAAAAAAAACTGATGTTCAAAATAATCAAATAAAAGTACTAGGAAAAAGAAATAAAGAGCGAATTATTCCGATTTCAAGCGCTTTACAAGAACAAATTAGCCACTATATTAATTTATTGGCTCAATTGAATGGTTCTTCAATCAATTTTTTTGTGTTAAATAATGGTAATAAAGTGTATCCTAAGTTTGTATATAGAAAAATAAATTATTATCTTAGTGGAGTAACGAATTTGGATAAATGCAGTCCGCATATCTTGCGCCATTCATTTGCTACTCATATGTTAAACAATGGGGCAGGATTAGAGACATTAAAAGATTTGTTGGGCCACGCTAATTTGTCAGCCACACAAATTTACACGCATAATTCATTTTCAAAGTTAACGAGTATTTATTCACAAGCTCATCCAAGGGGGCATAAAGACGATTAATTATGGAAATTCAAGTTCACTCAATTCATTTTACAGCTGACAAGAAGTTGTTGGCATTCATTCACGAAAAGGCTTTAAAGCTTGAATTGTATTTTGATCATATAACCGCTTGTGAGGTTTATTTAAAATTGGATAAAAGTCAAGACAAAGAAAATAAAATAGCCGAAATAAAATTATTGATTCCTGGTAAAACACTAGTTGCAAAAAAGCAATGTAAAACCTTTGAAGAGGCTACTGATTTATCAGTTGAAGCATTGAGGAAACAAGTTGAAAAGCATAAAGAAAAAGAAGTGTAAATGCAATAAAAACAATGAGATAGCAAAAAACTAAAAAAAAAATTAAAAAAAAATTAAAAAAGTTATTGCTATAACAGATTTCTTTCATAGATTTGCAAACCCAAAACGGGAGAAACACTTTAAATAAGTTCTTTCAATTATTGAATACCAATATAATGTGCCGATGTAGCTCAGCTGGCTAGAGCAGCTGATTTGTAATCAGCAGGTCGGGGGTTCGAGTCCCTCCATCGGCTCAATTTTTTTTGGGGGTGTCGCATAGTGGCTATTGCAGCAGACTGTAAATCTGTCACCGGAAGGTATCGTTGGTTCGAGTCCATCCACCCCCACAATAATATATTTAAGCGGGAGTAGCTCAGTTGGTAGAGCGTCAGCCTTCCAAGCTGAGGGTCGCGAGTTCGAATCTCGTCTCCCGCTCAATTTTTGAAAGTAGAAGCCGGTGTAGCTCAGGGGTAGAGCGCTTCCTTGGTAAGGAAGAGGCCACGAGTTCAATTCTCGTCATTGGCTCACGAAAAAGATTTGTTTCACTCAGATTTGGGTGAAATTTTGTATATTATAAAATTTTGTTTTTTTATTAACTAAGTAACAAATAGAACAATGGCTAAGGAAAATTTTGATCGTTCCAAACCACACGTGAATATCGGGACTATTGGTCACGTGGATCACGGTAAAACAACGTTAACAGCTGCAATCTCTAGTGTATTGGCTAGTAAAGGATTGGCTGCAGTACGTGATTTCTCTTCAATTGACAATGCACCTGAAGAAAAAGAGCGTGGTATTACAATTAACACATCTCACATTGAGTATGAAACAGCTAACCGTCATTACGCACACGTTGACTGTCCAGGTCACGCGGATTACGTAAAGAACATGGTTACAGGAGCTGCTCAAATGGACGGTGCTATCTTGGTTGTTGCTGCAACTGATGGTCCAATGCCACAAACACGTGAGCACATCTTGTTAGGTAAACAAGTTGGTGTTCCTCGTTTAGTTGTATTCATGAATAAAGTGGATATGGTAGACGATGAAGAGTTATTAGAGTTAGTAGAAATGGAAATCCGTGAATTACTTTCATTCTATAGTTATGATGGAGACAACGCTCCTGTAATCAAAGGTTCTGCTTTGGGTGCATTGAACGGTGAGTCACAATGGGTAGCTACAGTTGAAGAATTGATGGATGCAGTTGATACATATATCGAATTACCTCCACGTGATGTTGATAAAACATTCTTGATGCCAGTTGAAGACGTATTTACGATTACAGGTCGTGGTACAGTTGCAACAGGTCGTATCGAAACTGGAGTTATTAATTCAGGTGAAGCAGTTGATATCTTAGGAATGGGTGAATTGAAATTATCTTCTACTGTAACAGGTGTTGAGATGTTCCGTAAAATCCTTGATAGAGGTGAAGCTGGTGATAACGTAGGTTTATTATTAAGAGGTATTGAAAAATCTCAAATCAAACGAGGAATGGTAATCTGTAAACCAGGTTCTGTTACACCTCATACAGATTTCAAAGCTGAGATTTACGTATTGAAAAAAGAAGAAGGTGGACGTCACACACCATTCCACAACAAATACCGTCCTCAATTCTATTTCCGTACAACTGACGTTACAGGAGAAATCTTCTTAACTGACGGACGTGAAATGGTTATGCCAGGTGATAACGTAACAATCAATGTTAAGTTAATCGTTCCTGTAGCAATGGACAAAGGTTTACGTTTTGCAATCCGTGAGGGTGGTAGAACTGTTGGAGCTGGTCAGGTTACAGAAATCATCTCTTAAGAGATTAAATAAATTATATTTAAAGGGGAGCTTGCTCCCCTTTTTATACGGGTGTAGCTCAGATGGTAGAGTAGTGGTTTCCAAAACCATTGGTCGTGGGTTCGATCCCTACCGCCCGTGCAAAATTGATGTAAAGTGTCAAAAATAAAAGAATATTTCAGCGAAACAGTGAACGAAATGGTTCACAACGTAACCTGGCCAACTTGGAAAGAGTTGCAAAGTAATACAATCATTGTAGTAGTAGCATCTGTTATTATATCATTGATTATTTTTGTAATGGATTTTGGATTTGGAATCACTGGTGATTCAAAGTCTTTCTGGAAAGGTGCAATGGGCTTTATTTACGGATTGTTTTAAATAAAAACTCATGGGAGAAATTAAAAAACGTTGGTACGTTGTTCGTGCTGTGAGTGGAAAAGAAAAAAAGGTAAAGGAATATCTTGACCTTGAGATTTCACGATTAAAATTAACTGATTTCGTTGATCAAGTATTAATTCCTACAGAAAAAGTTTTTCAAATTAGAAATGGAAAGAAAGTTAGCAAAGAAAAAGCTTACTTACCTGGATATGTTTTAATTGAAGCTGCTTTGGTAGGTGAAGTACCTCACGTAATCAAAAGTATTCCAAACGTTATTGGTTTTTTAGGAACTGAGAAAGGTGGTGAACCTGTTCCAATGCGTTTATCAGAAGTAAATCGAATTTTAGGTAAAGTTGATGAACTATCTGAATCTGAAGAAGAAATGAAAATTCCATTTGTTGTTGGAGAATCTGTTAAAGTAATAGATGGTCCATTCAATAATTTTAGTGGTGTTGTTGACGAAATTAACGAAGACAAGAAAAAACTAAAAGTAATGGTGAAAATATTTGGTAGAAAAAACTTGCTTGAATTAAGTTACATGCAAGTAGAGAAAGAGATTTAATTTTTTATTAACCGTAGAAGTGAGGAAAGCGATTAAAGCTTCCCGTAAGTACTCATGTTTGACTACATAATTTAAACACAAATGGCTAAAGAAGTAGCAGCATTGATCAAATTACAGATCAAAGGTGGTGCAGCCAATCCAGCGCCTCCAGTTGGTCCCGCACTTGGTGCAAAAGGGGTTAACATTATGGAGTTTTGCAAGCAGTTTAATGCACGTACGCAAGATCGTCCTGGAAAAGTTGTACCAGTTGTTATCACTGTTTATGGTGATAAATCTTTTGATTTCGTATTAAAAACTCCACCGGCAGCAGTTCAAATTGTTGAGCACACAAAAATCAAAAAAGGATCATCTGAACCAAACAAAATGAAAGTTGGTTCGATCTCTTGGGATCAAGTTCGTTTAATCGCTGAGGACAAATTGCCAGACTTAAACTGTTTTACTGTTGACGCAGCAATGACTATGGTAGCAGGAACAGCAAGAAGTATGGGAGTAACAGTAAAAGGTGGTGAAGCACCAAAAACCAAATAATCGTTAGTGTTATGGGAAGAGTATCTAAAAAAAGAAAAGAGATTTTAGCTAAATTTGATTTAGAAAAATCTTACTCGTTAACAGAAGCATGCGATTTGGTTAAAAGTATTTCTACTACTAAATTTGATGCATCTGTTGATATTTGTGTACGTTTGGGTGTTGACCCACGTAAAGCAAATCAAATGGTGAGAGGAACTGTAGCTTTGCCTCACGGAACTGGAAAAGATGTACGCGTACTTGTATTGTGTACACCTGATAAAGAAGCCGAAGCAAAAGCTTCTGGTGCTGATCACGTTGGTTTGGATGAGTACATTGAGAAAATCAAAGGTGGATGGACTGATATCGATGTCATTATTACAATGCCTTCTGTAATGGGTAAAGTTGGAGCTTTAGGTCGTATTTTAGGACCAAGAGGTTTAATGCCAAATCCAAAAACAGGAACAGTAACAATGGAAGTTGGTAAAGCAGTTGAAGAAGTTAAAGCTGGTAAAATTGATTTCAAAGTAGATAAATATGGTATTATCCATTCATCTGTTGGAAAAGTTAGTTTTGAAGGAGGAAATATTCGAGAAAATGCTTTCGAATTAATCCAATCTCTTATCAAGTTAAAACCTTCTGCTGCTAAAGGAACATACATTAAAAGTATTTACTTGAGTTCTACAATGAGCCCTGGTATCCAAGTGGATGCGAAGTCTGTTGTTGCTTAAAACTTACAATTATGACAAAAGAAGAAAAAGCAAAGTACATAGATGAGTTAGTAGTTGAATTAACAGCTGCAAATGTATTCTATTTAGCAGACACAGCGGAATTAACAGTAGAAGTAGTTAATAGCCTTCGTAGAAGATGTTTCCAAAGTGATATCCGTATGCGTGTTGTCAAAAACACCTTGCTTGAAAAAGCAATGGATCGCGTAACAGGTAGAGATTTTGGTGATTTGAGAAGTACTTTAGCTGGTGCAACATCAATCATGTTCAGCGAAGTAGCAAATGCTCCTGCAAAATTAATTCATGAATTCCGTAAAAAGAATGATAAACCTCTATTAAAAGGTGCATACATTGACGAAGCAGTATTTATTGGCGATAACCAATTAGATGCTTTAGTAGCACTGAAGAGCAGAGAAGAATTAATTGGAGAAATTATTGGATTACTTCAAAGTCCTGCGAAAAACGTTGTTTCTGGACTTACAGGTGCTGGTGCGAAAATCGCTGGTATCTTAAAAACGCTCGAAGAACGAGCATAATTATTAAATTTTAGTTGAACCTTTTTTTAAATTAAATAAAAATGGCTGATTTAAAGCAAATTGCGGAAACGCTAGTAAACCTAACGGTAAAAGAAGTAAATGAGTTAGCAACTATCCTTAAGGATGAGTATGGCATCGAGCCTGCTGCTGCTGCACCTGTAATGATGGCTGCTGCTGGCGGTGGAGCTGGAGAAGCTGCTGCTGAAAAAACAGAATTCGATGTAATATTGAAATCTGGTGGAGCAAACAAACTTGCAGTTGTTAAACTTGTAAAAGAATTAACTGGAAACGGTTTGAAAGAGTCTAAAGATTTAGTTGATGGTGCACCTGCTACATTGAAAGAAGGAGTATCTAAAGACGAAGCTGAAGGACTTAAAAAGTCTCTTGAAGAGGCTGGAGCTGAAGTAGAGATTAAGTAATTACTTACTTCATATACAGGAAAGGCGTCCGTCAATTGACGGATGCCTTGTCCTGTTTTTGTGCATATTGCACTTTTTTAAGACCATTTTCATCAAAATAAAATAGTTTGGCTTTGGCAACATCAAACAACATTTCGAAAAGAGTAAACTTTGCATCAAGCAAAAGTCAGTTCGATTATCCAGATTTTTTGGATATTCAACTAAAGTCCTTCCAAGAATTTTTCCAATTGGAAACAACTCCTGAAAACAGAGAGAGTGAAGGATTATTTAAAGTTTTCGCTGAGAACTTCCCGATTACAGATACGAGAAATCAATTTGTATTGGAGTTTTTGGATTACTTTATAGATCCACCAAGATATACTATTGAAGAGTGTATTGAAAGAGGATTGACGTATAGTGTTCCGTTGAAAGCGAAACTTAAATTGTACTGTACGGACCCAGAACACGAAGATTTTGAAACAATTGTTCAAGATGTTTATTTGGGAACGATTCCATACATGACACCTAAAGGTTCTTTCGTAGTGAATGGTGCAGAACGCGTTATAGTATCGCAATTGCATAGATCTCCGGGAGTTTTCTTTGGTCAAAGTCGTCATGCAAATGGAACAAAATTGTATTCTGCTCGTGTTATTCCTTTCAAAGGTTCTTGGATTGAATTCGCTACAGATATCAATAACGTAATGTACGCTTACATTGATCGTAAGAAAAAATTGCCAGTTACTACTTTGTTCCGAGCAATCGGTTACGAAAGTGATAAAGATATATTAGAGATTTTCGGTCTTGCTGACGAAGTAAAAGCTACAAAAGCAAACCTTAAAAAATTAGTAGGTAGAAAATTAGCAGCACGTGTGCTTAAATCATGGATCGAAGATTTCGGTGATGAAGATACAGGTGAAGTTGTTTCTATCGAAAGAAACGAAGTGCTTTTAGACCGTGAAACTATTTTAGAAGAAGAACACATCGATTTAATAGTAGATTCTGGTGTTAAAAACGTTATCCTTCACAAGGAAGATGTTAACAGCGCTGATTTTACTATTATTTACAACACGCTTCAAAAAGATACATCGAATTCTGAAAAAGAAGCGGTTGAACACATTTACCGTCAATTACGTAATGCTGAACCACCTGATTATGAAACGGCTAAAAATGTATTTGAGAAATTATTCTTCTCTGATACTCGTTACGATTTAGGTGAAGTAGGACGATTCCGTTTGAATAAAAAATTGTCAATCGATTCTTCTGAAGAATCACGTGTATTGACTAAAAATGATATCATTTGTATCATCAAATATTTAATTGAGTTAATCAATTCAAAAGCGGATGTAGATGATATCGATCACTTGTCTAATCGTCGTGTTAGAACAGTTGGTGAACAATTGTATTCTCAGTTTGGAGTTGGATTAGCTAGAATGGCTCGTACAATTCGTGAACGTATGAATGTACGTGACAATGAGGTCTTTACACCGATTGACTTGATCAATGCTAAAACATTATCTTCAGTAATTAATTCTTTCTTTGGAACGAATCAGTTATCACAATTTATGGATCAGACAAATCCGCTTTCTGAGGTAACTCACAAGCGTCGTTTGTCTGCACTAGGACCTGGTGGACTTTCTCGTGAAAGAGCAGGTTTCGAGGTGCGAGATGTTCACTATACGCACTACGGTCGTTTGTGTACAATCGAAACACCTGAAGGACCAAACATTGGTTTGATTTCTTCTTTGTGTGTATTCGCGAAAGTAAATAAATTAGGTTTTATTGAAACGCCATACCGTAAAGTGGATGCAGGTAAAGTAGCATTGGACGTTGAACCAATCTATTTAACTGCTGAAGAAGAAGATGCAAAAATGATTGCACAAGCAAATGCAATCGTTGATGATAAAGGAAATTTCCTTACTGAGTTTGTTAAAGCTCGTTTTGAAGGTGATTTCCCTGTTGTTGCACCGAAAGATTTAACATTAATGGACGTAGGAGCAAATCAAATTGCTTCGATAGCAGCTTCTTCTATTCCTTTCTTGGAACATGATGATGCCAACCGTGCGTTGATGGGATCTAACATGCAACGTCAAGCAGTTCCATTGTTGAAACCAAATTCACCAATCGTAGGAACTGGAATTGAAAGATTAGTAGCACGTGATTCTCGTGTATTAATCAATTCTGAAGGTAACGGAGTTGTTGAATACGTTGATGCAAATGAAATTGTAATTCGTTACGATTGGACAAATGAAGATAAATTAGTGAGCTTTGAAAGTGAGGTAACACATTACCCATTAACAAAATTCATGAAAACAAATCAAAGTACTTGTATCAACTTGAAACCAATTGTTAAAAAAGGTGATCGCGTTGAAAAAGGTCAAGTTCTTTGTGAAGGTTATGCAACACAACAAGGTGAGTTAGCTTTAGGTCAAAACTTAAAAGTAGCATTCATGCCTTGGAAAGGTTATAACTTTGAGGATGCGATTGTAATTTCTGAACGTGTTGTTCGTGATGATGTATTTACATCTATTCATATTGATGAATATACGTTAGAAGTTAGAGATACGAAACGAGGAATGGAAGAGTTAACATCTGATATTCCAAATGTTTCTGAAGAGGCTACAAAAGACTTGGACGAAAATGGTTTGATTCGTATTGGTGCAGAAATCAAAGAAGGTGATATATTAATTGGTAAAATTACTCCTAAAGGAGAAACTGATCCATCACCAGAAGAAAAATTATTACGTGCTATCTTCGGTGACAAAGCAGGTGACGTGAAAGATGCATCGTTGAAAGCTGGACCTTCATTGAGAGGAGTTGTTATTGAGAAAAAATTATTCTCTAGAGCAATCAAAGATCGTAAGTCTAAAGCTCAAGACAAGCCTGTTTTGGAAAGTTTAGATGGTGATTTCGAAAAAGATTTTGCAGCATTAAAAGAAAAATTAGTGGAAAAATTGTTAAGTATTTTAGGTGAGAATAAATCAGCTGGAGTATTTAATAACTTTAAAGAAGAAATCATTAAAAAAGGAACTAAATTCATTCAAAAGAATTTATTTGCTATTGATTATTCAATTGTAAACCCAACTAATTGGACTTCTGACGAACATTTAAATACTTTAGTAGGTCGTGTAATTCATAACTTTAACATTAAAGCGAATGATTTATTAGGTACTTATAAACGTAGAAAATTCCATATTTCAGTTGGTGATGAATTGCCAGCAGGAATTATCAAAATGGCTAAAGTTTATGTCGCTAAGAAACGTAAGTTGAAAGTGGGTGATAAAATGGCAGGTCGACACGGTAATAAAGGAATTGTTGCTAATATAGTTCGTCATGAAGACATGCCATTCTTAGAAGATGGAACACCAGTAGATATCGTATTGAATCCACTTGGGGTACCTTCTCGTATGAACTTAGGTCAGATTTATGAAACAGTTCTTGGTTGGGCTGGAGAAAAATTAGGCGTTAAGTTTGCTACACCGATTTTTGATGGAGCTCATCCTTCTGAAATTGATGAATGGACTGAAAAAGCGGGTGTTCCTCGTTCAGGTAAAACATACTTGTATGATGGTGGTACTGGAGAGCGTTTCCATCAAACTGCAACAGTTGGGGTAATTTACATGTTGAAATTATCGCACATGGTTGATGACAAAATGCATGCTCGTTCAATCGGACCATATTCATTGATTACACAACAACCATTGGGTGGTAAAGCTCAATTTGGAGGTCAACGTTTCGGTGAGATGGAGGTTTGGGCTTTAGAAGCATTTGGAGCAGCAAACATATTACAAGAAATCTTAACAGTTAAATCTGATGATGTAATGGGTCGTGCAAAAGCATACGAATCAATAGTTAAAGGAGATAACATTCCTGAACCAGGAATTCCTGAATCATTTAACGTATTGTTGCATGAGTTAAGAGGTTTATGTTTAAACATCTCTTTAGATTAATTGTCAAGTTGTTGAATTTAGAAAAGTAGCAAAAATGGCTTACAGAAAAGAAACACCAAAAAAACAAAGTAGCTTCAACAAAATTACCATCTCCTTGGCTTCGCCAGAGGTGATTCTTGAGCAATCAAGTGGAGAAGTACTTAAGCCAGAAACGATAAATTATCGTACATATAAACCGGAAAGAGATGGTTTGTTCTGTGAACGAATCTTCGGACCTGTTAAAGATTATGAGTGCCATTGTGGTAAATACAAACGAATTCGTTATAAAGGAATTGTTTGTGACCGTTGTGGTGTTGAGGTAACAGAGAAAAAAGTGCGTCGCGAAAGAATGGGACACATTTCATTAGTTGTTCCTGTAGCTCATATCTGGTATTTCCGTTCATTACCAAATAAAATTGGTTATTTGTTGGGGTTACCAACTAAAAAATTGGATCAAATTATCTATTACGAAAGATATGTTGTTATTCAAGCTGGTGTTGCAACTAATTTAGATGGTTCTTCTTTAACACGTTTAGATTTCTTAACGGAAGAAGAATATTTAGATATTTTAGATGCTTTACCAAAAGAAAATCAATATTTAGAGGATACAGATCCAAATAAATTTGTTGCAAAAATGGGTGCTGAAGCGCTTTACGATTTATTGAAAACAATGAATCTTGAAGAAACTTCATACAACTTGCGTCACCAAGCAAACAATGAAACTTCTGTGCAACGTAAAAACGAAGCATTGAAACGTTTGCAAGTTGTTGAAGCAATGCGTGAATCTCAAGAACGTATTGATAATCGTCCTGAATGGATGATTGTGAAAGTTGTTCCTGTTATTCCACCAGAATTACGTCCATTGGTTCCATTAGATGGAGGACGTTTTGCAACATCAGATTTGAATGATTTATACCGTCGTGTAATTATTAGAAACAATCGATTAAAACGATTGATCGAAATCAAAGCGCCAGAAGTTATCTTACGTAATGAAAAACGTATGTTACAAGAAGCGGTTGATTCACTTTTTGATAATTCAAGAAAATCAAGTGCTGTTAAAACAGAATCGAATCGACCTTTAAAATCATTATCTGATTCATTAAAAGGTAAACAAGGTCGTTTCCGTCAAAACTTACTTGGTAAACGTGTTGATTATTCTGCACGTTCAGTAATTGTTGTTGGACCAGATTTGAAATTACACGAATGTGGATTGCCGAAAGATATGGCAGCTGAATTATACAAACCGTTTATCATTCGTAAAATGATCGAACGTGGTATTGTTAAAACAGTAAAATCTGCAAAGAAAATTGTTGATAGAAAAGAACCAGTAGTTTGGGATATTTTAGAAAATGTATTGAAAGGTCACCCAGTTTTATTAAACCGTGCCCCTACGTTACACCGTTTAGGTATTCAATCGTTCCAACCTAAATTAATTGAAGGAAAAGCAATACGTTTACATCCTTTGGTTACGACTGCGTTCAATGCCGATTTCGATGGTGACCAAATGGCAGTTCATTTACCTTTAGGGAATGCTGCAATTTTGGAAGCGCAATTATTGATGTTGGCTTCTCATAATATTTTGAACCCTGCTAATGGTGCTCCTATTGCCGTTCCTTCTCAGGATATGGTGCTTGGATTGTATTACATTACAAAAGGTAAGAAATCTACAGATGAAGTTATTGTAAAAGGTGAAGGTGGTACATTCTATTCTCCGGAAGAAGTAATTATCGCTTACAACGAACGCCAATTAGACTTACATGCACACATTAAAGTTAAAACTTACGATTTAAATGAACAAGGTGTTCCTGAATTAAGAATTTTGGAAACAACTTGTGGTCGTGTGATGTTTAATGATCGTGTTCCACGTGAAGTAGGTTACATCAATGATGTAATGACTAAAAAAGCATTGCGCGATATTATCGGTGAAGTATTAAAAATTTCTGGTACTTCTCGAACTGCTCAATTCTTAGATGATATTAAAGAATTAGGTTATGACATGGCCTTTAAAGGTGGTTTGTCATTCAACTTAGATGATATCATCATTCCAAAAGAAAAAGTAGAATTGGTTGAAAAAGCTGAGAAAGATGTGAAAGAAGTCATGATGAATTACAACATGGGTCTTATCACAAACAATGAGCGTTACAACCAAATCATTGATATTTGGACACATACAAATTCTCGATTAACGCACACGTTAATGGAGCAATTAAAAACAGATAAACAAGGATTCAATTCAATCTACATGATGTTTGATTCTGGAGCGCGTGGTTCGAAAGAACAAATTCGTCAGCTTTCAGGTATGCGTGGATTGATGGCGAAACCTCAAAAATCTGGTGCTTCTGCTCAAGAAATTATTGAAAACCCAATTCTTTCTAACTTTAAAGAAGGATTATCGATTCTTGAGTACTTTATTTCTACTCACGGTGCGCGTAAAGGTTTGGCGGATACAGCTTTGAAAACTGCAGATGCTGGATACTTAACACGTCGTTTAGTGGATGTTGCACAAGATGTTGTTATCAATGCTGATGATTGTGGTACATTGAGAGGTATTGTTGCGACTTCATTGAAGAAAAATGATGAAGTAGTTGAACCTTTATACGATCGTATTTTAGGAAGAACATCTGTTCACGATATTTATTTCCCAGAATCGGATACAATCATTGTTTCTGCAGGAGAATTAATTTCTGAAGATGTAGCAAATGCTATTGAAAAAGCTAACATCGAAGAAGTTGAAATTCGTTCAGTTTTAACATGTGAAATGCGAAGAGGTGTTTGTTCAAAATGTTATGGGCGAAACCTTGCTACTCATAGAACTGCTCAACATGGAGACGCTGTTGGAGTTGTAGCTGCTCAGTCAATTGGTGAGCCAGGTACACAGTTAACATTACGTACATTCCACGTTGGGGGTACAGCTTCTAACATTGCGGATGTTTCAGATATGAAAGCAAAAGCAAATGGTAAATTAGAAATCGATGAGTTGAGAACAATCGAAAAATCAAATGCTGATGGTTCTAAACGAGTTGTTGTAGTTGGTCGTTCTGCTGAGATGAAAATTACGGATGAAAAAACAGGTATTGTTATCATGAATGCTAACATTCCTTATGGATCTGAAATGGTGATTGATGCAAACACGAAAGTGAAAAAAGGAGATGTTATCTGTAAATGGGATCCATACAATGCAGTAATTATTTCTGAAGTTTCAGGGAAAGTTGTATTCGATGGCATCGAAGAAGGTATTACTTTCCGAGAAGAAGTCGATGAGCAAACAGGATTTACTGAAAAAGTAATTACTGAATCTAGAGATAAAAAGAAAAACCCTGCAATTCACATTGTTGATGCAAAAACGAAAGAAGTTTTAAGAGAATATTCATTGCCAGTTGACGCACATATCTCTGTTGGAGAAGGTGATAAAATTGAAGCCGGTGAAATCTTAGTTAAAATTCCTCGTGTTGCTGGTAAAACAGGAGATATTACAGGAGGTTTACCACGTGTTACTGAATTATTTGAAGCACGTAATCCTTCTAATCCTGCAGTTGTTTCTGAAATTGATGGTATTGCTGAATACGGTAAAATCAAACGTGGTAATCGTGAGATACAGATCACTTCTAAAAATGGTGATGTTCGTAAATATTTAGTACCTCTTTCTAAACACATCTTAGTTCAAGAAAACGATTTCGTTCGTGCTGGTCAACCATTATCTGATGGTGCTACAACACCAAATGATATTTTGAACATTGAAGGTCCAACGAAAGTTCAAGAATACATTGTTAATGAAATTCAAGAAGTTTACCGTTTGCAAGGTGTGAAAATTAATGATAAACATTTTGAAGTAATTGTTCGTCAAATGATGTTGAAAGCTGAAATTATTGATGCTGGAGATACTCGTTTCTTAGAAGGTCAATCTGTTCACAAAGCAGATATCATGGAAGAGAATGATGCAATTTACGGAATGAAAGTTGTTGTTGATGCAGGAGATTCACCGTCATTGAAAGCAGGACAAATTGTTTCAGCACGAAGATTAAGAGATGAAAATTCTCAATTGAAACGTTCAGACAAACAATTAGTGGATGCAAGAGATGCTGTTCCAGCTACTTCAACACCATTATTACAAGGTATTACAAGAGCATCTTTACAGACGCAATCGTTTATTTCTGCTGCTTCCTTCCAGGAAACAACTAAAGTATTGAACGAAGCTGCAATTTCTGGAAAAGAAGATCATTTATTAGGATTGAAAGAAAATGTAATTGTTGGTCATTTAATCCCAGCAGGAACAGGAGTTAGAAGATTCCAAAAAATGATTGTTGCTTCAAATGAAGCCTTAGAAGAAATCTCTGAGAATTAATCAGTTTTAAGATGATAAGTGAAAGGAGCAATTTGAAAAAATTGCTCCTTTTTTTGTTTTAAAGAACTAAAAAAAGTGTAATTTCATAAAAAAAACAACAATGGAAGAAGTAAACAATGAAAATCAAATGAATATTGAACTAACGGAAGATATTGCGTTAGGAGTTTATTCAAATCTTGCAATTATTACGCATTCACCTGCAGAAATGGTATGTGATTTTATTCAAGTTATGCCAGGAATGCCTAAAGGAAAAGTTCGTTCTCGTGTAATCATGACACCACAAAATGCAAAACGTTTTATGAAAGCATTGATTGAAAACGTTCAAAAATACGAGCAAAATTTCGGACATATTGATGATGATAATAATGGTGGTATGCCCCCAATGAATTTTGGAACACCTAGTACGATGGCTTAATGTTAAATTAATTAACTTGTTTAACATAACATTGGAATAATACTTAGCTTTGTACTATGAGACTTGTAATTGTTCTATTTACTTTTTTGTTTACGATTGTATCACTCGCACCAAATATGCGAGGTGGTGAATATTTTAAATTTACTGAAGTGATTGCTCATTACAACAATCATCAAAAAAGTGAAACTTCCTATTCTTCATTTTTTACTTTTTTAAAAGAGCATTATTCAAAAGACCATAAACCTAATAAAGATGAAAAGAATTTACCGTTTAAAACACTAACAGCAAATTCTTTTCATTTAATTCATCAAGATTGTTCAATTTTAAAGATTGAAGATTTAATAATTATTCCCATCATAAAAAAAGAACATTTTAATTACAAAAAGTCCTTTTATCAGCAAAAATTGTTTGCAATTTGGAATCCTCCAAAGTCTTGTTAATCTGAACTTAAAGTAAACGTTCATACGTTTAATTTTTTCAATTAACACATAAATCATGTTACATAAAATAATTAATTGGTCAATTTCCAACAAATTGATTGTTGGGATTATGACACTTGGACTCATTATTTGGGGCATAATTTCGCTCACAAATTTACCCATAGATGCTGTTCCAGATATTACAAATAATCAAGTACAAATTGTTACCTCTTCTCCATCTTCAGGAGCTGAAGACATAGAACGTTTTGTTACGTTTCCTGTAGAACAAACTATGGCAACCATTCCTGAAATTGAAGAGATTCGTTCTTTTAGTCGTTTTGGGTTAAGTGTAGTTACAATTGTTTTCAAGGAACAAACGGATATTTATTGGGCACGTCAACAAGTTTCTGAACGTTTGTCAGAAGCAAAAAGTAAAATTCCACCTGGATTTGGTGATCCTTCATTGGTTGCTTTGAGTACTGGTTTAGGTGAAATCTACCAATACATTGTTAAGGCAAAAAAAGGTTTCGAATCTAAAATTGATGCAACTGAATTACGCTCGATTCAAGATTGGGTAATTCGCAGGCAATTACTAGGCGTAGAAGGTGTTGCTGATGTTAGTGGTTTTGGAGGTAATTTAAAACAATATGAAATTGCTGTAAACCTAACGCAATTGAAAGGATTTGGATTATCGATTGCAGATGTTTTTAAAGCCGTTGAACAAAACAATCAAAATACAGGAGGCGCTTACATTGAAAAAAATTCAACGACAACTTACATTAGAACAGATGGTTTGATGAAATCTATAACTGATATCGAACAAACCGTTGTTGCACAGAACCAATTAGGAACTCCAGTTTTAGTGAAAGACATTGGAAAAGTTAACATAGGAAAAGCAGTTCGATACGGTGCACTTACCTACAATAATACAGGAGAAGCAGTAGGCGGAATAGTTTTAATGTTAAAAGGAGCTAATTCTTCAAATGTTATTAAAAATGTAAAGGAACGAATGAATCAAATTCGTAAAACCTTACCGAATGGTGTTGATATCGAAGTTTATTTAGATCGAACAAAATTAGTTGACAAAGCAATTTCTACGGTATCTACAAATTTGATTGAAGGTGCGTTAATTGTAATCTTTGTGTTGGTTTTATTATTAGGGAATTTTAGAGCGGGTTTAATTGTTGCGTCTGTGATTCCTTTAGCAATGTTATTTGCCATTTCATTAATGAATGTTTTTGGAGTTTCCGGAAATTTAATGAGTTTAGGTGCGCTTGATTTTGGTTTAATTATCGATGGTGCAGTTATTATTGTTGAATCAACATTACACATTTTGTATCTGCAAGGGTCACGAAACTTGAATCAACATGAAATGGATTTACAAGTTTTTAATTCTGCATCTAAATTTAGTAAAAGTGCCGTATTTGGACAAATAATCATATTAGTGGTGTATTTACCCTTGTTGGCATTAGTTGGTATAGAAGGTAAAATGTTTCGTCCGATGGCACAAACGGTTATGTTTGCAATCATTGGCGCATTGATTTTATCATTAACCTATGTTCCAATGATTTCAGCATTGTTTTTATCCAAAAAAATAAGTGTTCGAAAAACGTGGAGTGATACTATAGTTGCTGCTGTCAAAAAAGTTTACATCCCTTCGTTGAATAGTTTTTTACGTAATCAACGAAAAGTATTGGTAGGTTTATTCGTTCTTTTTGTAAGTTGTATTTTATTGTTTAATCGTTTAGGAGCCGAATTTATTCCGTCTTTAGATGAAGGTGATTTCGCTGTTGAAACACGCTTAGTTATGGGGACGAGTTTAACAAAAACTGTTGAGACCACTTCTAAAATATCATCTGTTTTGCTCGCTAATTTTCCAGAAGTTAAGCAAGTGGTTGGAAAAATTGGTACAGCTGAAATCCCAACAGATCCAATGCCTATGGAGGCGTGTGACTTAATGATCATTTTAAAAGATAAAAAGGATTGGGTTTCAGCAGAATCAAAGGATGAATTAGCGGAAAAAATGCAAGCTACTTTAGAAAATTCTATACCAGGTGTAAGTTTTGGATTTTTACAGCCTATTCAAATGCGTTTCAATGAATTGATGACAGGCGCAAAACAAGATGTTGTGGTTAAAGTTTATGGAGAAGATTTAGATTTGTTGGGTAAATATGCCCGAAAAATAGGAACTATTGCTTCGAAAATTGGTGGTGTTCAAGATGTTTATGTGGAGGAAATGTCCGGTTTGCCACAATTAATAGTTTCTTTTAATCGCCTTGCACTTTCAAAGTATAATATTTCTATTGACGCGATTAATCAAGCAATTAACACAAGTTTTGCTGGTCAAACAGCAGGACTAATTTTTGAAGGTGAAAAACGTTTTGATTTAGTTGTAAAATTAGATGCATCCAACAGAGCTTCTTTGGATGATTTGAAATCGATCTCCATTTCTTCTCCAGCTGGATTGCAAGTTCCATTAGAGGAATTAGCAGTAGTTGAATTGAAAAAAGGACCCAATCAAATTCAACGCGATGATGCCAAAAGGAGAATTATCGTTGGGTTTAATGTGCGTGGAAGAGATGTTGCAAGTATTGTGAATGAATTAGAAAAAAATATAGCTTCAAAAGTTGATTTTGAACCAGGATATTATACAACATATGGTGGGACTTTTAAGAATTTAGAAGCTGCGAATGCACGTTTGTCAATTGCTGTTCCTGTTTCATTGTTGTTGATCTTCTTTTTGTTGTACCTTACTTTTCAATCGATGATTCAAGCTCTATTGATCTTCTCAGCAATACCATTAGCCGCATTGGGAGGAATTCTTGCTTTATGGTTAAGAGATATGCCATTTTCTATTTCAGCAGGTGTTGGGTTTATTGCCTTATTTGGTGTAGCAGTATTAAATGGCATCGTTTTGATTTCAGAATTTAATTCACTGAAAAAGTCTGGTTATTCTAATAGTTTGAGAATTGTTTTACTTGGAACACGTGTTCGTTTACGGCCTGTTTTATTAACAGCATTAGTTGCTTCTTTAGGTTTTTTACCGATGGCATTGTCACATGGGAGCGGCGCAGAAGTTCAAAAACCTTTAGCAACGGTTGTTATTGGAGGACTAATTACAGCAACCTTATTGACCTTATTTGTCTTGCCAATATTTTACTTGTATTCAGAACGAAAACATAAAAAACTACAATTAAAAAAGAAACGGCTTACAACAGTAATATTGCTCTTTTTACCGTTTATGTTTTTTGCACAAACGAAGTCTTATTCACTTGATCAGTGTTTAGAAAAAGCAAAAACGACGAATTTGGAAATGAAAATAGCTTCACAACAAATAGAAAAAGAAATCCTTGCAGGTAAAGCGGCTGTAGTGATCCCAAAAACTGCATTTATCTTTATGTTGGGACAATTCAATTCATTTTACAACAAAGACAATAGCATTACAATTGCTCAGACGATGCCTTTTCCAACTGTTTTTTCTCGCGAACGTCAAGCAGGACAAGCTAGGGCTGATTTAGCAAAATTGTCGTATGAATTGAAATGGAAAGACCTCAAATTAAGGATAGAAAAAAGTTATAATGCATGTGTTTTCTTGAAAGAAAAATTACGATATTTAGTTGAAAATGATTCTATTTACTCCTTAATCGATCAAAAATCTAATATTCGCTATGCTGTAAAAGACATTACCAAATTAGATGCGGTATTAATAACTACGAAACGATTAGAAAATCAAAAATTAGTTCATGCTGTAGAAAATCAATTGATTGGTGAGTACGCAAATTTGGCTTTTCTAATTGGAGAAAATATGGTAGAAATTCCAAGCGCAACTTCTCTCAAACTAATACTTCGTTTTACGGATCCTGTTACAGAAAATTACAACAATCATTTGATGGTGACTCAAATTGGACAACAAATTAAAGTGTTAGAAAAAGACTCAAAAGTTGTATTGTCGAGAGCGATGCCAGATTTTACTATTGGATATGTGAATCAAACACTTGTTGGTTCTCATAGTGTCAATGGTATTGATAAAAGTTACACTCAATCGGATCGTTTTCAATCTGTTCAAGTTGGAATGCAAATTCCGCTTTTTTATGGTTCAACTAGAAAAAAAATGCAACTTATTCAGTTGGATATTGCTCAACGAAACAATGAAAAAGATTACATCTTGAACAGTTTAACAAATCAATACAAGCAGTTGGTAGCAACTTATCAAACAGCTTTAAACGACTATCAAATGTATGAAGATCATTTGTTAAGCCAAATAAAATTAATGAAAGAGCAAGCTATAATTATGTTTACTACTGGTGAAATATCAATGATAGAGTTTTTACAAACAAAACAACAATGTGTTGATTTAGAACTAAATTATTTAGAAACTATAAAATCCGTTAACGAAGCAATTTATCAGTTAAATTGGTTTGTAACACAATAAAAAGATTATGAAAATATTCATTAAATTAAGTATATTCTTAAGTGTATTAAGTGCTTGTAATTCAAAAGATAACAAGCAGAAAATACAAGAAGTTAAGTCGGATATTAGCATTGAATTAAATGCTGTTCAACTTAAAAATGCAGGCGTAAAGACTGGGGTTCCAACATTAAAGTCAATTGGATTATTGATTCAAGCGAATGGTAAAATCGAAGTTCCGCCTCAAAACAAAACGATTATCGCCGCTCAATTTGGTGGCTTTATTAAATCGGTGAAGGTGCTCGATGGAATGTTAGTGAAAAAAGGTCAAACATTATTCACACTTGAAGATCCTCAATTGATAGAATTGCAACAAGATTACATTGAAGTAAACGGGAATTTAGAGTTTTTAAATGCTGAATTGGATCGTCAAACTACTCTTGTTAAACAAGAAGCAGGTAGTTTAAAAGCGTATCAATATGCAAAATCCACATACAATGCAGCATTGGCAAAGAAAAATGGATTAAAAGCTAAATTGGCAATGGCAGGTTTGTCATTCGCAAAACTGAATGTTGGAGTTATTCAAACTGAAATCCCTGTTGTTGCTCCATTTAGTGGAGTGGTGACAAAATTGGCATTGAGTGTAGGATCATATGCTGAGCCAAAAGATCATTTAATGGAAATCATCGATTTAAAACATGCACATGCAGAAGTTATTGTTTTTGAAAAAGATTTGAAACATTTGAAAGTTGGTCAACACGTTCAATTAGCTTTAACAGATCAACAAGAGATTGTGACTGCAAAAGTTTTTTTAATAGGAAAAGAAGTCGCATTAGATAGAACCGTTTTGGTTCATTGTCATTTAGACAAAGAGAATAGTTCGCTTGCGCCAGGTTCTTATTTTAAAGCTACCATCCATACAGGAACATCTTCTCAACAGTGTGTTCCATCTGAAGCAATAGTTGAATTAAATGGTAAAAATGTAGTTTTCATTCCAGTGAAAAAAGGATCAAAAACTTCATTTATTCCGGCGGAAGTTACTGTTTTAACGACTGAAAATGAATGGACAGCGTTTGAATTTAAAGCAAAAAAATATAACTATTCTCAACAACTAGTTATTAATGGAGCGTATGATATTCTTTCAACTTTTTTATTGAAAGCTGAAGAATAAATCGTATCTTGTAATTATTGAAAAAAAAATAACATGAAAACAAATTCAATTTTAAGTGCGTTATTTATACTTGTTTGCAGTGCTTTCTTATTGCCAAGTTGTGATAAAGAAGGTGATTGTAGTGTATCAAATATTAGCGCAGCAGGAAAAAACGAAAGTCATAATTTTGGTCAAAATTGTATGACTTGTCACAAAAGTGGTGGCGAAGGAAAAGGTTGTTTTAATGCTGCAGGAAGTGTATATAATTCAGCATTGAGTGCACATTTATCATCAGGGACAGTTAAGTTTTATACACAACCAAATGGAGGTGGAACCTTGAAATATACTGTGGCAATAGATAGTAAAGGTAATTTTTACACGACAGAATCGAATACATATACGGGATTATACCCTGCAATTACTGGTCCAAACGGAACGACAAATTACATGTCTACAACAATCGGTTCAGGCGCTTGTAATTCTTGCCATGGTGAATCAACTTCAGCTTTATTCGCTAATTAACTAAAAATGGATTTATCGCACGTACAAACTGAAATAGACGCTTGGTATCTTTACGATATTTTAGCTAAAAATGAAGACGATGAAGCTGTGGCGCATGTTTTTGCTCAAATGAGTGAAATTGAAAAAAGTCACGCAGTTGAATTCGCTAAAAAATTAAACTTAGAATTTGAAAAGATTGCATTACCTTCTTGGCGAGCGAAAACCTTACATTTAATTGGAAGAGTATTCGGTTATGATTATATTTTAGGCTCGTTATTAGACACTGAAAAAGGATTGGCAACTGCTGTGATTCGTCAAAAGAAGAAGACAAATGTTCAAGTGACAGGAAATGAAGATTCGCATGTTAAAATTTTACGTTCTATTCTAGATACCGATACAAAAGTTGCGGGATCTCAACTTGCTCGTTTTGAAAAGCGCCATCGATCTGTTGGCGGCAATGCTATTCGTGCTGCAGTTTTAGGCGGCAACGATGGTTTGGTGTCCAATTTTAGCTTAGTAATGGGAATTGCAGGTGCATCAGTAACTCAATCAGGTGTTTTAGTTGCTGGTTTAGCAGGTTTGTTAGCTGGGGCACTTTCCATGGCTTTAGGTGAATGGATTTCAGTAAAAAGTTCGCAAGAATTGTACGAAAACCAAATGGATTTAGAAATGGAAGAATTAGTCAATAATCCAGAAGGTGAACGTAAAGAATTGAAATTGATTTATTTAGCTAAAGGCATTCCAGAAGATCAAGTAGACGAAATTGTTGATGGTTTAATGAGTGACACAGCAAAAGCACACGCTGTTTTAGTAAAAGAAGAATTGGGTATTAACCATGAAGAATTAAAAGGCTCTGCAATGGAAGCTGCTATTTCATCCTTTATATTATTTGCAATAGGAGCAGTTATTCCTGTTATTCCTTTCTTTTTTACAAAAGGCTATACAGCAATAATATTAAGTACAATTGCGAGTGGTTTTGGTCTATTTATTATCGGTGCAGCCATCACTTTATTTACAGGTAAAAATGTTTGGTATTCTGGTTTTAGACAAGTTATTTTTGGTTTAGCAGCAGCAGCTGTTACATTTGGAATAGGTAAAATCATAGGTGTCTCTATGATTGGTTAATTAATTAATAAAAATAAAAAAATATGAACGGAGCTCATTTACATTTAGTGGTAAATCATTTGCCAATTATCACACCAATTATCGGTGTGCTTATCTTAGTTATTGGATTGATACTTAAATCAGAAATCGTTAAAAGAATAGCATATGGTTTATTTGTATTAACTTCTATCACAACATTTATAAGTATGTCAACTGGTGAAGGTGCCGAAGAAATCGCAGAAGGAATTGCGGGAGTAACACACAATGTTATTCATGAACACGAAGAACAAGCTGAAGTTTTTGCATTGTTAGCGCATGTATTAGGAGCGTTATCGCTTTTTGCTTTTTGGTTGTGTTGGAAACGAAAAGCAATTGCAAAAATGGCAAGTTATACCGTACTTTTTATAGCGGTATTAGTTATTTATCAAGGAAGAAAAGTGGGGACAACTGGTGGTGAAATTCGTCATACAGAAATTAGAGCTGATTACAAAGCTACTGCTCACATGGAAGATGAAGACTAATAAATAAGTTTTTTAAATAGTAGAAAGTTCAGTCAATTTTGGCTGGACTTTCTTCTTTTATAGGCTGTTCTGACAACCAACCTCGCCATTTCCAAGACCCTGTATTTTGGCAAGCATCTCGCGCATTAATTTCAATCGAATGCGGTTCATTTGTTAATGTTGGAAGTGTTGCAATTAAATAACTTCCTTTTTTCTCATATTCTAAGACATGCCAAACATTATCAATGAATAAATCATAATCAATTATTTCTGTTTGGCTTTCAGTTATGCGCCAAGTCACTATTTTTTTAGTCAACAATGTGTCAGTTGTTTTGAAGTTTAAAGCCACGATAACTGGTGCTAAAGTGTCGATTCCAATGTTGATTTTACCGAGATTTTTGGTTTCACTTGTAAGCCAATTTGAAGCATTCAGAGTAGTTTTAATGTAACTATTGTTTACTTTAATGTATTGTTTTTCAATCGCAACATTTGAAGCAATAGGCTTTAAAGAAAGTGAAATTGGTAATTGAATTGGATCTTTTTGATTGCCTAAAATTAAATTTGGATAGGACGTATCAACGAGTTTTTTTACAGGTTCATAAAATGTAAATGCTGGTATAAATATGCTGTAATTATCACCTTGAAAAAAGTAACTTGAATCAGGAATGAAATGTGTCGATGGTGCATAATACGCTGCTAAATTATTCCGTTCTCCTTTATTTGCTTTTAAAGTAAAATTAATACTTGTGGCATTATTTTTCACATCGTTGGCAGTGTAATTTAGTTGAATACTATCACCCGGTTGAAGTGTTAAAATACCTATTTGATTGATCGGGTAAATCGTTAAAGGATTGTGTGCAACTTTATAGGCTTTATTAAACTTTCGCTTTGTCTTTAGATATTCATCATAATCTTTATGGCTATTTACAAAACGTGAATGATCGAAATAAATTGAATCCATGCGTTGCTGAAAAAGCGTATCGCCCAGCGAACTTAAATGACTTTCGTAAATTCCGCAAGTGTGAGTTGAACCATCGATAAAATCATTGACTTCAAACGATAATGCTTGACCACCATCTATCGAACAGAAATTAGCTGGTATTTCAAGTGTGTTATTTGATATTGAAAAGCCTTTGCTATTTTTCTTTACAGGAAAAAGTAAAGATTTGTTAGGGATTTGATAGCCTTTTTTTGTCAAAGCAACTACCTTCAATGAAGTTATTTGAGGTGGTTTCGTGTCTTTAATGTCAAATCCAAATTTTAAAGGGTTTAAAGCGGCTTCGGTTATTGTGTTGCGTAATTCAAAATGTAGATGTGGACCTGTTGAGCTTCCAGAATTCCCAGAAAAAGCAAAATGTTCACCTTTTTGAAGGAGTAATTCTGTTGCATTTATATAAAATTCAACCTCAAAATTTTTTGATTCTTTTTGTTTTTGAAGAATAATTGAATCAAGTTTCCCAAGAAATCTTGAACAATGCGCATATACGCTCGTGATATTGTTCGGATGATTTACATAAATTACTTTGCCATAACCATTTGGAGAGATTTTAACGCGTGCAACATACCCATCCTCTATTGCATAGAGTGGAAGTCCTTCTTTGCCATTGGTTTTAAAATCAACCCCCATGTGAAAGTGATTGGGGCGTAATTCGCCAAAATTTGCAGCTAGTGAAAGAGGAATTAATAATGGAGGATGGTACGTTGATTGAGCAATCAACTTCATCGTTGAAATTAAAAATAAGAATACGATGGTGTTTAATTTCATTAGAATCATTTTCAAGTTCAAAAATAACTTATATTAAGAAAACCAATCGTATTCAGATACTTAAAATAACGAGAAAGTAATCACGAATATTTTGTTCAAAAAAAATGCGTAAGATTTGTCTAAAAATGTTGTAATTCTACAATACTTAACTAATTTTGTAAAAAGTCGCAAGCTATGACAGATCGTTTATATCATATTATTGAAGAGATTCGCACGAAAATGCTGAATTTAAGCAAGCAATTGAATGATGAGCGATTAAAGTACATTTCATTAAAAGAAGAAAATGTGCGTTTAGAGAAAGAGTTGGGAGCTGTTAAAGATCAAGAACGTCAATTAACTGCCCAAAATTCTCAACTAGTAGCTGAATTAGCTGCGGCTAAAAGTCAAGTTGTCGAAGTGCCTTTTTCTTTAGTAAAGAAAGATGAGGAAATTGATGAATTGGTAAATGAAATTGAATACTGCATTAGTCAGTTAAAAAAATAACGAATGGGAAAATTGTCCATAAAAGTTGTTGTCGCTGGTCGAACTTATCCCCTTACTGTTAATGAAGGTGAGGAAGCGAAAGTTGTAAAATCTGCGGAGGACATTAATAGAGCAATCAAAATGCTACAGGACAATTATGCGGTTAAAGATATGCAAGATTTATTGGCAATGACCGCCTTACAGTTAGCTTCAAAGTCGTCTAAGACATCTGATTCAACTAGTTCAGCTCCAGATTTTTCTGAAATTGAAAGTGAATTAGAAAAATTGTCCAAAGAATTCGATTCCTTGAAGTAAAAATCAATTTTATTTTCTTTTTTCATCCATCATTTACGACAAATTGGTTGTTGTTTAATTTAATTTATTAAAAAATGAGTTTAGTAATAGGCCTTTTAGTAGGAATTGTTGGTGGAGGAGCTGGGATTTACGTGCTTCAAAACGTAGTTTTAAAAAGCAAACGGGATAAAATCATTCAAGATGCTGAAAGTGAAGGTGAAAACCTTAAAAAAGAAAAAATTTTTCAAGCAAAAGAGCGCTTTTTAAAGTTAAAAGAAGAGCATGAAGTAGCGATGAAAGAAAAAGAGCGTCGTTTACAATCCACAGAAGATAGAGCGAGAGCGAAAGAAAAAACGTTGTCTCAAAAAGTAGAAGAAGTAGCACGCAAAGAAAAAGATTTAGAAGACAATCAAGCAGAATTAGAGACCAAAATCCAAGCGTTTGAGGTAAAGCATCAAGAATTGGAAAAGGTTCAAGAAAAACGCGTTGCTGAATTGTCAAGAATCAGCGGGATGGCTCCTGAAGATGCTAAAAACTTGTTGATGGAAGCATTGAAAGATGAAGCACGAACAAGTGCAATGACTTACATTAAAGACATTACAGAAGAAGCTAAATTAAATGCAAATTTGGAAGCGAAGAAAATCGTTATTCAAACAATTCAAAGAGTTGCTACAGAACAAGCTGTAGAAAACGCTGTTTCTGTATTCAACATTGAATCGGATGAGGTAAAAGGTAGAATTATCGGTCGTGAAGGCCGAAACATTCGTGCTTTGGAAGCAGCTACTGGAGTTGAAATCATTGTTGATGACACACCAGAAGCAATCATTCTTTCTTGTTTTGATCCTGTTAGAAGAGAAATTGCCCGTTTAGCATTGCACCAATTGGTTTCAGATGGTCGTATACACCCTGCTCGAATTGAAGAGGTGGTTGCTAAAACTAAAAAACAACTCGAAGAAGAAATTGCTGAAACAGGAAGAAGAACTTGTATGGATCTTGGAATTCATGGTTTACATCCTGAATTAACAAGAATGGTTGGTCGAATGAAATACCGTTCTTCATATGGTCAAAACTTATTACAACACTCACGTGAAGTTGCTAATTTATGTGCTACAATGGCCGCAGAATTAGGATTGAATGTAAAATTAGCAAAACGTGCTGGTTTATTGCATGATATTGGTAAAGTACCAGAAGATGAGCCAGAATTGCCGCATGCGATTTTGGGTATGAAAATGGCTGAAAAATATGGCGAAAAACCAGAAGTTTGTAATGCCATTGGTGCTCACCACGATGAAATTGAAATGTCAACCTTGATTTCTCCAATTGTACAAGTTTGTGATGCTGTTTCAGGAGCACGACCAGGAGCGCGTAGAGAAATTGTTGAAGCTTACATCAAACGTATTAAGGAATTAGAATCTTTGGCAATGTCTTATGATGGTGTTTCAACTGCTTATGCAATTCAAGCAGGTAGAGAATTACGTGTATTAGTAGAGAGTGAAAAAATATCAGATTTAAAAGCAGATGAATTATCGTTTGCAATTTCACAACGTATTCAAACTGAAATGACGTATCCAGGTCAAGTGAAAGTGACGGTTATTCGTGAAAAAAGATCCGTGAATTACGCTAAATAATTCAAGATGATAGCAACATTGAACGGTAAGCATATTTTAGTAACAGGAGGAGCAGGTTTTATTGGTTCTAACATTGTAAAAGCCCTGTTAAATGCTGGTGTAACCGTTCGTGTTTTAGATAATTTAGAGACGGGTAAAATAGATAATATTCAACCTTTTTTGAATCATCCAAATTTTTCTTTTCTAGAAGGAGATATTCGATCTGTTGAAACATGCAATCAAGCTGTTTTAGGAATTGATGCTATTTCACATCAAGCTGCTTTGGGATCTGTACCTCGTTCAATCGAATTTCCATTAAATACGCATGCAACCAATGCAACAGGTTTTCTAAACATGTTGAATGCAGCTAAAGACGCAGGAATTAAACGCTTTGTCTATGCAAGTTCATCTTCAGTCTATGGTGATAGTTTAATTTCTCCTAAAACAATTGGTTCTGAAGGGAAATTATTGAGTCCCTATGCTGTCACCAAAAAATTAAACGAAGAATACGCAGCTGTTTACGCTCGTTTACATGAAATGGAGACAATTGGTTTTCGTTATTTTAATGTATTTGGTCCAAACCAAGATCCAAATGGTGTTTATGCTGCAGCCATTCCAAAGTTTATGGATAAAATGTTGAAAGGTGAAGAAATCATCATCAATGGAGATGGCAATCAAACTCGTGATTTTACGTTTGTACAAAATGCAGTAAATGCAAATTTGTTAGGGCTTTCTACTACAAATCAGTTGGCTTTTGGAAAACAAGTTAATGTTGCTTGTGGACAATTTTTCTCATTAAACAATGTCATCGATTCCATTAAAGAGCGTTTAATTGCTATGGGTAAATATAATCCAAATACAACAATTGTTAACGGACCAGATCGCCCTGGAGATATCCGCGATTCCTTGGCAGATATTTCACTAACGCAAGAAGCGCTCAATTATACCAATCCAATTTTATTTGATGAAGGAATGGATACGTATTTAAAATTCATGTTTGCTAATTAATCAATAATATTCATTATTTTTAAGCTAAGAAGCTGATAATAATATGAATAGTAAAAAAAGAAAGATACATGTCATCGAACAATAAAGTCTATACGAAAAACTTTTTGACGATGCTTTCTGGCAATACATTCAGTCAGTTAATTCCTTTTATCATTGCTCCAATTATTGCGCGTTTATTTACAACAGAAGAATTTGCTGTTTTAGCTAATTTTATGGCGATTGTTGGTGTTTTAGGAATCGTTGCAACGGGGCGACTCGAATTAGCAATCGCTTTACCGAAAGATAAAAAGGAAGCACAACAAATCGCATTTACAGGATTTTTAATTACACTACTTTTAGGTTTTTTAAGTATTTTATTACCCGTATTTGCGCATCAAATTGGTGAATTGTACCACGATCAATTGTTGTCAAGTTATTTGTGGTTAGTTCCTTTGTCTGTGATAAGTTATGGTTTATTAGGCTTGACAAATAATTGGAATTTACGTCACGAACGTTTTCATGCCATTTCAATTGGAAAAATAAGTCAATCTATTATAAACAATGGTTTAGCAGCTTTATTAGGCTATATTGGTTGGGGTGTTGACGGCTTAATCATTGCCTGGTTGATATCTCAGTACATCAATATTTTTGTCCTATTATTTGGTGTGAGTCGATCAATTAATCGCAAAGATTTTTCATTGTTAACGATTAAATCAACGTTAAAAGAGTACAAGGATTTCCCTATGATTAATTCGCTGCATGCTTTTAGCGATATTTTCTTTTCACAATTTTTGCTTTTTTGGATCATTTCCACCTATTTTGGAATTGCAGAATTGGGTTTGTTTGCTATGATGAATAAATACGTGAGAGCTCCAATTGTTTTGGTTTCCTCTTCGGTTTCACAATTGTTTTATGTTGAAGCCGGTAAAGCAATTAATCATCAATATTCAATGATTCCCATCGTTAAGAAAACATTAAAAACTACCTTGTTTTTTGCTATTCCATTTGTAGTGTGTGTGTACTTTTTCGGACCTATTTTATTTAAATGGTATTTAGGGGATCAATGGGAACAGGCTGGAGTTTATGCGAAAAGTTTAACACCTATTTTATTCTTTTACTTCATCATTTCACCAATTTCTGGTTTGCCAATATTAATGAATCAACAGAAAAAAGCATTTATTTTAAGTGTAATAGGATATGCTTTAAGTTGTTTCGGCTTATACATAACAACATGGTTTGGGTATTCATTTAGTTCAGCACTTTGGTTGTATAGCTTGCTTTTTGGTTTATACAATGTTACAACGTTAATTTGGTACGGTTCACTTATAAAAAAACACCATGCGAGTATTAATTAATGGCCTTCCACTTTTTAGTGAGCGTTTAGCAAAGGATTTGAAAAGTCAAGATCCAACTTCAACATTTTTGTTTTTGGATACCTATAATTCAAAATGGGCACAGTTGAAGTTTATACTCCTATTGCCATTTGCTGATTTAGTCATTTCACTCAATGGCGTTACCGATAATAGTGGTAGCTTAAATACGGTTTTGAAGCTGAAAAAAAAGTTGGTTTTGCAATGGATGGGCACGGATGCTTTATTAGCAATGGACCGTTTTGAAAATGGAACAATTAAAAGAGATTACATTGATTATGCTTCGAATTTTGTAGATTCTAGTTGGTTAAAAGATGAGGTTGAAAGTGTGGGTGTAAAAACAGAATTTCTATATTTTAAATCTACAGAAGTTGTACCTGCTATTAGTAAATACAATGGACTTTCTGCTATAAGTTACATTGCTCAAAACAGGCAAGAATTTTACGGTATCAAACGCGTTGTAAGCTTGGCAAATCAATTTCCTGAAATACCTTTTTATATTTTTGGAATGGATCAAGCTGAAATCGACATCCCTTCAAATGTTATCCTAAAAGGTTGGGTTCCAGTTCATCAATTTCAAGCTGCATTAAAAGAAAGTCCAATTTTTTTACGATTAACTGATCACGATGGATTTCCTGTTTCTGTGATTGAAGCACTTGGTTTTGGTGCGGAAGTTTTGATGAGTTTGCCAAGCGAGTTAACGTATCTAGCAACAACTGAAGAAGAAGCCATTCAAGCAATGCATCAGGCAATTGAAAAAATAAAAAGGAGAGACTTTACGCCAAATTTCGATACGATTGAAACAGTTAAAGTGAATTATAATCGTAAACAATTGATGAAAATCTATCTTCTAAAACTAAAATCAATACTTGAAAACAACTAAACGCATAGCGCTAATTACCACTTGGTATCCACCTCAACAAAGTGTTGCAACGAATCGTATGCAAGCTTTTGTGGAATATTTGAGCGAAAATGATGAAGTACATGTGTTTTGCTTAGGCTCTGAATCAACGAAACACTCAATAAAAGAGGGAGTAGAAGTGCATTATTCTCCATCATCTTCCTTATTTGAATGGTTAAAAGATCATCAAACGGATGCGGCTTACATCCATAAAATCAAAGTAGGAGTTCGTATTATACTTTCGAAATTTATTAAAAACCCATTGAAAAAGTGGCAGTTTTCAACATTTGATAAATTAATTAAATGCCATCGTGAAAGACAATTTGATATCGTAATCAGTTCGTTTAGTCCAAAGGAAGCACATTTAATAGCAATAGATTTTTGTAAACAGTATCCAACTGTTCCTTGGATCGCAGATATGCGGGATGAAATGTCTAAAAACCCATATATAGATTCAAATACGCGTTTACATTTACAAGAAATAGAAAAAGATGTAAATCAATATGCAAGGGCTATTGTTTCAGTGAGCGAACCGATTGTTAATGATTTTAAAAAATTGTGTCCAGATGTTACTCATTTTTCTGAAATCAGAAATGGATATAATCATGCATTTGAACGAGAAATAACAGAAGACAATCGAAATGAAGTATTCACATTTGGTTACTTTGGTTCGTTTTATGGTCAAATAAAACCTGAATATTTTTTTGAGGCATTAAAACAATTGTTAGATGAAAATTTAGCTTTTGACTTTAAATTTGAGATAGTTGGGGCACATCATAATTTTAAAATTCCAGATAAATTAGTTTCAAAAGTAAATATCCATCTTCCTGTTCCATATTACATTGCTATTTCTCAAATGGCTAAAATGGATTTGAATGTTTTATTACATCCTAAAAATAATCGAAAAGGTGTTTTCACTGGAAAATTGTTTGATTACATCTCCGTTCAAAAACCTGTTTTAGCATTAGTAGATTCAGATGATGTTGCGGCACAATTGATCCGTAATTTTGATTGTGGTTACATCGCTGAATTTGATTCTGTTGAACAAATTAAAAGCGCTATTATTGCATCTTATAGCGATTGGAAATTAAACCACATTCGATTTGCTTCCAAAGAAAACGTATTGAGTTTACACCGAAAAAAACAAGTTGAAAAACTGCGTGAATTAATGGCAACAATTCTTGTAAAATAATGGAAGCTCAACTTCAACTTTACCCGCAAAAAATCTCCTTTTTTTATTGTATTTTTACAATTCGTATCACTGAAAAATGAAAATAGTACAGGTTGGTTCCAATTCGATTCATGTTTCTTCATTCTTAAAAGCCTTAAGTTTTGAAGAGAAAACAAGCGTTTTGGTTTCTGAAGAGCCATGTGATTTTGAGGGTGTAACTGAAAATAAAGTCATTTCTTTTCGTTCGTTTAATCCTTTTCGATTGATTAAAGCTTACCTTTCTTTGAAAAATTACTTGATTGCGATTCATCCAACAATAATTCATATTCATCAAGTTAATCGTTTAGCTTTTGTTGTAACTAGAATAGCTTCGAAACTTGCTATTCCAGTTTTAACTACAGCTTGGGGAAGTGATGTGTTGTTGATCCCTAAAAAAAATAAGTTCTTTCATTATTTGGTGAAAACCACGTTGAATCGGTCAACCATAGTAACTGCTGATTCACTTGAAATGATTGACGCTATGAAACAATTGGCACCTACCAAACACTATGAATTATTGCAATACGGAATTGACCCAATTCAAACGAAAGAGAAACAAGCATTCATCTTTTCGAATCGTTTGCACAACGAATTATATCGGATTCCTCAAATCATTGCATACTTTCATGCATTTCAGAAAGAATACCCAACTTGGAAATTAATTATAGGTGGAACAGGACGATTAACTGCTTCTCTCGAAAAACAAGTAGAAGACTTAAATCTAACGGATTCTGTAGAATTTGTTGGATGGTTGGGTAAAGAAGAAAATGCGCATTATTACGCTATTTCTTCAATTTACATTACCATTCCAGAAAGTGATGGAACTTCCGTCAGTTTATTAGAAGCAATGTCTGCGGGTTGTGTTCCGATCGTATCTGATTTGCCTTCTAATAAAGCTTGGATCAATGACAAAGTAAATGGAGTGATTGAAAAAACAAGTATTAATCCATTCATAGAAGCGATGAAGTTGAACTTTGATGAGGCATTGCTTAATAATCAGAAGTTAGTTAGAGAGCGGGCGAGTAGAATTGCCTGTGTACAGCAATTTATTCAGTTATATCAAAGGATACAACATGGGAAATAAGACGTCATATCAAGCGTTTTACGATTACAGTCTTGCGCTTTTTTCAATCATCACCATTTTGTTTCAAAAACAAGCAGCATTGGCTTATTTACTTCTGATTGTCTTACTTATCGTTGGGATTAGTAAGAAAAAAGTCAAATTCACGTTCAATTTTACAACATTTCTGTTTGTTCTTTTTTATGGCTTCTATGTTTTTTATGCACTGTATACCAATCATGTATCAGACGCCTTGCGCTATTTCGAAAATAAATTGACCTTTTTAGTACTTCCGCTATTTTTCTTTTTTCTTCCGAAAGAAAAAATGGCATTCAAATGGACGATTCGAGGTTTTTTAATTGCAGTGTGTTTATTAGCCTTACAAAGTCTTGTTTTTTCATTTTCTAATTACTTCAAAACACATGAAATTGGAAGTTTTGTTTCAACACGCTTCTCTTACCAACATCATCCTAGTTATGCGTCCGTATTTTATACTTTCGCTTTATTAATCAGTTGGAATCAACGCAAAAAAAATGCTAAAAACTATTCGTTGTATTGGTTGATTCCTTTTTCAATCTTACTGCTCTTTGCAATTTTAGCATGCATGAGTTTAGCGGGGCTACTATTTTTACTAATATTCTTTTTAGCGGCCTTTTGTTACTTTTTAGCAACTAAAATTGGTAGAAAAAAAACAATTCTTTTCACTTTTATTAGTCCAGTTTTATTCTATGTAATGGTAATGATCACACCACCATTAAAATCTCAATGGGATGACGCCAAAAATTTCACAATTACATTTGTCAATGATCCATCAACATTTTTAAAAGATCCAGCGAATGCTGAAAAAGGTTCGGCAGTACGTTTGATTATGTGGACGATTTCAACCCAGGTATTAATAGAACATCCATTGGGTGTTGGAACAGCTAATGTCGATGATTATTTGTACGCCAAACTAACAAAACTAAAACAATATAAGTTAGCTAAAAAGTACTACAATCCGCACAATCAATATTTACAATCAGGCATTGAAATTGGACTAATCGGATTAGCTGTTTTGCTATTGCTATTGTTTAAAGCAGCAAATTTAGCATGGAAACAACGCAACTATTTATTGTTATTTGTTGTGCTGAACTTAGCATTTAATATGTTGTTTGAATCGATGTTACAACGACAAAGTGGTATTATTTTTTATACCTTTTGGATGTGTGTTTTAGTTGTGTTCGGTGCTCATTTTACTAGTACTAAAAAAGAACAAATAGCATGAAACTTTTAATACTTACACAATATTATCCACCAGAAATTGGAGCGCCTCAAAATCGCTTACATGAATTAGCTGTTCGGTTAAAAGCGAATAGTATTGATGTAGAAGTTTTAACTGCTATGCCTAACTATCCAAAAATGGAATTGTTTGAGGGATATAAAAATGGATCTATCAAAGAGGAAATAATTGACGGGGTTCAAGTTTTTAGAGCTAGAATTTTTGTTTCAAAATCTAAAGGAATATTAAAACGGCTTTTAAACTATTTCAGTTTTGTGTTTACATCATATTGGAGAGGTAGAAAATTAAAGAATTACGACTATTTATTAGTAGAATCACCACCGTTGTTTTTAGGATATTCTGCGATGGCATTATCCAAAAAATTAAAAGCAAAACTGATTTTTAACGTTTCGGATTTATGGCCAGAAAGCGCAGAAAAATTAGCTATTGTTTCAAATAAAACACTATTAAAATTCGCTTATAATCTCGAAGCAAAATGTTACCGAAAAGCACATCTTATAACAGGTCAAACGCAAGGAATTGTTGACAATATTAAATTTAGATTTCCAAATAAAAAAGTTTATTGGTTGCCCAATGGAGTCGATGTAGATTTTTATAACCCTGAATTGTATTCAAAAAACGATTTTCGAATTAAAAACGGTTTTAAAATCGAAGACACCTTGTTTTTTTATGGTGGAATTTTAGGACATGCTCAAGGACTTCAAACGGTATTAAAAGCGGCTAAGATTGTAGAAAGCAATACTTCTATTCAGATAATTTTGCAAGGAGCGGGGCCAGAAAAAGAAGAATTGTTAAAATTGAAGGAATCGTTACAATTGGAAAATGTACATTTTCTACCTCCTGTTTCAAAGTCCGAAATGCCATTTGTTTTAAAAGAAGTAGACGTTGCACTGGTTCCATTGAGAAAATTGGATTTGTTTCAAGGAGCAATTCCTTCTAAAATATTTGAAGCATTGGCAATGGAAAAACCACTATTGCTCGGAGTAAATGGTGAAGCAAAAGCACATTTTATTGATAAAGCAAAAGCAGGTTTCTACTTTGAACCAGAAAATGAAGTAAGTTTAGCAGAAAAACTGGTGGAATTTGCTCAAGACAAGGCGCAAATAATTAAAATGGGTAAAATGGGTCGTGAATATGTAATTGAAAATTTTAATCGAAACAAAATTGCCCAAGATTTTATTCAACAGCTCTAAAATTAGTAACTTCGAAACAGATTTTTTTAAAAAAATAGATTAGATGATTCCTTTTTCACCCCCACGTATTGACCAAAAAGTAATTGATGAAGTAACTGCTGCATTACAAAGTGGTTGGATTACTACAGGACCAAGAACAAAATTATTTGAGAAAAGAATAACTGAATACTGCCAATGTAAAACAACAGTAGCGGTTAATTCTTGGACAATGGGCATGCAAGTGTTTTTGGCTTGGTGGGGAATTGGTGAGGGAGACGAAGTGATTTTGCCTGCATACACGTATTGTGCAAGTGCCAATGTGATTATTCATGCAGGCGCAAAACCTGTAATGGTTGATATCAATTCGGATGATTTCAATATTTCTGTTGAAGCTATTCGCAAAGCGATTACACCCAAAACAAAAGCGATCATTGCAGTTGATTTAGCGGGCTTTCCTTGTGATTACGATTTAATTAATGCGTTGGTAAACGAACCAGCAATTCAACAACAATTCAAGGCTTCAAATGACCTTCAAGATCGCTTAAACCGTATTTTGGTCATCTCAGATGCTGCACATAGTTTTGGTGCTAAGATGAATGGAAAACAAACGGGCTCTTTGGCTGATATCACTACGTTTTCATTTCATGCGGTTAAAAATCTTACTACTGCTGAAGGCGGTGCTGTTTGTTTCAATTTACCCGATTCATTTGACCACGAAGCTATTTATACCGCATTTTGCACGATGATTTTACACGGTCAGAATAAAGATGCATTAGCAAAAACACAAAAAGGAAATTGGCGCTACGATGTTGAAGAACCAGGCTATAAATGTAACATGACTGATTTGCAAGCTGCTATTGGCTTAGTGGAATTAAATCGTTACCAAGAAAACCTCGATCGTAGGAAACAAATTTTCAACCTTTACGATACTGCTTTTGCTGCATACGATTGGGCCATTATCCCTAAACATACAACAGATTCAAAAGTTACTAGTTTTCATTTATATCAGTTAAGAATTGCTGGAATTACTGAAGCGCAGCGCGATGCAATTATGCAGGTAATTTTTGATCAAGATGTTTCTGTGAATGTTCATTTTCTTCCTTTACCAACCTTAACGGCCTACAAAAAAAGAGGGTATAAGATGGATGATTTTCCTGAAACTTGGAATAAATACCACAATGAAATCTCGTTACCTGTTTATTTTAATTTAAGCGATGAACAAGTGCAAACAGTTATTGAGGCAGTCGTAAAAGGAGTTTCAACTGTGTTGAAAAAATGAAAAGAATTCTTGACATAGTTTTCAGTTGCATCATTTTACTGCTTTTTCTGCCGTTTGGTTTGATTATAGCTCTTTTCATTGTTCTTGAATCAAAAGGCGGTGTTTTTTACTTACAACAACGTGTTGGTCGTTACGGAAAAGAATTTTGGATTTACAAGTTTCGAACGATGCGTAAGAATGCTGAATCCGCAGGGAAATTAACGGTTGGCATGCGTGACCCTAGAATTACCACAATTGGTTATTTTTTAAGAAAATTCAAATTAGATGAATTTCCTCAGTTTTTAAACGTGTTAAAAGGTGAAATGAGTGTTGTTGGTCCTCGGCCAGAAGTAAAAGAATACGTTGAGCTATATACCGTTGAACAACGAGAAATATTAAACGTTCGTCCAGGAATTACAGATCTTGCTTCGTTAGAATACTTTGAGGAAAATGAATTATTAGGTCGCTCGTCAGATCCTCAAAAGACATACATAGAGGAAATCATGCCTGCAAAAATTCAGTTGAATAAAAAGTACAGTGAAAATCCAACCGTTTTTCAGGACTTAAAGATTATATGGGCTACGTTTAGAAGAATTTTTAGATAGACTTTAGGACGTTAAGAGGCAGAACTTTAGGACTACAAGACTTAATCGTGATTCTGTTGAAATCTAAAAAAAGACAAAAGGATTTAAAGATTTTAGGACTAAATGACTAGATTATTATTCAGATGAGATCTTTACTAAAAACCCAAAACCCAAAACTTATAACTCAAAACCCTAACTAGTTCATCAAAAATGCCAACGAACATCCTACCATTATGGAAGCTAGTTTTAATAAATTAAATTTATGATTTTCTGAAGTTTCAAAAATAATTGTAGTAGAAATATGTAAAAACATTCCAACAACTATGGCTAATACAATTGGATAATCTAAGCCAAATGCACCTGGAATCGTTAACAAACCTATGACAACTCCAAGTGGCGTCATAATTCCGAATAGTAACAAGACAATCCATGCTTTTACCAACGATAATCGTGTATTAATTAACAAAGTCATTAAAGCGATTGCAACCGGTAATTGATGGAATAAGATCCCTAATAATAACGAATTTCCTTGTTCGTGATGGTGTGCTATTTCATGTCCAATCAATTGATTTCCAAGAGGAATCCCTTCAATGATAGAATGAACAGATAATGAAATAAATAAGCCCCAAGGCATTGCTTGTCCTTTGTGAACGTGCACATGACCGTGTTCAATTCCACCTGAAAAGAATTCCATTAATAATTGAATTAAAAATCCAATTAATATGTAAAATCCAATCGACGAAGTACTGTCATGGTATAATTCAGGAATAAAATGCGTGAATGCAATCGCTAAAAGAAAACCACCACTAAAAGCTAATAGTAACTTTATAATTTGTGCTTTATTTGTTTTGTGTAAATACGTTACAAAAAATCCGCCTAAAACGACCGACAACATCAAACTTATCAATACAAGGGTAGCGTTCATTTAATTTTTTTAGCGATTAATAATAAGCGATCTGAAGCATTTTCTTGAAAATCATTCAATTGAAAGTCGCCAAAAGTACGCATAATTTCAAAGCCATTGTTAAGCAACAACTGAGAGAAATCAGCAATTTTCAATGCTTGAACTCGTTCCGTAAAATCAAATTCTTTTCCATGATCATTGAATTGTATACGCTTGAAGATATGTGTTCCGTTGTAGCTTCTAGAGATGTCAAAAGTAATTCCATCAATCATTTGTGATTCCTTCAGTACTAACTGATTAATCACTCTTGTTGCATTCATGAAATCGATGATAAGTAAACCTTCATCCTCCAACATGGCATTTATTGCTTGTATTACTTTTGTATTGTCATCAATGGAATCAAAATAGCCAAAGCTGGTAAATAAATTAAAAATTGCAGCAAATTTTTGGTTTGAAATGATTTCACGCATGTCATGTACTGCGAATTGTAAGGTTTCATTTTTAAAAACTTGTGCTTTTTCAATGCTGTTTGCGGCTAAATCTACGCCCAACACGTTGAATCCTAATTTATTGAGTGTAATAGAATGACGTCCTTTACCACACGCTAAGTCTAAAACGCATGCACCGGATTTTAATGGAAGTTCAGCTACAATTCGCTCTATAAATTGAGACGCCTCTTCATCGTTGCGATGTTTATAAAGCGTATGATAGTAGCTTGTATCAAACCATTCTTCAAACCATTCTTTTTTACTCATGCTACAAAGATACACTTTTGATTTTTCATTTGTATCTTTGAAAAAAGATTGGCATGTTAAAAGTTGGATTAACTGGCGGAATTGGTTCTGGAAAAAGTACAGTTGGAAAAATACTGGAGGCAATGGGTTTTCCTGTGTTTTATTCAGACGATGCTGCTAAAAAATGCGTGGATACACATCCTGAAATTAGAAAAGAACTTATTGCCTTATTAGGTGAAGATGCCTACGAAAACAATCAACTTAATCGAACGTATGTTGCTTTAAGAATGTTTTCAGATGATCAAATTCGTTTGAGAATGAATGCAATTATCCACCCAAGAGTCCGCATGCTTTTTGATGAATTTATTCAACAACATCCATCAACACTTGTATTCAATGAAGCGGCAATTCTAATCGAAACTGGCGCTTACAAACTATTTGATCAAGTGGTGTTGGTATCTGCTCCTGATGAATTGAAAATCAAACGCGTGATGGATCGTGAACAATGCAGTCGTGAACAGGTAGTGGATCGAATGGAAAAACAATGGACGGATGCAGCAAAAAAGGAAGTAGCTAATTTTGTACTTATCAATGATGAAGAATTTTTGTTAATCCCTCAAATTGAAGCATTAATTGAAGCCTTGAATGCTATTCATTGATTTCTTCAAAATCGTCGAAATCATCTGAGCTTTGATCCTTTTTAATGAAACGAGATCGTGTTTGTATAAAGGGTTTGCCTGTTAATATTACAACTAAAGCGTTCAACATTTTCGTCAATAAGCTCACTAAGAAAAAGAATCCAATCACTTTAAAGATAAAACCTATGATTGCAGTATGCTCAATTGAAATGATGCTTTCATGGAACCAAACCGACATGGGGTTTTTTGAACTTTCAGGATAGAAAATGAAAACAGCAAATAATGATAAAGCAACAATAATCACAGCAATTTCAGCTCTTAGGTCAAAACGTTTCTCTGTTGGATTTTGTTGCTGCATGACTTGAAATAGAACTGCATTATTTTGTTTGTTTTGCAATTTCCCAATAAAATAAACCAAAACAACTAAAATAGTTGGAATTAAGTTGTTTAAATCTACAATTTCTTGCGTTTTATCTAAGCTGAATAAAAAAGTTACATCCACCAAGAAAGCATATTTCAAGGCTTTGATGACATAGATTTCAACCATTGTTTTTGAGCGACCGTTGGTCAATAATTTTGCTGTTAATTCAAAAAATCCCCAGATAAAACTAAAAATCGCAAAGACAACTCCTAACTTAAAAATTAATTGTAATAATTCCATATCACAAAATTGCATTTTTTATTTTGAACTTGTATTCCTGTAGGTTAAAAAAGAGTGAATCCCATAAAATTTATTTATTTTTGGCAGAAGAGATAAGCACAAATTAGTGCGTTTTTAAGAATACTAAATAAATGATCCTATGATGAAAAAAATAAATGCATTTCTAATCGTTTTTCTAGTTGGTTTTCAACAAGTAATGGCTGAAGAGGGAATGTTGATTCCTTCTTTAATCGCAGCTTTTGAATCTGACATGCAAGCCAAAGGAATGAAATTGAGCGCAAAAGATATTTACGATGTCAACCATTCAAGTTTGAAAGATGCCATCATGCATTTTGGTGGAGGTTGTACGGCAGAATTAGTTTCGGACAAAGGATTATTGCTAACAAATCACCATTGTGGTTATTCTCAAATTCAATCGCATTCATCATTAGAGAAAGATTACCTTAAAAATGGCTTTTGGGCGAAAAATTTAGCGGAAGAATTACCTAATGCAGGATTAACAGCTACGCGCATGGTGCGAATTGATAATGTAACAACTGCCGTTTTAGCGGGTGTATTGATCAATGAAAAAGGACCAGAACGAGCAGCTAAAATTGCTAAAAACATTGAGAATTTAGTAAAATCTGCTGTTTCAGGTACACATTACGAAGCAGAAATTAAACCGTTTAATTACGGAAATGATTATTACATCATCGTGAAAGAGGTTTTCAAAGATGTGCGATTTGTTGGTACACCTCCCAATTCAATTGGAAAGTTTGGTGGCGACACTGATAATTGGGTTTGGCCACGACATACAGGTGATTTTTCTGTATTTAGAATTTATGCAGGAGCAGACAACAAGCCAGCTGCTTATGCAACAACAAATGTACCGTACAAGCCACTTCATTTTTTACCGATTTCATTTAAAGACCGTAAAGTAGGAGATTTTACAATGGTATATGGTTTCCCGGGTGAAACAGAACAACATGTCGTTTCAAATTATTTGAAATTTATTGTTGAAAAAGAACGACCTGCTCGCATCAAAATGCGTGAAAAATCGTTGAGTGTTATTGATGCTGCTATGCGTTCTTCGGATGAAGTAAGAATTAAATATTCAGCGAAACAAGCTTCTATCGCTAATGCGTATAAGAAATGGATCGGACAAGTGGATGGATTGAAAATTTTGGATGGTTACAGTATAAAATTGGAACGTGAAGAAAAGTATAAATTGGCAGCGCGCTCAAAACCTGAATGGCAAACCAATTATGCCAATGTGATTGATCAAATGAATACCTTAACTGTAAATGGATCTAAATGGGAATTTGCCTATTCAATGGGCGTTGAATACTTATTTGTTGGACCAGAGCTCTATAAATTAGCCCGGGGATTGAAAGATTTAGCTAAAAATCACGATCAATTGGTGGAAAAAGGAACATTGAATACAACAATTGATAAATTGATAAAAGGAGCAGATGGCTTCTTCAAGAATTACGACGCATCTGTAGATCAAAAAATCTTTGAATTATTGACAGAATTGTACTTGAAAGAAACGAAAGAGGGGAGAACAAGTGCTGATTTCTCGAACCTAAACATTCCTGAATTGAGCAAAGAAATTTACAGTAAATCAATTTTAACGAATAAAGAACGCTATGTAGCTTTCTTGAAATCATTTAAGTCAAAATCATTGGCTAAGTTGAAAAAAGATCCTGGTTATCAATTATATGATCGTTTTGCAACGGAATTCACGGAACAAATTCTTCCAGAATATTCCAATTTTGATGCACAAATGAACGATTTATTGAAAACGTATGTTGCAGGAATCTATGAAATGTTCCCGAATGACAAACATTGGAGTGATGCAAATAGCACCCTTCGAATTACATATGGAAAATTAGAAGGTTCTGCTCCAACAGATGGAATGCAGTATACGGAACATACAACTTTAGCTGGAATGATCGCGAAATACAATACTGGAAATCCAGATTTTGAATTATTGCCACGCATGTTTGAATTGTACAAAACGAAAGATTACGGAGATTATGCACAAAATGGCGAATTGTGGGTTTGTTTCACAGGGTCTAACCATACAACAGGTGGAAATTCAGGTTCACCAGTGTTGGACGAAAATGGCTATTTAATGGGCTTGAATTTTGACAGAACTTGGGAAAGCACAATGTCGGATTACATGTTTGATCCAAATCGTTGTAGAAATGTTGTAGTAGATATTCGCTACGTGATGTGGGTGATGGATAAATATGCTGGAGCTAAACATTTAGTAGATGAAATGGTATTAATGAAAGAAAAAAAGTAACCCATGAAGTTTTTAGTAAGTATAAGTCTTTTTATTAGCGGTTTAACATTCGCTCAAACATCGGTGCAATTTGAAGCTGCCATTGAAAATAGAACAAGTGATTCTGTTTTGATTCAAAACAATAAAGGGTTTAAAAAATACATAGTTATCAATGATAAAAACCTTTTTACTGCTGATTTTTCAGTAGATGAAGGAATGTATTATTTTTCAATTAAACGCAATTTTTCAATGCTTTACTTGCGCAATGGAATGAAGATTTCAGTAAAGGCTAACGAACAAGAGTTCGATAAAAGCATGCAATTTTCAGGTGATTTAGCTCAAGAAAATTCTTTTGTAAAAGAGCAATTCATAACGGATAATGCTTTGGAAGAAAATGAAAAAGCACCCAATGAAATGTTGAAAATGATGAACGAACGCTTGCAGTTTATACAAAGCAACGTTCTTTCAAATAAGTTCGATACGGTTTTTAAAAGAGTGTATTTAGCCAACTACGAAGCAGGAATGAAAGGAAATGTTGAGTATTATGAGAATTTATTGAAAGCAACGAGTTTACATGGAAAGCCATCGCCTGATTTTAATTTTGAAAATTACAATGGAGGGACTTCTAAATTGGCAGATTTCAAAGGAAAATACATCTATGTGGATGTGTGGGCAACATGGTGCGGACCTTGTAAAGCTGAAATTCCATCCTTGAAAAAAGTGGAAGAAGTATTCAATGATTCAAACATTGCATTTGTTAGTATTTCAGTGGATAAAGCAAAAGATCACGATAAATGGAAAGAATTTGTTAATGAAAAAGGCTTGACTGGTGTGCAATTGTTTGCAGATAAAGATTGGAGTTCAGATTTTGTAACCGGATACTTTGTGAAAGGAATTCCTCGTTTTATTTTAATTGATCCCAATGGTTTAGTTTTGAATGCTAACGCACCGAGACCATCAGACCCTGCGTTGGTTGAACTATTGAAAGGGCTGAAATAATGGCCAATAATTATTGAAAAGCCAAGCTCAAGTGAGCTTGGCTTCTTTGTTTAATTTAATGTTTTATGAACTTTTGAGAATCAAGAATTTGTTGGTTTGCATCATAAAAATTAATGATGTATAATCCTGGATCAAAAATAGAAGTTTCTACCACTGACTTATCGTTTCTAGTAGAACTATCTAGCATAACTTTCCCTTGAATAGTAACTATTTTATAGGTGAATTCTGTTTCAATAGATGAGCTAATTTGTAAATCACCACTTGTTGGATTTGGATAGATCTTAAATTTATCAGATGTAAAATTGGTAGACTCGTTTATACTAAATGATCTACTTTTATTAATCGGTAAAAACGAATATAAATAATCATCATTACAACCAGATAACAAAGAATTTATTCTGTTTTTTACAAATTGATTAGTTGTGTTTTCAGAAATAGAAATTAACTTTAAGTTTTTTACAGAATCTTTTAAAAGTGATTCACACACATTTTCAGTATCAATAGTTTTTAGAAGAAGTACCATACCTTTGAAATCATCATCAACAAGTCCTAAATTGATGATACTATCTACTTTTGGATACTGTTTTAAAGAAAGATAATAATCAACTGCAATTTCTTGTAAATCTTTGTCTTGATTTAAATTAGATGATAGAAATTGGCCCAAGTTTGCAACTGATTCTGATACTGAATCAAGAAGTAGCGTTTGAATAATTTGGTTACGTTCTAAATCTAACGCTCTTTTTTTATTATAATACGAGTCAATTAATGTTTGATTTGAAACACTTGCGTTATCAATGGTTGATTTCAATACAAGTAATTGATTTAAATTACTTGAAAAGTTTGAAATGTCTATTGGTGTAGAAATTTTATTGATTTCGGGGCAACTATTAGCAGTTGATGTTATTAGAACTGGTTGACCATTAAATGTCTGAACAATTGGTAAAACGCCTTTAATAGTTCCATCTAAGGTGTATGAATCAGGGGTGTGATATGGATTTTGATTATAAACGTACAATAAATTATGATGAGAATTACTCATTACAATATCATGCTCATTTATTGCATTTTCATTAATAAAAGAGAACACATTATTTGCTGCATCTTTTTGTTTTGAAAGTAATGTTGCAGTAGGAGTTATTGGGCTATAATTAGTTCCTTGGTGATGGTCAATTCTTCCATTTACTATCGATAAATCATGTTCTAATGTATTTCTAAAGGTATTACATTTCCATTGTAAACCTAACGTGTTTGAATTGGTTGATGTTGATAATGAACTATTTATTAATTCTGATTGTCCTCCAATTTTTAAATTCTCAAAGATATTTCTATAAATTAAATTTGAACTTTCTCCAGAATTATTAACAACTATTCCAAATGTTGAAGATTGTGCAAGCGATATAGGTTGTGCTGTATTTGTTTTAAATAAATTACCTTCTACTGCATAACCAGTTGAGCCTTTCATATATAAACCCGCTGTTTGTGTTATACCTGATGGATTGCTGGGCAAGATTTTAGATACAATAAACGTGTTATTTAATACTTTATGATTAAATGTGTTTAAGGTTGAAACGCCTAAATGGTTATTTGTAAATATTGAACCTTCTGTGTAAAAGCTTGCATTTAATGAAGTTATTCCGCCTTTTGAATAAATCCCAATATATAAATCATCAAATTTATTAGGGTCATCTGTTACACAGTTTAAGCCTCCTGTACTACATCTTTTCAACACAAAAAAAGTTGAATAATTTGAGTTTATTCCAATTCCTTGTTTGTTTAAAGGATACAATTGTGGTGTAACATTGATAAAGTCACAACCTGTAATATTGATACCTTTCACACCAACTAATTCCACATGATTTCGTAATTCAAGTGACGGATAATTCAATAAACCATTTGTTTCAAAACGTGTATTAGATAAAAGCGAAACATTATTTGAATTATTAGGAGCTAAATAAGGATTAAATTCTATATCTCGTTGGTTGTTTTTAAATATGGAATTTGAAACACGAACAATACCTCCTGTAGTATATGGAGCTAATTGATAAGCAAACAAGCCATTTGGCAACGTGATTTTATTGTATTTATTAGCAGTTATTCCAACAAAAGCATGTTCAATTTTTGAATTATTGTACATATTTAATCGTCCTTGTTTAGAATTCAAATAACTTCCTTGATTTAAATAACTGTTTCCTCTAACTTCAATACCTCTCCACATTTTAACAATATCACATTGATTATCAGCTGTAAATATTGTGTTGTCTAATTGCAAATAGCCACCCATTAAAGATGAATTACTATTTTCTATGATAACACTTGCATGTTCTGAAAAATATATTTTCATATTTTTAATTGTCAATGTTTTTCCAGCTGGTATAATCAGATAATCTTTGATATATAAAACATCATTTTGTGTTAGATTACTAGCATTTCCAGGCTCCCAAACAGTATTTGTAGCAGAAACTGTAAAGTTATCAATGCTGAAAACAACACTACCAAAATTACTATAAGTTTCATCGTCAATTTGATCTTGAAGTAAACGAACACCTTCAGCAGGATTGTTTGATACTCCAAAAGTCCAAGACATAGAATAATTGTTTAAACCTATATATTGGTTTGTGAAATCAGTTGGAAACGATGGATTGTTGCTGTTTGTAATTCGTGATAGTCGATTGTTAGTAGGTATTAACAAAGCACCCATATTGTCCACTTCAATTTGGCTGTGTGCGTAATCTGGGTTTGAACTTATTGCAATTCTTGATGCAAATGGATTTGCAGCTGTTAAATCAAACATGTCTATAGTACTATTTATAGCAAACAAAGGCATTTGACGGTGTGTTATGTAAAGTTTGCTACCATCGGGTGAAAATTCTGCACCTTTGATATTGTAGTCGTGATTTTCAAAATTCCCTTGTAAATTGTTTTGAAAGAGTACTTTTTTTAAGCTTCCTGTAATGTATGTTCCATTTAACCCATTACAATCGATGACAAAATACCCTTCTCCAACAAAAGATGAACTAATTGTTTTATATCCAAAAACAGGAAGTGCAAGTCTTAAATTTCCATTTGACAAAGTAATCATTTCCATTTCATTTAAAAATGAACGTCCTGTTCTTAATCGATCAAAAGAATGTTGTGAAATTAATTCTAAATCAATCATATTATTATCGTAACTTAAAATGCCATTTTCAATTTTAAATCGAAATACTCTTGAATTGTTTTGAACATAAACAAATCTTTTCCCTAATGCATTGTTCTTTGAAACAGCGAATAATGTAACTTCACCTTTAATTGGAGTTATAAAACCATTTGATGCATCAAGAAAATTAGGGCCAACTAAATTTGCTAATTTTAACTGAGATGTTACCCCGTTTAAAGTAGAAGAATACAAACCTGATCCAGGTAATAAATTATCATTCGCATCATATTCGACCTTAATTTTATCATAAACTGCAGTAGCACCTATAAAACCAATTATTTTATAGGTTGTAAAAATGAAAAATTCATTAGAACATTGTTTTGTAGGTACAATAAGCGATTCTCCTGAGATGCCAGTAGGGGCAGTTTGAGCAATATATGGAACATTTATATCAAGATCTTGCCATGGCAAATCTCCAATCAATTCACCTTTTCTACTATAAACATGTTCATCAATAATGAAAAACAAAATTTTCTGTCCTGTTGCATCCATTTGAATGTTTTGGGCGCCTGTTGGCCTCTCACCATGATAGCCAGTTGCTCCTGAAGCCACTTGAGGGAGGGGAGTTAGGGTATTAGTGATATTATCATAATATTTAGGCGCTAAAATTTTAACGGGGTTTTGTGCTGAAACCCAGCCCATGTTGCACATTACTATTCCCACTAGGAACGTTTTTAAATGATTTTTCATAACGTAGTTTTTTAATTGATTAATAGTTAAACAATTTTAGACTATTTTACATTACGATAACAAATGAATTGGTTCTAAATTAGGTTGTTTAAGTTCTAATTTAGAACTTTTTTTAGAAAACGTTTTTCAATAAAAAAAGTAAATTAGAAGAAATTTATATAATTTCTATTTAAACAAATTTATTATTTCAAAACATATAGTGTTTTGGCATGTTGAATAGAAATACTGAATTTATACTAAATAAACAAATAAAAAGGGTATAACTAAAAACAGATTCCTTTTAATTATAATAAAAATATAATATAATTTTAAATTTTAACTATCTTAGCGTTATATGAGATCATTATTAATTCTCTTTTTGTGTTTGGGAATCCACCATATTTTTTCTCAAAAAATGTATTACCAAGACATTTTTAAAGGGGGGGTATGTGTTGTTGGTGTTAGCACACAAGATGCAGGAGATAGCGTATATTTACCTTTACATTTCAGCAATGCAGCGACGATAAAAAAAGCTTTTCTATGCTATTATTATGTTAATTGCAAAAAAGAATTTCCAAAAAGCCCTTTTATATTTGGCTTAAATTCTAATCCTATCTCATTAGATTATTTTACTGATCGTTTGAGCTTGGTTTCGAATTTAATTAATCCCATTGGAAATAGCTCTAATTATAATGGACACATTAGTTATTTAAAAGATGTGAGCAATTACATTTCAACAACAATGGATAGTGTGCTTGTTGATTGGACTAATTATCAAACACCACCACCTGATGTGGCTGGATGCCCTTCAAGTATATTTGGTGGACCAATGTTAATCTGCTTGTATGATGACCCATCACTTGATGAAATTAATGTTAGTTTATTGATTAATGAACAAGCAAATCAAAGCAACATAACAATACCTTTAGAGCAATTTAATCCAGTCAACACTAATAATAATATTGGTTTTGGGATACAATCAGATCGATTATCAGCAGCCATAACTGATGGTTATAATTTTTTGTTGAACACACAAAGCATTGGGAACGTTAATCTTCCAGACATTATTACCATTGGTGCAACTGGAGTCATGGGTAATTATTTTTATGAGAATGGCACAATGACAGGCTTAACAGATGATTTAGCTGATTCATTGTTTGCTGGTTCAGATGGTATTGTAATTTTAAATTCTTATGGCATCTCTAGTTTGAATAATAATGTTTTACATGTGAATTACATGTCATCACCAACCCATAGTCATAATTTTTTAATAGGATTGAATTTCGCCTACACCTCAACCTGCGCTTCATTTCCAGTTACTACCACACCAGATACCTCTGTTTGTAAAGGCACTTTATTACAACTTCATGCCACAGGAGGGGTTCAATACAAGTGGGAGCCAGCGGCAGGTTTGAGTTGCAGCACGTGTGCAAATCCAGTTGTCCAAACAGATAGCTCACAACTTTATACGGTTCGTATTTGGAACAACGATAGCTGTTCTGTTGTGCGTCCAGTTCATATTTCGGTTTATCAACCTGCTAAATTTTCAGGCATTGCAATTACACCTGCAACTTGTGGAGAAGCAGATGGGCAAATCACAGCAACACTTTCAAATACAGCCTACTTGCCATTAAGTTTTAGTATCAACAACGCACCCTTTCAATTTAGTTCAACTTATACTAAGCAGTTTCAAAATTTACCATTCGGTCCATTACTATTAACGGCAAAAGATGGCCATCAATGTACAATAGATACACTACTTACCATTCCTTACAACAACACTAGTGTCGCACAATTTACAGCCACTCCTTCAACTGGCGCCACACCTTTAAACGTTCAATTTGTCAATCAAAGTACCAATGCAACTAATTATGCGTGGGAAATCAATGCAACATCTTTGGGGTCATTCTTAAACAGTCATATTTTTGATACAGCAGGTACTTATTTCGTTCAACTTTACGCATGGCAAAACGTTCCAGAATGCATTGATTCATTTTCGGTTCAAATTATTGTATTTGACAGCTTAGTTGTCCAAGTTCCCAATGTTTTTACCGTCAATAATGATGGTGTAAATGATGTTTTTTCTTTAAATAGCAATCAAGAAATTTCTGTTGCTTACAGCATTGTTAACAGATGGGGAACAGTTGTAGCATCAGGCACAAGTAAATCACTTCCAATAACGAATAGTGCTTACACCACAACAATTTGGGATGGACAAAACGCAACAAATGGCGTTTATTTTTATACCATTACTTTACAAAGTCAGGGAGAAAACAAAATTGTAAAAGGTTTTGTTGAGCGACTTGAATAAATTAAAAGTTAATATACCTAAAATACATTTTTAAGAGCAATATTTTTTCAAGGTTTTTAAGAATTGTATTTAATACCTAAAATCATTCTATGAAAAATAATCTATGTCAAAATGTTCGTAAAATTCGAGAATTAAAAGGTTTTACACAAGAATATCTCGCTTCAAAATTAGGTATTTCTCAACGTGCTTATAGTAAGATTGAATCCAGTGAAACTCGAATAGATTGGGGAAAAATATTAAAAATAGCAGATGTTTTAAACATTTCCCCAAATGATTTAATTTTATTCGATGATAACCATATTTTTAATAGTTCCAATCAATCTTTAAAATCTGAAGCAACTATCAATAATATACCGGATAAATTAATCGATCAATTTGAAAATAGAATCAAACAGTTAGAAAGTGAAATTGAATTTTTAAAAGATTTGATTAAAAGAGATTAATTTCTTTCAGAAACTAAACTCACAAAAAAAGGAGTATGAATTTCATACTCCTTTTTTATTTATACTAAATCTTATACGTGTAAAGCGCGATTGTCTGTTGAAGCCAAAGCTGCTTCTTTCACCGCTTCCGAATACGTTGGGTGGGGGTGACATATACGTGCAATGTCTTCAGCTGAAGCTCTGTATTCCATTGCTACTACTGCTTCCATAATTAAATCAGCAGCTCTAGGAGCAATCATGTGTACTCCTAAAACTTCGTCTGTTTTGCTATCTGCGATTACTTTTACCAATCCAGCAGTATCCATACTAGCACGGGCTCTACCTAGCGCTTTAATTGGGAACGAACCAACTTTGTATTCAATGCCTTCAGCTTTTAATTGCTCTTCTGTTTTACCAACAGCAGCAACTTCTGGCCATGTGTAAACAACACCAGGAATAAGGTTGTAATTAATATGTGGTTTTTGTCCTGCGATTGTTTCCGCTACAAATACTCCTTCTTCTTCTGCTTTATGGGCAAGCATTGCTCCGCGGACAACATCACCAATGGCATAAATGTTTGGAACATTTGTTTGTAAATGATCATTTACATCAATTTGACCACGATCTGTAACAATTACTCCTGCTGCTTCTAAGTTCAAACCTGCAGTAAATGGTTTCCGACCAACTGCCACTAAACAATAGTCAGCTTCTAAGGTCATAGTTTCACCTTTTTTATTTAATGCAGTTAAAACAACGTGATTTCCTTTGTTTTCAACCTTTTGTACTTTCGATTCAAAATGAAATTTAAATCCTTCTTTTTTCAATACTTTGGTTAATTCTTTACCAAGAGCTCCATCCATTGTAGGTAGAATCGTTGTGTTGTTTTCAATTACTTCGATTTCAGTTCCTAAACGCCCGTAAACAGATCCCAATTCTAGCCCAATTACTCCACCACCGATTACTAACATTCTTTTTGGAATTTCTTTCATCACCAAAGCTTCTGTAGAAGTAATGATTCTTTTTTTATCTGGCTCCATTCCTGGGAAAAAGTTAGGTTTTGAACCAGTTGCAATGATAATATTTTTAGAAGTGATGTGGGATTCACTTCCGTCATTTGCCGTAATTTTAATCGTGTTTTTGTCAACAAATGAACCTAAACCGTGAATTACTTCAATTTTGTTTTTATCCATTAAAAATTTTACACCTGCACACGTTTGAGAAACAACATCGCTTTTACGTTGAATCATTTGCGTGATGTTTGCTTGAACATCTTTTACATCAATTCCGTGTTCTTTGAAATTGTGGATTGCATTATGGTAATGTTCCGATGAATCTAATAAAGCTTTAGAAGGAATACAACCAACATTTAAACAGGTTCCACCTAATGTGTCATATTTTTCAATAAGAGCTGTTTTCATTCCTAATTGAGCACATCGAAGTGCCGCAACGTATCCACCTGGTCCTGAACCAATAATTGTAATGTCGTAAGCGTTCATTTTATATTAATTTTTTACAAAGTTAGGATTAACAATTGATTTTTTAGATAATTTATCAATAAAAAAAGGGTTACTTAAAAAAGTAACCCTTTCAATTTATTTTGTGAAAATTATCGTTTAATAAATTTCACTGTATCGTTTTGTTTTCCAGCAATTAATTTAACAATGTATGTCCCATTCGATAAATCATCACCATCGATTTTAATCGTTTGTGCACCTTCAGAAACATTTTTTTCAGTGATTGTTTTAACCAATACACCAGAAATAGAATACACATAAACAGCTACATTAGAAGTTTCTTTTAAGTTGAAAGTTAATGTTGCGTTATCTGTAGTTGGATTAGGATAAACTTTCAATTTCGTTTTAAACTCACTTCCGTTTGTTCCGTTTCCATTTTCATCAATTCCTAAGTAAGATGCAGATGCCCAGATTCCACGACCGTAAGTTCCAATATAAATCTCACCTGGTCTTCTATTTCCTTCATTCCAAGTTCTCCAAGATTGACGTACATGGTAAACTGGAGTTCCTTCGAATCCTGCAGAAGCATTTGTCCAAGAACCACCACCATTTTCAGAAACAAATACACCATTTGATGTTCCAACAACGATTACATCAGAATCATCTCTGTCAATAATTCCATCATAACAAGCAACTGCAGGATTAGTGATAGGAGTTAAGGCAGTGAATGTAGGTGTTGCTGAAGTAGCATTTAACGAGCGTTTCATTGCGCCACCAAATCCAGAGAATACAACTAAATCATTAGCATTGCTAGGATTTACTGCAATACCTTGGTAGTTTGAAGTTGTAATTTGTGTTTTGGTAGTTCCAATTGGAGCCATTGATTGACCAGTATTATTGTCTACCCAATAACCAGCTTTTTTCTTGAAGTCTGGATCAGAAATGTATGCATTGCCGAGACCGTCAATTCGGTAAACACCTCCAGCACCTGTTGAAATATAGCAGTGATTTAAATTTTTAGAAAATTCAACATCAACAGTAATTGATTCATTACTACCTGCATTTGATCCACCAATACCTTGAGCAATTTTAACCCAAATTGGCGATAAATTACTCATTTGTAAAGCACTTCTTGTTCCCCAAATTTCTCCACCATTAATGTTTACATAAAACAAGAACCAAGATTGGTAAGGATCCTGAACCATTAATGTATCCCAAGAAACATTGATTTTATAGGTATCTGTTCCTAAACTTAATTTTTTACCATTGTTAGGATTGAAAGCAAAGTAATGTGTATAAGTACCTTTACTTTGAACAACTACGATACCATCTCCTGTTGGATAATGAACTGTCAAAGTATCTCCAATTGATGGGTTTGTAGGTGTTCCATTAGCACTAGCAAATGGTGTCCATCCAAAGTTTCCAATTAATACAGTTTGCCCATTGATTGCATTTACAACAGAAACATCTTGTAAAGTATAAGCTGGATCATAATATGCAGTATCATCAAAGTATAAATTTGTAGTTGTAGTATAATTCATACTGTCTCCACTTGCTCTACTTGGAATGCTAATTTTATCACCAGCTGTGTAATTTTTAGTAGGTAAGAAAATAACAGAATCCTTAGAGTTCAAATCGTAATATTCAGCTAAGAACATAGATGATTGAAAAGGGTGAATAGAACCTTCTGTTCCAACTGCTGCATAAGTTGTTGGTAATGCAGGAACAAATGAACCCCAACTTTGACCTCTGTCGCTTGAACGAGAAAAAGAGTTGTAGTAAATACTTGAGAACATTACATTTGGATTGAAGAATGAAATTTCACAAGACATTCCATCACCACCACCTACTTCTCTAAATTCTTTTGTATTTAAGAAATGATCGTTGTAAGTTGTTCCGTTATCTTGCGCACCACCCATCACTGAACCATCTTTATCAAAAGCAATGCCGTAATATTGTGTAACGTTGTAACCTCTGTTTGCAGGATACCATGATTGACCTTCATTTACAGTTATTCCAACACCACCATCATTTCCTACATACAATCTGCCTGTATTATCCCATTTCATTTCATGGTTATCAGCATGCACATATCCAGGTGAAGATGGCGCTAAAAACCATTGAGATAATTTTTCAAATCCACCATATGCTGGAGAACTTGTTGTTTGTTTCCATTTCCAAATATCGATACCTCCGATTAATATTTTTTCATTGTCCGTTGCAGATACAGTTACTATAGAATTATATGTACCTTGGTTTCTGTAGATGTCTAAGTTACTTGGTGTTCCTGAAGCTCCAACAAATTGAGACCAAGTTTGGCCATTGTCGTGAGAAACATTCATACCAGATAAATTTGAATTCGTTCTAACAGCATAGATTGAATAATTACCACCTACTTTGTTTGGAGAGATTGCATATTCAATTCTTGCTGAACCAACTGGAACAACAGTTGCACCTGACCCAGATTTGTCAGTCCAAGTTGATCCACCATCTGTTGAAACAAAAGTTTTATTTGAACTAAATGCTCCAACAATTACTTGTCCATCTTTCGATACTTTGAAAGCAGAACAAGATCCTGTTACACCTGTTACACTTGTCAAAGCAGCATCTCCAACTTTCCATTTTTTCAAACCAGAACTAGTTGCCATCCAAACAAAATTATCAGCATCGTTGGATTCAACCTCTGTACTAGCAGTTGTACCCGGAATTTTAGCCCAAGTAGCACCTGCATCTGTTGAATACCAAACTCCATTTCCTTGCGCCCATCCTTCTTGGTTTGAACCCGTCGCTACATATAATGTACCATCAGGTGTTTGGGTCATACTTGAAATATTTGGAGATGCACCTGCATCTATATAAGAGTCAACTCTTGTCCATGTATTAGCTCTGTTTTCAGTAACAAAAAGTCCTCCAGAAACACCTCCTGCCCAAACACGATTAACGTTTGAACGATCAACTTGAATTGCACGCGTTCTTCCACCAATATTGTCTGGACCTCTTTCAACGAAAGAGATACTTTTATTTTTAGGAAGAGCTAATAATTGTTTTTCAATCAATGCCAACTTTTCAGAAGAAATGCGTTCTCCTGTAGTTTCATCAATGTAACGTGCTTCTAACCATTTTTGAGCATCGTTTGCACTTTGACTTTCCATTGAAGGTAAGTCTTTTTGAGCATATTGACCATTGCTTTTAATTCCCCAAGGACTAACAACAACGATTGCTGCAGCTGCAACAATTCCTACTATTCCAAAGATTATTTTTGTTTTTTTCATCATGTAATTATTACAAAATTATAGTAATGCGACCGCCAAATTAATAAAAAATCAAAACATATGTTAATTTATTATTAGTTTTTTAAGTCTAATTTTCAAAATTATTAATTAATCGTTTTAAGTTAATTCTAAATGATTAAATTTTCAACTAATTTATACACGTCTAAAGCTTAAAACAAATGTTTTTCAGCATGATAAGATGAGCGAACCAAGGGGCCACTTTCAACATATCTAAACCCCATATCCATTCCAATTTTTTGATATTTATCAAAGCGTTCGGGTGTTACAAACTCTACTATAGGTAAATGTTTTGGTGTTGGTTGTAAGTATTGGCCCAAAGTAAGAATATCAACATTTACACTGCGTAAATCTTCCATTGTTTCGATGATTTCTTCATCCGTTTCTCCTAATCCCAACATGATGCCAGATTTTGTTCGCATACCACCTTTTTTAAGACGAAACAACACTTCTAAACTTCGGTCGTATTTTGCTTGAATACGTACTTGTTTGGTCAAACGACGCACTGTTTCTAAATTGTGACTCACAATTTCTGGAGCAACTTCAATGATGTTTTGTAAATTCTCCCAATTTCCTGCAAAATCTGGTATCAATGTTTCTAATGTTGTACCTGGCGATTGGTGGCGAATGGCTTTAACCGTTTGAACCCAAATTCCTGAACCACCATCTTTTAAATCGTCACGGTCAACAGATGTAATTACGGCATGTTTGATCCCCATCGTTTTCACACTGTGGGCTATTTTTCCAGGTTCAAATTCATCTACTTCTTCTGGTCGACCCGTTTTTACAGCGCAAAAACCACATGAACGCGTACAAATATTTCCTAAAATCATAAAAGTTGCAGTTCCTTCACCCCAACATTCGCCCATGTTTGGACAGCTTCCACTTTCACAAATGGTATGTAACTTATGCTCATCAACCAACGATCTAACTTTGCGGTAGTTTTCACCAATTGGCAATTTTACACGCAACCACTTCGGTTTTTTGATACGAATTTCTGAATTATCTTTTTGACTAATTTCACTCATCTTTCAATAACTTATCGCTCATTAAAATACATGTGAAATTAATAACAATTCAATCCATAGAAATGTTCGTTATTTCACAGGCTCAAATAAAAAGCTTATTTTTACCAACTTAAAATCGATTTTGATTTCAAAGAGCAAAGTTACAAAACAAATTTTTGATAATTTTATGATTACAGCAGAAGTTGAATATTTAGGAGGTTTGCGAACAAAATGCACACACGTTAATTCGAATACTTCAATTATTACAGATGCACCAATCGATAACAATGGTTTAGGTCAAGCATTTTCACCAACAGATTTAGTTGCAACGGCTTATGCTTCTTGTATGTTGACAATCATTGGGATTTATTGCAAAGAGCATGGTGTCTTTTTTGAACATGCAAAAGCAAGTGTAGAAAAAATAATGGAGGCGAACCCTAGAAGAATCGGTAAAATTATAATTCACATTGATTTTAAAGGCAATAATTGGACAGATTTAGAAGCTGAAAAAGTTATTAGAGCAGGTAAAGCATGTCCTGTTGCTAAAACTTTAGGCGATAATGTAGCGGTTGAATTTTCAATCGTTTATAAATAAAAAGAAATGGAAAATAGAAGAATGGAATACAAAAAGTTTGAACGAAAAAAATCTGCAGAAGATGTGATTTTTGGAGTACGTGCTGTTATTGAAGCAATCAAAGCTGATCGTGAAATCAATAAAATTTTGATTCAAAAAGGGATGAATAAGGATCTTTTTTCTGAATTGAAAGATGCTTTAGCAGGTCGTGATTTTCAATTGCAATTTGTTCCTGTTCAGAAATTAGATGGCGTTATTGATGGCAATCACCAAGGTGTTATCGCATATGTTTCGCCAATTGAATACCAATTAATAGAACCATTTGTAGAAGAACGAATGGAAAAAGGAGAAAAGCCGTTAATCTTAGTTTTAGATCGTATTACAGACGTTCGTAACTTTGGTGCAATCGCAAGAACGGCTGAATGTCAAGGTGTTGATGCGATATTAATTCCATCTAAAGGATCTGCTTTGGTTACGGCTGATGCCATTAAAACTTCTGCAGGTGCATTGAATCGAATTCCAGTTTGTAAAACAACTAATTTAAAAGATTCATTGTTTTATTTACAACAGTTGGGAATGCGAATAGTAGCATGTACAGAAAAATCTAAAATTCCTTTGTATGAAGTTAATTTAAGAGGTTCTGTTGCTATTATTCTTGGTTCTGAAGAAGATGGAATTACTTCTGATTTATTGAATTTATCTGACATTAAAGCTAGAATCCCTATGCGAGGTGAAATTGCGTCGATGAACGTAGGTGTTGCAGCTGGGATGATTTTGTATGAAAAAACACGTCAAGAATTACGCGATTAATTCCTTTTGAATGTTAAAGTGGCTCAAAAATCATCGTTACTTTTTTTTATTGCTAGGTATTGGCTTACTTTTTCGTTGTTACTTTATAATTGAACAAGGTTTATCGAATGATGAATTAAGCGCATGGAATAGAACACAAACAACTTCCTGGAATGAATTGTGGTTTTATGGAATAAAGTTGGGAGACATGCATCCTGGTTTTTACCAAGTATTTTTGTGGATTTGGGTGCTTTTATTCGGTGAAAGTGAATGGTCTTTAAGGTCAACTGGACTCTTGTTTTTTGTGCTTAATTCAAGCCTAATTTATCACATTGCAATCAAACATTTCTCAAGGTTTAGTGGATTGTTAACACTGGCCTTGTTGACAGGTTTATCCTTTGCAGTAACAAATAGTGTTTTTGCACGACCATACAATTCAGGAGAGTTTTTTGTTTTAGTAAGTTATTTGAGTGTCCTCGAATTCAAATACGCTTCAAGGTTTCATTGGAAATGGTTATTGTGCTTGATTATTGGGTTTCTTGGCGCTATGTTTTCCCATTATTTCGCGTTTTTGGCTGTTGGAATACTCGGTTTTTGCTCCTTGTTTTTTATCGGAAAAGATAAAATTAAATGGCTTTTACTGGCTGGAATAATAAGTGTTGTTGCTTTTATTCCACATTTATCTGTTACCATGTTTCATTTGAGTCGTGGAGGTTTGAATTGGTTGCCAGCTCCAAATTTGACGTGGATTTTTGAGTTTATCTATTTGTTTTTCAATGAGTCTTTCATTTTAGCATTCTTGTTTGTTTTAATTTTTAGTGGATTATTCTTCTTTCGTAAAAAAGAATCCTCAATTTCCATTCTTTCGAACAAAACTTTCGGGATCACCATATTCAGTGTAGTTTTCATCGTAGCATTTATTTTGTCGTATGCGCTAACTCCAATATTAAGAGAGTCTGCTTTAGTTTTTATTTTGCCTTTATTTATCTTGGGAATTGTTCCAACTGATGTTGAACTGAATGAAAATCAGAAATGGAATATTTTGAAATTAATTGTTGTTCTAACGATTACACACAGTGTTATCCTCTTTCGCATTCAAGAACCGATTCATTTCGGCGTTTTTCGTGAACAAGCAGCGTTTATAGATCGTGCACAACAAAAATATGGTTATGACAATATTGAGTTTGTTTCGGCTTTCAATGATATTTCCTATGTTAATTACTATTTAAAGCATCCATTAAAAGAACCAATTCGCGATTGGACAGCTGAACAGGCAATAATTGGGGTAAAAGATCGTGTAATCAAATCGACAAAAAAATATGTTTGTTTTTCTGAAACAACGGTAGAATTGACTCCAATGTTTCGTGCAATTATTCAACAAAAATATCCAAACATAGTAGCTAAATTAGAATTACCATTTTCAACAGCATTTCTTTTTGATAAACAAGTAACAATGCGTAATTGGAAGTTAATACAGTCTGCTCCGAAGGATAAATCAAGTTCAACTTCTGAAGAATTTTTTGGAGGATTTTCAATCAAAGTCTCCCAATTACCTCCATTAACTAAAAGAGCAGATTTTTACCGCATTCAATCGAAAGGAGATGTCTCACTTTTTAATTCTTTTTATTTAGTTGCTACGATTGAGCGAAATGGTGAAATGTTAAAGCAAAACGACGTACCAGTTTTTTATTCTGCGTTTAATCAAAAAAACTTAGGTGAACTTTCAAAAAATAGTTTGTTCAATGCGTTCCGATTACCTGAAGGTCTTGAAGCAACGGATGTCTTGAAAATTTATGCATGGAATCCAGATAAAAAAACTATTCATTGCTCTCCGATTCAATTATTTTACTGCCCTAATTAAGCTTATAAATTGGTTTTAAAAACCCACGGTAACAAAGCAGGCAACTCGTTCAAGTTTTTAATTTTAAAGCCATCTACAGGAGACTTGAAATCATTGAATGGATCAAAAAGAATGCCTTTCATTCCAAAATTCAAAGCACCTAATACATCCACTTCATAATCATCACCTATCATCACAGATTTTTTGGAAGTTGCAGCAGCCTTACTTAACGAATGTTTGAAAATAGCTGGATTCGGTTTATTGTGTCCTACATCTTCAGAACATACGATGACATCAAAAAAATCAATTAATCCTGAATTTTTCAGTTTGATAAATTGCACTTCTTTGAATCCATTCGTGATGATGTGCATTGTATAACCTTCTTTTTTTAAGTATTCTAAGGTTTCGATAGCGTTTGGAAACAAAGCCGTTTGTTGCGGAGAAAGTTCAACGTAACCATCACTTATTTTTTTTACCAAATCTTCATCGTTGATAGAAAAATGGTTTAAGGTTAATCGGAATCGTTCATCTCTTAGCACTTCTTTTTTTAAGCGACCAGCTCCATATTCTTTCCACAATTGGGCATTTTTTAATTTGTAGTGTCCATAAAATGCATGAAAATTAGCAATGTGGTGCTGCAGTCCGTGGTGATGAAACAACTGCGTTAAAGCAATTTTAGAATTCTTTTCAAAATCCCATAAAGTGCGATCTAAATCAAAAAACAAGTGTTGACCAGTCATTTAAACTAAGTAGGAAATTAGTGTTAAAATCATTCCATTCATTGCTAATCCTATTAAGATAATTGGATACGTCATTTTAGATTTACCATACATTTTTGCAGCAATGATTGTTCCAATTGGAATGGATAAAATAAATGGGCCTAGAATACAAATTCCATACATTCCAAACTTGTTTTTAATTTTTAAGATCAAGCGTTTTGATTTGGAAGATTTGCGTTTAATGGGTTGATTACTAGCAAGTTTTTTTGCTTTTCTTTTTTCGCTGATCTTTAACATCAATTCACTGAAAAAATAAAAAAATGTAGCGCTTAATGAACCTCCTATAAGTGCTGCAAAATAAGTCTCCCAAAAAGGTAAATCCATTGCTCTTCCTGATGACGGCGCCAATAAAAATTTCACAGTTGCCAACGCTAAAACACTACTAATTGCGGTCCAATTCATTTGTCAAAATTAACATTTAATTCCATAGGCTAAATCACCGGCATCACCTAATCCTGGAACAATGTATGATTGAGCAGTTAATTCACTGTCAATTGCGGCTACCCAAATATCCGTGTTCAATGGTAAATGTTTTTGAACAAATTCAATGGCCTCTTGAGTTGCAATCGCTGATACAACAATGATTTTAGAAGGATTCCCTTGTTTTAAAAGTGCTTTGTATACGGTTACCATTGAGCTTCCTGTTGCTAACATTGGATCGCTGATGATGACAACTTTATTATCAATTGTTGGTGCTGCTAAATATTCAACATGAATGTCAAATTCTTCTTCTGAGGAATGCCTTCTGTAGGCAGAAATAAATGCGCTATCTGCTTTGTCAAAATAATTCAACATACCTTGATGCATGGAAAGTCCAGCTCTTAATATTGTTGCCAAAACAGGTTGTTCGGTAATAACATCTAAATTAGCAATGGCTAGAGGTGTTGTCACAGAAATTGTTTTGAAAGTCAAAGTTTTTGAAACTTCATATGCCATTATTTCAGCAATACGTTCGAAGTTTTTACGAAACCTTAATGGGTCTTTTTGAATTTCAACGGATCTAATTTCACTTAAAAAATTTCCAATAAGAGATTTGGTAGTTGATAAATTATGCAGCATATTCGATTGTTTTTATAAAAGTAAGTTAAAAATGTAAACATTTTGGTTTTTGAATTGTAATTTATCATAAAAAGTAAGCTGTTTTTGGATGCAGTCCAATTGAAAAAAAGTAACTTTGTATCATGTCTGAAAAAGCAACCATTAACTTATCTGTTTTTAAACGCCTTATTGCGTATGCAAAGCCTTACAAGGCAATTTTGTTGTTGGCTGTATTGAGTACGTTATTGTTGTCGATTTTGGGTCCAACTCGACCAGCTTTAATTGGGAACATGGTTAATAAATACATCATCAAACACCAAGATGGTAATATGCTATTTTTCTGGTCGATGATTATCATTGGAATGCTGCTATTAGAAGGCGTATTACAATTTACAAGTTCTTATTTATCCAACTTATTAGCGCAGTCGGTCATTAAAGATATTCGTCAGAAAATATTTGGGCATATTTTAAGTTTTAGAATGCGTTATTTTGACGGCACACCAATTGGCGCATTAGTGACGCGTGTTGTTTCTGATTTAGAAGCGATAACTGAAGTTTTTTCAGCAGGATTAATGGATATTGCAGGAGATTTATTGTCATTGATCATTATTTTGATTTGGATGTTTTCTAGTAATTGGGAATTGTCTATTATGGTGATTATTCCAATTCCGTTGTTGTTGATTGCTACTCGAATTTTTGCAAGGGCGATGCGTGATTCGTTTCAATTGGAACGCGCGCAAGTTACTAAGTTGAACAATTTTGTGCAAGAACGATTGACAGGTATGAACATTGTTCAATTGTTTAACCGTGAGAAACAAGAATACGCTGGATTTGAAGAAATCAATAAGGGTCATCGTCAAGCACATATCAATGCTGTTTGGGCGAATTCGATTTTCTTTCCAGTAGTTGAATTATTAAGTTCTTTGTCCATAGCTTTATTGTTGGTTTATGGCGCATTAAAAGTAGGAGGGAAGTCGCAAAAAGAAATTAGCAACATGTACGGCGAAATTATTTCATTTATCTTGTGGGTGAATATGTTGTACCGTCCTATCCGACAATTAGCTGATAAATTCAATATTTTACAACGAGGAACGGTAAGAGCCGAACGTGTTTTTGAAATACTAGATTTGAAAGAACACATTCAAGACAATGGAGCTGTTGATTCATGTGATTTCAATCAAGCAATTAGTTTTAATCAAGTTTCTTTTGCCTACAAAAACGAAGAATGGGTATTGAAAAATATTGATTTAAAAATTGAACCAGGCACAACTGTAGCATTTGTAGGCGCAACAGGAGCCGGAAAATCAACCATCGTTAATTTGTTGGGCCGTTTTTATGAATACCAGAAAGGGGCTATTTTTATTGGAGAAACAGATCTTCAGACGATCGAATTAAGTTACTTGCGTAAAAACATTGCGATTGTTTTGCAAGATGTTTTCTTGTTTTCTGACACCATTCACAATAACATTACGTTGGGGGACACTTCGATTTCTCGTGAACAAGTAATCGCTGCTGCAAAAGCAGTTGGCGCGCATGATTTTATTTCAAAATTACCAAATGATTACGATTATCAAGTAGGTGAACGAGGAGGTGTTTTATCGGTTGGTCAACGACAATTACTGTCTTTTATTCGAGCAAGTGTATACAATCCTCACATTTTAATTTTGGACGAAGCAACGTCAAGTGTTGACAATGAATCGGAAGAAATGATTCAAAATGCGACAGCGCAATTAACGAAAGGGAGAACATCTATTGTCATTGCTCATCGATTGTCAACAATTCAAAACGCTGATAAAATCATTGTTTTGGACAAAGGAGAAATCAAAGAAATGGGTTCTCACTCAGAATTGTTGCAGAAAGACGGATATTATAGAAAACTTTACGACATGCAATTTAACGAAGATTCATTATGATAGGTTTGAAAATTGGCGGTGTGCCAGAACATTTCAACCTTCCTTGGAGAATGGCTATTGAAGAAGGTGATTTTAAAAAAATCGGACTCGATCTTCATTGGAGTGATATGAATGGCGGAACTGGTCAAATGATTCGTGGATTAGAAACTGGCTCAATTGATATTGCAGTATTATTAACAGAAGGCATAACAAAAGCAATTTTAGAAGGTTTACAAGCAAAAATCATTCAAGTTTTTGTCGTTTCTCCCTTACATTGGGGAATTCATGTTCCCTATCATTCTGACATTAAAAACGTCAAAGAATTAGAAGGAAAAGTATTTGCGATTTCTAGAATTGGTTCAGGTTCTCATTTGATGGCTTATGTAAAAGCAGACCAAGAAGGTTGGAATACAGAAGAATTAAAATTCAACAGTGTTGGTGATGTTTATGGAGCACTTTGGGCATTAGGAAAAGATGAAGCGCAAGGTTTCTTGTGGGAAAAATACACTACTTTCCCATTTACAGAACAAGCGAAATGTAGGTATATTGATGAGGTTGTAACGCCTTGGCCATGCTTTGTTATTGCTGTTCGAAATGAAGTTTTAGAAAAACACGCAACATTATTACAAGAAATGTGTTTAATAGTCAACGAAAAGGCTAAAACTATTAAGCAAGCAGCAAATGCAGTAGAAATGATTTCATGGAGGTATAATTTAAAACCATCTCAAGTTCAAAATTGGTTGATTGAAACTGATTGGAATTATGAAGGGAAAGAATTTCCCGAAGCATTTGAAAAAACAATAGATTATTTAACAAAATTGAATTTACTGCCAGCGAATTCGAAAGAAAATTGGCAACAAAAATTATTTTGAATTTGACCATTATATGAAAACAGGCGTATTATTAATCCAATTGGGAACTCCCGATAGCCCATCAACAAGCGACGTTAGAACGTATTTATCCGAATTTTTAAATGATCCGCGCGTTATTGATCTTCCTTGGTTGGCGAGAAAAATTTTAGTGAATGGAATTATTGTTCCATTTAGAGCTCCAAAATCTGCCAAAATTTACAAAGAATTATGGGCTTTTGGAAATGGTGTTTCTCCGCTTAAAACGCACACAGAAAATGTAGTAAAATTGGTTCAGGAACGTTTTAGCGGCCATGATGTAAACATTGAAATGGCGATGCGTTACCAAAATCCATCTATGGAAAGTGTGTTGGGGCGTATGCAAAAAGCGCATTATGACCAAATTATCATCATTCCTCTTTTTCCTCAATATGCGAGTGCTTCAAGTGGCTCTGCGATTGAAAAAGCAATGAATATCATTCGTAAATGGTGGGTCATCCCTTCCGTGAAAATTGTTAGCCAATTTTACAACCATGAAGGTTACATCAATTCAGTGGTTGAACGTGCTAAGGAATTTAATTTATCAGCTTACGATCATATTTTGTTTTCATACCACGGTTTGCCAGAACGTCAAGTTGATAAAGTATATGAAGACACGGATTTGTGTGCAGATCAACCTTGTGAGACTGAAATTAATGAAGAAAATAAATTTTGTTACAAAGCGACAAGTTACGCTACAACACGTTTAATTGCGGCTAAACTAGGAATCAAAGAAGAAGATTATACCGTTTGTTTTCAATCGCGCTTAGACAAAAAATGGTTGACACCATTTTCAGATAAAGTGGTAGAAGAATGGGGCAAAAAAGGTGCTAAAAAATTATTGGTTTTTAGTCCAGCTTTTGTCGCAGACTGTTTAGAAACAATCATTGAAATCGGATCAGAGTACCAAGAAATATTTGAAGAACATGGAGGCGAAAAAGTACAATTAGTACCAAGTTCAAACGATCATGTTTCATTCATTGATTGCATAACTGATTTAATTAAAGAACGTTTATAAGAATTGGTTTTTTTATAACAAAGGAGTTTCGTAAATTTGCAGTCGATTTAAAAATTGAAATCGACCCAATTATAAAATAAGTACATAAAAACAAAACATGAGTAATACATCAGAAAAATTAGCTTACAAAGTAAAAGACATTAGTCTTGCTGAGTGGGGACGTAAAGAAATCACATTAGCAGAAGCTGAAATGCCAGGATTAATGGCGCTTCGTGAAGAGTTTGAAGGGAAAAAACCATTAGCTGGTGCGCGCATTGCAGGTTGTTTGCACATGACGATTCAAACAGCTGTTTTAATTGAAACATTGGTTGATTTAGGAGCTCAAGTTTCTTGGTCTTCTTGTAACATTTTTTCTACACAAGATCATGCAGCAGCAGCAATTGCTGCAGCAGGAATCCCAGTTTATGCTTGGAAAGGTATGAACGAAGAAGAATTTGATTGGTGTATCGAACAAACAATTTTTGCATTTGAAGGTGGTGAGCCTTTGAACATGATTTTAGATGATGGTGGTGATTTAACAAACATGGTTTTCGACCGTTTCCCTGAATTAACTGCTGGAATTAAAGGACTTTCTGAAGAAACTACAACTGGTGTTCACCGTTTGTACGAGCGTGTTAAAAATGGAACATTGGTAATGCCTGCAATCAATGTAAATGATTCAGTAACTAAATCTAAATTTGACAATAAATACGGGTGTAAAGAATCGTTAGTTGATTCAATTCGTCGTGCAACAGACATTATGATGGCTGGAAAAGTAGCTGTTGTTTGTGGATACGGTGATGTTGGTAAAGGCTCTGCTGCTTCTTTGAAAGGAGCTGGAGCTCGAGTTATTGTAACTGAAATTGATCCAATTTGTGCGTTACAAGCAGCAATGGATGGTTTTGAAGTAAAACGTTTGGATACAGTAATTGGATTAGGTGATATTATTGTAACTACAACAGGAAACAAAGATATCGTTGTTGGTCGTCATTTTGAAGGAATGAAAGACAAAGCAATCGTTTGTAATATTGGTCACTTCGACAATGAAATCGACATGGCATGGTTGAACGCAAATCACGGTTCTACTAAAAACACGATTAAGCCTCAAGTTGATATGTACACGATTGATGGTAAAGACATTATTGTTTTAGCTGAAGGGCGTTTAGTGAATTTAGGTTGTGCTACTGGTCACCCATCATTTGTAATGTCAAATTCTTTTACAAATCAAACTTTGGCGCAATTGGAGTTATGGCAAAATAGTGCAAACTACGGAAATGATGTTTACATGTTGCCAAAACATTTAGATGAAAAAGTAGCTCGTTTGCATTTAGCTAAAATCGGAGTTGAATTAGAAACACTTCGCAAAGATCAAGCTGAATACATTGGTGTTCCTGTTGAAGGACCGTTTAAAGCGGAACATTACAGATATTAATCAAAGTATATGAAATAGAAAAGGAGGTTCAATTGATCCTCCTTTTTTTATGAAAAGTAAATCAAAAAGAAACGCTCCCCGTTGCCGAAGAGCGTTTTTATATAGTGACGTTTTTATTATCCGAACAAGTCGGGAAATAAGAAACGAGAAAGCGGATACTTTTCAGTATCCGCTATAAGATTTTCAAAACTACTAAAAATCCTTTTAAATTACATCATGCCTGGCATTCCTCCTGGCATACCACCCATTGCAGGTGCATTTTCTTCTGGTTCATCTGCGATAACACATTCTGTTGTTAAAAGCATAGAAGCGATAGATGCAGCATTTTCAATGGCAATACGCGTTACTTTTGTAGGATCAATTACACCGGCAGTGTATAAATTTTCAAATACATCTGTGCGCGCATTGTATCCAAAATCGTCTTTTCCTTCACGAACTTTTTGAACAATTACTGCTCCTTCACCACCAGCATTGGCGATGATTTGACGCAATGGCTCTTCAACGGCACGTTTAACGATTTGAATCCCTGTCATTTCATCTTCATTTGCTCCTTTAAGCGCGTCTAAAGTTGAAATTGAACGAATCAATGCAACGCCTCCACCAGGAACAATACCTTCTTCCACAGCAGCTCTTGTTGCAGCTAATGCATCATCAACACGGTCTTTTTTCTCTTTCATTTCAACTTCAGTTGGTGCACCAACATAAAGAACAGCAACTCCACCAGCTAATTTAGCTAAACGTTCTTGCAATTTTTCTTTGTCGTATTCTGAAGTTGTAGCTTCAATTTGAGATCTGATTTGTCCAACTCTTGCAGCGATAGCGTCTTTTTCTCCAGCACCGTTTACAATTGTTGTATTGTCTTTGTCGATTTCAATTTTATCAGCTGTTCCCAACATGTCCATTGTTGCATTTTCCAACGTGAAACCACGTTCTTCAGAAATTACTTGACCACCAGTTAAAATAGCGATATCTTCTAACATTGCTTTTCTTCTGTCTCCAAAACCTGGTGCTTTAACAGCAGCAATTTTTAAAGAACCTCTTAATCGATTGACAACTAATGTAGTTAATGCTTCACCATCAACGTCTTCAGCAATGATCAATAAACCTCTACCTGATTGAACAACTGGCTCTAAAAGCGGCAATAATTCTTTCATATTAGAGATTTTTTTCTCGTAGATCAAAATCAATGGTTTTTCCATCTCAGTGATCATTTTCTCAGTATTTGTTACAAAGTACGGAGATAAATAGCCTCTATCAAATTGCATACCTTCAACAGTTTTTACTTCTGTTTCAGTTCCTTTTGCTTCTTCAACAGTAATCACACCATCGTTTCCAACAACTTTCATTGCTTGTGCAATTAATGAACCAATAGTTTCATCATTGTTGGCAGAAATCGTTGCAATTTGTTTGATTTTATCGTTGTCAGAACCAACTTCTTTTGAAAGTGCTTTTAAGTTTTTCACAACTTCACCAACTGCTTTGTCAATTCCACGTTTCAAATCCATTGGATTTGCACCTGCAGCAACATTTTTTAAACCAGCACTTACAATTGCTTGCGCTAAAACAGTAGCAGTTGTTGTTCCATCACCCGCAATATCAGCAGTTTTTGAAGCAACTTCTTTCACCATTTGAGCACCCATGTTTTCAATTGGATCTTTCAATTCAATTTCTTTTGCAACAGTTACACCATCTTTTGTAACGTGAGGAGCACCAAATTTTTTGCTGATAACAACGTTGCGACCTTTTGGTCCAAGTGTAACTTTCACTGCATTTGCTAATGCATCAACGCCTCTTTTTAATTTGTCTCTTGCTTCGATGTCGAAGTAAATTTCATTTGCCATTTTTTTAAATTTGAATGATTAAAAAATACCGTAAATATCTGCTTCACGCATGATTAAATAGTTTTTACCTTCTAATTTTAGTTCAGTTCCTGAATATTGACCGAATAAAACGCTATCTCCAACTTTTACAGTCATTGGTTCATCTGATTTTCCTGATCCTGCAGCAACTACAGTTCCTCTTAATGGTTTTTCTTTCGCTGTGTCAGGAATGATTAATCCACTTGCTGTTGTTTGTTCTGCTGGGGCTGGTTCAACTAGAACGCGATCCGCCAAAGGTTTAAAATTAATCGACATGTGTTATAAATTTTAAATTAGTTGTTTTTCATTTTACCAAATGTATGCCATTCATTTGAAAAGGACAATTTTACATTTTTTGGCAACGATAGGACAAAAAAAATGTCAGCATGTATGACATACTGACATTTGCAATAAAGATTGAATGCTTATTTTTTCTGCGTTGGAGCAGGTTGCCCTTTTCCAGCTGGATTTTGATTTTGTTCTTGTTGCGCTTGTTCTTGCATAACTGGCTCAGGAGTTTTCGTTCTCAAAGTAATCACAACACTTAAAAGCATAATCGTTCCAGCTAATGTCCAAGTAGCTTTATCAATAAAGTCACTTGTTTTTTGAACACCACCTATTTGTTGTGCTGCACCAAAGTCAGAGCTTAAACCTCCACCTTTAGGATTTTGAACGTAAACCACAAGCACTAATAATACACTTGCTAAAATAATGATGATTGAAAATAACGTATCCATTGTTTATGTGTTTAATTTTTGTTTTAATTCTTCAATTTGGGATGCAAAGAAAATCTTTTTTTCTGGATAAATCAAGCATAATTGTTCATAAGCATAAATTGCTTTTGGATAATTTCCTTGAACAGCGAATATTTTTGCCAATGTTTCACTCACGGGCATTGCTGTAGAATCAAGGCTCTGCTTAGCTTTTTTAACAGGAGAAAAGAATTCTGTTTTTTCTTTTATAGGTTCAAAATTTTCTTTTAAAGGACGAGAAATTTTTGGTTCATCTTCAATAAATTTATTCAAAATTGAATCAATTCTATCTTTTTCTTCGTCAAAAAATGATCTTTTTTGTGCCTCGTTTGCGTGAAGCCAAGAAGAGAACGATTGTTTTTCAATTGTTTCAGAAGAAAGATCTGATCTTGTCGCTTCAGCTATTTTTTCTTCTATAATTTCTTCTTCAATATCTTTCGTTGGATGCACTTCAACATGATCCAAGTTGAAGTTGGCATTTATTGCTTCAGCAATGATTTCATTTTCAAAGGATGTTGAATCAAAAGTACGATCTTCTTCCGATTCTTCTTGATTCAGTGCTTGTGTTTTCTCCGCTGAAGATGCAATAGTTAAAGGTATATAACCTTCTTCTTCCTCTAAATTTTCCTCTAAAACTTCTTCACGAATAAGCGAAGATTGAACAGGTTGAATCGTTTCTTCTTCGATAACTTCCTCTTCTTTAATTGACTCAATTATATCAGAAGTTACTACACTATTTTCGTTGGTCACTTCTACAATTGGAGCTACTTCAACCATTTGTGGTTCTTCGCGCTCTTCAACAGCATGAATAGACTCAGAAGTTGCGGTATTATTTTGATGAATCAACTGATACAATTGTGCGCGATCAGAAATTTGATAAGCAAAGCGATGCAATTCTTCATCAAAACGCACATCAGCATTCATGGCTAGCGTATTTAAATACAATAGCGGAAAAACTTGTGAATAAGGATACTTTTCAGAAAATAATTTTAAATCTTCTAAATCGTTCGATGAACACACATTGGGTTGTGCAATACGCTGCGCTATTTCTTCTAAGTTTAACATTACCAGTTGGAAAGTAATTTATTGACTACATCTTGAACAATTTGAGCATTGATTTCTTCCAATAAAGTAGTTTCTATGCTAGAAATATCCGAATTTGAATCGTAATCAATAAATCGAGAACTTGTCATTTCAATTTTTTCTTCTTTAGGTTCGGTTATAAAGATAGTAAATTTCGCAGCAATTGTCAGTCTGTTTTTTGCAGAATTATCACCAACTTGCATAGCTACAGGCATAATTGAATATGAAATGACTGCTCCTTCTAATTGCACTTCACCTTTTCCAGTAGTAGAATTTAGTTGCAAACGGGTGTTGTTTTGAATTCCATCTTTGATGCTTTCAGTGAGTTTTGCTGGAAGACTTAACGGAATGTTTGGCGCTTCATTTTTCAAGGTTCTCACTGAAAAAGTTTTCCATTCCTCTGGCATTGAACCTTTGTCAATTAATGAAACACTTGATGGCCAACAACTGGATAATCCAAAAAGTAATAAAAAAATAAGAGAACTGTATTTCATTCTAATAAGTTGTATTCTTTAATTTTACGGTAAAGTGTGCGCTCAGAAATCCCCAATTCAGCTGCAGCATATTTTCTTTTACCACGGTGTTTTTCTAAGGCTTTTTGAATCAATTCTTTTTCACGATCTTCCAAAGATAAGGATTCTTCCACTTCTTCATGCACTTCGAAATCAGTATGTTCGTTTTCAAGCGGATAATCATTTTTTAGTGGCTCAATAGCAGGAGGTAAAATTCGAGTATTATGTATATTCGCATGCTGACCATTGTTCACTTCTTGATACATACGATTGATAATAGCAGCTTGATCACTGTTCAAATCAATTTCTCCGCCACGTGCAATGTCAATGACTATTTTTTTAAGTTCAGAAAGATCTTTTTTCATGTCAAATAAAAATTTGTACATGATTTCTCGCTCTGAAAAATTTTCGGAAGATGCTTCGTTAATTAAGGAAGGCATTTTTTCATTTTCTGCAGGTAAATAGGATGCCAGTGTAATCCCGTCTATTTCTCTAGCTACTTCGATCACAGAAATTTGCTCAACTAAATTTTTGAGTTGTCGAATGTTTCCTGGCCAAGTATATGCATTTAACAAGTTTACAGCATCAGGATTCAAGCGGATTGACGGCATGCGGTATTTATCAGCAAAATCACTTGCAAATTTTCGAAACAATAAATAGATATCTTCTTCTCTATTACGCAAGGGCGGAAGTGGAATAGGAACTGTACTCAAACGATAAAATAAATCTTCCCTAAATTTTCCTGATGCAATAGCGCGTTGCATGTTCTCATTCGTCGCAGCAACTACACGTACATTTGTTTTGATCACTTTGGAAGAACCAACACGAATAAATTCGCCTGTTTCTAATACGCGAAGCAATCTAACTTGTGTTTGCATTGGTAATTCAGCTACTTCATCTAAAAAAATGGTTCCTCCGTTGGCTACTTCAAAATAACCTTGTCTGCTTCCTGCAGCACCAGTAAATGAACCTTTTTCGTGTCCAAATAACTCAGAATCTATCGTGCCTTCAGGTATTGCGCCACAGTTGACAGCAATGTATTCACCATGTTTTCTGGCGCTTAATTGATGAATGACTTGTGGAATAATTTCTTTCCCTGTTCCGCTTTCTCCTGTAACAAGTACAGAAATATCTGTTGGAGCTACTTGAATTGCAACTTCTAATGCACGATTCAATAAAGGTGCATTTCCAATGATTCCGAAACGTTGTTTAACTTGTTGTAAATTCATGGCTTATGCGTTTGTTGAACAGGTTTCCACAACTTCACCAAGCAAAGTAGCAGACGTACAATCCGTGATTTTAACCATAACATATTGTCCTTTTTGATACGATTCTTTAGGGAAAATAACCATTGAATTGCGGCTATTACGGCCACACAAATGTTCTTGTGATTTTTTAGAAAATCCTTCAATCAACACTTTGTCAATTTTGCCAACTTGTTTTTTATTCCATAAATGTGAGTGTGAACGCTGTTTTTCAACAATTTCACTTAATCTTTTTCCTTTTATTTCTTCAGGGACATCGTCTTCGAATTTTCGTTCAGCTAAGGTTTTTGGTCGCTCAGAATATTTATACATATACGCAAAATCGAATGCTACTTCATCCATTAAACTTAAGGTGTCTTGGTGTTCTTCTTCCGTTTCTCCACAAAAACCAATAATCATGTCTGTTGAAATTGCACAATCAGTAACAATTGAACGAATTGAATTGATGCGGTCTAAATACCATTCTCTCGAATAACCACGATTCATGCGTGCTAATACAGCTGTATTTCCTGATTGAACAGGCAAGTGAATGTTAGAACAAATATTCTCGTATTTCTCCATGACATGCAAGACATCATCCGTCATGTCTTTAGGGTGTGAAGTAGAAAACCGCACACGTAAATCTGGTGAAACTTGCGCAACCATTTCCATTAACTCTGCAAAATTTGTTGTTGGAATTGTTTCGTCTTTAACAACTCCCTTAGAGGTTAAATTCCATCTATAGCTGTCAACATTTTGACCTAATAAAGTAACTTCTCTATATCCTTTGTCAAACAATGTTTTGCATTCTTCAACAATAGTTTTAGGATCTCTAGAACGTTCTCTTCCTCTCGTAAAAGGAACAACACAGAAAGAACACATGTTGTCACATCCTCTAGTAATTGAAACAAAAGCTGAAACACCTCCTTGGTCTAAACGAACGGGCGAGATATCTGCATACGTTTCATCACGAGATAATAAAACATTTACTGCTTTTTGACCCGTTCCAACTTCTTCAATTAAGTGAGGTAAATCTCGATAAGCATCAGGTCCTGCAACAAGGTCAACTAATTTTTCTTCTTCTAACAAGGCTGTTTTTAATCGCTCAGCCATACAGCCTAATATTCCGATTACTAAATCAGGATTATCTTTCTTTTTGATTTTTAAATCACCCAAACGCGTTCGAACACGTGTTTCTGCATTTTCACGAATCGAACAGGTATTGATTAATATCACATCAGCTTCATCGACATTGCGGGTTGTTGTGTATCCTTCTTTAGCCATGATTGAAGCAACGACTTCACTGTCGGAAAAATTCATTGCACAACCATAACTTTCAACGTAAAGTTTTTTATTTCCGATAGATTCACTGCCGGGTAAGATTGTTGCTACACCTTGTTTTGATTCGTCAATAACTTTGTTTTGTTCGAATTCCATGTTGAGATCATTTTTTTGCAGTACAAAAATAGTCAATTTTAAAAGTATGTCAAAATGTCAGTCTTATCTTTTGTTAAAAAAGTTACATTTTATCCTTTTTTGTAATGAAATAAAACGGGTAAATTGAGCAAGACGAATTATCTTTTTTTTTCATCATTTGTATTATCAATTGAAATAAACTTACTTTTGCAACTAATTTTTTGCATCAAACAGTTCAAATTAAGCGCAAAATTATGGCTAAAAATCTCGTAATAGTTGAGTCACCTGCAAAGGCTAAAACCATTGAAGGATACCTTGGAAAGGATTATGTTGTTAAATCCAGTTTTGGTCATGTTCGTGATTTAGCGAAGAAAGGAGTTGCCATTGATGTCGCAAATGACTTTTTGCCCAATTATGAAGTTTCTGCTGATAAGAAACAAGTTGTTGCAGAATTAAAGAAATTAGCAAAAGAAGCTGAAACCGTATGGCTAGCAACGGATGAGGACCGTGAAGGAGAGGCCATTTCTTGGCACTTGTACGAAACGTTGAATTTGCAGAAAAAAGAAACCAAACGCATTACATTTAACGAGATAACTAAGACAGCGATTTTAAAAGCAATCGATAATCCAAGACAAATCAACCAAGAGTTGGTGAATGCGCAACAAGCACGAAGAGTTTTAGATCGTTTGGTAGGTTTTGAATTATCTCCAGTATTGTGGAAAAAAGTTCGACCAAGTCTTTCTGCAGGACGTGTACAGTCTGTAGCTGTTCGTTTAATTGTTGATCGTGAAAAAGAAATAATTAAACACGCGACAGAAAGTTTTTTCAGAGTAAACGGAATTTTCTCTTCTAAAAATGGAAAAATTAAAGCCGAATTATCTAAACAATTATCGGATAATATCCAAGCATCAGAATTATTGTATGCATGTAAAAGCGCAGCGTTTAAAGTAGGGGATGTGCAAAAAAAACCAGCAACAAAATCTCCATCGGCTCCCTTTACAACTTCAACTTTGCAACAAGAAGCGAGTTTGAAACTTGGTTTTTCTGTTTCAAGAACGATGTCAGTCGCACAACGTTTGTATGAAGCAGGTAAAATTACCTATATGCGAACTGATTCAGTAAATTTATCTGAAACAGCTATAAATGGTGCTAAAGCAGAAATTGAACATGCTTACGGAACAAACTATTCTAAACCAACAAAATATACGACTAAAAACTCAAGTGCTCAAGAAGCTCACGAAGCAATTCGTCCTACAGATTTTTCAGCACATTCAATTACAGGTGAACGAGAAGATGAACGTTTGTATGATTTGATTTGGAAACGTGCAATTGCATCTCAAATGGCTCATGCGCAATTAGAACGTACAACCATCAAAATTGTAACAGATGCAATTGATGAGGTTTTTAATGCGAAAGGTGAAGTCATTAAGTTTGATGGGTTTTTACGTGTTTACATGGAATCAAACATTGAACAAGAAGAAAATGAAGAAGATGAAGTAGCTGAGGATGGATTGTTACCTGCGGTTGAAGTCGGAGAAGTTTTAAACAACGATGAAATAACAGCTACTGAACGCTTCTCTCGAGCACCATCACGTTATGTGGAAGCTTCATTAGTTAAGAAACTAGAAGAATTGGGCATCGGTCGACCTTCAACGTATGCACCAACAATTTCAACAATTCAAAAAAGAGGTTATGTTGAGAAAGTTGAACGTGAAGGAGATTTACGATCGTATCAAGTTTTTAAATTAAAAAACCAACAAGTTGTTGATGAGGTAAAAACAGAGACAACCGGAAAAGAAAAGAACAAATTATCTCCTACAGATATTGGAATCGTTGTGACTGATTTCTTACAAGAACATTTTGATTTAATCATGGATTATAATTTCACGGCGAAAGTGGAACATGAATTTGATGAAATCGCAAATGGAATGTTGAAATGGACAGACATGATTCACCAATTTTACGATCCTTTCCATAAAAATGTGGAAGATACACTTGAAAACTCTGAACGAGCAAGTGGTGAACGTGAATTAGGCTTTCATCCTGTTTCTGGAAAAAGAATTATTGTGCGTATTGGACGTTTTGGTCCAATGGTTCAAGTTGGTGATGAGCAAACGGATGGTGAAAAACCACAATTTGCTTCTTTGCAAAAAAATCAATCTATTGGAAATATTTCTTTAGAAGATGCCTTGGAATTATTCAAACTTCCAAGATCATTAGGAGAATTTGAGGAATTAACCGTGAAAGCAAATGTAGGACGATTTGGTCCGTATATACAACATGGTAAAATATTTGCATCAATTCCAAAAGAAGAAAGTCCAATGGATATTACGTTTGACAGAGCAGTTGAAATTATATTATTGAAACGTGAAGCGGATGCAAATAAAATCATTAAAATTTTCTCAGAGGATGAGGATTATCAATTGTTAAATGGCCGTTGGGGAGCGTATTTAAAAGTTGGTAAAAATAATTTTAAATTACCTAAAGGAACGGATGCTGAGAAATTAACGTTTGAAGAATGCAAAGAAATTGAAGCTTCTCAAGCAAAACCTGCGCGCAAATCAATTGGTAAAGCTGCTCCAAAAGCAAAAGCGAAACCAAAAGCAAAAACTGCAACAAAAGCAAAGGCGAAACCAGCAGCAAAAAAATAAATCCGTCTTTTGATAAGGCTTTTATAAACATTTGCTTCTTTAATACTTTCTGAAATATTTTTCAGATGAAATTCTTTTTCTGGTAGATTTGACAAAAATCAACGAATGAAAGATATTTCTATCTACTTCTCACCGATAGAAGAGCAAGGAGTTTTTGACAACCAACAAATTGGTTCGGTCATACAACAAAACACAAGTAAGGGTTTTCCTATTTTAGAAAAAGGAGGAATAGCTATGCTATATGTTCCAGAATATAGAGGCGATTCAACTGTTGTTGTAGAAAATAACTCTGTTGCATTTAGAACAGAAATCTATAAATTATTTATTGGTTCAACTTGGAATTTTCCGCTCTATGATTTAGGAAATATACAACCTGGTGCTACCTTAAACGATACATATTTTGCATTGTCGCAATGTGTTACTGAATTGGTGAAACAACAAATTATTCCAGTTATTATTGGCGGAAGTAATGATTTGAATGTAGCAATATACAAAGGATATTCTTCACTTGAACAAATGGTAAATAGTTGTTCGATTGATGGAATGTTAGATCTTGGAAACCCAGATTTACCAGTTTCTTCAAATGGTTATTTAAGTCATTTATTATTGGACCGACCATGCTATTTGTTTAACCATGCAAACATTGGAATGCAAGCTCCTTTGGTTTCTCCTGTTGAATTTGAATTACACGAAAAATTATACTTTGACATTTGTCGATTAGGAGAATTTAATACTGATTTCAGAAAAGCGGAACCACACCTTCGTAATGCTGACATTTTAAGTATTGATCTTACTGCAATTAAAGCAACTGAATTAGGTTCAATGGCTTATCATGCTCCCAATGGGTTTCTTGCTGATCAAATCTGTCAAATCTCTAAATACGCGGGCATAAGTGACAAGTTAACTTCATTTGGTATATTTAACTATTACAGTTCCGAAAACCACTTATTGGTTGATGCTTTAATCGCTCAAATGATTTGGTACTTTATTGATGGAGTTTCTCAACGCGTTGGTGATTTTCCTGTATGCACAAAGAAAGATTATATAAAATTCATCGTACACATTGATGATTTTAAAAACGAATTGATTTTTTATAAAAGCAACAAATCCGATCGTTGGTGGTTAGAAGTTCCATTTCCAAGTTCTACCAATTCAAAATATGATCGTCATCACCTTGTACCTTGTAATTACGATGATTATGAACGTGCGATGAAAAATGAAATTCCAAATTTGTGGTGGAAAACATATCAGAAATTGGTTTAATATCTTTTACTTCATCTGCTTGATAATAGGGCTTATAGCATTTTTAATTAATTTTTTAACAGAAGAATTGCGTAAAAAATTTCTTTTTTAAATTAAATTAATTATTTTAGTCCCCTAATTGGAGAAAAAATTACTACTTTTTTCTAGTTTTTTATTAGCAAGAGATACATTAAGTATGAAGAAAAAAATTATTCTTTTAGCCTCTTTATTCGTTGTAGCATGTGGAAATACATTTGCACAGCAGGATAAATTAATTACTCATTTCATGTATGACAAGATGAGTATTAATCCTGGTTCTACAGGAATTGAAGATGGTATTTGCGCTACTTCTCTATACAGAAATCAGTGGGATAAAATTAGCGGAGCTCCAAATTCAGGAATTTTAAATGTTGAAGCAAATTTGACACGTTTTTTTCCAGGAGGAGTTGGTATATCTTTTTTCCACGACGCAATTGGTTTTAATAGACAAAATAACTTGTTATTAAATTATTCTTTTCCTATTCGTCTTGGGAGTGCAGGTACATTAGGAATAGGTATAGGTGCTGGTATGGTCAATTTTGGTATGTCACCTGATTGGGTTCCACCTACAACAAATGCAGATTCTAAATTACCTACTGAATTCAGTGCAACAAACTTAGATTTGAATTTTGGTATTTATTTCAAAGGTTCTTCTGATTATTATGTTGGGATTTCTTCTACACACTTAAATGAGTCGTTAATGACTCAAAAAGTTGGGAACATTGATCAAAAATATCAAATGGCTCGTCATTATTATTTAATGGGAGGTAAAAAGTTTAGAGATATTTGGGGAGGTGATTTAGATGCACAAGCTTTAGTAAGAACTGACTTAGTTAAATTCTCGTCTGATATTAGTGTTCGTTATATTTACAATGATAAATTATATGGTGGTTTAACATATAGAACTATTGATGCAGTAGGTGTAATGTTAGGGTATATTCCAATGAAAAATTTTACAATTGGATATTCTTACGATTTAACTACAAACAAGTTAGCTAGTGCTTCTAGAGGTTCACACGAGATACTTTTAAAGTACTGTTATCACTTGCCAAAACCCCCGATGTCTAAGGCAATTCACCCTAGATGGTTGTAAATTAAAAAAATTATTACAATATTTGTAACCAATTTAGGTTACTTTCCGTTATAATTAAAACTATTGATCCTGTAAATGTTTAGTTGAATCCGGAAATAAAATATAAAAGAGGTAAAATGAAAAAACTTTTGTTATTTGTTGTATTGAGTGTTCTGTTAGTTGCTTGTAAGCAATCTTCAGGTCATTTAACGGGTGCTTTAGGTAGACCAGTATACAATCCCGAAGTTCCATTAGGAATGGTTTATGTTCCACATGGTTCTTTCCAAATGGGAGAAAATGATCAAGATGTTCCATTTAAACATGAGACGCGTGCGAAAACAGTTACTGTTCCAGCATTCTACATGGATCAAACAGAAATTTCTAATAATGAATACCGTCAATTTGTTGAATGGGTGCGTGATTCAATTGCTAGAGATAAATTGTATGTTGGTTTAGAAGCAGATGATGAAGCTGAACGTTACATCAACTATCAAGATCGTTATTTTGATGAAGGCGCTTTAGAATTTGCTGATTACGATCCATCTGATCGTGAAAATAATCGTGCTATATTCAATCTAAATTGGGATCGTCCAATTGATTATTCTGATGAATTGGTTGTTCCATTGTTAGCTGACATGTATTACCCACAGCCTGAGCGTTTTTATAAAAGACGTGAGATTGATGTGCGTAAATTAATGTTTAGATACTACTGGATTGATTACAAAGAAGCAGCGAAAAGAGGACGTATTAACATTACGAAAGATGGTTATGAATCAACTGGTCAAGTTCAAGATCCAGCCTCAAAGTCTGTTGAAGAGCACAGAACGTTGATTTCTCCACCACATCCATTCACAAAAGAACCACAAGGTCAAGATAAAGACTTAGGTTTCTTTAATAAAAAAGGGCAAAACAATGCCATTAGAGGACATGAAGACAGAAAGCGTTTTATTATTGATGAGGTAATTAATGTTTATCCAGATACATTGTGTTGGGTGCGTGACTTTACTTATTCATTCAATGATCCAGTTACAAACATGTATTTTTGGCACCCAGGATATGATAATTATCCAGTTGTAGGTGTGACATGGGTTCAAGCAAAAGCTTTTGCTGTTTGGAGAACACAATTCTTAAACAATTGGTTGGTTTCTATGGGTGATTTATTTGTAAATGATTTCCGTTTACCAAATGAATCTGAATGGGAATACGCTGCAAGGGGTGACCTGGAAATGTCTCAATACCCTTGGGGTGGACCATACATACGTAACGAAGCTGGATGTTTCCTAGGAAACTTTAAACCAATGAGAGGTCGTTACGAAGATGATGGTGGTGTTCAAACTGTGAAAGTTTATTCTTACAATCCAAATGGATGGGGATTATACTGTATGGCAGGAAATGTTGCCGAATGGTGTGAGACAGCATACGATGAATCAATGTATGAATTCTCTCATGACATGAGTGCTGATTATAGATATGACGCAATGGATTGGGATGCGCCTTCTAACAAACGAAAAGTGATTAGAGGTGGTTCATGGAAAGATATAGGATATTATTTACACAATGCTACACGTACATATGAGTACCAAGATTCTTCAAAATCTTATGTAGGATTTAGAAACGTAATGACCCACATCGGTCGAGGAGGAAGAGATTTCTCAAGAGAAGGTGGAGAAGAAATTCGAAGTGATATTGAATTACGCTAAGAATAAATAAACAACAAACAATTAAATTATTTAAAAACTCAAAAAAACAAAAAACTATGAAACCAGGAAGTAAAGGATGGAAAAAGTTTATGGCGAAACTGTATGGATTTGGTGCAGCAGTAGTAATCGTAGGAGCTTTATTTAAAATTATGCACTGGCCATTTGCAGGGCCGATGCTTGTAGTAGGATTAAGTACTGAGGCGTTGATTTTCATCTTCTCTGCTTTTGAACCAATTCATGAAGATCCAAACTGGGAATTAGTTTACCCTGAATTAGCTTTAGGTCATTCAGATGAGTTAGATCACTCAAACTTACCAGCTGGTAAATCAAGAGGTGGAAGCGGTGTAACTGATCAATTAGATAAAATGTTAGAAGAAGCTAAAATAGATAGTCAGTTGTTAGAGCGATTAGGAGACGGAATGCGTTCATTGGGCGAAAATGCTGCTCAATTGAAATCAGTTTCTTCTGCTGCTGCAGCTACTGATTCTTATGTATCTAGTTTACAAGCTGCATCTGATAAAGTTTCAAACCTTTCTGAAGCATATGAAAGAGCGTCTGTTTCAATTTCTGGAATGACATCTGATGCGAAAGATGGTGAGTCTTTTGGAGAGCAAATGCAAAAAGTATCTAAAAACTTAGCTGCTTTGAACAATGTTTATGAATTACAATTAAAAGGTTCTTCTTCTCATTTAGAAGCTACTGAGAAATTCCAATCTCAAGTAACTGAAATGATGGCAAATCTTTCTGCATCTACTGAAGATACAAGATTGTATAGAGAAAACATGGCGTTATTGTCTAAAAACTTAACTGACTTGAATAACGTTTACGGAAATATGTTAAAAGCTATGACAATAACAAAAGGATAATCTTAGATTAACCAGTTATTATAAGTTATTGAAATTATTTATTGAATACAATAAAAATTAATTAAATCATGGCAGGAGGAAAAGAAACCCCAAGACAGAAGATGATTGGTATGATGTACCTTGTACTTACCGCACTTCTGGCCCTTAACGTATCAAAACAAGTATTGGATGCATTCGTTGCGATTGAAGAAAACACGCAAAAATCATCTATTACGCATTTGGATAGAGGTAATGCTGCGAAATCTGACTTAAGTGGAGAATTAGCAGATAAAACAAATGCAATTGAAAAAATACAAAAAGTTAAATATTACTTAGGTATTATTGATCAAATTGATGCTGAAACAGCAAAACGTATCAAAGAAATCGATGATCTTAAATTGAAAATCTTGAAAGAAAGTGGTGAAGACATTACTAAAATAAAAGATAAAGATAAAGAAGCATTGGTTTGGGTACCATACAGTAAAGCTAACCCATTATTGCCTACACGTTTGAACTTAATGGCTGTTCAAGCAAAAGATCAATATGATGTTCCTATGCATATCATCGTTGGTGAGGAAATTAAAAATCCTAAAGGTGATGGTCTTAAATTGTGGAATAGTTACAATGACTTTAGAAATGTTGTTTGTAAATTAGTTGGAACATATAAAGTTGGTACTAAAGGCTACACTTTTAGTCCAACAAATATCAATAAATTTAAAGACAACGATGATTTAGCTAAGCAAGTTGATGCGATGATTGCTAAAAATAAAGTTAATGTGAACGATGATGGTGAAGTGTTAAAAAACATTTACATGGAATTAACTAAACCAGAACGCGTAGACATGGACGAAGAGAAAGGTGTTCATTGGATTGGTAAGACTTTTGACCACGCTCCTTTAGTTGGTGCTGTAGCTTCTTTAACTGCAATGCAGCAAGAAATTTTAGCAGCAAGAGCTACTGCAGTTGCACACATCAAATCACGTGTTAGCACAGGTGAATATAGCTTCAATAAAATTGTTGGTTTAGCATATGGACCTGCCGTTGCTAATTCTGGTGACGAAGTTGAATTGAAAGTAATGATGGCAGCATTTGATACTGATAATCAACCGACTGTAACTGGTCCTGGCGCTATAACAGTAGCTGATGGTCAAGGTGTAGTTAAAGTAAGAGTTTCTGGCGGTGCTGAAATGCCTGTAAGCGGAACTGTTTCTATCAAAAACAAATCAGGTGCTACAAAAACTGAAAAGTGGACGCATACAATTAAAATTATGAAGCCTCAAGGTACAGTTTCATTACCTGATTTAAGAGTTTTATACAGAGGTTACTCTAACATGGTTGAGGCAGTTGCCTCAGGTTATGACCAAACTACAATTAGTGGGGCTGGTGTTACATTATCTAAATCAGGGGCACAATGGGTTGCTACACCCGGAGCTGGTAAAACATGTTCAATTTCAGTATTTGGTAAAAATTCGATCACTAACAAAAGTGTAAATTTAGGTTCATTTACGTTTGATATTAAATCAATGCCAAAAGCTGAGATTTATTGGGGTAAAGCATCTGATGGAGAGAAAGTATCATCAAGAACAGCTAAAAATTTATATGCTGGATACGGTGAAGCGATTCCTCTAACTAAAGCAAAATTCAACGTTACTCAATGGGCAATGTCTATTCCTGGAGCTCCTAAAACAGTTGTTGGCCAAGGAAGTACATTATCTGATGAGGCAATGCGTTATTTGAAAGCAGCACCTGCTGGATCACAAGTAATGTTCTCTTGTGTTTACAGTGGAACTGGAGTTTCAAACAAAACAGCTACTTCTGCATTTAAATTATAAGTATTTGTAGGATAGTTTTTTAATAAAAATTAAAACCATAAAAATGAAAAGTCTATTATTCAGTTTGTTATTTGTTGCCTTTGCAATGAATTCTTACGCTCAACTTGAAGTGAATGGAGGACCAGTTAATGTACCAAGTGAAGGTGTTATTGACGGTATTTATATTAAAGAACATGTTCCTACTAAACGTATGATTGCTTATGAAGATGTTCGTGAAGCAGATGTGATTTGGAACCGTAGAGTATGGAGTTACATTGATTTGAGAGAAAAAATCAATCATTCATTGTACTATCCATTTGATCGTTATCAAGATACTGTTTGGATTCGCAATGCTTCTCGTTGGAGTTTGTGGACTGTTATTAAACACAATATTTTGAATGAAAATCTTACGATCTATGAACCAAAGAATCCTTTTGATATTTTTGGTGCTGGTGAAAAAGATGGTGATCAATTCAAATACCCGCTAAAACCTCAAACTGGAATGAACCTTCAATCAGATCAAAATTTCAAAGCTTCTGTAGATGGTTATTTAAATGTTTTAGGTGAAGCAAGATTTGAAACTCCAAAAGGTGTAAATGGTGAAGATTCTGTTACTTATGACGCAAGTGGAAGTGAGATTACTTTAGCGCCAGTTTTAGTTCAAGAAAAATCTCCAATTTTATCAGAGCACATCGTTCAATACCGTTTGAAAGAAGAATGGTTTTTTGATAAAGAGCGTTCTGTTTTGGACAAACGAATTTTAGGATTGGCTCCAGTAATTTATGACCAAACTAAAGAAGGTGGTAAATACGTTGAATTGTTCTGGTTGTATTTCCCTGAGTGTCGTTTGGTATTTAATAACTACTTTGTATACAACGAAGCAAATGATGCACAATGGATGAGTTTTGATGATTTATTCTGGAAAAGACGTTTCAATGCTGTTATGTACAAAGAAAGTAATGTTTACGACAGAGGTATTGATACCTATAAAAATGGTGTTGATGCTTTACATGAAGCAGAAAGAATTAAAGAAGAAATTCGCACTATTGAACACGATGTTTGGAATTTCTAATTCTTAATTACAATATTTAAAACCCCGATTTATCGGGGTTTTTTTATGCCATCTATTTTTTCTTAGCATTTAAGAATGTATCTTTGTGCAATGATTAATTTAGAACAATTAGGTGTTCATTTACCACAAGGATTTTTATTTCAAAACGTTAGCTTACAAATCAATAAAGGGGATAAAATTGGTTTGGTGGGAAAGAATGGTGCTGGAAAATCAACAATGCTTCGCTTGCTTTCAGGTCGTGATACTGCAACAGATGGTAAAATTCATAAACCGAAGGATTGCACAATTGGTTTTTTAACACAAGACATTAAAATTGATACGCACCAATCAGTTTTTGAATACCTGAATCAATCAAATGAATTGCTAACTCATTTAAGATCACAATTAGACAAGGTTAATCATGATTTAGTAACTAGAGAAGATTATACTTCAGAAAGTTATTTAAATCTCTTAAACGAATTAAATGAACTAAATCATACCTTCAACCTTCATGAAGGATTTTTATGGGAGGAACGCATTGTTACTACATTGAAAGGATTAGGTTTTAGCGAAGACGAATTGCACCGAGATTTATCCACTTTTTCAGGAGGTTGGAAAATGCGTGCAGAGCTAGCAAAAATTTTAGTGAATCAACCGGATGTTATATTATTAGATGAGCCGACCAATCATTTAGATATCATTTCGATTAGTTGGTTAGAAAATTACTTGCAAAAGTTTGAAGGCGCGGTGATTGTAATTTCACATGATCGCTTGTTTTTAGACAATGTAACGAAACGGACGTTGGAAATTAGTATGGGTAAAGTACTCGATTTCCCTTTTCCCTACACAAAATATAAAGCTGTAAGAGAAGAAGAGTTAGAACGCTTAGAAGGCGCTAAAAAACAGCAAGACAAGGATATTAAACATGCTGAAGAATTAATTAATAAGTTTCGTGCAAAAAAAAACAAAGCTGCTTTTGCACAATCGTTAATTAAGAAATTAGATAAAACAGAACGCATTGAAGTAGAAAAAGATCAAGTAGCTCGCATGCGAATTGCATTTCCATTAAGTATACAACCTGGTAAATGGGTTTTGGAAATGATTGATATGGGTAAAACTTTTGGAGATAAGGTTTTATTTAAAAACATCAATTTAACGGTTGGACGAGGTGAGAAAATTGCTTTATTAGGCCCGAATGGTGTTGGTAAATCTACTTTGTTAAAGCGTTTGCTCAATAAATTGGAAGGAGATGGACAAGTGAATTTAGGTCATAATGCCAAAATCACCTATTTTGCACAAGATCAAGCTGATTCTTTAGATCCAATGAAATCTATTTATGAAACCGTAGACGAAATTGCTGAAGGTGAAATTAGAAAAGATTTAAGAAGTGTGTTGGGAGCTTTTTTATTTACAGGAGAAGACGTCGACAAGCGAGTGGGAGTTTTATCTGGAGGTGAACGAACACGTTTGGCTTTGTGTCAATTGCTATTGAGTCCTTCGAATGTGTTAATTCTGGATGAGCCTACCAATCATTTAGACATTCAAAGTAAAGAAGTATTAAAGGAAGCATTAAAAAATTACGAGGGTACGTTCATCGTTGTATCACATGACAGAGAGTTTTTACAAGATTTAACCAATCGAATTTGGGACATTGAAGATAAGACCTTAAAAATTCACCATTTTGGAGTTCAAGAATTTTTACAACGCAAGATGGATATTTCAAATGGTATCGAAGGATTGAAATCAGCTGAAAATAAACCTGAAATTACGATTGTAGAAGAAAAAAAGTCTTTATCTTTTGATGAAGCAAAAGAAATTAAGCGATTAAAAACACAATTAAACAATCAATTGAAGCGTTGTGAAGATAAAATAGAAGATTTGGAACAGAAAATTGCACTGATGACAGAAGAAATTGCTATTTTAGATTACACGAACGAAGAGCATGCTGCCATGAAATTACAACAATTTGGAGCGTTAAAAGAAGAATTAGATGTTAAAATGGTCGAGTGGGAGCAGTATACAGAAGAATTAATGATGATTGAAAGTTAAATGAAAACACGCATATTATTTTTAATTTCAATAGTGATTTTAGTAGCTTGTACTAAAGTTAAAAATAATCCTGTTCCAAATTATCCATTTGACATTTCTATTGATATTAATTTACCGAGTTACAGTGGTTTAACAGGAGTAGGTGGTTGGGCCTACGTTACTGGTGGTTCAAAAGGAATCATCGTTTACCGAAGATCTATGGATGAATTTGTAGCTTTTGATAGACATTCACCAGCAGATGTAAACGGTACATGTTCTCAGCCTTTGTATCCTGATTCAATAAATTTTTTACAGTTGAATGATGATTGCAATAATGCGAAATTCTCACTTTATGATGGTTCTCCAATAAGCGGTAGTGATTTTGGATTAAGAATGTATCAAACGATGTTCAACGGTTCCAATCAATTAAGAATTTATAATTAGAACAATTTTATATTTTTGTCAAAAAAAACAACCATGAGTGAAATTAAAGTTAACATTATCGATCGCGAAGGAATAACACATGAATTAGTTGCGCCAACAGACATGAATATGAACATCATGGAAGTTTGTAAAGCTTATGATCTTCCAGTTTTGGGAGAATGTGGAGGAATGGCTATGTGTGCTACTTGCCAATGCTATTTAGAGTCTGATACAGATTTGCCTGAGCAATCTGATGCAGAGTTAGATATGTTAGACCAAGCTTTTTTTGTAAAAGCAAACAGTCGTTTAGGATGTCAAATACATATTACAGATGAAATTGACGGGATTACATTACGATTAGCTCCTGAAGCTTAAAGCGCTAGGGTTAAGCCCATGTGAAATGTAATAAAATTCATATTTCGTTGAAAATTAATTTCATCCAAGTAATACTCGTAATTTGGTAATTTATTGAAATTACTTTCTTGATTAGGAGGGGTAAACTTAACGGTATATTTAAAGCCATAAGTTATCATTAAGCTTTTTGAAATTGGATTTCTCATTGTTAAATCATATAACAATACAAATCTGTTAGCACTTGGGATCTTTTTTATTTCACCAAAAGGTAATTCACTACTTGTTACTTGATTATAATGAACGTATTCATTTTGGTTAGTAAAATTATTATAATAATTAAATATATAATTCTCCTCTTGAATTGAAGACCATTCCATTCCAATTCCAAATTGATGACTTAATCCCATTGGTAATAAAGCACTTTCATTTGCGAATTCAATTTTTGGGATTATTGAGAAGGTTGAAACTGATAACATTTCATGATCAACATTTGAATTACTTGGTGCAACTTTAGAATAATCAGTACCCAATTCTATTCCAATTCCAACATTTCGCTTTAAAGCAATACCCGTACTAATTCTGTACCCATAATTCACCCAATTACTTTTTTCTACCAAATTATTGCCATTTTTTCCATAGCTTACAACATCGTTGAATCCTGAAATGTTTAGCATGTTGTATATGATTGGTGAAGAAAATAACCCGTCTACTTGCAGGTAAAACTTTTTGCCATAAAACCCAAAGTTTTTCTTTTGACCAAAACTTAAATTAACAATTAAAAGGCTTATAGCAAGGATACTAATTTTAATTATCTTCATTTTATTTCTTTTTTATAGAATTAAAGAAATGATACATGTGCGCACCAATTTTTAATTTTGTTGGTTTTTCTTTTGTGTAGAAACTTAAATCACGTTCAATTTTACTAGTTTCTAAATCTAAAATGATGATATCAACATCTGTAAATTGACTATTAAACAATACCATTGGCATATAAACCATAGATATAGGCAAGAAAATTGCACTTGTCATAACCATCGAAGGGTTAAAATCTATTATTACTTGATTCTGAACAAGCGTATACATCACTTTAGCTGTTCCATAATTTTCTTTTAGTGTGTTTAATAACTGGTAATCTACAGTTAAGATATTGTCATTATCAACATCTGTCATTTGATCCAAGTAATTCATTAACAAAGAACGCTCATTAAAAATTTGTGTTCCAGTTTTTTTAATTGACGTGCGATCGATTAAATATGTTTTGATATTTAAATCACTGCTTACTTCTTGAATGGTATTGGATAATTGAATTTGATAGTTTTCTGATAAAGTAGGGTCAATACCATTCGGGCCTTTCATTTGAACTATAGGCTCAACAATGATTAATTCATTGATATCAACAGTTTTCTTTTTACTAGCTAACCATTTCTTTTTTTCTGCTTTACTCAGTTTTGTATAAGCAGCATCATCTTTTTCTTTTTCTTTAAAAGTTTCCAATTCAAGATTAAAAGGATCAAGAAAATCTTTGTTTTGAATAACGTCACTTAAACCATACAAATAGAATTTAGTAGAATCAAAATTTTGATCGTTATCTATGTTCTTTTTGTTTTTTATTTTGTCGTATTTAGATTTCGTTTTTGTTTCTTCAACTTTTTCTATAGGTTTTGCATTTTTGATTGAGTCAGTATATTGAATGAAATTCAAACTCGCTTCATTAAATGTTTTTTTAGAATAGGTATCTAATTTAAAGCTTTTAGAATTACTGATTTGTTTAATAAGATTGGCGTAAACTTTTGAAATTTCTTCGTCATTAGGATACATTTTTTTCAAGTCATAAATCTGACGAATTGCTAATGTGGTCAATCCTTCTTTGGTTAATTTTCGAATTAAAAAGTGTAACTGAGCGGATTCACCTTCTAATTCTTTTGATTTTTTTGTTGTTTTATCGCCTTTATTTTCTGCTTTGTAAATTGCAAGGTTTAACCACAATTGAGCTTTCATTCTTTTAAGATAAGCTGAATTAGGATTTTCTTTCTCTAAAATGAATAAGGAGTACAACGCATCTGTAAAATTTTGTTCTAATACATCTGTTCTTAACGACTCAAAACGTGCGATTTTACGAATGTATTCAAAGTTTGTTTGACCTAAAAACGAAGCTGTTTTCCCCCATCCATTTAGTGACTTAACCAATTCTTCAGCTTCTTCCTTTCTTTTTTTAATGTTCGGGTGAGAGCTTTCAGAATCATCATAATCTTCAATCGCTTTTATCGGATATTGTTTGTCTGAAAATAAAGAGCTAGGAATAAATAATTTGTTAGTATTAAAATAATCTTTTGGAAATTCTACTTCATCAAAAGGTAAATACGAATACATTAAAACATCAAAAGTAGGTAGTACTTCGTTGATAGAATAGCCAGCATTTTTGTACATTATTATGCCCAAACTATCTGCATTTAGTTCTTTTTCTTTCGAATATTGGCTCAGTTCTTCGATGGTTCGATAGGTTCGACGGTTTTTAATTTTATCCTTGTATCCTTCAAGCACATGTTTTTCTGTAAAATGTGAAATCTCATGAGCTAAAACCATGGCAAGTTGCGCTTCATTTGCTAATTGAGCGATTAAACCAGTGGTAACAAAAACAATACCTTGATCTGTACTAAATGCATTTGTTGAGTTAGATTTAATCGTGTAAAAACGAAGTTTTGCTAGAATTTCCGGTTCGTCTTTCAATAATTTTGCTGCAATTTGACTAACATAATCTGAAATTTCATCACCATAAACTACATATCCAGAATGCAATATATTATCAATTGAATAATGAATTCCTTCAAGAAACATGTTTTTTTGAGCAGAACTTAATCCTTTAATTGGATTTTTCGCATTTGAAGCAACTTTCAGGTAAGTATATTCCTTAAAATCTTCAGGTATATCTCCTTTAGCTTGTAATGTTTTGTAATTATTGAAATCAACTTGCGCGTAGCTGTTGATTAACATTAACAACATTAAAAATGGTAAAAAGCGCATATTTTTTAGTTTTTTGGGAGAATACAAACGGGTATTGGCTCCATTTTGTGTTTGTTTTGTTGATTGAATTTTCTGTAAATCTCAAGTACTTCTTTTTCTCGTTCACTCACTTTGGTTACATCACCATTAAATTCCATTGCCCATTCTAATTCTGGATAAGTTGCTCCTAATTGATCTTCATCCGTTCTGTCGTCACCCCACAAACCATCAGTTGGTTTAGCAATTTGAATGGATTCAACAACATTTAATTCTTTGGCAAGATTTCTAACATCGGTTTTGGTTAAATCAGCGATAGGACTAATATCAACTCCACCATCACCATATTTTGTGTAAAATCCAACGCCGAAATCTTCAATTTTATTTCCTGTTCCAGTTACTAACACACCATGTTGTTGCGCGATTGCATATAAGGTTGTCATTCTTAGACGAGCACGTGTATTGGCCATGCTTAATTGATTTGCAACAACTTCTTTAGGGAAATTTGCTTCCATCGATTCAAAGATGGGCGTTAAATCCACTTCTATACTTTTGCAATTGTCAAATCTACTTAGTAAATCTTCTATGTGTTCTGTGCCGCGATCATACTCTGATTTTGCTTGACGAATGGGCATGTTCACTAAAATCGTTTTTTTTCCGGTTAAAGCACAAAGTGTTGAGGTTACTGCTGAATCAATTCCACCAGAAATCCCAACAATAAAACCATTCATTTTTGATTTATCGCAGTAATTATTTAGCCAATTGCTGATGTGTTTTTGAATATCGACTGACATAATTTAAAATAAAACGGCCAATTTGAAGTTCAATTGATTTTGATTTGCACTGTTACTGAAAAAACCATTTGCATCTTGAAGCGATAAGTTATCATTATCAAATGTATAATGTATAATGTATAGGAGTGAAGCCATAATAATAACCAACTTCACCACTTAAAACGGTTGAACCAATAAAATTCCATTCAGCACCGAGAGACAAGCCAACTGAACCCTTGTAAAACAATAAATCGCTCGGTGAATGCATGTTCGTGTTTTGTTTAATTTCAGGTGTCCCAATAGAAAGTGGATTAATGAATCCTTCATCGTTCATTTTATTGCTTAAGCAAAAACTGTTTTTCAAACCAAATTTACCGAAATAGCGAAAATAACCAATGTAACTTGTTCTAAATTGAATCATTGTTGGTATCGTTAAATAGATTGTATTGTGCTGTCTGTGTTTTAATGAGAATAAATCACTACCTGTTGAATTATCACTTCTACCTAAAATCTCAGAGTCATTAAAATAATACCATGCATATTGCCCTTCAACTGTGTTATATGAAAACTTTGAAAAATCAAATTCTAAACCAGTAGAAAAAGCAAAGGCATCAGACAAACCATAATTCATATCAACTCCTATTGTAAAGTCACCACCAACGCCATCTTGCTCGAAGCGTTTTGTATTTAGTTGTTGAAAATTTACAGAAGTACCAAAAACGATACCTGCTTGAATTTTTTTCTCAGCAGCTTCTTGTCCAAAAACACTCATGAAATGAACGGAAAAGCAGGTGAAAATTAACCAAAATGATTTCATACGTAAGAATTTAAAGTAGTGCAATATTACTTATTTTCATTTCAAAAAGAAAATTTAAAATCGTTATTTTCAATACGCAAAACAAAAGAATTAAAAATAAGCGAATATCTAAACTAACTTTTTATGTATTTTTGCTTAAAAAACCTCAATATGCTTAGATTTTTAGCAGTTTTTTCTTCTTTATTCATACTTGCATCTTGTGCTACAAATTTTTTAGATATTGATGCGGAAGATCAAAATGTTTCGATTGATTTTATTCAATTGGATTCATTGATGTTTAAGGCAGATTCAAAAGAACGTTTAGCTTTACATCAATCCATGCAATCTCAAATTCCAGATCTTTACGAATATAACTTAGCGTATTGTTTAAAGTTTAGAGGGATGCAAGATTCTATTTTCACTTCAAGCATTCAACAATTTTATTCCGACCCTTACATTAACAAATTAGAACAACGATTATCAAAGCAATTCAACAATACACAAACTTTTAAAGTTGGGATTATTGATGGGTTTAAACATTTGAAGTATCATTTTCCAAAAGGAAAGATACCTTCAGCTGTTGTTTTTATGAATTCCTTATTTACTGCAAATGCGTTTTGTACGGAAACAGAAATAGGTATTGGGTTGGAACGCTATTTACCTATGAAAACGGATGTCATTCAACAATTACCGCCCGATCAATTTTACAATTGGATCAAAGAAGGATTTGATGAACGTTATATTGTGAGAGATGCACTTTGTTCTTGGGTAATGACGCATTATGTCGACGAAGTAAAAGGAAACCTCATAGAAAATTGTATTTATTGGGGTAAAATTTTATACTTAACAAAAGCAGCACTCCCAGAGCTTTCAGATGCTCTACTTCTTCGTTATTCGGATAAAGACTTTAACTGGGCTTTAGAAAATGAATCGCAACTTTGGAATTATTTGGTAAAAGACAAAGTGCTGTTTAAGATTGATGAGCGAATGATTCGTAATTTAATAACTGAAGGACCTTTTTCGGTAGGTTTACCTGAAGAAGGGCCGGATCGATTGGGACAATTTTTAGGCTATCGAATCGTTCAAAAATACATGGAAATTGAACAGATTCCTTTAAATGAGTTGCTAAATAAATCATATACGGATATTCTTGTAGAATACGAAATAGACTAACAATGGAAAATAAAATTACAAAGTCATCAGAAATTAAAATTCAAGTAGGACTTAATGAAAATAATTTGCCACTTTCGATGAAATGGAGCGCACAAGATGGTAATATTGAAAACGCTTCAGCTAAAGCATTTATGTTGTCGCTTTGGGATGAAAAAGATAACAATACAATGAAAATTGACTTGTGGACAAAAGAAATGTCTGTGGAAGAAATGAAGCAATTCTTTCATCAAACCTTGTTGACGATGGCAGATACTTTTGAAAAAGCTACTGGAGAGCATTTAATTTGTGAAGATTTGCGAGATTATTGTTATCATTTCGCTGAGAAAATGCAAATTTTACCTGCGAAAGACTAATGTTTACAGGTCCTTTATCTAAAATGAAGGTTGAATTGCACGATGAAGTGCAGTATACACTTCGCTTATCATCTGATTTATGTGTAAATGATTTTATTGGTTCAGTCATTTCTTTGAATTGGAATGGAAAAATTACATGTACAGCTTGCGGGAAAAACACAAAGAAATCTTTTGGAGACGGTTTTTGTTACCCATGTTTTGTGTCTGCTCCTGAAGCAACTGAATGCACCATTCGTCCCGAATTGTGTAGAGCACATTTAGGAGAAGGTAGAGATCCAGTTTGGGAAAACACGCATCATAATGTCCCTCATTTTGTATACCTGGCTGCTTCTGACACTGTAAAAGTTGGAGTAACAAGAGCGGGTCAAATTCCAACAAGATGGATTGATCAAGGAGCCAAAGCAGGAATTCGGTTAGCAGAAACACCCAATCGTTATGAAGCTGGAAGATTAGAAGTGGCACTAAAAGCATTTTTTACAGATAAAACCAATTGGCAACGCATGTTGAAAAACGAACTTGATTCAAGCATTGATTTGGTAGAAGAAAAATGGAATTTACATGATCAGTTACCTTCAGATTTAACGGAATTTTTCACTGAAGATGACGAAGTTATTGAAATTAATTATCCTGTTTTATCCTATCCAGAAAAGGTTAAAAGTTTGAGTTTTGATAAAACTCCTAACATTGAAGGGAAATTAGTGGGTGTTAAAGGTCAATATTTGATATTTGAAAACGGAGACGTTCTAAATTTGAGAAAACATACAGGGTATGTTGTAACTTTTGAGGTTTAAAAAGAATGGGAAAAGATAAAATTCGTCGCTTTGCAGCGATAAAAACATATAACAACGTATTTGAGCCAACGATTGGTGAACCATACGAAATGAAAGGAAAATGGCATGCCGAATACTTTAAAAATAATCATCCAATTGTCTTAGAATTAGGGTGTGGAAAAGGAGAATATTCTGTAGGTTTAGCAAAACATTTCCCAAATAAAAATTTCATAGGAGTTGATATTAAAGGTGCTCGCATGTTTATTGGAGCAACTGAGGCAATTGAACAAAACTTAGATAATGTTGCATTTTTGAGAACAAAAATAGATTTTATTACGGATTGTTTTATTGAAAATGAAGTAGATGAGATTTGGTTAACATTTTCTGATCCTCAACCAAATAAGCCAAACAAACGACTTTCATCAGCGCCTTTTGTTGCTCGCTACCGTAACTTATTGAAAAAAGGAGGAATTGTTCACATGAAAACAGATTCCGACTTGCTTTTTGAATATACCGTAGAAGAAATTAAAACGAACAACTACGAATTATTAGAATTGACATGGGATTTATATGGTGAATTACCAGAGAACATTGATCCTCAAACACGCGATATTTTTCACATTAAAACACATTATGAAAAATTATTCACTGCAAAAGGGAGCGTGATAAAATATTGTAAATTCAAAATACATTAAAATAAAAAAGGAGCATTATGCTCCTTTTTTATTTTAATTCTTAGTTGAATCAATTTATGCAACCCTTAACGTTGCCATTTTCGATTTCTCAAATTGTTTTTCTGCATACGCTAGCGTCACTTTAAAAGCGGTCTCGTTTTTAGAAGGCATTTCATACATTGCATCTGTTAAAATAGCTTCACAAATTGATCGTAAACCTCTCGCTCCCAATTTAAATTCAATGGCTTTTGTTACAATGAAATCTAATACTGCCGCATCAAATTTTAATTGAACACCATCAATTTCAAATAATTTTGAATATTGTTTAACCAACGCATTTTTAGGTTCAGTCAAAATTCGTTTTAAGCTTGCAGCATCTAATGGTTCAAGATACGTTAACACTGGAAATCTACCAATCAATTCAGGGATTAAACCAAATGTTTTGACATCCGTTGGATTGATATATTTCAACAAGCTCTCACTATCGATGCGTTCAACTTCAGATGATGTGAAACCAATTGTTTGACGATTCACTCTGTTCGCGATAATGCGTTCAATTCCATCAAATGCTCCTCCACAAATAAATAAGATGTTTTTGGTATTGATTTGAATCATTTTTTGTTCGGGATGTTTTCTTCCACCTTGAGGCGGTACATTCACACTCGCACCTTCTAATAATTTCAATAAGGCTTGTTGAACCCCTTCTCCAGAGACATCTCTTGTGATGGATGGATTATCGCTTTTACGGGCAATTTTATCAATTTCATCAATGAAAACAATACCATGTTCGGCTGCATCAACATTGTAATCTGCTGCTTGAAGCAAACGCGATAGAATACTTTCAACATCCTCACCAACATAACCAGCTTCTGTTAAAACTGTTGCGTCGGCAATACAAAACGGAACATTCAATAATTTTGCTATTGTTTTTGCAAGTAAAGTTTTTCCTGTTCCTGTTCTTCCAACCAAAATAACATTTGATTTTTCAATCTCAATATCATCTTTTGAAACTGGTTGATTCAATCGTTTATAATGATTGTAAACACCTACAGAAAGAACTTTTTTAGCATCGTCTTGTCCAATGACATACTCATCTAATTTTTCTTTTATTTGAGCAGGTTTGAGAACGGTAACCTTTGAGGTGCTTTTTTCTGAATTTTTATAAACATTCACATCTTCTTCTTGAATGATAGTGTGTGCTTGTTCAATACAATTTTCACAAATATGTCCAGAAACACCTGCAATTAATATACCAACTTCCTCTCTGGATCTTCCACAAAATGAACAACCACTTTCTTTTTTTGCCATAGTTTTTAGAAAAAAAAGCCATCCGCTGTTGACGGATGGACTTTATAATTTTGTTACAAAAGTAATTATTTTGGATTGCGTAGCAAAATCTCATCTACCATTCCATAAGCTTTCGCTTCTTCAGATGTCATCCAATAATCACGATCAGAATCTGCCCAAACTTTATCATATGTTTGGTGAGAATGGTGCGCAATGATTTCGTACAATTCTTTTTTCAATTTTTGAATTTCTCTTGCTGTAATTTCAATATCAGATGCTTGACCTTGAGCTCCTCCTAATGGTTGGTGAATCATCACACGCGCATGTTTTAATGCAGAACGTTTTCCTTCAGCTCCAGCACACATCAAAACAGCACCCATTGAAGCTGCCATTCCTGTACAAATTGTTGCTACATCAGGTTTGATATATTGCATCGTATCGTAAATTCCTAAACCAGCATAAACTGATCCTCCAGGAGAATTCAAATAGATTTGAATGTCTTTATTTGGATCTGCTGATTCTAAAAACAACAATTGTGCATTGATAATATTCGCTACATAATCGTCAATTCCTGTTCCTAGAAAAATAATTCGATCCATCATTAATCTAGAAAAAACGTCCATTTGAGTCATGTTCAACGAACGTTCCTCAATGATATAAGGGGTTAAAGATGATTCAATGTAATGATCTACGTGCATGCTATTCAAGCCCATGTGCTTAGTTGCATATTTTTTAAATTCGTTTTTATCAAACATAGTCTGTGTGTTTATTTTCTATTGTATAAAGATAAATGCAAACTTCAAAATGGCAATCCTTTTTTTTGTTTTTTTAGGAAATATTACCAACAATTGAAAGGAAAAGTTAGGAATCAATCTCAAATCTTTATGTGACAAGAAATAAATAATATATTTGCATGTGAAACCAGAACAAATCATCCATAAAAACATTTTATTTTCCGTCTTGAATTGGGGCATGGGTCATGTTGCAAGAAGTATTTCTATAATTGATCAGTTACTAAAACAAGGGAATAAAGTAACAATTGCTGCTAGTAATCAACAACGCCAAATTTACACGACTTATTTCCCTTCGATTCATTTCGTTTTACATGAAGATTATCCGTTTAATTTTGGAGCAAAAGGAAATTTTGGGTTCGATCTTGTTAAAAGCAGTGGTACACTTTTTCAACGCTATCGAAAAGAGCGTACATTCGTTGAAAAATATGTTTTTGAAAACGCAATAGATTTCGTTTTATCTGATCATCGTTATGGATTTTATTCAAACAAAGTTACTTCAATCTTTATTACGCATCAAATCAATTTACCGCTTTCATTTTTTGAAAAACCAATTCAATTACTGCACAAAAAATTACTTCGAAATTTCAATGAAATTTGGGTGTTAGATACTGAAGAATCTGAGTTTGCTGGGAAGTTAAGCAAGAAAACGAGCGGAATCATTTGTACATATATTGGAATTCAATCGCGTTTTAAATTGTATCCAATTCAAGAAAAAAAAACAATTGATTTAGTTGTTGTAATAAGCGGACCTTCACCCTATAATTCCCTTTATTTTAAAGAGATGTTTGATAAATATCCAAAGGCATTTTTCATTCTTCCAACTGAAATTGAAATCAATTCATTGGAAGAACGTTTTGTTCATTCATCTGATTGGAAGAGATGTGATGAAGTAATTTTAGCAGCAAAAAAAATCTGTTCGCGCTCTGGGTATTCAACACTAATGGATATTTATTATTTAGCGATTCCATATTTAATTTCACCAACACCTGGACAAGCAGAGCAACGCTATTTGTGCGAATTTATGGCGAAAAAAAAACCTGCTATTTAGCAGGTTTTTCAATTTTCAAGATTCTTTATTATTTCGCAACACTTGTAAAACTAGCGTCTGTAGCATATTTTAAAAACTCTCTATCTTTTCCAGCTTTAGCTTTATAAGATGCATCTTTAGAAATAGCATTTTTCAAGTTAGTTACTACTGTGTCAATTTTATCCATTCTTGCTGCAGCAACAGCTTTCAGGTAAAAACCTCTTGCACTTTCTTTATCCGAAGAAAGGTCAATTGTTTTGATTGCTTCAGCACTTGAATTATTCAATAATTGTGCTAATGCTTTGTTGAATGAAGCTTCTGCTCCGAAACTTGAAACTGCATCAGCATATTTTCCAGCTTGGATGTTGATGATGCCTGTGTTGTATGCAACTTCGTTACCAGCACCTTTTGCTTGAGCTAATAATTTCGCAGCTTTAGCACGGTCACCTTTCAATCCAGCAATTGCTCCTAAATTGTTTTTAGAGATTGCATTGTCTTTTAAGTTGTTTGCTTTTTCGAAGTTAGCTTGTGCATCCTCAACTTTATTTTGAAAGTAATTTACAACTCCTAAATTATTGAATCCACGGTAATCAGTGTTGTAATTTTTTGTTGCAATCGTATACAAACGAGCTTTTTCGTTTAAGTCAGATGTTAATGTAGCTGTAAACAACAATTCTTCAATTGTCAATGTGTCTGGATTTGAAACAGAAACTGCTTTTAATTCTTCATCTGAAAAACCTGTTAAATCATACACTGTTGAAAGTTCTGCACGACGTAATTTAGGAAAGATGTCTTTGTCTAATTCTGTAAAAGTTTTACCCATGTTACGCATTTCAGTTTCACGCATAGTAGGATCTTTATGCATTTCTAATACACGAATCACTAAATTTTTCTCATCTTCATTAATTGATGAAGCTTGTAATTCTTTTTTGAAGCCATCAAAATCTTCACCTTTTCCTGAAAGATTGTAGATTTCCAACTGACCAGCAGTACTTTGAGCTTTCTTAGATAATTCAATTGCTGCTGTTTTAGTTGCAGTTGCACGGTCCAAAGAAAGGTTATCATTCTTGCCAACTTCACCTTCTGGAGATGCGTATCCTGTTACATTAATTGCTTTAATAGCAATCTTAGGATTTGTTTCAGCTGTTTTCAACCAATTCGCAAAATCAACAACATCTTTGTCTTTTAATTCAGCTGGTTTTACATTTGATTTACCTTTTTCAAAGTTGACTTGAGCAACAAAAGATTTTTCATTTGTACGAACAAATGCATCTTTTGCATAAATCACTTTAAAGTTTTTAGCTACTAAGTATGGAGTAATGATTGTACCATCAGCAATTTTAGTAGCTGTGAATTTATCTTTTTTCTCTTTTCCGCCTTTGAAAACTTTACCAGTCACCATTAATTCAGCATTTTCAAATTCAGGTTTGTAAGCTACAACATCTGTGTAAACCATTTTACCACCTGGTTTGTATTGAATAACAGTTCCATTTCCTGAAACTTTTTCACCTTGTACAATAACTGTTTTTAAGGCTGTAGTTCCTAGCATTGGAGTGATTTCAGCACTTGCTTTTTTCTTGATACCTTTTTCAGGGAACATAACTTCAACTTTCACGCGAACAGAATCTGCATGCATTTCTAATGGTGAAGGAGTAACTTTATAATTTAGATCTTTTAAAAGATCACAACTTGTTACGAACGCTGAAGATATAGCGATTAACGCTAAAGCTTTTATGCTTTGTTTTTTCATATTATATCGTTTATATACTATTAGTAGCTACAAAAATAAACAAAAATGTAAGTAAACAAAGTGAATTAAGTTTTTTTAGCAGCAAATATGTAATATTAAATTTTTTCTAATTCGCTATTATCCTTGCACTTAGATAAAATTTCAGCAATTGAATCATGCGATTCGGGATGTATTAAATCGGGGGCAATTTCAAAAAGTGGAATTAAAACGAATTTCCGTTCGAATATTCGAGGGTGTGGGACCATTAAATTTTCTTCCTGAATGACTTGATTATGGTAAAATAAAATGTCGATATCTAAGTTTCTTGAACGGTATTTTCCATCGTTGAATCGCACGCGACCGGCAACAGCTTCTATTCTATTGATTTCTGCTAATAATTCGATTGGTGACAATGCACATTCAATACCGATACAAGAATTGTAAAACATCTCATCACTTTCAAATCCAAGCGGTACTGTTTCGTATAGCGATGAAACTTGTTTTATTTCAGCAAATTTTTGAATTGCTTCAATTGCTGTATTGAGGTAGCGTTTTCGATCGCCTATATTAGAACCAAGACTTAAATAAATCATTTTTTAGTTCCATTTAAATGACCTTGTTAATTTTAATAAATCATTTTTCAAATAATCTAAAGACGGTTTTAAGGAGTCAAAGTTTGGTTTACAATTAAAATAAACGACTCCACTTACAAATTTAGATATAGAGTCCGTCAAATAAAATTGAAATGGAGATGCAACATCACCTTGTAATTCGAACAAAACGCCGTACACTTTATTTTTCTTATTGATTAATGTAATGTCATCAATTGCAGTTGCCTTCACCTTGTGTTCATCTACTTTATCGTTGGCAAAATTCACATAAGTTGCTAAGGGTTCTTTCATGTCAATAAAAGAAAAATGGATAATACCGTTTAAAGGTCCCAACTCAATGTCTTTATGACATGTTTTCAATCCTTGTTGATCATATACATCTTTTATCTTGAATATTTTTGCTGATTCAAAAGAAAAACCACAAGCTGCTTTATAAGTAGAATATGAATGCTTAGGTAAATTGAGTCTCAAGTAGGTAGGTGGTTTTGGAATCAACAAATCGTCATTGCTACAAGCAAATAGCCCTAGTAAAAGTATAAAAAGTAAAAATTTCATATGTTTGACTTAATTAGGTAAAACTACTTTTATCATTTTAATACGTCTTTTATCAGAAGATTCGACAATTAATTTGATATTCTCTGTGGTAATAAATTCATTGTTCATTAAAATTCGACCTGCTTTTTCAATAATAAAACCTCCTAAAGTTTCAGCGTCTCCTTTTTGAAGTTCAAATTCTTTCCCGTCAATTGCAATTACTTTGTAAAAATCGACCAATGTTGTCTTTCCTTCAAATAAATACGTATGATCATCTATTTTAGTATAAACAATTTCATCATCGTCAAATTCATCGGTTATATCACCAACAATTTCTTCTAATATATCTTCTAGCGTAACAACTCCAGAAGAGCCACCGTATTCGTCAACGACAATTGCCATGTGCATTTTCATTGTTTGAAATTCTTTCAATAAGTCATCAATTTTCTTGTTTTCTGGTACAAAAAAGGGTTTTCGAAGTAATTCATACCACTTGAAATCTGCTGATTCATTGATATGAGGTAATAGGTCTTTGATGTAAAGTATGCCTTTAATGTTGTCAAAAGATTCAGCATAAACAGGAATTCTAGAATAACCTGCTTCTAATATTGTAATTAAAACTTGATCGAATGCTAAGGTTTCATCGATGGAAAAAACATCCATTCTTGGCCTCATAATTTGACAAGCCTCAGTATTGCCAAATTTGACAATTCCTTCAAGTATTTTGTGTTCTTCTTCCGATGAATTATCTTCTTTTGTTAACGCTAAAGCTTGTTCTAATTCATCTGTTGTAATGTTAACACCTCTGTTTTTGGCGAATCGTTGTATCAAGCGTGTACCAGAAACGAGCAAATTTGTCAACAATTTAATCGGTGGAAAATATGATAGTGAATTAATTGGAATTGAAAATCTTCGAACAAGTTGTTCTGAATTTTTAGTAGCGTATATCTTTGGGATTACTTCACCGATAAGTAGTAACATAAATGTAATAGCAACGACATCAATAAAAAATCGAAAGGTTTTGTTTCCTTCGTTCAAAGGGAAAAATTCATCCAATAGAAAACTAGATAAAATGACAATCCCTACGTTTACAAAGTTGTTCAATATCAATAAAGTAGCTAGTAATTCTTTTGGTTTTTCTAAAAGTTTAAGTGTTGTTTGAGCACCTTTTGAATCATCGTTTTTTAAATTTTCTTTTTCTTTTGGTCCAAGTGAAAAATAAGCTGACTCAGAACTAGATGCAAAAGCAGAAAGCATTAGTAAGATGCTTAATATGATGAAATTAATAATAGTTGAAGAAAAGTTAAACCCAGCATAAATTATTTCAGCGTAGGGGGAAGGTTCAATTGTTTGCATAGTTAGAATGGTAAATCATCAGAATTATCAGACAATAATTCATCTATTTTTTTCGGAATTGAAGGAGTTCCTTCTGAAGCGTATGTCGGTTTTTGTTCGTTTGCTTTTTCACCACCTTCAGGTCTAGAAAGAATAGAAAGTTCATCTGCAATGATTTCAGTTGTATAACGTGTGTTTCCTTCTTTATCTTGCCAAGATCGTTTTTTCAATTTTCCTTCGACATATACTTTATAGCCTTTTTTAACATATTTCTCAACAACTTCAGCCAAACCTCTCCAAACAACAATGTCGTGCCAATCAGTTACTTCTTTTCGTTCACCAGTTGATTTTTCCGTGTATACTTCAGATGTAGCAATAGAGAAATTAGCAACAACAGCACCGTTTTCAAGGTGACGAACTTCAGGATCTTTACCAAGATTACCGATCAGAATTACTTTGTTTACGCTTCCTGCCATTGCATTAAATATTTACACAAATATAGAAAAAACTTGGAATAATTAACGGATTAATTAGCTAAAAAGTTGTGGTAAGAATCGATCAATCACTCTTGGAATCGGATAATTTTCAAATTCGTCCAGTTCAATTTCTAGCCAATTTTGTTCTGTTTTTTGAGGTTTACAATCAAACACATGAAACTGAACAAAGAGGTGTTGGTGCGATAAAATATGCTTAACTATTTCTGAAGAAAAGCGAGGTTCTTTCATCTTGTAATCAGCAAAAATTAATGGTTTATTACTTTCAGATGTTTCAATTAGAGGGAATTCATACAGGTGTGCCCAGATATCATTTGAACTTCTTTTTTGAAGAATGATTTTGTTCTCCCATTTGAAAATCAAGTAGTGAAAAAAACGTTTTTTCACTGCAATTTTCTTGCTTTTTACTGGGAGTGTTTTGATTGTTTTTTTTTCAAAAGCAAAGCATTTTGAGTTAAAAACACATTGCTCGCAATCAGGATTTTGAGGTACGCATTGCAATGCGCCAAATTCCATAACAGCTTGGTTGTGAATACCGGGTTGTTCATCGCTAATTAATTCTTGCGCTAATTCAGCAAATTGTTTCTTGCCATTTGTTGAATCAATCGGAGATTCAATACCGAAAATTCGACTTAAAACACGGTAAACGTTTCCATCCACTACCGCTATTTTCTCTCCGTAAGCAAATGAAGCAATCGCTGCAGCAGTGTAGCTTCCAACTCCTTTTAACTGGAGGATTTCTTGGTGATTTTGAGGAAATTCACCGTTTAATTTTGATGCGATAAATTTTGCTGATGCATGTAAATTTCTTGCTCTTGAATAGTATCCCAATCCTTGCCACAAATTTAACACTTCCATTTCATCAGCATTTGCAAGTGCAAGAACGGTTGGGTATTTATCAATAAATTTAAAATAATAAGCAATGCCTTGGTCAACGCGTGTTTGTTGCAAAATAATTTCCGACAACCAAATTTTATAAGGGTCATCTGTATTTCTCCAGGGTAAATCACGTTTTTGAACGGAATACCAATCTCTCAAAACACGGCTAAATTCAAGCATTTTAAATTTTTTTTAAAATTTTTTGAACGAAAGTAGGAATATAATCTTTTTGCGAAGTACTTTTGCGGTCTGAAAATCAAAATAATAATATCAAAATAACAAAAAAATGACAAAAGCAGACATCGTAGCAGACATTGCAGAAGTAACAGGATTGGAGAGAACAGAAGCGTTAAAAGCTGTTGAAGCATTTATGACTTCAATTAAATCTTCTTTATCAAACGGGCAAAATGTGTATTTAAGAGGTTTCGGAAGCTTTATCGTCAAAGAAAGAGCAGAAAAAACAGGTCGTAACATTTCAAAAAACACGACAATAATTATCCCAGCTCACAATATACCTTCTTTCAAACCTTCAAAAACGTTTGTAGACGAGGTGAAAAACAAAGTAAAAGTAAAATAATCACTTGTTTTTGAATATTTTTCAAAAAAAATCAGTTGAATTTATTATCTTTGCAGACCCGTTCAGAATTTCTAAAATTTTACTGAACGATATAAATAGAAATTAACACTTATAAAATATAGAATTATGCCAAGTGGTAAAAAAAGAAAAGGACATAAAATGGCGACGCACAAGCGTAAGAAAAGATTAAGAAAAAATCGTCATAAAAAGAAAAAGTAACATTTGTTACGTGATAGTATAAACTTAGCAAGACTTTCTTGCTAAGTTTTTCTGTTTTTTAACTTTTAAAAAAGGCTTTCGTGAGTTTAGAACTAGTAGTTGATGCCCGAAAAGAAGGCATCTGGCTTGCTTTGTTACGCGACGGAAAGCTTATTGAATTGCATGAAGAGCAAGGAAACAATGATTTTGCTGTAGGTGATATATATCTTGGTAAAGTTCGTAAAGTTGTCCCTAGTTTAAATGCTGCTTTTGTTGATGTTGGCTATGATAAAGATGCATTTTTGCATTATTTAGATTTAGGTCCTCAATTTAGCTCGCTCAATAAGTTTACCAAAGACACGTTACATGGTAAGCAAAACGTAGCCGATCTTCTTTATTTTAAAGGCGAAAAAGATATTCCAAAAGATGGTAAGATTGATGAGATAATTTCTTCTTCTCAATCAATTTTAGTACAAGTGGCCAAAGAACCAATTTCTAGTAAAGGTCCACGTTTAAGTGCTGAAATTACATTAGCGGGTCGATATTTAGTACTTGTTCCTTTTTCAGATAAAATTTCAATATCTCAAAAAATCAAAGAACAAGACGAAAGAGACCGTCTAAAAGATTTGATGGAAAGTATCAAACCAAAGAATTTTGGGGTGATCATTCGAACAGTCGCTGAGAATAAAAAGATTGAGCAACTTGACCAAGATCTTAAAGATTTAATGGAAAAGTGGAGAGGAATGTATGCAAATTTAAAAATTGCTACACCTCCAAAAAGAGTATTAGGAGAAATCGGTAAGACTTCTTCTATTTTGCGTGATTTATTAAATGCAGATTTTTCAAATATCCACATCAATGATGAAACATTGTTTGGTGAAATGAAAGAATACGTTGCTGGTATTGCACCAGGAAGAGAAAAGATTTTGAAATTTTACGATGGAAAAATCAGTATTTTCGAGCGTTTTGCAATTAATAAGCAGATCAAATCATTGTTTGGTAAGAAAGTGCCATTGTCAAATGGTGGATATTTGATTATTGAACATACCGAAGCAATGCATGTAATTGACGTGAACAGTGGAAACCGTAAAGGCGCTGATGGTCAAGAAAGCAATGCTTTAGCAACGAATATTGAGGCTGCTGAAGAAATTGCACGTGTATTGCAATTAAGAGATATGGGTGGGATTGTTTGTGTAGATTTTATAGATATGCACGAACGTGAAAACAATAAAATTTTGTTTGAAACATTGAAAGGATTTATGAAATCTGATCGTGCTAAACACAATATTTTACCTCCATCAAAATTTGGTGTTATTGAAATTACACGTCAACGTGTTCGACCTGAAACAGATATTAAAACATCTGAGGCTTGTCCTACATGTAACGGAACAGGCGAAGTACAAGCAAGTATTTTGTTAGCTGAGGAAATTGAATCGAACTTGAATTATTTGTTAACAGACAGAAAAGAAGCTGCAGTTAGTTTATTAGTTCACCCTTATTTAGAAGCTTATTTTACTAAAGGATTTATTTCTAGACAAGTAAAATGGTTCTTTAAGTACAAAAAATGGGTACAGGTTCGTGCTGTTACAGCAAATCACTTATTACAATATTCATTTGTAAATAAAAATAACGAGGAAATTACACTCTGACATGAAGTCGGAGTGTAAATATTCCTTTTTAGAAGCAAAAGCGAAATTAGAAGCGCTTTGTGCTTATCAAGAACGTTGTTCGTTTGAATTAAATCAAAAAATGATTTTATGGGGAATAGATTGGGAACAACGAGATCAGTTGTTAGCAGACCTTATTTCCTCTAATTTTTTGAATGAAGAACGATTCGCATCCGCCTATGTATCAGGAAAATTTAGAATAAAACGCTGGGGAAGAATTAAAATCAAGAATCATTTAAATCAAAAATTCATTTCCAAATATTCTATTGATAAAGCAATCAAAGAAATTGATTTGGACGAATATTGGACCTCACTCAATTATTTAGCTGAAAAAAAAATAAGAGAGTTATCGGCTGAAAAAAATGAGTGGAATCAAAAAGTCAAATTGTCTAAGTTTTTACAATCGAAAGGTTATGAATCAGATTTAATCAGTGATTGTATTGTGGAATTATACAAAAACAGAGAAAGCACTAAATAATTGCTAATTGTATAAAATTTTTAATTTTTTTTTATTTAATTTAGCAATCATAAATTAATAAAGTGTGTCAGATTCTGTAATCATCATCCCAACGTATAATGAAATTGAAAATGTAGAACGCATGACGCGTAAAGTTATGTCGTTGGAAAAAGATTTCCATATATTGTATGTAGATGATAACTCACCTGACGGAACTGCAGATCAAATAAAAGCACTGCAAATAGAATTTCCTGGAAGAATTTTTCTTGAATCCAGAACAGGGAAATTAGGCTTAGGTACTGCTTACATTCATGGTTTTAAGTGGTCGATAAAAAATCAATATGATTTTATTTTTGAAATGGATTGTGATTTCTCTCATAATCCTGATGATTTAGTTCGTTTATATGATGCTTGTTTGAAAGGTGCTGACGTGAGTATTGGTTCACGTTATTGCAAGGGTGGGAAAGTGAGTAATTGGCCATTAAAAAGAATTTTAATGTCTTATTTTGCAAGTGTTTATGTTCGGATTATTTTGTTGATTGCAATAAAAGATACAACTGCAGGATTTAAATGTTACCGAAGAAAAGTTTTAGAAACAATTAATTTGGAAGCAGTTACTTTTAAAGGGTATGCTTTTCAAATTTGCATGAAATATGCTGCTATCAGACATGGTTTTAAAATAACTGAAGTACCGATAACATTCGTTGATCGCTTGTATGGTGTTTCTAAAATGAGTGCAGGAATTTTCAAAGAAGCTTTTTGGGGTGTCTGGAAAATGAGAAAAATGAAATTATGAGTGTCAATTATTTATTGAAATCTGCTACAATAGTAAATGAAGGAAAACAAGTTGTAGCTGATTTGTTAATTCAAGATGGAAGAATTTCTAAAATTAGCCCATCCATCTCAACCGAAATCAACTGTGTAGTAATTAATTTAGAAGGAAAGTACCTTCTTCCAGGCTGTATTGACGATCAAGTTCATTTTCGTGAACCAGGGTTAATTCATAAAGCTACGATTGCAACTGAATCTCGTGCAGCGGTTGCGGGTGGAATCACTTCTTTTATGGAGATGCCCAATACCGTTCCAAATGCATTGACACAAGAATTATTAGAGGATAAATATCAAATTGCTTCACATTCTTCGATTGCTAATTATTCGTTTTTCATGGGTGCTTCCAATGATAATATCGAAGAAGTATTAAAAACGAATGGTGACAATGTTTGTGGAGTGAAAATTTTCATGGGTTCTTCAACTGGAAATATGTTGGTGGATAGTGAAAAAACATTGGAAGATTTGTTTGCACGAGTACCACCAATGTTGATTGCAACACATTGTGAAGATGAAGCAACCATTAGAGCAAATATTGAAAAATACAAAGCAATCTATGGAGAAAATGTTCCAGTAGAATTGCACCCAATCATTAGAAGCGAAGAAGCGTGTTATCTTTCTTCATCATTAGCCGTTCGTTTGGCAAAAAAATTCAATACACGATTACACATTTTACATATTTCAACTGAAAAAGAACTTTCGTTGTTTTCAAATGATATTCCTTTGGAACAAAAAATGATTACTGCTGAAGCATGTGTGCATCATTTGTGGTTTTCGGATGAAGATTATGCTGAAAAAGGAAATTTCATTAAATGGAATCCTGCTGTGAAAAAAGCAAGTGATCGAGAAGCTATTTTTCAAGCTGTTTTAGATAATAGAATTGATGTTATTGCAACTGATCATGCACCACATACGTTGGAAGAAAAAGCAGGAACATACTTCAATGCTCCTTCCGGTGGACCTTTAGTTCAGCATGCTCTTGTTGCAATGTTTGAAAAAATGAATGCAGGAAAAATCTCAATTGAAAAAATAGTTGAGAAAATGGCACATCATCCTGCAATTTTGTTTAAAATCAAAGACAGAGGATTTATTCGTGAAGGTTATTTTGCAGATCTTGTAGTCGTTGATAAAAAACAACATACTGTTCAAAAAGAAAGCCTTTTGTACAAATGTGGTTGGTCTCCATTTGAAGGCGAAACGTTTAATTATTCAGTCGAAAAAACGTTTGTAAGTGGGAATTTAGTTTTCGATAATGGTCAAATTATTGAAGGGACTTGCGGTCAACGATTGAACTTTAATTTTTCGAAATGAAACATTTGGTTGGTTTAATGTTAGTTTTTATGTCGGCTTGTTCAACCAATCCAATGTTAGGCACAAAAAAACCTTCAGACCTAATTTCTACCGATAAGATGGTTCGATTAATGATAGATTTGAACCTCATTGAAGCAGATCTTCAAATGAAATATTCACACATCTCTTTTTACAATGAAACCATGAAAAAATCAGGAGATTTGATCTTGAAAAAACATGGATTCACAAGAAAACAATTTGAAGAAAGTTTTGATTATTATGCTTCAAGACAAGAGGAAATGATTGCGTTGAATAATCAGATATTAGACTCAATGAATGTTGCTGCAGCTAAATTTAGTAACAATCATACTATTCCAGCCAATAGTATTCAAGTCGAAGAAAGTGCATTGAAAAAATCGTTGCATTAATTCTCCTCGTCTTCGTCTTCAGTGTTTTCTACATGTAATAAATGTAGTAAACGATGCGCGATTGGAGAGAAAAAGATTGCAACTGTACTCAAAAATGCTACCCCACTGAAAAGCGAATAAAACGAAGCGAATACTTTTGCGGTATCATTGGTTAATCGATCAACGGGACCCATTCCAGTTAAAATCATAGAAGCGTTCAACAAACTATCAATCCAGCCCAAACCAGCAGTAATATGATAACCAACAACTCCAATTCCAAGAGAAAAGAGTATTAGAATTGAAGCGAAAATAAAATAGCGAAACATTCGTTTTGCGAAATCTCTTTTTGAAAGAATGTTTTTATTTTTTTGTGTTGTCATAGTTGAATTAGCGAAGTTTTCTATCTGGATTTGATTTTAAAAAGGCATCCCAATTTCCCGTTTTTGATTTGTTGTGTTCTCCAATTCCTTTTGAGAAATGATGACAAACAGCAACGGCTAAACCATCTGTTGCATCCAAGTATTTTGGCATTTCATTGAAATTTAATAATTTCTGAAGCATCAAGGCTACTTGTTCTTTCGACGCATTTCCATTCCCTGTTATTGCTTGTTTAATCCTTCTTGGCGAATATTCTTCAAATGGAACGTTGTGACTTAAACTTGCTGCAATTGCTACACCTTGCGCACGACCAAGTTTAAGCATTGATTGAACATTTTTTCCGAAAAAAGGTGCTTCAATTGCCATTTCATCTGGCTTGAATTCTTTGATGATTCCATCCAATCGGTCGAAAATTCGCTTTAACTTATCTGGATGTGTAGGTAGTTTGCTCAATTGGATTACACCAAAGTTCAACATTTCAAGTTTGTTCTTCTTAATGTGAATTAATCCATAACCTAAGACCGTTGTACCTGGGTCAATTCCGAGAATTATCTTATCTTCAACCATTCAAAATAAATTCATTGGTTAAAGCTATAAAAAATAAGAGGATATTATTCGTTTTTTTTAAAATCATCGCATTTCTTGTGCTTATTTATTTTTTGGTCCAATCACTTAATAAAGTCGATTGGAACCTTCAAACTATCCAGCTTAATCAACCAATTGCACTTATTTTTGCAGTACTTTTAGTTCCGGTAAATTGGTTTTTTGAATGGCTGAAATGGAAAGAAACACTTCGGTTTTCTTTAGTTTCAACTTCACCAACAATTGCTTTTCAAGCGTTTTGCTCTGGAATTGTTACAGGAATGTTGACGCCGAATATGCAAGGTAATTTTCTAGGTAGAATTTATTACTTCGAGCGCAAATATCGGGTTGACTTGATTTTATCAACCTTAATTTCTAATTACGGACAATTTTTAATGAGCTTATTGTTTGGAGTGCTAAGCATCTTGATTTTGATGAAGACCCCTTTGAATTGGCCAATTGTTCCTATTTTAGTGGTAGTTATAAGTGCGCTTTTATTTTTTATTGGATTGTATTTTTATTTTGAGAAAGTAGCTAGTTTTTTTGTCAAGAAAAAAAGAACGTTCCCAATTTTCCATCGATTAAAAACACAACAAAGTTTTCGGTGGAAAATAATTTATTTTAGTTTGCTCCGCTATAGCATATTTGTTATTCAATTTGCATTGTTATTACTCGCTTTTGGTGTTCCATTCTCCTTAGAATTGATTTTTTGGATTTGGCAAGTTTATTTGTGGGTGACAATTTCTCCGTCATTATTTCTAGGTAAATTAGCAATACGTGAATCGATCTCTTTATGGGCATTGACATTTGCAGGTTACCAGCAACCATCAATTTTAATCGCATCATTTTCTGTTTGGATTTTAAATTTATTCATACCAACAATTTTTGCTATCTTCATTGCAAAAAAGAAATAAATGATAACCACAATCTGCACGTTATTTTATGTGATTTATTTGCTGATAATTAGAGTTATAGGTGTTTTGAAACAAAATAAGAATGAACACTGTTTTGCTGAATTAACAGAAAAATTAATGCTATCTGACATCACTGTTTTGATTCCATTTAGAAATGAAGCTAAACGAATAGAACAACTGCTAACTTGTTTAAACGCCTCTACAAAATTTCCTGCAAACATTGTATTCATAAATGATCATTCAACAGATGATTCAATACAAATTATCGCTCAAAACAACAGTTCTTTAAATTTTAATGTACTTGGTATGCCAGATGATTTAAACGGTAAAAAACAAGCCATTCGTTTTGGAATAGCAGCTTTTCCTTCATCGTATTATTTAACTTTGGATGCAGATATCGTGTTTGCTTCGGATTATTTTCAAAAATTAGAAGATTTACCAAAAGTTGACATGTTAATATTACCAGTAATTTTAAAAGCTAATTCATTTTTTCAACGATTTTTCGAATTAGATGTTTTGTTAATCAATGCATTGAACCAAGGTATCGCAGGATTAAAGTCGCCTATTGTAGCTAGTGGGGCAAATTTACTTTTCAAAGCGACAACTTTTCACAAAGTAGATTCAATTGAAAAACATGCATATATCAATAGTGGAGATGATGTTTTTTTATTAAATGACTTCAAAAAAGCTGGTGCAAATGTAATATTGGCATCATCCATGAAACATGCTGTATGCACAGAAACACCTCAATCCATCAATGAATACCTTCAACAACGCTTGCGCTGGTTTTCAAAAACAGGAGCAGTGAAAGATAAAGACGCTTCGATTCTAGTTGCATTGCAAGCGGTTTTTACCGGTGTGTTTTTTGTCGGAATAGTATATTATGGAATACATGCGAATTGGATTGAGTTTTTCACTGTAATTTTTCTCAAACTTTTTGTTGACTCACTATTTTTTTGGCATTTTTTTCAATTACAAGGAAGGCTAGTGACATTAATTTTACTTCCTTTTTATGTATTAATGTTCCCATTTTACAGCATTTTAATAGTCACTTTATCTAACTATAAAACTGTTCAATGGAAAGGTAGAATAATTAAGAACTATTGAATTGAAATGTAATTAGTTTTTATGTTCGATTTCTTTCAAAGAATCCATTTTCTTCTTCGCTAAAAATCCTTTTACATCTTCAAAATGTTCTTTGACACGTTTGTTACCAAATTCAAATACTTTAGTTGCCAATCCATCCAAGAAATCACGGTCGTGTGAAACTAAAATCAATGTTCCATCAAAAGCTTTTAAAGCATCTTTAATGATATCCTTTGTTTTCATGTCCAAATGATTCGTCGGCTCATCTAATATTAGTAAGTTGACAGGCTCTAATAATAATTTAATCATGGCCAAGCGTGTTTTTTCACCACCTGATAAAACCTTCACTTTTTTCTGTGCGATTTCTCCACCAAACATAAAAGCACCTAAAATATCTTTTACTTTGGTTCTGATATCTCCAACAGCAATTTGATCAATCGTTTCATAGATAGACAAGTTTTCATCTAATAAGGCTGCTTGATTTTGAGCGAAGTAACCAATTTGAACATTGTGTCCCAATTCTAGTTGACCTTCAATATCAATTTCTTTCATGATGGCTTTGATCATAGTAGATTTACCTTCACCATTTTTACCAACAAATGCAACTTTTTGACCTCGTTCAATGGTTAATGATGCTTTTTCGAAAACAGTATGATCTCCATATTTCTTGGTCAGTTCATTCACCGTTACGGGATAATTCCCAGAACGTGGTGCTGGTGGAAATTTTAACCGAAGCGCCGAAGAATCAACTTCGTCAACTTCAACCAATTCTAGTTTCTCCAACATTTTAACACGCGATTGAACTTGTAAGGTTTTAGAATACGTTCCTTTGAATCGTTCGATGAATTCAGTTGTTTCAGCAATGAACTTTTGTTGTTCTTCAAATTGTTTTTGCTGTTGAGACCGTCTGTCTTTTCTTAATTCTAAATAATGAGAATATTTTGCCTTGTAGTCATAGATTCTACCCATTGTAACTTCAATCGTGCGTGTTGTAATAGTATCTACAAATGCTCTATCGTGTGAAATTACCACAACCGCTTTCGCTTGATTGATTAAAAAATCTTCCAACCATTCGATTGAATCAATGTCCATGTGGTTGGTTGGCTCATCTAATAATATCAAATCTGGTTTTTGTAACAATATTTTTGCTAGTTCAATTCGCATTCTCCAACCACCACTAAATTCTGAAGTAGGACGATTGAAATCACTTCTTAAGAATCCTAGTCCCTGAAGTACTTTTTCAACTTCAGCTTCGTAATTGATTTCTTCGATTGAATAATATTTCTCACTTAACTCTGAAACACGTTCAATGATTTTCATGTATTCGTCAGAATCATAGTCTGTTCGAACCGTTAATTCGTTGTTCAACGCATCAATTTCCTCTTTCATTGAAAAGATGGTTTGAAATGCTTTCGAGGTTTCTTCAAAAACGGTACATTTATCTTCCGTTAACAAATGTTGAGGAAGATAGGCTATCACTGCTTCTTTTGGAGCAGAAACAGAACCTTTTGTTGGTTTGTTAATTCCAGCAAGAATTTTTAATAAAGTTGATTTCCCAGCACCATTTTTGCCCATCAAGGCAATTTTGTCATTTTCATTTATTACAAATGAAACGTCAGAAAAAAGAGTTGATCCGCTAAATTCAACGGCTAAAGCATCAATTGATATCATTCTAAAATTTTAAGTTTGCAAAGATAAGGTGCAAATTAAGTTTGGCAATTTTTTACGGCATTAAATTTAAGTTGGATTTCATCTATGTTAAATTTTAAACACTTGTAAATCAGTATTTTATTTATTTTGATTTATCAATTGATTGTTGTATATTTGTTTAAATCCAGAATTATGGTTGATCAACTACTACAACTAAGAGAAGCAGAACGCAAAGCAGCGCATTTGTTTTCTGTCATTCAAGAGCGGAATTTAGTGCAAACTGGTGCTTCTGAAGAACAGTTAAATTCTCAGATTTACTCCTTAGCAGAAGAACTTTTTGGCATTACTAAGTACTGGCACAAGCGAATTGTAAGAGCTGGAAAAAATACATTATTGCCCTATCGAGAAAACCCACCAAACTTAATATTGGATTCGGATGACATTGTTTTTTTTGATTTTGGTCCTGTGTTTGATGCTTGGGAAGCAGATTTTGGCAGAACATACGTTTTGGGTAATTGCAAGCGAAAATTAAAATTGAAAAGTGACATCGAAGCTGCTTGGAATGATGGTAAGCGTTTTTATAATCAAAATAAAATGGATATTACAGGTGCTGATTTTTATTTTTTCACGAAAAATTTAGCCGAAATATATGGATGGGAATTTGGTAATAAACATTGTGGGCATTTGATTGGAGAGTTTCCACATGAGAAAATTCAAGGTGAAAGCTCATTGAATTATATTCATCCCAATAACCATCAATTGATGTGTGAAAAAGATCAATCAGGTAATGATCGATTTTGGATTTATGAAATTCATTTCATTGATCGACGTCATGAGATTGGAGGTTTTTTTGAACAATTGGTTTCATAATTACTTTCCTTTAATAATTATTCTATCTTTGTTCAACTTATACGGCGCTATCATTTTTGATAAGAGAATGCCCTTTAACTGGGAAAATTAAATGTTGAATTACACAACGTATGTTTTAGATGAAAAAGCCGAATGGGTAACATTTGTTCATGGCGCTGGTGGTAGTAGTACCATTTGGTATAAGCAAATACGAGATTTCAAAGAACATTACAATGTATTGCTAGTCGATTTAAGAGGGCATGGCAAATCAAAGAAAATTGTTCAATCCAAAAAATTACATCGGTATACTTTTCATTCAATCGGAGATGATGTCATTGAAACGTTGGATCATTTAAACATAAAATCAACGCATTTTATAGGTATTTCTTTAGGCACAATAATTATTCGTGAAATAACAGAACGCTTTCCAGAACGAACTAAAAGTATGATTATGGGTGGCGCTGTAATGAAATTGAATTTACGAGGACAAGTATTAATGCGCTTAGGAGCTACATTTAAATCTGTTATACCATATCTTGTCTTGTACAAATTTTTAGCATTTGTTATTATGCCAAAAAAGAGCCATAAAGAATCACGTGTTTTATTTATTAATGAAGCGAAGAAATTATACCAGAAAGAATTCATTCGATGGTTTAAATTGGTTTCAGAAGTAAATCCATTATTGGCTTTTTTCAGAATTAAAGATGTAGGAATTCCTACCTTATACATTATGGGTGCTGAAGATCATATGTTTTTGCCTTCTATTACAAAACTGGTTGAAAATCACGCTTCATCGCAGTTAATTGTTGTTCCAAATTGTGGGCATGTGGTAAATGTTGAGCAATCTGAAATATTCAATACCAAAGTGATTCAGTATCTGAAAGGCTTAAATCGTTAGTATTTAGTATTTTATCTATTTTTTTTCAAATTACTTTCATAATAAAGTGAAATAAATAGCATATATCCTTTTTATAAGCGTACCTTCGTCCTTTATATATTATAATTTTTACAAAATGAGTAAAGGCACAGTAAAATTCTTCAATGAATCAAAAGGATTTGGTTTCATTAACGAAGAAAGCACAGGGAAAGAGTATTTCGTACACATTTCAGGTTTAGTAGATGAAATCCGTGATGGTGATGAAGTAGAATTTGAACTACAAGAAGGAAAAAAAGGATTAAACGCAGTTAATGTGAAAGTTATCTAATAGATACTTTATATTTTTTTTTAAAGCCTGTCAGCAATGATAGGCTTTTTTATTGCTTAAAATTCTTTTTTACATTGATTACAACGGTTTACTTTTTCAGAACCGATGCCATGATTGCTAATAATAGCAGAAAAGATAAATAGCAAGAGTGATTTTATAGATCGGATCGATTTGAAGTCAACATGGATATCGTTGCTATTACATGATGGACAAACAATCGAAGATTTCATCGTTTCAGCTGTAGCTTTAAGATAATTAACTGCAGCTTCTAATTGATCTTGCGCTACTTTTATCTTAATACCACCAACAGCATTGGAATAAAAGGGAACGGTAGTCACTATGTTTTCGTCCACAACAAAAACTTCAAAGCCATTTGCCTCGAGTTCTACACGAAATAAATGAGCGTCAATTGAATTGTCAAATGATTTTAAGGTAGTGTATTCCATCAGCTAAAAAAACCCGATTCATTAGATAAATCGGGTTTAAATTATAGTTGTCTAAAATTAGAACGGCAAATCATCATCTTCGCTATCTGTATTCACAGCTGCAGAAGGCGTTGCAATAGGATCTAAATTCATTGCTGAAGGTCCACCTTGAGGCATTCCTTGTGGTGTATTTTGACCAACTTTTTCAATTCTCCAAGCTTCTAAACTATTGAAATATTTCACTTCACCTTGCGGATTTGTCCATTCACGTCCACGAAGATTGAAAGAAACTTCAACTTGCTCATTTACTTGAATAGCATCCAAAAGGCTACATTTATCTTGAGTCGCTTGAAATAAAATATCTTGTGGGTACATACTTGATGTATCTGTTACTACAAATTCTCTTTTAGAAAATTTTTCTGATACTTGAACTGTATTGTTCAAAACCTTTACGGTTCCTGTTAATTTAAACATATTCGTTATTATTTGTTGTGTTTTCTATCCGTTATTAAATGAAAGCAACGTCATCCACGCCTCATTTAATTTATTTTCTGTTAATAATTGTTTGGCGCGTTGGTGAAGTTTTTCTTCTAATTCAACAGGCACATCTTCTAAAGATACAAATAATTCACTTAATTCAATTAATTTGTATTCGTTAACATCTGTTTCATTCGGCAATTCTTCAATACCACCTAATTGACCAAGGTCGTTTCCTGATAAAACTTTACTATTTCTAATGTCAAGTGGGATTTGATCGTAACCAATTCCACAGGTAGTGATTGGTTTAATTAATTCAAACATAGAACTGCTGTTGGCATGACAATACCAGTTGCCTCCCATTCGAGCCACTAAATCAATTTTATGTTGATCAATCATGTTGTTTTCATCCAAAACACCAGATTGAATATGAATTTTTAAAACTTCACAGATGATTAAATTACCTGCACCACCTTCTGAACCTAATTCAACTACTTCATTCACTTTACATTCAAATTGAACAGGAGATTCTGCTACGCGCATTGGACGTATTAACTCTGATGCAATAGGAGTGAGCCCCGATTTCGTAAATTCACTTGTGCCAGCAGAATAAGGAGAACTTGCCAGACTCATTTGATGAACAATTGAATGATTCACAATGTTGATTACAACTTCAGGAATTGCTTTTACATTGTGGAACGTATCTTTATTGGTATTTGTTCTTCCTGAACGAGCAGGAGAAAAAATCAAAATGGGAGGATTAGCACTGAAAACATTGAAAAAACTAAAGGGCGCCAAGTTATTGTTTCCATCTTGATCAATTGTTGAAGCAAAAGCAATCGGTCGTGGCCCAATTGCACCTAATAAATATTGATGTAATTTTTGAACAGGAATAGCTTTTGGATCGATTGTAATCATTACGCTGAATTTTTTACAAATATAGATTGAAATGTTCTCAAAAAAGCATCCAATAAAAAAGACTTTTCCACAAAATTGAATAAAAAAGAAGATTTTAATTCAAAAGAATTTCATAGTTACAAATTAATAAATATCTTTGCACTCCAAAATCTAGGTTTTGGCTAAGAATTAAGCGAAATTCTTAGAATGAAATAATTTGCGGATGTGGTGAAATTGGTAGACACGCTAGACTTAGGATCTAGTGCCGAGAGGTGTGCGGGTTCGAGTCCCTCCATCCGCACTATAACTGGTCTCGTTTTCAGCGAGGCCTTTTTTGTTTTTAGTCGTTTAAAAAAAGAAATAAAATGAACGTTATTCGTCAAGATGTTGATGCGTTAAATGCAGTTTTAAAAGTAGAAATTGCACCAGCGGATTATCAAGGTAAAGTTAAATCAACTTTAGAGAAACATAGAAAAACAGCTAAGATTCCAGGTTTTAGACCAGGTCATGTTCCAATGAGTTTGATTCAAAAACAATTTGGGAGAACAGTTTTAGCAGATGAATTAAACAAAGTGGTGAATGATGCTTTGTATAAATTTATCGAAGAAAATAAAATTGAAATTCTTGGTAACCCAATTCCTCATGAAGGTGTTGATGTTGTAGGGAATTTTGAAAATCCTGATTCGTTTGTGTTTGATTTTGAATTGGGTCTTTCTCCTAATTTTGAAGTTCCATTGTCTGCAAAAAGTAAATACGATTACACGAAAGTGAAAATTGATGCAGCGTTGTTGGATAAACAAGTGGATGATTTACGTCGTAGATACGGTAAATTAATTTCTGTTGATCAAGTAAGTGATGGAGACATGATTTTGGCACAATTTGTTGAGTTAAATGAGGATGATTCTATCAAAGCGGGTGGAATTATGAATTCTTCTACGATTTCAATGGAATTTGTTGAAGACAAGAAATTGAAAAAAGAATTAATCGGAAAAGGTAAAGGCGATAAAGTGATTGTTGATCCTGCTAAAGTTTCGCGTGGAGAAAAAGACACGGCTGCAATGTTAGGGGTTAAAGAAGAAGAATTGGCGAATTTGTCTAAGAAATTCCAAATGACGATTACAGAAATCAAACAAATGGAATTGTCAGATGTAAACCAAGATTTATTTGACAAATTATTTGGTCCTGGTGCGATTTCAACTGAAAAAGAATTACGTGATCGTATTGCAACAGATTTAGAGAAAATGTTTGCACAAGATTCAGATCGTTTGTTTACTAGAAATGTTTATACAGATTTAGTTGATAAAACTAAAATGGCATTACCGGATGCGTTCTTGAAAAGATGGATTCGTTTATCAAATGAGAAACCAATTACAGCTGAACAAATCGAAAGTGAATACGATGGGTATGCAAAAAGTTTAAAATGGCAATTAATTCAAGGAAACATTTTCAAAACTAATAACATTCGTTTGGACAACAACGAAGTGATTGAATTCACAAAAGGCTTATTGGTAAGTAATTATGCGCAATATGGTATTCCAGCTCCAGAAGATAAAGAGTTGACTGAATCAGCAATGCAAGTATTACAAAACAGAGAAGAGTCTACTCGTATATTTGACATGTTAGCTGAACAAAAATTAACGAACTACTTCAAAGAAACCGTGAAATTAAATGAGAAAGAAATTTCATACGATGCGTTCATTGAATTAGCTTCAAAATAATAAAATTAAAGGCATAAAAAAAGCTCACTATTTAGTGAGCTTTTTTTATGCTTAATAAATTACTTTAAGTATTTGTCTAAAGTTAAATGAAGACCTAAACCTCTCAACTCATTTCCTTTTGCTACGATATTTCCTGCGCCGTCAATCAAAAATCCAGAAGGAATAGAATTTACTTGGTAGGCTCTTGATACGATGTTTTGATTGTCCCAACCATGATTTGGCCAAATTAAATGATCGTCTTCAATGGCTTTTTTCCATGCTTCTTCATTTCGGTCTATAGAAACGCTGAATACTTCAAATCCTTTGGCATTTTTAAACTTTAGATTTTTGTATTTATTGTATGCTTCAACTACATTAGGATTTTCACGTCTGCAAGGTCCACACCAAGATGCCCAAAAATCAATCAACACCATTTTACCTTTTAATCTTGATAATTTGATTTTCTTTCCTTTTGGAGAAATCAATTCAATTTCAGGTGCTTTTGTTGCTGTAGCTTGTTCAACTGTAGTCGGTAAAGATTGATTGTATTCAAATGCTAAAGCAGTTCCTATGAATGCAATGAATACAATAAGTTTTAGTTTTTTCATAATCATTTGTTTATCCAACACGACGGATATCTGCACCAATATTATTCAAGCGCATTTCAATATCTTGATATCCTCGGTCAATTTGTTCAATGTTGTGAATTGTACTTTTTCCTTTCGCAGAAAGTGCAGCAATTAATAACGAAACACCTGCTCGAATATCTGGTGAAGTCATCGAAATTCCTTTCAATGAATGTTCTTGATTCAAGCCAATAACTGTTGCTCTGTGTGGATCACACAAGATGATTTGCGCGCCCATGTCGATTAATTTATCAACGAAGAATAAACGTGACTCAAACATTTTTTGGTGAATCAATACAGAACCTTTAGCTTGCGTTGCAACAACTAATATGATCGATAATAAATCAGGTGTAAATCCTGGCCATGGTGCATCTGCAATTGTTAAAATTGAACCATCGATAAATGTATCGATTTCATAATGCTCTTGAGCAGGAATGTAAATATCATCTCCTCTGCGTTCCAATTTGATTCCAAGTCTTCTGAAAATGGTTGGAATGATTCCTAAATTATCCCAACTTACATCTTTAATGGTAACTTCAGATTTTGTCATGGCAGCCAAACCAATGAACGAACCAATTTCAATCATGTCTGGAAGGATTCTGTGGTAACAACCATTCAAGGTTTTAACACCTTCTATGTGCAACATGTTTGAACCAATTCCTGTAATGTTTGCACCCATTGAATTCAACATTTTACACAATTGCTGCAAATAAGGTTCGCATGCAGCATTGTAAATTGTTGTTTTTCCTTCAGCCATTACCGCAGCCATTACAATATTAGCTGTTCCAGTTACAGAAGCTTCATCTAGGTGAATATAAGTACCTTTCAAACCAGTTGTTTCAATAGAATAGAAATGTTCTCCAGCATCGTAATTAAATTTAGCACCTAACATTGTAAATCCTTCAAAATGAGTATCCAGTCTTCGTCTACCAATTTTGTCACCACCAGGTTTTGGAATAAATCCTTTGCCAAATCTAGCCAATAAAGGACCAACAATCATAATTGATCCACGTAATGCTGCTGCTCTTGTTTTAAAATCTTCTGTTTCTAAGTATGCTAAATCGATTTCTTTTGCTTGAAAAATGTAGGTTCCTTTTTCAACCTTTTCAATTTTAACGCCCATTGTTTGCAATAAATTAATTAATTTATTTACATCAACAATGTCTGGGATATTAGATATTGTAACTTTTTCAGCGGTTAAAAGTGGAGCGCATAAAACTTGTAATGCTTCATTTTTTGCACCTTGAGGAATCAATTCTCCTTTTAATGGTTTTCCACCATAAATTTCAAAAGAAGCCATATTATTGTTTTTTAAATTTCTTTTTTTGTTTCTGTTTGTAGTTGGTCTTGTTGTTGGTTCTTTTTTGATTTGAACCTAATCCCATAGAACGAAGCAATGTATTTGTATTTACTAATTCATCTGGGTTTTCTAGAATCAACTCTCCTTTTGAAAGTTCTTTCAATTGATCCGCAATTACATTGTTTTCAACTGCATCGTTGTTATGAGCTAAAAACTGAACTTTCATGAAATTAGCCATCGTATTTTTCAAATACGTTCGTTCTTTTTCATCAGTAATTGATTTCGAATCCTCTAAAATTCGTTGTGTATAACTTCCGTAATGTCCGTAGCGAATTTTGTTTTTTGGGTAAGCCATAATTGATGGCTTTTCATTTAAAACTTCAGGCTTAGGAATTTCATACGGTGAATCTACATCTAATTTAAAATCAGACATTACAAATAAATGCGTCCAAAGTTTGTGACGAAAATCATCGACATCTCTTAAATGAGGATTTAATTGGCCCATTACTTCAATAATTGCTTGAGCAGCACGATTCCGTTCTGTGCGATCGGTAATCTCCATTGCATGAGCAATCATGTTTTGAACGTTTCTACCGTATTCAGGTAAAATTAGTTTTCCTCTTGTCGTATTGTATTCCATGTTTTTGTCGATGGATTTGAGTTTTTTGTTGGAATTAATTTTCAATTAATTTACCCAATGCATTGTCGTATAAGTCTTTGATTTCTTGAATGAATCCGTAGTGTTCATCGTCAACCATTACTTTTCCTTTTGTAACATGTCCAAGTAACGTGAAGTTTACACCTGAATCCATCATAAATTCAATGAATTCTTCTTCTTGTTCTTCGCTTACGGCAACAACCACACGGCCTTGACCTTCACCAAATAAGAAAGCATCTTCTCTAATTTCAGAATCAGTAACGATGTCAAAACCAAGATTTCCAGGCATTGACATTTCTGCTAAAGTAATAAATAAACCACCATCTGCAACATCATGAACTGCATTGACAAGTTTGTGTTGAATCAATCCTTTCACCATGTGTTGCATCGCATATTCTTTTTCAAGATCAAAATAGGGTGCTGGCGATTCTTTTACACCGTGATAAGTAGCCAAATATTCAGATGAAGATATATCGTTATAAGAATCACCAATGATGAAAATTAAATCTCCTTTTTGTTTGAAATCCAATGACATAACAGTTGATTTATCTTCAAGAATTCCAATCATTCCAATAGTTGGAGTAGGGAATACAGGAACTTCAACTCCATTTTTCACGGTTTGATTGTAGAAAGAAACATTTCCACCTGTTACTGGTGTTTCAAACTTCAAACATGCAGCAGACATACCTTTGATAGCACCAACAAATTGCCAGTATGATTCTGGATTGTATGGGTTTCCAAAGTTCAAACAGTTTGTAATTGCACTTGGTACTCCACCCGAACAAACGATGTTACGAGCTGCTTCAGAAACAGCAATCATGGTTCCTACTTCCGGATCTGCGTTAACGTAGCGTGAATTACAATCAACGGTCATAGCTAGTGCTTTGTTCGTATTTTTGATATTTACAATTCCAGCATCGGATGGGCGATTGGTTGTCATAGTTTTCGTTCCAACCATTGAGTCATATTGTTCGTAAACCCAACGTTTTGAAGCAATATTTGGCAATTGAATCATTTTATAAGCAACTTCTTTTAAGTCAGAAGGTTGCGTAATAGAGTCAATATTGAATTTTTTATATTCTTGGTAATAAGCTGGCTCTTTGTATTCGCGTTCGTATTGTGGAGCGCCACCGCCTAACACAAGAGATTGACAAGGAACGTCCCCCACTAATTCACCATTCATAAAGTAACGAACACGATCAGAAGCAGTAACAACACCTATTTCTTCAGCGTGTAAATCCCATTTGTCAAAAATGCGTTTTACCACACTTTCCTTTCCTTTTTCAACGACTACCAACATTCGCTCTTGTGATTCAGAAAGTAAAATTTCGTAAGGCAACATGTTGTCTTGACGCGTTGGAACACGATCTAAATGAATATCCATCCCAACATTTCCAGCGGCACTCATTTCATTTGTAGAGCAAGTGATTCCAGCGGCACCCATATCTTGCATTCCACGAATACAGTCTGTTTCCGCCAATTCCATTGTTGCTTCCAACAATAGTTTTTCCATAAATGGGTCACCAACTTGTACAGATGGCAAGTCATTAGCAGAATCTTCCGTAATATCTTTTGAAGCAAAAGCAGCACCCGCTATTCCGTCTTTTCCAGTAGCAGAACCTACGATGAAAACAGGATTTCCTGGTCCAGTAGCTTTCGCTGATATCATTTTTTTAGAATCGATAATTCCAGCAGAAAACGCGTTTACTAATGGATTGGTATTGTAAGAATCATCAAAAAATACTTCGCCTCCAACGATTGGAATACCAAAAGCATTTCCATAATCTCCAATTCCTTTAGTAACACCTTTTACCAACCATTTTGTACGGTCGTTTTCGATGTTGCCAAAACGCAATGAATTCAATTGTGCAATTGGTCGAGCACCCATCGTGAAAATATCGCGGTTGATTCCTCCAACACCTGTTGCAGCACCTTGGTAAGGCTCTAAAGCGCTTGGGTGATTGTGTGATTCGATTTTGAATACACAACCTAATCCGCCTCCAATGTCAACTAATCCAGCGTTTTCTTCACCCGCTTTTACTAACATGTGAGGCCCTTCTTTTGGTAGTTTTTTCAACCAAAGAATTGAATTTTTATACGAACAATGTTCAGACCACATAACTGAATATACTGCAGTTTCTGTGAAGTTGGGCGTTCTGCCTAATATACCTTTAATGGTTTCAAATTCTTCAGGACGTAATCCTAAATCGACCGCCTGTTCTAGTGTTGCTTCTTGTTGTAATGTGCTTTCCATAGATAATTAATGAGTTACAAAAATAGTAATAAATTTAATTCTAAATGATTGAAAAAAAGGATGATTTCATAGAATTATCAACACTTCTTCGTGGTTTATTCACCTAATTTTACACGGACTCCAAAATTGGAACTCATTATCCAGTTGTTTATATTTTCTGGAGGATTAGAATCGTAGATTGTATTGATCTCAAAACGAAAATCCAAGCGTTTTATTACAGAAAAATAGAGGGTATATTGCCCCATATACCTAAAATCTTTAAAGTCTTGCCACAATGGTTGGAAATAGTTTACTGCAGTAAATGATAAGTTTGGTTTAGGATTAATATACCAAGATAAATAATTACTCCATCGGTAATCTCTATTAATTAGGTTAGAAGATGATATTTCTTCGTATTCAAAAAAAGTAGATGTTCCTGCAAAAACACGGTATCCTTTTTTATCGATAACTTTTAATCGTAGCCCTGTTCCAACTAGTGTTCGTATGCGTTGGTCTAATAATTGATTGTATTGAATTTGTGTAAAATTCTCCCATTTCCAAGGACTTTTTTTAGTTGATTTTTTCAAGCCTAATCGATAAGCATAACGAAAGTGAATCATCCCGCCATTGGAAAAAACTTGATTGTTCCCTTTGGCATAATTCCAATCGGTTAAAAATAAGTAATAATGGTTGGTTGTTTTGTATTGTACTCTCGGTCGAAATGAAGCATTGACTAAAGTAAACTTATTTTGAGTCAATGAAAATCCTGCATCAAAGGCACCGCTCCATCCAGCTGTGTCGTCGTAAATCCTTCTGTTTTCAATGTTAACGATTTGACTATAGCTTGTTAAAAACAATACTAAAAAAACAAAGGTGATAGTTATTTTAAGGAAATTATTTCTGAGCAAAACGATAAAGAATATAAGCAATACAACCAAAAATCATATTTGGAACCCAAACAGCAATGGATGCAGGGAATCCAATTTTTAATGCAGCGACTGTTGTTACTTTCATTGCAAAGATATAAATGAAGATGATGCCTAATCCCAAAGCAATATTTACTCCAACACCACCTCGTTTTTTTCTTGAAGAAACTGAAACGCCAATTAAAGTTAGAATATAAGCTGCAAATGGATAAGAGGTGCGTTGGTACAATTCAATTTCATACATCGGAACATTGCTAGATCCTTTTAAGCGTTCGCGTTCTATAAAACGTTTAAGTTCGTTATAATTCATCGATTCAGCAACATTGTCCCGTTGAGCCATTTCTTCAATTCTAAAGTTGAAAACGGTATCTTTTTTAGAACCATGAATTAATTTGTCGTTGGGCGAACCTTCAAATCTTTCGTAATAATCAGTTAAAATCCATTTATTTGTCCCACTAATATTTTTAGCAGTTCTAGCTTTTATAAAATCTACAACATGCTCTTTTTTTTCATCCCATTGTTCGAGAACGAAATCATTAATTTGCTGGTTTTCTGCATAAAAATTTGAAAAGTAAACAACTTGGTGTCCTGGGTATTCTGCATGATAATCGTTGATAGAAATAGATTCACGGTAATATTTTTCTTCAAAATTAATACGTGTATTATTTGCATTGGGTAATACAAAATGATTCATTATCAATGAAATCAGCATTAATAGTGTAGCCGCGATAAAATAAGGTCTTAAAAAACGATGAAAAGGTTTTCCGCTATTCCACATTGGAATGATCTCTGTATCCTGAGCAAGTTTAGCGGTAAACCAAATAACGGAAACAAAAATGATCATCGATGAAAACATATTCCCAAAATACAGCACAAAATTTAAGTAGTAATCTAAAATGATTGCTGAAAAAGGCGCTTTATTAGCAATGAATTCACTTAACCGAGCAGATAAATCAAAAACCATTGCCAGCAACATGATGATGCCAAGCATAAAAAAGAAAGTGGTTAAAAACTTTCTAATGATGTATCGATCTAAAATTTTCAACATAGATCACAACCTATTTTGAAGTTTAGGAATCATTTTCTCTTTCCAAGAACTAAATGTACCATCTAAAATATGTTTTCTAGCTTCTTTTACTAAAGCCAAATAAAATGCTAAATTATGTATCGTTGCAATTTGAATACCTAAATTCTCTTTCGATGTAATTAAATGTCTCAAATAAGCTTTTGAATAAATTTTATCAACAGATGCAGTTCCATTCTCATCAAGCGGTGAAAAATCTAATTTCCACTTTTGATTTTTAATATTGATGATACCTTCTGATGTGAACAACATTCCATGTCGAGCATTTCTACTAGGCATCACACAATCAAACATATCTACACCCATAGCAATGCATTCTAACAAATTTACAGGAGTTCCAACACCCATTAAATATCGAGGTTTTTCTTGCGGTAAAATGGAGCAAACTAAATCTGTCATTTCGTACAATTCATGGTCAGGTTCACCAACAGATAAACCTCCAATAGCATTTCCAATTGCATCATGTGAAGCGATTGTTTCAGCAGATTCTTTTCTTAAATCTTTGTAAACACTACCTTGTACGATTGGGAACAATGCTTGTTCAAAGTCGTATTTTGGTTCTGTACTCTTCATTTGATCCATGCAACGTGTCAACCAACGGTGTGTCATGTGCATCGAGCGTTTCGCATATTTGTAATCGCATGGATAAGGTGTACATTCATCAAAAGCCATTATGATGTCTGCTCCAATTGTGCGTTGAATATCTATGGCGTTTTCTGGTGTGAAAAAATGATAGCTTCCATCAATGTGCGACTGAAATTTCACTCCTTTCTCTGTGATTTTATTGCATCCCGAAAGAGAATAAACTTGGTAACCGCCTGAATCTGTTAAAATTGGACGATCCCAATTAATGAATTCATGTAATCCACCTGCAGCTTCAATAACCTCTAAACCTGGACGAAGGTATAAATGATACGTATTTCCAAGGATAATTTGTGCTTCAACATCGTCTTTTAATTCTTGTTGATGTACACCTTTCACTGTTCCTGCAGTACCTACAGGCATAAAAATTGGTGTTTCGATGGCTCCGTGAGCTGTATGAAGAACGCCAGCGCGAGCTTTTGTTTTAGAATCTGTCGTTAAAAGATCAAAGTGCATAAAATGTTGAAAAATAAACAGCACAAAGATACACGTATTTCGTTAAGCTCCCCCATCTTTGCACCAAAGCTTTTTAAGAATGCAAATTTTACCCCATTTTGAATTTGGATGGCCCTTGTTGGTTTTCTGTTTATTTACCTTGTTTATTTGTGTGAATTTATTTTTTACACTCTTTGTTTATGGACGTTTTGCTTTTTTTAAGCAGAAAAAAGATGCTTCGGAAATAAATTATCCTCCATTGAGTGTAATTCTTGCCGCTAGAAATGAATCGGATAATTTATATGAAAATCTTCCAATTATTTTAGAACAAGATTATCCGGAATTTGAAGTGATCATAATCAATAATCAATCAACGGACGATTCAACCTATCTTCTAGAAGCAATTGCTCAGCAATATTCTAACTTAAGGGTGATTGAAGTGATGAAAAACCAACATTTGAAGCCAGGTAAAAAATTATCAATTACTTTAGGAGTGAAGGGTGCAAAATTTGAACATTTGATATTAACGGATGCTGATTGTAGACCCGCTTCAAGAAATTGGTTAAAATCTATTGCAGAAAATTTCTCGAATGAAAAACAAATTGTTTTAGGGTACGGACCGTATAAAAAAGAAAAAGGATTTTTAAACCGATTGATCCGTTTTGATACGACGTGGATTGGGATGAGTTATTTTTCAATGGCTTTGGCAAAATTACCTTACATGGGGGTAGGTAGAAATTTAGCCTATACAAAAACGGTATTTAATAGCGTAAGTGGTTTTAAGTCTCATTATTATTTACCTTCAGGTGATGATGATTTGTTTATTCAAGAAACAGCAAAGAATAACAACTATACAATTGCTATCAAAGCGGATAGTTTTTGTTATTCGGAAGGTCATACTTCTTGGAAATCTTGGATGAGACAAAAAACGAGACATTTCACAACTACGGATAAATACAATGTTATTAAAAAATGGATGTTAGGAATATATCCATTGTCTTTGTTGCTGGTGCTTATTTCCTTTGTTACTTTGTTGATTGTAACAGATTATAAATTGTTGGCGCTTTTGGTTTTTTTACCAGTTTTGTTGTTGAAATGGTGGATTCAAGCACGTTGCTTTTATAAATTACAAGCACAAAAATTCATTCCATACCTTCCATTATGGGATTTGTTTTATGCTTTTGTTATGCCTGTTATATATTATTCTACAGATAAAAAGAAGAAAAATAAATGGTAGACACGGAACATTTATCGGACAAAGCAAAACACGATTTAGCACTTGTTGAAGCAGCTAAAAAGGGTGATCAAGCTGCTTATGCCCAATTAATGGATCGTTACCGTGAGTCGATTTATTTCATGATGTTTAAAATGGTTCGTCATCAAGATGATGCGGACGATTTGACAATCGAAGCGTTTGGAAAAGCTTTTAGTCGCTTAGATCAATATTCACCCAATTTTGCTTTTAGTACGTGGCTGTTTAAAATTGCATCCAATAATTGCATTGACTTCATTCGTAAGAAACGTATAAAGGTAACTTCCATGGAAACAGGCTACACCAACGATGATGGTGAGGTTTTATTCATTGAAGCAAAAAACCAAACTATGGATCCTGAAGAAACAATTATTCATGGTCAAAAAGTACAGCACATGCGCATGTTGGTGAGTAAATTAAAGCCGCGCTACCGAGAACTAGTAGAAAAACGTTATTTTGAGGAATTAAGCTATGAAGAAATAGCGGAGGAATTGAATTTACCAATTGGCACAGTGAAAGCTCAATTGTTCCGAGCGCGAGATTTTTTAGCTAATATGATGGATAAAACCAAGGATTCCATTTAAACAAATACCTATTTTATGGAATTAATTCTGAAATACTTTCCTGATTTAACACCTATACAAGTTAAACAATTCAATCAGTTACAGGAATTGTATTCCTTTTGGAACGAACAAATCAACGTCATCTCTAGAAAGGATACAGAAAACTTCTATGAGCGTCATGTTTTACACTCTTTGGGTATTGCCAAAGTGATTCAATTCTCGAAAGATTCAAAAATTTTGGACATTGGAACAGGTGGTGGTTTTCCAGGGATTCCTTTGGCAATTCTATTTCCTAATGTAAATTTCACGCTAGTAGATTCAATTGGCAAAAAAATCAAAGTAGTAAATGAAGTAGCGCTTGCATTAGGTTTAGAAAATGTAATTGGAATTCATGATCGCGCTGAAAACATTAAAGGACAATTTGATTTTATTATTAGTAGAGCAGTTACTGCAATGCCTGCGTTTTTAAAATGGACAAAAGGGAAATATGCCCCAGCGCAAAATAATGATCTTAAAAATGGTGTTTTATACTTGAAAGGAGGAGATTTAACGGAGGAATTTCAAACAGTTCAACAAAAATACACGTTGTACGATTTAGAAAATTACTTTAAAGAACCTTTCTTTGAAACAAAAAAGGTAGTTCACATTGCAATGCGTTAAAACAGAAAATAGTTTGAATTAGTTCAATCTGTATTTCTTGAAAAATGCATCCCAGTTCCAAATGAAATTTGACATGATATCATCCATTCTTTTTAAGAACAATGGATTTGGTGCTTGCATTCTTTTGAAATAATCGTCTTGGAAACAATTTAATTGGTATTTATGGAAAATCGCTTTTGACATTCCGTAAATCATATTTTTAGAAGGATGATTGACACGTGAAATAAATGCTTGGTAATCACGAATCATCTTAGCGAAATCAGCTTCTGACATTTCATACATTGCAGCCAATTTTTCAAAAATAATTTTCTCTACTCTTCCAGCTTGTTCTGCATCAAATGTGCTTTCTAAAAATGATAAATTTCCAACTAAAACGATTAATCCAAACTCTCCATTTTGATTTTCATCAATATTCGGGCTTTGTGTAAATGCTGTGTCTTCATTGATCAAAGAAGCAACTTCTTTGAATCCTTTGTCAATTACATCAAAAATTGCATTAATAAAAATATTAGCAACTTGATTGTCAGATAGTTTTCTTTTTATGATAGCACTTAGCATAGACAATTCGTTTTTGTTGTTTGTTTCATACAAATTTAACATTCTATTGTCGTAATTCGAAAGGTCTTAAAATTGGTTATCAACGAAGTTTTCAACATTTTTCCCAGAATGAGAAACATTAAAATGTTAATAACCATCATATTAATGAAATAACTCTAAAATAGGTTCGCCTGTCATTGCTCCTGAGCGTTGAAGAAATAAGATATTTGTTAAGGTTGCAGAAATATCAGTTATCGCTATTTTACGATTTATTTCTTGCTTAGGAATATTTTTTCCATACCAAATTAACGGAACATGCGTGTCATAATTGAAAGCAGATCCATGACTGGTTCCTTTGTGTGAATTGGACGATTCTTTTGATTTTGGAAGATAGCCTGGTTCTAAAATAAATAATACATCACCACTTTCTTTGTTGTTGTATCCTTTTTCTAACATGGTTTTCCATTCATTGGTAGATGGTGCATCTAATAGTTCATCGGCTGTGTAAACTGCTTTTACATGGTCGAATTCTGCTATTTCATTTGCAACAAATTTGGACACTTCAGCTAGTTCTAATTTCATTGATACTAGCTTCTTCTTATTAAGGTAAATATTTAAATTTTCATTTTCTTCAACCAAATTGTCGCCATATTTTTCAGTTAATTTAGCCGCTAACCGTTGATTTAATTCATCCATATAAAAATAACCTCCAGGTAATTTTTTATCAATTAAATACTGTGGCACTGGAACAACTGCATGATCGGCAGTTAAAAATAAGGTGTATTGATCTTTACCAACAGTTGCGTCTAAAGTGCTTAACAAACGTTCAATTTCTATATCTAAGCGCAAATAGATGTCTTCTATTTCAACGGAATAAGGTCCAAATGCATGACCAGCAATATCAGGTGTTGAATAACTTATGCATAAAAAGTCAGTTTGATTGTCGCTACCCAATTTTTCAGATTTTAAAGCGTTCAAAGCAAAATCAGTTAAATAAGTATTGGCATAAGGAGTTGAAGTAAATACAGTATATTTTCCTGTTTTATTTCCGATTTCTTTCAAATTATATGGGAATGTAGCAGTTGTTTTTGGAGCATAAATCACTTCGTAAGGCGAGTCATCTGGACCACTTTCTGTATACTTTTCAATCGGTAATAATGTTTCCCAAGTCTTTTCCATGTATGCGTCGACAGATTTCTTTGCATTGAAATCTTCCACCCAATTGGGTAACTTGTTTTTAAAATAAGAACTTGTGATAAATTGTCCGCTTGCATAATCGTACCAATAACTCCCATCGCTCAGATGTCCACCTGGCAAAATTGCACCCCGATCTTTAATGGAGACAGAAACAACTTTCGCACTTGGATAAGTCATTTTCAATTGATCTGTAATGGTAGTTGTTTTCAAATGAGAAGGAGAGCATTTTCCTTCTTTTGAAACTGAACCTATAGTTTGAACGGTTTCATCAGCAACACAATTCATCATTTTTTTGGTTGATCGGTTGTACCAATCATTTCCGACAATACCATGATTACTAGGTGTAGTTCCAGTATAAATGGAGGCGTGTCCTGGACCTGTAAACGTTGGTACATAAGTATATTGTGTATTTCTGCAATTTGTACCTTCTTGCATTAATTTAATAAAACCTTTTGAAGAAAATTTAGGTTGAAAACGGTACAAATAATCGTAACACATTTGATCAACGACAATTCCAATAACTAACTTAGGAGCAGATTTTTGCTGAGAAAAAGCAATAAAAGTGACTATTAAAGAAAGTGCAAAAAGAATATTTTTCATAAATAATTAATCAATAAGTGTAAATTTCAATTGCTTGGTTGTGTTTTCTTTCTTTAATTCAATGAAATACATTCCTGCACTAACTTTTTCAAGTGAAATCAAATTAATTCCTGCATTCGTTGAAGCTGAGTAGATTTCGTTTCCTAAAAAGTCAGTGATGCGATAAGTTGTACCTTGCTCAGTTCCAACTAAACTAAATTCTCCTTGATTTGGATTAGGAATAAGTTTCACTTTGTTTAATAATACTTCATTGATTGAAGAACAATCATTGACAGTAATAGGTAGTGAGAAACTGTTTGATCCTGCGGAATTTGATGCTGTTAATTGAATTGAATATGAACCAGCGTTTGTAAATGTATGACTTGGTGATTGTATGGTTTCAGTAGTTCCATCACCAAAATCCCACAACCAACTTGAAGGGTTATTGATTGAACCATCTGTAAAAGATATTGACTGTCCAGCACATATTTCAACTGAACTGGCTGAGAATTGAGCTACAGGTGAGATTACTTGATTGTTATTCAAACTGTAAACTTTAAAATCATCAAAGTAAAAACCATCGCCATTTGTTCCGCCGTCAGATTTTAAAATAAAACGCACTTTAATCGATTGACCTACATAATCACTTAAACTAACTTCATCTAATACCCAATTTGCATTTTGCCCTTCATAAACTGGAGAATTATCTGGTTGAACACTTCCATTGGCACTTGTTCCTGCAACTGTATATTTTGTACATTGAGGTATCCAAGTCGTTCCTCCATCAGGTGATACTTGAAACTGAACGTAGTCAAAATCTGCTTCAATATCCCATTTTGCATAATAAGTGATTTTAGCATCTGTAACGGCAGTTAGATCTATACTTGGAGTATAGGTGTAAGTTTTTGTAGCGTTGCTTGTGTAATTTCCAGTTGGGCTATCCGTGTATGATTGAGAAGGACTATAAAAAACAGTCGAAGTTGTATTCCAATTCCCTGTCCAATTAGTCGTTACACCTGTTTCTGATGCGATTAAATTGTAACTACCATAAACTTTTACAATTGTATCTCGTTTGATCCACAAGCCATTATCTGTTTTTAAAATGTATTTTACAGTTGCACCCGATTGAATTCCATTAACTAAGGTAAAACTAATAGCGCTAGTAGTTTGTTGATTAATATTCAAATTGTAAGTGACAGGATTTCCAACAGTAGCAATATTTAAAAGTGGTTCAATTGATACAATAACTGGCCCATTTTCTAATCCTAATCGATGAGCTGAATGATTAAAGTTTCCGCTTGTTGAAGGAATAAATGTAGGGTCAATGTCTTTTGCAACAACATATTTTTTTGTTAAATGTGCTAAGACTAAGTTCGGATGCAACATTTCTTTACACGTGGCGTCTATTTCAGTTGCAGGTTGCCAAAATGCTGTTCCTACTTCTGGTGTATGTGCAAATATGGTGTCTTTTTGTCCAACTCCAATATCTACTTTATACATGTAATCATCAGAATCTCCAGAAGCAGGGTACAAACTTGAACTTTTCATAGCTATGTAACCATTGTTTTCAACCATGTGATTTGTTTCTGCTTGCAAATAATCGTGATGAGGTGCAAATTCTGCATTTGTCGTTCCGATTGGAAAGAGGATTGATTTTGCCCACGTATGTGCATTAAATGCAGTAATGAAATTATTGTTTTGTACCAACCATCGCATAGCTTGGGTTTCTGCTTCAGAAAAAGCGCCAGTACCAGGATACGTGTCATTATTTACGTTGGTTGAAGTGCCAGTTGTTCCAAATCCATACGAGTAATTTCTATTTAAATCTACCCCTTTATTAGTCGTACCTACATTTCTTCTGTTTTTACGATGCATTCCTCCACCGTTAGGATTTGTTGTGTTGTTGTAAACGTAACCATCAGGATTGATGCAAGGAACAAAATACAATTGCATATTATTTACAAGGTATTGAACCTCTTCATTTGTTGCATAATTTTCTAGAAGAAACCACATGTAAAATACTGTTTCCATCAAACTCATTGGTTCGCGTGCATGGTGCAATGAAGTATACAAAACTTTAGGTTCTCCAGCTTCATCTATAGAAGGATTGTCAGAAATTCTAACGTGATAAATCGGTCTGTTTTCAATCGTTAAAAATGTTGAAATTGGCATTTTAGTTGTAATCAAATTAGGGTAAAGTGTTGCCATTTCATCCAATTCAGCTAATAATTGCGTATAAGTTAAGTAACCACCCATACTTCCTTGATTAAAATGAGTGGGGGTAGTTATAGAAGTTGTTTGCTGACAGGTTGTGTTTTTATACGTTGAATTGGAGGGTTCATTTTGTTGGATATAATATGCCTGAACATCTGGAATCAACACTTCTATTGAAAAATTATTGGTCTGCATAAGTGCTATTTCATGAGCAGAAAAATCAGAAATAAAGAACGTGTTATCTTTTCTAATTCCATGGTCAATGGTAACACCTAGATCTGAAAGCGTTTTAAGTCCTTCATTTGTAGTGTTTATTTTTACACGAGAATAAGCTTGAGAAAAAGTAAAATTAATCGTTAAAAAACTTAACAGAAAAAGTATATTTTTTTTCATATAAATACTATTTAAATTTAAGATAAATCGATTGCAATTTACATTTAATTTTGAAATTGAAATCTATTTTAATTAAACGTTTTAATTGATTAAAATGTTGAGTAAAATAAAATTTAAGTTAAAAATAGCTTATAATGTTTTAAAATCGAATTGAGATTAACTTAAATATTCTATTTTTGATAAAAAAAATACAATGTCTGAAAAGAAAATATCATTTGGAAAAATATTTTGGCCGAGTTTTTTAGCGGTATTCATTATGTCTGTTATTGGATTATTGATTTTTGCTTTAATTCTTGGCGGTGTTATCGGTCGTTTTGGTGAATTTGGCCCAAAGCCATTAGCTGTAAAAAACAATACTGTTTTACACATGACATTGGATGGACAAATTAATGAAAAATCTTCAGTAGAAATTGACGCTTCATCTTTGTCTTTGAGCGATAATATTGGTTTAAGTGACGTGCTTTTTGGTATTGAATTAGCAAAAACAGATTCAAAAATTAAAGGTATCTTTTTAGAAATTGGTGATTTGTCTTGTGGCTATGCAACTGCTAGAGAAATTAGAAATGCATTGAATGATTTTGAGACTTCAGGAAAATTTATTGTTGCCTATAATGCAGGTGAAGTCATCACGCAAAAAGAATATTACATCGCTTCTGCAGCTAATGAGGTGTATGGATTTCCATCTTCAATGATGCAGTTTGTAGGTTTAGGATCCGAATTGACTTTTTACAAGAATACCTTAGATAAATTAGAAGTAGAAGTGCAAGTTGTGCGCGGTAAGAACAATGATTTTAAAAGTGCAGTTGAGCCTTTTTTCAGAGAATACATGAGTGACTCAAGTCGTTTACAGATGACACGCTACGTCACTTCTATGTGGGAAGATGTGCGAGAAGAAATCGCAAAAGATCGAAAAGTAAAGCCTGCTCGTTTAAATGAAATTGCTGATAGTTTATTGATAAGAAGAGCTTCAGATGCAATAAGTCATCATTTATTAGATGGTGTAAAATACAGAGATGAAATCATATCCTTGATTAATCTAAAAATTGGAAATGAAGTAGATGATAAAATCAATTTTCAAGATTTTCAAAAATATGCCAAAAAGAAATTTTACAAAAACCAAGCAATAACAAAAGGATCAGATCCAACAATTGCTGTTATTTTGGCCGAAGGGGAAGTTTCAAAAGATGGCGATGGTTTAACATCAAATGATATTTGCGAGTTATTAATTGAAGCACGTAAAAACCCTTCTATTAAAACAATTGTTCTACGAATTAATAGTCCAGGTGGAAGCGCACTCGCAAGCGAGGAAATCTGGAGAGAAGTCTCAATTACAAATAAAACGAAAAAAGTGGTTGTTTCAATGGGTGATGTAGCTGCTTCTGGCGGTTATTATATTGCAACTCCTGCATCTTATATTTTTGCAGAACCTTCAACAATTACAGGTTCAATTGGTGTTTTTGGCATGATTCCATATACAGGTAAAATGCTTGAAAACAAATTAGGATTAACGTTTGACCGTGTTGCAACGAATAAATTCTCCGTTATGTCAATGAATCGAAAGATGACAAAAGATGAATTTGCAATTGTTCAAGAAGAAGTTGATACAATTTATGGTACGTTTTTAAACAGAGTTGCAGCAGGTAGAAAAATGAAACTTGAAAAGGTGAATCAAATTGCTAGAGGTCGAGTTTGGACAGGAAAAGACGCGAAAGAAATTGGTTTGGTCGATGAGTTAGGAGGATTGAAGAACGCCATCGCTTATGCTGCAAAACAAGCAGGAATTAAAGAACCAAAAGTTTTGTATTATCCGTTGAGAAAAGAAGATAAATGGCTTGATTTGTTTGAGCAATTTGAAGAGGAAAATAACGCATCGGTTAAAAGTCCGTCCATAAAACTTCCTGTTGAATTATTAAATTATTACAATCAATTAAAAGCGTTAGAAAACAAAATGGGGATTCAAGCTAGATTGCCTTTTGATATTAGTTTTAAATAATTTTCATCTTTTATTTTTGATTTTATAATTTTTAATACTATTTTTGTGCTTTAATTTTTTAATTAAGTTTAATTTTTTATGAAAACCACTCTCATCTTTTCAATGCTATCAGCCTGTTTTTCTGTTTTTTCACAAGATATTTATTTTGGACCAAACATTCCAATTTCAATAAGCGATAAAGCAATTTTTAAAGGAAATTTAAAAATAGAAAATGCAAATAATGTAATATTCAAACCAGATGCTAATATTAAGTATAATCAAAATTTTGATGCAGTTTCTGGTGTTGTTGCTTCAGAAGGTAGGTTTTCATTTGAGAATACTGCTATAAAAACTGTTAATGGAATCATTAAAATAGATACTATTGCTTTGCTTACAAATTCTAAAATTAATATTTCAAATGCAGTTACTTTTCAAGCAAATGATGTGTTGGAGTTAAATGGACAAATCACAACTGGTGCTAATCAAGTTGAATTAGGTAAATCAACTTCAAATCCTGGAGTATTGAATTATACGGCAGGATTTATTAATGGGACGATGAAAAGATGGTTCGCTCCTACAATAATTAGTAATGTATTATTCCCATTTGGTTCAGCAAATTACTATTCACCAGCAAAAATTACTTATACAACTGCTCCAAATGGAGGTTCTTTAACGGGAAAGTATATATTAAATTCAAATAGCCAATATCCAATAAATATAACAGATAATTTTGAAATTTTAGCGAATTTATCTGGTGATGGTTTTTGGCAAGTTGATCAAACAGATGGCTTAAATTCTGGTACATATTCAATTGATTTAACTACTAATAATTTATCAGGAATTACAGATCCATCAGTGCTTCATGCGTTAAAAAGGCCAACATCTTCTGATGCATGGGATTTAAATTGGACTACAGAAGGAACACATGTTCAAAGTTCTGCAGCAGGCTCTTTCTTTTCCGTTTATAGAACTGGATTAACTTCCTTTAGTCAATTTGGAATTGCAAGTCCTGCAATAAACCCTTTACCAGTTGAATTAGTATTTTTTAATGGTTTATGTAGCGAAGGTTTTTCAACTTTAAATTGGCAAACTGCATCTGAAAATAATACAGCGCGATATGAAGTGGAAAGTAGTTCTAATGGAACAGATTGGTCAGTTATTGGAGAGTTAGAAGCTGCAGGAAATTCAGCAGAATTTATAAATTATACTTTTCAAGATCCAAATCGTTCATCAGGTGTTACATATTTTCAATTAAAACAATTTGATAAGGATGGTAATTATAAAGTGTATGGTCCAGTTTCAACATCTTGTTCTGATTTAGCTGTTAATGTTGAGGTGTTTCCTAATCCAACTAATGATAGAGGTTTTGTTAAAATCAATACAACGACAAACGGTTTTATAACTATTCAAATCACTGAAAATACCGGGAAAATAATTTCAGAATTTAACACAAGTGTTAAAAATGGTGAAACAAGTATTCCTTTTGATTTGTCTTCAAATAGTAGTGGTGTTTACTTTTTAAAAATCAACTTAAATAATGAAATCATCATTAAAAAAATTAATAAATTATAATAATAACCTTAATATCTAATAAAATCGAAACCACATGAAAAAAATAATTTTAGTATCCATTAGTATTTTTTCAATTTCTACTTTTTTCTCACAAGTAGGGATAGGAACTACATCTCCAGATGCATCAGCCGCTCTAGAGATTTCATCAACAAATAAGGGGTTTTTGCCTCCAAGAATTGGATTGACATCTACAAATGATGTAACAACAATTGCTTCACCTGCTACAGGCCTATTAATATACAACACTACTGTTGCAGGTATTTTTCCGAACAATATAACAAAAGGTTATTATTTCTTTAATGGAGTTAAGTGGATGCCTCTTGGATATACTGGATATGCAACTGTAATTGAAAAAACAAGCAATTATACATTAACAGATAATGATAGTAGAGCAGTAATAGTTGTTAATTCCTCTTCAGCAGTCAACATTACAGTGCCAAATACGCTATCAACTGGATTCTTTTGTCAAATAATCCAAAAAGGTACAGGTCAAGTTACAGTTGTTGGTTCTGGTACAACATTAAATTCTGCAAGTGGTTTCAAGACAAGATTACAAAACAGTTCAATTGGAATCATGATGGAGTCTTCTACAGTTGGTTATATTTCAGGTGACAGTTCATTATAATTAACTACAGAATATGAAATTTATATTAATTATAATCGTATTGAGCAGTTTCACTTTTAGCTTTGCTCAATTAGGGATAAGTTCTCATTCAACACATACATCTGCAGCATTAGATCTTAATTCATCAACAAAAGGATTTAAAGCTTCCTCTATTGATTTAACATCGAATTTGGATGTAACTACAATTCCAAATCCTGCTATTGGATTATTAATTTACAATACTGCTACTGTTGGTGTTTTTCCAAACAATATATCACCAGGATATTACTTTTTTAATAGTGCTAACAAATGGGAACCATTAGCTCTGAATGATGCTTTGTATTTTAATGTTCAAAGTTCTAATTATACGTTAACTAATGATGACTTGAATAAAGTAGTTGTTATTAATAGTAATGTTTCTACTTCACTAACTGTACCTTCATCATTGCCAATTGGTTTTAAATGCCGTTTGTTATTAGTTGGTTCAGGAGTCGTTGATGTAATTGGTGGAAGTGGTTTAACAGTTAACTCTAGTAATGGAAATAAAATAAGATTGCAAAATAGATCTGTTCAGTTACTCAAGAATTCAGCTTCTTCGGCTTATTTATCTGGTGCAATTTCTTACTAATATTAAAAAATAAAAATGAAAAATAGAATTATAATTTTTGCAATATTGCTACTTAATTTAAGTGCATTTGCTCAACTAACTGATGATTTTTTAACATTATCACCAAGTTTGCCTAATAAAATTACTTTTTCATATACAGGTGCAAATCAAACATGGACAGTTCCAGAAAATGTCACTACAATTTTTGTTGAAGTTTACGGGGCTCAAGGTGGTGATCATCCAGATGGATTTATCGGTGGGAAAGGTGGATTGGTTAAGGGATATATGGTAGTATCACCTGGTTCAACTTTGTCACTAACAGTTGGAGGCAAACCAACAACTAAAACTCCTGTATATGGTTTTGGTGGTAATGGAGGTTCATGCACGAGTGATAACACAAAAATATCTAATGCTGGAGGTGGTTTGAGTTGTATTTCAACTGCTTTTCCAATAAGTCATTCAAATGTTATTGTTGTAGCTGGTGGTGGAGGGTCTTCTGCTACAGGTTATTCTGGAAATGGAGGTAACGCAGGAGGTTCTTCAGGTTCAGATGGAATAGGGAATTATGGTGGTACACCAACTCGAGGTAAAGGAGGAACACTAACTTCAGGAGGTGGAGCAGGTTCTCAATATGACCCTAATAGTACAGCTCCTACTGCAGGTTCAGCGTTAAAAGGTGGAAATGGTGGAATTGTTTCACCAAATACTTGGTCTGGCGGCGGTGGCGGCGGTGCTGGTTATTATGGCGGCGGCGGCGGTGCCGGTGGAGGAAACGCTGTTGGTTCTGGAGGTGGAGGCTCTTCCTATGCTGGTCCTTCAATGATAGGCGCTACTAATACAGCAGGTACTAATACTGGTCATGGAAAAATCATTATTTCTTACTAAGTAATCTTACTTAATTTTAATTTGATTTTTTTTTTAAATTTTTGATTTGATAGTTTTTAATTATTTTTGTTGATATTTCAACAATAATGGTTAAAAACTATTTTTTTTTGTTTTTTTTTGTTTTAGGTTTATGTGATGGATATAAAAGTCAAATTACAAATGACTTTATTTCATTATCTCCAAAATATTTAAATTCAATTCAATTTAATTATTCTGGTGCAATTCAAAATTGGGTTTGCCCAGCAAATGTAACTTCTATTAAATTAGAGGTTTTTGGTGCTGAAGGTGGTTCTTATGTAGGTTCTGCTAGTGGAGGTATGGGGGGCAAGGTTTCATGTTTCATTCCAGTAACACCAGGTTCTACTTATTATTTAGTTATTGGTGGAAAAGCCGCAAATTCAACTAATGTAGCAGTCTATGGGAATGGTGGTACAGGTGGCACCAATCCTTCTAATTCCAATAACTTTGGACGTGCCGGGGGAGGTTTGTCTGCTTTTCTCTCAAGTGCGACTCTTACACAATCATCTGCAATTGTCATTGCTGGAGGAGGAGGAGGAGCATCATCTGGGAGAAATGGTGGAAATGGAGGTGGTTTATCTGGTTCTATCGGTAACGATGCAACTAGAGGAGGGAAAGGTGGAACTCAACTTTCAGGTGGGGCTTCAGGTAGTGCTTTAGACTCTCAAATAACATCACCACAATCTGGCAGTTTATTTACTGGCGGAAATGGAGGATTTATAAATTCAGGAACTTGGAATTCAGGTGGAGGCGGGGGTGCTGGTTATTATGGAGGCGGCGGTGGAGCTGGTGGCGGGAATTACTATGGTAGTGGAGGAGGAGGATCTTCTTTTACTTTTTCAGATGCTAAAAATATTGTGCATACAAATGGTATTAATTATGGAAATGGTAAAATTATCATTTACTATTAAACTACATAAATCTTAAAAACTTTATTAATTTTACAAAAAAAATAACTAAACTATGAAAAAGTATTTTTTACTTCTAACATTTTTTTCGGTTCTAAAAGTATTTTCTCAAGTTGGTATCGGTACGATAACTCCAGATGCGTCGGCTGCATTAGAAATTTCATCGACAAATAAAGGGTTTTTACCTCCACGAATTGCTTTAACTTCTACATCAGATGTATCAACGATTGTAAATCCTGCGACAGGATTGTTGGTTTATAACACATCAATTGCAGGTACTTTTCCAACAAATGTTTTGAAGGGTTATTATTATTTTAACGGAAACAATTGGATACCATTAGGTTACTCCGGCTATGCAACAATTTCAGAAAAAACCACAAATTATACTTTAACAGATGAAGATTCAAAGTCTGTTATTATTGTTAATAGCGCAACAGCTGTAACAATCACAGTGCCCGCAAATTTATCTAAAGGTTTCTTTTGTCAAATTATTCAAAAGGGAGTTGGACAAGTAACAATTTCAGGTAATGGAATTACTTTAAATTCAGCAAATGGTTTCAAGTCAAGATTACAAAACAGCTCTATTGGTGTTTTAATGGAATCTTCATCAATTGGTTATGTATCTGGTGATAGCACTAATTAATAAAAATAACAGTGAAATATTTAGTTACATTAATTACAATTCATTTACTTTCATTTGCATATAGCCAAATAGGAATAGGAAGTAATGTTGTTGATCCATCTGCGGCATTGGAGGTTAATAGTTCGAATAAAGGAATTTTAGTTCCTTCAATTTCTCTTCAATCAAACATTGATATTGTGACTATAGCATCTCCAAATATTGGTTTGATGATATATAACGATACAATTGCAGGAACATCTCCAAATCAAGTTTATCCTGGTTATTATTTTTACAATGGTACTAAATGGGAAATGTTAAGCTTTAAGAAGACAGATAATGTTAATGTCCAAACCGGAAATTATACTTTAACAAATTCAGATGTTAATTCTATCATATTATTTAATTCTGCAAATGCTTTAAATTTAACCGTTCCATCATCATTAGAAAAAGGTTTTAAATGTAATGTTGTTATGATTGGCTTAGGTGAAGTTAATATTGTTGGCTCAGGAGTAACCGTAAATTCTTCTAATGGATCTAAAATTAGATTACAAAACAGAAGTATTGGAATTTTAAAAGATTCAAGTAATTCTGCCTATATATTTGGTGCAATTTCTTATTAATATGAAAAATTTAAAATTATTTTTTACTTTTTTATTGATACATGTTTGTTCTTTTAGCCAATTGACAAATGAGTTTATTGCTTTAAAGCCATTGTATATTAATAGTGTTCAATTTAATTACACTGGAGCAATACAAACTTGGACAGTACCATCAAATGTAACATCTATTCTTGTAGAAGTCTATGGGGCACAAGGAGGTGATCATCCAGATGGTTTTTCAGGAGGTAAAGGTGGGTTAATTAAAGGAGGAATTATTGTAACTCCTGGTTCAATATTATACCTAACTGTTGGAGGGAAACCAACATCAAAGGATGCTGTATATGGATTTGGTGGTAATGGAGGTTATACAATTAATAATCTTGCTAAAATTGCAATAGCTGGAGGAGGATTAAGTTGTATTTCTTCAGCTATTCCAATTAATCATACAAACGTAATTTCTGTAGCAGGCGGTGGAGGTGCTGCGGCTACAGGTTTCTCAGGAAATGGAGGGGACGCAGGTGGTGTAGCTGGTTCTGATGGTATTGGTAATTACGGTGGAACTTCAACAAAAGGAAAAGGGGCCACTCAACTAGCAGGAGGCCAAGGAGGTACATCATATGATCCAGCAAGTACAAACGCAACATCCGGTTCTGCGTTACAAGGTGGGAATGGTGCAATTGTTAATGTCTCTACATGGTCTGGCGGTGGCGGTGGCGGTGCTGGATATTTTGGCGGTGGCGGCGGAGCTGGCGGTGGAAATGCTGTTGGTTCAGGCGGTGGAGGATCTTCATTTGCAAGCCCTTCTATGATTGGAGTAACTAATTCTGCTGGAATAAATACTGGACATGGAAAGATTATTATTTATTATTAAATAACTATGAATAAAGTAATATGTATTTTCTTACTTTGCACCTCTTTTTTTTCTTTTTCACAAGTAGGTGTGGGTACAAATTCCCCTGATGGATCTGCTATTTTAGATTTAACATCTAGTAATAAAGGTTTGCTTTTGCCACGAATTTCATTAACTTCTAATCTAGATGTTACAACAATTTCAAGTCCTGCAACAGGTCTTTTAATTTATAACACTTCTACATCAGGATCAAATGCTTCATTGGTTTTGCCAGGTTTTTATTCATTTAACGGCACTTCTTGGGATAGATTACTGATTAGCAAAGCAGAATCAATTGTAAATTTTAATACAATAAATCCAAATTCTGGTTCGCCTTTATTTACACCCAATATTATTAGTAATTCAAGTTGTATCTATGTAAGTGATATTGATGGAAATAAATGGATTTGGAATGGCACTGAATATGTTGTTTATAATGAAGGTAACACAACTCCATTTTATAAAGCTGGTGGAACAGTAGATGCAGGTTCAAATAAACTTAATTCAATATATAGAACAGGTAACTTAGGGATTGGTAATAATAATCCTCAAGCAAAATTGCATGTTTCAGGCTCGACAAAACTCGATTTAGGCTCAGATGCTTCAGGAGATCTTTTTTATAGAAATTCATCTGGGTTTCTTACTCCTTTAGCAATAGGTTTAAACAATAAGTATTTAAAATCAAATGGTTCCATTCCTATATGGGGTGATGGTTTTTCGTTTTTTCTTGGTAATGGCACAAATTCGGTAACTTCTGCTACTCGTGACTTGAATGATTGGGTTGTAACTAAAGGTGTTTCTATAATATCAACAGATAATCTTGCTGATCCAACCAATAAACCGAATGGTTTGGGCGCATGGTATGGTACAGGGATACAGTCAGTTGGTGCAGGTTATTACAGTCAATTATATTTGACAGATCAAAATGCATTTTTTAGAGGAGGATCGGTATCTTCTATTACTTCAAATGATTGGCGAACAATCTTAAATTTTTCGTCATTTAACAAGTTTGTTGCACAAGTAGCTTCTACAACTGCTGATGCAGACTTGACATTAATGAAAACTGGTAATTTTTCTTTACTACTCGGTACAAATAGTACAGTAAGAATGAAGATAGCAAATAATGGAATGGTTGGTATTGGAACAACTTCTCCAACAAATAATTTGAATGTAATTGGTGGTGTAGATATACGCTCAGCAGCTGGAGCTTCAGGAACGGGTTATGGTATTGAATTTAACACAAACTCATCATCACCTCGAATTGATTGGGTTCACAATGGAGCTTATACGGGTGCATTTGCAAGTGATGCAGATTTTTATTTTAGATTACAAAACAGTAAAACAGGATCGGGAGGATTTCGCTTTTTAACAAATCCAGCTGGCGTCGGTGTTGAACGATTAACCATATTAAACAATGGAAATATAGGTGTTAATAGTACAACACCAACTTCTCGATTTGAAGTGAATGGTGCAATAACTAATAAATCTGCTTTTAATGCAGCTGCTTCAACTACAATTGATTTTTCGAATAGTAATTTAGCATATACAACTTCAAATCCAGGAGCTTTTGTATTGAGTAACATTAAAGATGGAGGTGTATATACTCTATCTGTTAGAGGCACTTCAGCGGGAACAGCTTCATTTACAGCAACTGGTTTTACGTTTAAATCTGTTTCAAATGGTTTAACTGATGCTGGATTTGAAACATTGTATAAATTTTCTGTCATTGGTACAACTGTTTATGTTGAAATGATTAAAGGTTTGTAAGTTAATTGCCATTTTTTCATTTTTTCAATATTTTTTCTGACAGCTTGTCCGAATTGGAAGATTGGCAGTATCTTTGCTAAATCTTTTTATAAAAAAATCAACAATGGCAGAAGATAAAGACATCAACGTAGAAGAAAATGAATTTGTGCATAATGAAGATCAAACTAGCACAGAGGAACAACAAGAAAATAGTACTGAAGCGCCAAAAGAACTCACTACTGAAGAAAAATTAGCAGAGTTAAATGATCGTTTTCTTCGTTTGTATGCCGAATTTGATAATTACAGAAAAAGAACGAACAAAGAAAAAGTCGATATCATTTCAAATGCTAATGCTGGAATTTTAGCTGATTTATTGCCTGTAATGGATGATTTTGATCGCGCGATTTTAAACAATCAACAAGCAGACGATATCACAGTTGTTAAAGAAGGTTTTCAATTGATTTCTAATAAGTTTAAATCAATATTAGAAGCTAAAGGTTTGAAGCAAATGCAAGCAAAAGGCACTCCTTTTGATAGTGAATTACACGAAGCGATTGCAAACATTCCAGCTCCTTCAAAAAAAGAAGTTGGAAAAGTAATCGATGATGTAGAAAAAGGATATTACTTGAATGATAAGGTAATTCGCTTTGCAAAAGTTGTAGTTGGTCAATAATATTTTGAATTTTACAATTCTATAAAATGAGTCAAAAAAGAGATTTTTACGAAATATTAGGTGTTGCCAAAAATGCAAATGAAGCTGACATCAAAAAAGCATATCGAAAATTAGCATTAAAATACCACCCCGATAAAAACCCTGATGATGCCTCTGCAGAGGATAAATTTAAAGAAGCTGCTGAAGCATACGAAGTTTTGAGTAATGCTGAAAAACGTGCTCAATACGATCGCTTTGGTCACCAAGGAATGGGACAAGGTGGATTTGGTGGTGGCATGAACATGGACGATATTTTCTCTCAATTTGGTGATGTATTCGGAAGTGCTTTTGGAGGCGGTAGTTTTGGAGGAAGTCGCGGAGGCGGTGGAAGCAGAACTGTTCGTGGAACCAATCTACGCGTAAAAATGAAATTGACATTGGAAGAAGTTGCTGAAGGTGTTAAAAAGAAAATAAAAGTTACCAAATTAGTGAATGCTGAAGGGGTAACGTATAAAAATTGTCAGTCATGTAATGGTTCTGGTCGTGTGACACGTGTTGCTCAAACATTTTTGGGTGCTATGCAAACACAATCAACGTGTCCTTCTTGTCAAGGAGCTGGTAAAATGATCGATAAGCGTCCAGCTGATGCAGATGCACAAGGTTTAAAACGCCAAGAAGAAGTTATTGAAATTGAAATCCCTGCGGGTGTTGAAGAAGGCATGCAATTAAGTGTTACTGGTAAAGGTAATGCTGGTCCTTTCAATGGCGTTCCTGGAGATTTAATTGTGGTAATTGAAGAAACTGAACATCCTGATTTGAAAAGAGATGGCGAAAACTTACATTACGACGCTTATATTAATTTTGTGGATGCTGTTTTAGGAGAATCAATTGAGGTTCCAACGGTGAACGGTAAAGCAAAAATTAAAGTGGAACCAGGAACTCAAAGTGGTAAAGTATTGCGATTAAAAGGGAAAGGATTACCACATGTTCAACGATATGGTCAAGGTGATTTGTTTGTACACATCAATATTTGGACTCCTAAGAAATTTACGAAAGAAGAAAAAGAATTGTTGGAAAAATTGCGTAAAAGTGAAAACTTTCAACCAACACCAGACCAACACGATAGAAGTTTTTTCAAACGAATGAAAGAAATGTTTCAATCGTAAAAAATGATTGAGCAAGCTAAATCATCTTCAGGTAATCAACTGGCTAGTAATGTATTAACAATTTCTATTGTGTTGTTGGCTTATATGTTTATTGGTCAATTACCTTTGATGTTAGCGATTCGTTTTTCAGATGTTGAAGCAGTTACTTATGGAGAATCTTCCCTTCAAGTTTACGCACAAGTTTTTGGAAAAAACACCTTATTATTCTATTTGTTATTCCCTTTTTTAACGGCTTTTATCGCGTTAATAGTTTGTATGAAATACATTCATAAAAAAAGCATTCGTTCTTTTTTTACAGAGCGAAAAAAGTTTGATTTAAAGCGATTTTTTCATGCCTTTTTAGTTTGGGGAATTGTATTAACACTTTTTTTAAGTGTTTCCCTTTTTTCATCATCAGACCTAACATGGAATTTTAACTGGGTATCATTTTTTCCTTTGTTTGCAATTGCGGTAATTTTTATTCCAATACAAACTTCGTTCGAAGAATTCTTTTTTAGAGGATTCCTCTTTAAGTTAATTAAAAATCCAATTCAAAAAAGTTGGTTAATCGTTGTGTTTACGGGTGTTGTTTTTGGCTTAATGCATGGCGCAAATCCTGAAATTGAAGTATTGGGCTACGGTATTTTAATTTATTACATCGTGACAGGCATCTTTTTAGGATTACTGCGTTTAATGGACGATGGCTTGGAATTATCTATGGGTTACCATGCAATCAATAATTTATTTGCTGCAATAGTTGTTTCTAATGAATGGCAAGCATTTCAAACCGATGCCTTATTTATCGATCATGCAAAACCAAGTTTTGGTTGGGATGCAATCCTGACGATTTGTTGTTTGCAACCATTGTTATTGATTTATTTTGCTAAAAAATACCGATGGACAAATTGGAAAGCAAAACTATCGCACTAAAATCAACTAAAAATCTTAATTTAGTCGTGTAAAATATTTATCACTAGTTGAATTGAAGATGATTGAAATCCAACAGTTAACAAAATCGTACAACCGTAAAGTAGCGTTAGACCAAGTTTCTATCACCATTCCGACAGGTAAGATTGTTGGTTTACTTGGTCCAAATGGAGCTGGAAAAACCACTTTAATTCGAATTATCAATCAAATTATTACACCCGATAGTGGGCACATTCGTTTTTTTGGTGATTTATTAAAACCAAAACATTTAAATGAAGTTGGTTATTTGCCAGAAGAAAGAGGTTTGTACCGCACAATGACTGTCGAAGCTCATGCTTTATTCTTAGGGCAATTGAAAGGAATGAACAAACAAGAAGTTCGTGTCCAATTGGATTACTGGATGAATAAATTTGATATTTTATCCTGGAAAACGAAAAGAATTGAAGAGCTTTCAAAAGGAATGGCTCAAAAAGTACAGTTTATTTTCACCGTTTTACACGAGCCAAAATTGTTAATTCTAGATGAGCCTTTAAGTGGTTTTGACCCGATTAATGTTGAAATCATTAAAAAAGAACTTCTTGCTTTAAAAGAAAAAGGAACGACCATAATCTTGTCAACGCATAACATGAAAAGTGTCGAAGAGATTTGTGATTTTGCTTATTTAATTGCTGAAGGAAAAGTTGTGGCGAGTGGAACTGTAGCCGAACTACAAGAAGCGAAAAAAGAAGGAGTTTATGCGATAAAATTTAGTGGAAATATGATTGCTTTTGTCAATGCATTGTGGACCAATTATGAATTAATTGACAAAGAAATAATTGGTGACAATCGTTTTATTACGTATGTTAAAATGAGAGGAGAAGCAGGTTTCGAAGAGTTATTGACTGCATTGATTGGGCAGGTAAAATTAGAAGCTGCTTGGGAAGTGTTGCCTTCGATGCACGATGTTTTTGTACAAACAATTCAAGAAAGAAAGGAGGCAACTAATGCGTAATTTATGGTTAATTGCACAACGTGAATTTATTGAAAAAGTTAAATCGCGTTCATTTATATTAACAGCTTTTTTTGGACCAATTTTACTATTAGCCGTACTTTTTGGTTTATTCAAATTTAGCGATAATGGAAAAAAGCATTGGGATGTTTTGATTACAGATCCAACAGGCCTTTTAGAACGTAAAATGCTACCCAATCAAGATAAAGCGATCAACTATTTCTTTTTGGAAGATTACGTTGAAATGGAAACATTTAGAGATGCTAAAATGTACCAAAAATTTGACGCATTGGTAGAGATTAATGAAAAAGTATTGACGAATAAAACAGCATTTGTTTTTTACCGCCAAAAACCATCCTTAAAGTTACAAACTAAAATTCAATACCATTCAGAACGAAGATTGGAAGAAATAATGGTCAAACGTTTTACAAAATTATCCATTGCGTCATTTAGAAAAATAAAGCAGCCTTTAAATGTTGCCTTTCGAAATGTTTACGATCCCTTTGATGAATCATCTGATGTAAGAGGTTGGGTTGGTTATTTTTATGGATTATTGATTATAGGATTTGTCTTTTTGTATGGAATGACCATTTTGAGGAGTGTTAGTCAAGAAAAAAGTAATCGTATTATTGAAATCGTGCTTGGTTCAGTTTCACCCAGAAAATTAATGGCAGGTAAAATTATTGGAATTGGAATCACAGCAATAATCCAATTGATTATTTGGATGTTACTTGTTGCAATTGGATTGTTCTTGATGCGTGAATTTATTTTTCAAAATAACTTGGATCTTACAGCGATGGTTAATGTTCAAATGACTGAACAAGTTAAAAATACAACTTTACTAGATCAATTGGTGCGTGGGGACGAACAAAACGACTTTCTAAATTTAATATACGAACGTGTTCAATTTGGAACGATGAATTTTTATTTTGTTTTGTTTTTCCTGGCGTCTTATTTGTTTTATGGTGCATTTTTTACGGCAATTGGAGCAACTGCAGGTTCTGAAAGTGATGGGCAACAATTCATTGTACCAATCTTACTTTTATTACTAATTTCAGCGTATTCTGGTTATTATTGTTTAAACAATCCGGAAAGTGATTTAACTTATTTTTTCCAATATTTACCGTTCACTGCACCTATTGTAGCAATGGTAAAATTAGCAATCGGTTATGAGCCAGGGACAGCTTTTCAATTGTATTTATCCTTGTTTAGCTTAGTTCTCGGCGCAGTCATTTCATTAAATATTGCGGGTAGATTATTTAACAATGGTGTTTTACAATTTGGTCACAGAATTCGATTGTCAATGATCTTTAATTGGTTAAAAAGAAAACAATGAAAAAGGCCATCATTGATTTAGGTACGAATACGTTTAATTTACTAATTGCAACTGTTACATCTTCAGGTTTCTCTATCATTGAAGCGGATAGGATTGCAGTTGCTATTGGTCAAGGCGGGATCAATAAAGGAATAATTACAGAAGAGGCAATCGAACGAGCATTGAATGCATTAGTGCAATTCAAAGCGGTATGTGATAAACTTCAAGTAGATTCTGTTCGTGCAATTGGAACTTCAGCGATTCGTGACGCGAAAAATAAGCGCGAGTTTTGTGAAAGAGTATTCGAACGAACCAATATAAACATCGAAGTAATTGACGGCGAAAAAGAAGCAGATTTGATTTATAAAGGAGTCAAATGGTCGCATGATTTTATGGAGCCTGCGGTAATTATGGACATTGGTGGAGGAAGTACAGAATTTATTTTTGCTAATAAATCTGGAGTATTGGACCAGATTAGTTTGAACATTGGGGTTGCAAGAATTGCTGATTTACAAGAGTTTTCAGATCCTTTAAAACACGAAGAAGTTGATGTTATTGAAAATTGGTTAGAGCAGCAAGCTGGAGCATATTTTGAAAATAAAACATGTGCTAAATTGATTGGTGCATCAGGAAGTTTTGAAACATTTTATGAATTGCTCCATCAACTTGATTTCCCCGCTGAAATAGTCACGTTTGATTTGCCGATCAATGAATTAAAACAATTATTAACTTACTTGATTTTCTCAACTGAAAACGACCGAAAAAATAATCGTTGGATAGCAACAATTCGTAAAAAAATGGTACCTATTGCAGCTGTGAAAGTCAATTGGATTATTAAAAAACTAAACATTAAAGAAGTAAGCGTCTCATCATGTTCATTAAAAGAAGGTGCGTTAATGGATGAAACGTCTGCTTAGTTTTCCATTTTGAATGGAATATTTATCTATTAAATTTTTAGATGTTCGTTACAATTTGTAAATTCACCAACTCTTAAAGTGAAAAATATTAAACCTATGAATTTAAAAACATTTTTTCAAAAAAACTGGCTGCATTTTGTTGTTTTAGCGATTATTATAATCGTGTCAGTTATCTATTTTAAACCACAAATCGATGGTTATGGAATTAAACAACATGACGTTGAACAGTGGAAAGGAATGGCGCATGAAACAGAATTATACCGTGAACAATATGGTAAAGAACCGTTATGGACAAATTCAATGTTTGGAGGAATGCCGACAGCTCAAATTACTTTAATGTATTCGGGCAATATCATTAAAGAGATAACCAATCAATATTTTGAAATTTTTCCAGGACCAATAGGTATTTTAATTCTTCATTTATTAGGATTTTATATATTATCATTGTTTTTAAAAATAAACCCATTGATTGGATTGATTGGAGCAATTGCATTTAGTTTTGCAAGTTATGAAATCATCATTATTCAAGCTGGGCACGTTACTAAATCGCTTGCAACAGCTGTGCTACCCGCAATTTTAGGTGCTTTTATTTATGCCTATCGAACCAATAGGATATGGGGAATATTATTTTCGGCACTTTTTATGACAATTGAGTTAGGTTTTAATCATATTCAAGTCACTTATTATTTTGTTTTCTTGTTGATCTTGGTTGGATTTTACTTTTTATACAAAGCGATTAGTGATAAACAATTAAAAACTTTCTTCATTACTACAGCTGGTTTAATTGGTGCTTTTTTAATCGCTTTTGTCATTAATATTGGTAATATTGCTTTGACTGCAGATTATGCAAAAAGTACAATTAGAGGAGGAAATGATGTTTCTATTGAGCCAGATGGATCTAAATCCATCAATCAAACCGAAGGATTGGATAAAGATTACATTACACAATGGTCGTATGGAATAGGAGAAACAGTTACATTGTTGTCTCCAAATGTTAAAGGTGGAGGATCTTTTGCAATCGGTGGAAGTCAATTTGAAGAAACATTAGAAAACACTGACTTGACTTCATCAGAAAAGAATGAATTAAAGAATTTCCCAGCTTATTGGGGAGAACAACCTTTTACTTCAGGTCCAGTTTACCTTGGAATTGTCGTTTTGTTTTTAGCGTTTTTAGGCTTAATCTTTTTAAAAACTAAGCTGAAATGGGCTTTGTTTGCAATGACAGTATTAGCAATTGTTTTGTCATGGGGTAAAAACTTCATGGGTTTAACAAATTTCTTTATTGACCATGTTCCTGGTTATAATAAATTTAGAACAGTTACTATTATTTTGGTAATCGTCGAATTATGTATCCCTTTATTAGGTGTATTATTTTTAGATAAATTATTGAAAGAACGTGAAGCATTTAAAGAGAAGAAAAAAATCTTTCTATATGCAATGGGTGGATTTTTTATTTTAGTTTTTGCGATTAAAATGATTGGTTTGGGAGATAATTATTCATCTAGCTCAGACAAAACACAACTTGCGGGAATAGAGGGTAATATTCGTAAACAATTGGCGACTATGAATCCCGTTGATTTACAAACGCAATATAATTTAAACGTCAATGATCCAGCACAAGTAGATGAGTTTGTTAAAAACCAAGCAGAACCCTACTATAAAAACTTTGATAAATTAAAAGTTGTTCGTGAAGCAATATTCAATGAAAGCATGAATCGATCATTAGTTTTTATTTTCTTTACTGGACTTTTATTGCTTTTGTTTTTATATACATCAATTCCAACAATTGCAGTAACGATTGGAGTTTTGATTCTTACGTTAGTTGATATGGTTCCAGTAGCTTACAATTACCTAGGTGATCAAGAAGAAGGAAATAAATTGAAATATTGGGAAGAAGTAGGTTTGACAACATATCCTACATCTGCAAATGCAGCAGATGAGCAAATAATGAATACTGAATTAGCTGCAAACCCTTCTTTGAAATCTAAAATTGCTTCAGCTGAAATTAAGGGAAAACGTAAAGCTGAAGAACTTGGGTTTGAAGGTTTAGCAAAGCGTAATGTGATAGAATCCTATAAATATGGTGCATTGAATTTTGCGACAAATTACCGTGTGTTTGATATGAATGGAGCTTTCCAAAGTAGTAGAGCATCGTATTTTCATAAATCAGTAGGTGGTTATCATGGTGCAAAATTGAGAAGTATCAACAATTTGTTTAATTTCCACTTATCGAAAATGAATAATAAAGTATACGACATGTTAAATGTTAAATATTTTATGCAAAAAGACGATCAAGGAGTTGATATTGTTCGTCCAAATCTAACTGCATTAGGTAATGCATGGTTTGTTAATTCAATTGAAAAAGTAGCGACACCAAACGACGAAATCAGAGCTTTAGGTAGTCAATTCAAACTTGTAAACAAAGGTGCAGGTGAATTATTAGTAAACTTAGAACCACAAACTGATGCAACAATTTTTGGAGGTGAAAAACTTCAGTATTTATTGGCTGGAATGGATACACTAGATGTTCCATTAAGTAACGGGTTGACAGAAGGAATGGAAGCGATGTTTGTAATGGATGCTCGTGGCACAACAAATTTAGTTCCAATTTCAACAATGAGTTTAGATACAGCTAAATCATTCAAGCCATTAGTTGCGATTAAAGTCACAAAAGAGTTTAAACCAGCTAGTGAAGCCGTTCTATTAACAAGTGAAGCAAAGAATCTTACAAAATTCAACTTTACTGGTGAAGGTAAAATTCAATTGTTATCTTATGCTCCAAACAAATTGATTTATAATTCATCTTCTAAATCAGATCAATTTGCAGTGTTTTCTGAAATCTACTACAATGACGGTTGGAAAGCATTTGTTGATGGTAAAGAGCAAAAAATAATTAAAGTGAATTATTTATTAAGAGGATTACAATTATCTCCTGGAAAACACAAAATTGAATTTGTATTTGATTTACCTAAATTCCATAAAGCAAATACGATTGCATTAATAGGTTCAATTTTATTAATTATCGGATTCGCAGTGAAATTAGTTGTAGATATTAAAGCTAAAATGACTGCTAAGAAATAAGAAAATCATCAAAAAATAAAAAGGCGAATTACACATTCGCCTTTTTTATGAAAGTAGTTTATCAATTTCTTTTTTGAGTTGTTGCATGTTCTCTTCAGAATTCAATCGTTTTGCTGCATTTGCTGCATTTTCTTTATAGTGATTGATGTCATTTTGAGTTAATTTATTTAATGCTAGTGCCATTGTTTTTGGTTCGAAATCTTCTGTGACAATTCCAAGGTTGTTTTCTTTAACTATTTTAGCCATTTCTGGTGAAGGCCCAATTGCTATTGTTAATCTAGCTTGAATAAATTCAAACAATTTGTTTGGTAAGGCAAAATGGTTATTGAAATTAGTAGGTTCAAGCAAGTAAATACCAATATCATAATTTGAAGTAAAAGTAATAATATCATCTGTAGCAACTGGCGCAATAAATTTTACATTTTTACGCGTATTTGCCATTTCTTGGAGCTTGTTATAATATGCGGATTTTGAGTGAACAAGCATTAATTCTAATTCGAATCGTTCATCGACAAAATCCATCATTTCAATCATGTTCTCAATCTTTCTTGTCGGCATTGCAATACCATGGTGTATCAAACGTATTTTATCAGAATTCGTATGTTTGATTGGAACATCAACGTAGTTTGCTGCATTTGTAATAACCATAGGATTAAGTCCAAAATCTGTTGTGTATTTTTTTGCAATTCCATCACAAACAGTCAACATTAAATTGGCTTTGCTCGCGTATTTTAGAATTAATTTGGTTTTATAATTTTTAAAAAGCAACCGCCATAAGAAACTATCATTGTGTTCTAATGGAGAGAATTCATGTGCGTCAAAAATAATTTTTGCAGCATTTGACCTAGCTAATTCAAGGCACAAGGGTAACACATCAATATCATTTGCAATGAACAAATCACTTTGAAGGTCTTTAAGTTGATTTAGAGCAGATTGTATTTCTTTCTGTTTCCAATAAAACTGATTGTACCGACCAACTAATAGGTTCAAATATGAAAAAGCTAGTTTTAGTTTATTGAAAGGTATTGAAACATCTATAAATTCAACACCATCTATTTCAGGATCTGTAAAACCAACACATCTAATTGAGTAAAAAGTTTTTAAATAATTTATTTGTCTTTTTACACGCGGATCTTTCTTTAAATTAGAAAGTGAAATAATAGTTAGTTGTTTCATTTTTTCTCTAAAAGAACAATTAAATGAAATGGAATTTTTTTTGTGATAACAACATTCAAACAATCTAATAAAAACGAAATTGGATTAAACTTAAATGGATAATCAAATTCATTTTCACATTTAGGACACATTGTTTTACGTTCATTTCTTTTTGCCCAATAATATGGAATCCACGTATTTGAAGGTGTTAACTTGTGTTTTATTTTAGCAATTGTATCATTGTAAACACGAACATTTAGTCCAAATGTTTTTGTTTCTATTAAGTTGTATTCTGGGAAAATTGATTCAAAATAAGCCGTGCTAAATCTTCGTTGGTGGTAACATCTGTGGTAAATTAATTCACATTTTGGACATTGAATCATTCCTTTATTTAAACTTTCATCAAACGGAACACTAATTAATATGTATTTTTTAGAAATTCTTTTTAATTCTAAAATAGTTTTATCAAAGGTAGGGCTGTCTAAATGTTCTAATAATTCACTACTTAATACCAAATCGTATGATTGGTCTTTTAGAGGAATATCATCGCAACTGGCTTGTAATTTTTCAGTTGTTACATTTTTAAGCGCAGCTTCACTTCGGTCTATTCCAACAATGGTGTATTTTTTTCCTAATTCATTTGTAATGAGTCCATTTCCGCAACCAACATCTGCAATGGAAACCACATCCGATGGAATTAAGCTTGCTATTATTTTAGTGTTTTCACTTGCATCTTTGAAATTTGACCAGTCATAAACTTCGTAGTATTTTTCATTATCCATAATGTGTGATCGTTAGTTTTTTAATGTTTTTATCCAGAAATGAAGGTTGGCAATTCTCCAGATTAAATTTGCATTTTTATTATTTCCTCGTTTAAAATCAGTTATTAGGTTTCCAGTTACTTTATTATCAATAAAAGGTAACACGGAATAATCAATTTCAAGTAATTCCTTTAAAGGTCCTCTTAGCCAACTAATTTCTCCTGGAGTAACAAATCCTTTTTTATCTTTTCGTTCTTTTATTTTTTGTGGCAAACGATCGTTCATCGCTTCTCTTAAAATCCATTTTGTATAACCATCATGAATTTTAATGTTCTCTGGACTTTTAAATAAAAAATCTACAATTCGATGATCTAAAAAAGGAACACGACTTTCTATTGAATGAGCCATTGAATTTCTGTCTTCATAATGCAACAAGGTCGGTAAACTTGAATAATTCATTAATACTTGATGGAAATTATTGAATTTAGAATTGCCTGTATTTTTAATGTCAAATGATTTTTTTGCTGCCAAATCATTTACTAAAAAAGGGTAATACTTTTTATATTCAAAATTGTACAATTGTTCTTCAGAAGAAAAAAGAGAAAGTCCAGATTTTAACAACACATTTACCGACTTTGATAAAGAAATAGCTTGAAATTTTTTATAGTGTCTAAATTCACTTGATAAACTCTTTAAGTTTAATTGTCTCAAATTGTCAGCAAAAAGACGGTAATAACTGTGCATATATCCACCCATATAATCGTCAGCACCTTGTCCGCTCAACACAACTTTTATTCCGCTTTCTTTGATTAATTTCATCACATAGTATTGAGAAATAGGGGATGATCCAGACAAAGGAAAATCAGCAGAGTAAGCTATTTTCTCAAAATCATTTGCAATATCGGTATGTGATGGTGAAAAATAATTTGTTTTAAATTGTTGGGGATATTTTTTTTCAATTTCATAAATGAATGGACGTTCATCGACGCTGTTTTCACCTTCATAATAGATTGAAAACGTATTCAGTTGCTCAGACAACTTATTTTTAATAATACTGCAAACAATGCTTGAACTATCAATTCCACCGCTTAAAGTTGCTCCAACTGGCACATCACTTCTTAGGTGTAATTTCATGGAATCATCAAAAAGGGCTTTAAAATAGTCTACGGATTCTTTTTGAGACATTGAATTACTTGGCGTTGTTTCGATTTGCCAATATTTTTCAATTTTTAAGGGTTCACCAATTTTAAATGTTGCGTTTGTTCCAGGTTCTAATTGTTTGACAGAAGAAAAGTATGTTTCATCAGCATATGAAATCCATCCTAATTGCAACCCTTTGCTTACTTGATTGTAATTCAATTCACCATCAAATAAAGGCGATTTTTTTAATGACTTTATTTCTGAAGCAAAATAAAAATCATTCTTTTTATGCATGTAAAAGAACGGTTTAATTCCAAAACGATCTCTGGAGCAAAACAGCGTTTGATTTTCTTTATTGTAAATTGCAAAAGCCCACATTCCAATAAACTTATTTACACAAGCATCTCCAAAATAAATAAATGATTTTAAAATCACTTCTGTATCAGATTGTGTGGTGAATTGGATGCCTTTTTGTTCTAATTCTTGTTTGAGTTCTTTGTAATTATAGATTTCACCATTGAAAACAATTGTCCAGTTTTGAAACAACATGGGTTGGTTTGCTTCTTGGTTTAAATCAATTATACTCAATCTATTGTGGCCAAAAAAAGCAGGGTATTCAGCATGAAACCCACTGAAATCAGGTCCTCTGTGGTTGGTTGATTGAACCATTTCTTGCAATGTGCTTTTAGCAAGATCATTTGATAATGAAGGGGCAATAAAACCGTGAATTCCACACATATACTTAGTTATTCAATTATCAAATGTTTTTGTTTTGATTTAAACCTGAAAGATGAACAAATATAGGAAATCTTTTATTTATAGGTTGTTTAATACTTCAATAAGTTCAATAGATGTCGCTTTGCGTGTGAATTTTTCTAGTAATTCTGGATAAACAAACCGCTCTCGGTTTGAAGCGAATCTATTTTTGATTAATTGAATTAATTGTTCAACATCATTATTGGCAAGCATCTCAGCAGAAGGAAACAATTGTAAGAGTTGCGCTCCATCACTTTTTAAATCTCCAATTGTAATATTATAATTTCCAGAAGCTAAATATTCCATCAATTTTCCAGAAATCATATATTCTGCTTGCGTAAGAATTGGGTAACAGTTGAGTAAAATATCCGCATTATACATTTCATTGACTGCTTCTTGGTGTGAAACGATACCTTTCTCTTCAACTAATAAATGAGGAATTGTTTTTAATTCTTGAAGAATAAAAGGAGCTACTTTTCCAACGAGTAAAAATCGAATTTGATAACCTTCATTACAAATTACAGTTAATGCCTCAACTATTTCTTTGTATGCTTGCTGTGTTGACCATGTTCCGATGTGAGCGATAGTAAATATTGGAGAACGATTTTCAGTGCAATTTTCAAAAATTTTCTCATCAAATCCATTGTAAATAAAGTTGACTTTTGGAGTTTGCTTGGAAATTTTTCCTTGTAATAATTCCTTTAAAGAAGGTCCAACGGTCGTGATTTTATCCGCTTGTATTAAAACTTCATTTTCAAGTTTAGCATCTATTTTTTTCGCAAATGGCAGCTTTTTAAAAAGACTATTGTAGTATAATTCTTGCCATGGATCCCTGAAGTCGGCAAGCCATTTTAAGCCATAATTTTTTTTCAAAGCTAATCCAATTAGATGCGTTGAGTGAGGCGGACCAGTTGTAATAACAAGATCAAATTGATTGCTTTCATGAATTTCAATTGCTTTAGCAATCGCGTTTTTGTTCCAAGTAACTCTTGCATCTGGCAAAAAGAAATTTGCTCTAATAAATCCTGCTATTTGATCAAAAAAAGTTTTCTTTTTGGAACCGAAATTCCCGGCAGGTACTTGCTTTTTGAGATTACCCTTTTTAAATTTCGCATAGATATTAACTGGATTGAATGAACTAGAAGCATAATGAACGTTTATTCCTTTCGTTAATCCATCTAATGAATTGTCTATTGAGGGATAAGCTGCAGTTATTGGGTCAACCGTTAAAACATCAACTTCAAATCCAGCAGCTTTTAAATAATGACAAAAATAGAGCCAACGTTGAACGCCACTTCCCCCACTAGGAGGCCAATAATAACTAATTACCAGTATTTTTTTCATGTTTTATTTTGCTGAGTAAAAATACGAACAATATGCGATAATCACTCAATGATGTTATATTTCAAGGTAATATTTGATGTAAATTTATAGAATAGCTAAAAAAATGCTAATTTCACCTCATCAAATCAATCTATGGGAATAGTTCAAAAAGATGCATTCAGAACCATGTTAATTTCTTACATAGGAATAATATTGGGCTATTTAAATAAAGGATTTCTTTTTCTATTGATACTTTCAACTGAGCAAATTGGATTGATTAACTTAATTGTTTCAATTGGATTATTGTTTGCACAGTTTTCAAATTTAGGGGCAATTTATACAACATGGAAATTTTTCCCTTTTTTTAGAAATAAAGAAAAAAACCATCATGGTTTTCTGCCCTTGATTTTGATAATTGTACTGATTGGGATATTAATTTGTTTGCTTACTACAATTGCGTTTAAACCCCAAATAACTGATTTGTATAACGAAAAATCACCGATTTTTAATGACTATTATTATTGGTTTGTTCCAATTGGAATTTCAACGGTTTTATACATGATTTTTGAAATTTACTTAAGAGGTTTTTATAAGAATATTGTTGCAGTTATTGCCAATGAAATAATACTGAGAGTAGTTATATTAGTTTTATTACTTCTTTTGAATTTTAAGCTAATTTCATTTTACGATTTTGTTATTTACCACAGTTTAGCTTATATTATTCCTGTGATTCTATTACTCGTTTATTTGAATTATCTCAAAGAGCTAAATTTTAAATTTTCAAGTATTTCTATTTCCAAAAAGTTCAAGAAAATATTAATTCAATTTTCTATTTATAACTACGTTAACACGTTAGGTGTCGTACTAGTAAATTCTTTAGACATTATTATGATTGCGCAATTTTTGGGTTTAAAAGCTGCTGGTGTTTATTCAACTGTCGTATTCTTAACCAATGCGTTACAAGTTCCTTTTAGATCAATTTTTAGAGTAAGTTCGCCTCTTGTTGCAGACCATTGGAAGAACCGAGATTTTGATAAAATGCGTTTGTTGTACCAAAATGTTTCATCGGTCTCAATTTTTATTGGATTATTGTTGTTTCTTCCGATTTGGAATAACATTGATTTGCTTTTTTCATTTTTAAAACCAGAATTTCAAGATGGAATTTGGGTGTTTTTTTGGTTAATGATTGGAAAATTGATTGACATGTATTTTGGAATCAATGGTTCAATTTTTTCAACGTCCAAAAAGTTTAAATACGATATATATTTTACCCTATTTTTAATTGGTACGGTATATGTTTTAAATCTATTTTTCATCCCAAAATGGGGAATTGTAGGCGCTGCATTATCTACAACTTTCGCTTTAGTATTTTATAATTTTGGAAGAATGATATTCGTTTGGACAATTTTTAAAATGCACCCATTTAAAATAAACCAATTTAAAATTATTGGTTTAGCTATTTTCACACTTGTTTCAGCATATTTCGTAGCACAATTAAAATTAGATAAATGGATGCTAATGGGAATTCAGTTTTTAAATATCTTGACTTGTTTTCTAATTCCGATCTATTTTTTCAACCTAGAAAGTGAATCAATACAATTCATAAAAAAACGAATTTCTAAATTCCAAAAAAACTAATCATTCTTTTATAAACTTACTTGTATTGCTTGGATTCCCTCGAAGATTAAGGAAATAGACCCCCTTGTCTAAGTTGGTAACATCCAAAGTTGTTTTAAACCCTGTAACTTGAAATTCTTTCAATTTTTGACCATTGATAGAGTATAGTTGCAATGTTTCATTTGAACTACTTTTATTGAATACAACATGAAGTTCAGAAAAAGTTGGATTGGGTTGAATGGTTAACTTGTTTTCAGGATCATTGTTATCTGTCTCATTTACTTCTAAATTAGTAAGAACTGCACAAGATGATTGAAATTGTGCATTTGAGCTTGTTTCCGCATTTAACAAACTACCTGTTGAAAGCGCTTTGTTTGGAATAGTTACAAATGCCCCATTGCTTAAACCTTCAAAATCAAAATAAGCTACCAGATTTGGTTCGTTACCATTTAAAACTAAATTTTTATAGTTGTAAATTTGTTGTTGTGTTCTAACAGTGTTCCAAACTTTTAATTCATCAATTTTGCCATTCATAAAGTAAGCAAATGAGCCAGATAAACCTTTGTAAATTCCAATTCTAAAGGGCTCAGTACTCGAAGCGATGTAGGAATAATTTCCTTGAACTAAATTGCTACTTACTTCAATACCGTCAACATAAATTTTAACAGATGTAGTTGTATGTGTCACTGCAAGATGGTGACATTCACTCGCATTAAAAACAACATTTGCAGTTTCAACATAAGAAGAGTTATTGCAATTTCCGTCTGAATTCCAAACCCATCTTACTTTCCCATCTGCAATTGAAAAGGCATAAGCAAACTGAGAATTTCCACACCATTGTTTTCCAACTATGAAATTATTACCGTCCACTTTGTTCAATTGAACCCATGCTTCAACAGTAAGTTCATTTGAAATGTTTAATAATTCTGCATTGACGATTTGAGCATATTCGATTGTACCATTAAATGCAATTGCATTCGATTGCGCAATTGTATTGGCATAAAAGCAAAGCGCTAAAAGACTTGGTAAAATAAATTTTATTTTCATGATCATTGAATTGTGGTTTCTAATTAGATCAAATATATAAAATTTTAATTAACAATTAATTTCTTAACTTCTTCAATAGCATCTTTTAATCCTCTACTGTTTTTACCACCTGCAGTAGCGAAAAATGGTTGACCGCCTCCGCCACCTTGAATGTGTTTGGCTGCAGAACGAATCATGTTTCCTGCATTGACACCTTTATTAGCAATTACTTCGTCAGATGCAATGATGTTTAACGTACATTTATCTCCTTCATCGCCTCCAATAACTGCGAAGAATTGATTGATTTCTCCTTTCAGTTGGAATAAAATATCTTTGATAGAATTAGCATCTAAAGCAACAATTTCTCCTAAATAGTTTATCCCGTCTATGTTGACAATTTTTTGCTTTAATTCTTGTTTGATTAAAACTGCTTTCTCTTTTTGGAAAATTGCTATTTCTTTTTGTAAAGTATTGTTTTTTGCTATTAAATCTTCAACCGCTTTTGAAAGGTCTTTTGGATTTTTTAAGTGCAACGCAATTTCGTCTAGAAGACTTGCTTTCGTTCTGAAATAATGTTCAGCTTTTGCACCAGTTATCGCTTCAATTCGTCTAATTCCAGCAGCTACAGCCGATTCAGACGTGATTTTAAATAAACCAATAGCGCCTGTAGAACCAACATGTGTTCCTCCGCATAATTCAACTGAATCGCCAAATTTCACTACGCGCACAGCATCGCCATATTTTTCTCCAAATAATGCCATTGCACCCATTTTTTTCGCTTCGTCAATTGGGAAATTTCTACGTTCGTCTAATAAAATGTTATGTTGTATAGCTGCACAAACAAGTGCTTCAATTTGAGCTAATTCTTCATCTGTGACTTTAGAGAAATGTGAAAAGTCAAAGCGTAAATTGGATGGAGCAACCATCGATCCTTTTTGTTCCACATGTGTGCCTAAAACCGTGCGAAGTGCATGATGTAATAGGTGAGTAGCGGAATGGTTTTGTGCAGATGCAAACCGTTTTTCTTGGTTTACATTCGCTGTAAATGTTGCTGAACAATCAGTTGGTAGTTCAGTACTCAAATGAATGATCAAATTGTTTTCTTTTTTAGTATCAAAAATCGCAATTTGTTGGCCATTTGCTTCAATTGTACCAGTATCACCAACTTGTCCACCACCTTCAGGATAGAAAGGTGTTTGATTGAATACCAATTGATAAAAAGATTTTTGTTTCTGACTTACTTTTCGGTATTTAACAAGTTGAATTTCTGCCGTTAAATGGTCGTAACCTATGAATTCAACAGAATTATCACTTAATAATTGTACCCAATCTTCTGTTTCTACAGCAGTTGCTGCTCTTGAACGCTCTTTTTGTTTCTGTAATTCAGCATCAAAACCAGCTTCATCAATTTCCAAGTTGTTTTCACGGGCAATTAAGCTAGTTAAATCGATTGGAAAACCAAAGGTATCAAACAATTCAAAAACTTCAACTCCATCGATGATCGATTTGTTAGCTTTTTTTGTTGATTCCATAATGGTATCCATACGTCTGATTCCTTGTTCCAATGTTCTAAAAAAGCTGATTTCTTCTTCACGAATTACTTTTTGAATCAATTCTTTTTGTTGAATTAATTCTGTAAAAGGATCTCCCATTATTTCTCCTAGAACAATTGATAAATCGCATAAAAATGGTTCTTTTAATCCCAATGTTTGGTAGCCGTAACGAACGGCGCGACGCAATATTCTTCGGATAACATATCCTGCACCTGTATTAGAAGGTAATTGGCCATCTGCAATTGAAAATGAAATCGCACGAATGTGATCTGCAATAACGCGCAAGGCAATATCCGTTTCTTCTTTAGAACCGTATTTTATTCCAGAAACGCTTTCCAAATGTTTGATTAATGTTTGGAATAAATCCGTATCGTAGTTGGATTGCTTGCCTTGTAAAGCCATCGCTAAACGTTCTAGTCCCATTCCAGTATCTACGTGTGTTGCTGGAAGCGGTTCTAAGCTGCCATCTGCTTTTCGATTGAATTGCATGAATACATTGTTCCAGATCTCAATTACTTGGGGATGATCTTCATTTACCAAAGTTTTTCCATCAATTTCATTGCGGTCTTCTTCAGATCTTAAATCAACATGAATTTCTGTACAAGGTCCACATGGCCCTGTATCGCCCATTTCCCAAAAATTATCTTTTTTAGATGCTAAGATAATTCGTTCTTCAGCGATAAATTTTTTCCAAATCGAGAAACTTTCGTTGTCTTGAGGAACATTATCTTTTGCATCGCCTTCAAAAACAGTTACATATAATTTATCTTTTGGAATTTTATAAACTTCAGTTAAAAGTTCCCAAGCCCAAGTTATAGCGTCTTCCTTAAAATAATCTCCAAACGACCAATTCCCCAACATTTCAAACATCGTGTGATGATAGGTGTCAACACCAACTTCTTCTAAATCGTTGTGTTTACCTGAAACACGTAAACATTTCTGACTATTTGCAACACGTGGATTTTTTGGAGAAGCATTCCCTAAAAAATAATCTTTGAATTGATTCATACCAGCATTGGTAAACATCAAGGTAGGATCGTTCTTTACAACCATTGGTGCTGAAGAAACTACTTCATGACCTTTAGAAGCAAAAAAAGCAAAAAACTGTGCGCGTATTTCAGAAATATTCATTTGAATTTATATAAACATTGTAAAACACAAATTTAAGGGTTATTTCAGAAATAGCAATTGAAAAAAAGCGTTCATCGTTTAATTCTTTTACGATTCATTAGTCAAAATGAATTTATTTTCTTACTTTTAATAAAGTGAAACAACTTTTTGAGCCATTTATACGTTTTAACAAAGTATCTTAAAAGATTCTATGAAATTACTTTCAATACTAGTAGTACTATTACTTTCAAATTTACTATTTGCGCAATATTATGGTGTAAACACACAAAGTAATTTCGCGAATGAAGCTGTTGATGTTGAAGTAGATGCTTCAGGTAATCAGTTTGTTACTGGTTATTTAACAGGTCAAATTAGCTTTGATGCAGCAACAACTTTAGCGAGTTCAAATGGATCCTCAGATATTTATGTTGCTAAGTATTCGCCTTCTGGTGTTTTGTTATGGGTCAAACAATTTGGTGGTGTTGCAACTGATAAATCGACTGATTTAGCACTAGACAATCAAGGGAATTGTTATGTAACGGGTCAGTATTCTGGTCAAATGGTCGTTGGTATGAATACGCTTAATTCTGTAGCAGGTTCAAAAGATTTATTTATCATCAAGTTAACCAATGCTGGCGTCGTTGTTTGGGCAAAATCTGAGGGTGGGACTGGAATAGAAATTGCCAATGGAATTACTTGTGACAATGTTGGAAATGTTATTGTTACAGGTCAGTTTGTGGGACAAGCAATTATTGGTACAACAACGTTAAATAGTACAGTTAATCCTGCTTCCAATTTACCTTCTTATGATTTATTCATTGCAAAATATTCTTCCACAGGCTTATTAACTTGGTTGAAAAATGGACAAGCACCTTCTGATGATCGCGGTATTGCTGCTACTACAGATAGTCAAAATAATATTTTTATTACGGGTCAATTTTCAGACACATTAACATTTAATGGAAATACGTATAATAACTTAGCCCAGAATGTTGGTTTAATCACAAAATTGAGTCCAACAGGATCAACAACTTTTCTTTATCAAATGAAGGCTGGAATGGTTGTGCCGAACGATGTGAAAATTAATTCGAGTGATGAGGTGATAATTACAGGAGACTATTTAGGAACTTTCAATTACATTACTTCTTCATTATCAACGATTTCAAATGTTTATTCAAGAAAGGTCTTTGTTTTAAAAATAGCTAATTCAGGTTCTTATATTTGGGGAAAATCATTGGGTTCAAACAATGAGATTTCAGCAAAAGCGTTAGCGGTTGATGGTTTGAAAAATTGTTACGTTACTGGATTTTTCAAATGTGACTTATCTCAATTGCATGATGCTCAAACTTCTTTGTATAATAGTATAGGGTTTAAAGATGGGCTTTTTTGGAAGCTTAGCGATGCTGGTGTTACGCAAGGAGTTAAGCAATTTGGAGGAAAAGAAAATGATGATGGTCAAGGCATTGCGATCATTGCGAATAATGTTCCAATTATTTGTGGTAGTTATGGCGAAAATTTGTTTTTACCCCAAATTCCAAGTGTTGGCTACAGTTTCAATTCGACTTACGGTTTACAAAACAATTTTCCACACCCTTTTTTGAATGGAGATGCTTCAAGAAATTCGTTTATAAGTAATGCTGTTAATGAAAATTCTATTGCCATTAACTTCTTTGACGGTAATCCCGCACCAACGGATAGTTTGAATGGTTTTATTGTGCCTAATCAAGACACCGTTCATTTTTGCCAACCCAATACGATTATATCATACAATACACAAACAAACATTCTTTACGGACCTGATTATAACTTTACTTGGAATACAGGTGCAACATCACAAGATTTAACAATTACTCAATCAGGAACTTATATTATTACAGTACAACGCAAAGACTTGTGTTCAATAGGAAAAGACACTATAATTGCCGTAATGCATAGTTTACCACTTTTGCCTTCTAAAACGGATAATTTAGGTATTGCAGTAAATGATTTTCCTAGTTATCTAAATTATCAACTGTGTTATCCTGATTCGGTACAAATTTGGTTTAATAATTTATGTACAAATTGTATTTTAACACTTAATTCAGATACGATTACAACAGCAGCTCAATATTATTCCAATTCAGGAAATTATACTGTTGGTGTTAGTGATGCATATTGTACAAATACAAGCGGTTTTAATATTACTATTTTTCAAAATGAAGCTCCTGATACTTTACAACCTTATTTATATTTCCCAACAGATTTAGATCATAATGATTCGATGGTTGTTTGTGCAGGAACTCCTGTTACAATTCACATCTACGACTTTTTAACGAATCCTTTGCCTAATTTAAATCAATTTGATACAGTTGAAATAGTACAAGAATCGATCACTTTGCCAAATGGCACTATTTTACAGCCTAGTGCACCTCATATTTTTGCTTTGATTGCGCAACAATCAGGATGGCAAGTTTTTACCTATAAACTAACAAGCGGTTATGATAATTTTTGCGGTATCGATACTATTAAATATATCGTTACTGACTCTATTTACTTGGTTGTTAATCCAGTTCCAATTCAGACTTTAGCTATTAATGGCCCTACAACTTTATGTCCAAACACATCTGTATATGTAACCATTACACCTACACTTCCTGGATTTGCTTGGACAGGCTCTCCTGTTTCATGGCAAAGCGCAGATAATGACAGTATTCAAGTTAATGCACCTGGTACTTTTTTATATTCAGGAACGATAACGGATACTTTAACAGGGTGTAATAATTCATTTTCCGCATCGATTCAAATAGATTATAAAGTCCCACCTGCAATTACAGCTAATCCAGCTGATGGTGTAGTTTGCCCCAATGATTCAATTGTCTTAAGTGTTCCAAACAACTTTATAAGTTATAGTTGGGATGGTCCTTATGGTGCTTTGAGCTCTATTTCAAATACTCATGTAGATAGTGTTATGGGTTTCTATTATTGTGAAGTCATGGATGCAGATAGTTGTGTTTTAACATCTGCTCCCTTTGAAGTAAAAGAATTTTCAACACCAAGTTTATTTGTAGATCCTTATTTGGTTTTGTGTGCTGGTCAGTCAACAACGATTACTGTTTTGTATGATGGAAATGCTCAAATACAATGGATTAGTCCGTTCGTAACCAATGCGCCTGCATTAAGTATTAGTCAGCCTGCAACGTATGTTTGTGAAATTCAACAGTGTGGTTTGACATTTTTAGACAGTGTAGTGATAGTTAATGGGGATTTTATTCCAACTTTAACAACTACAGATTCAACATTGTGTCTTAATGAAACTGCTAATTTAACAGTTCCTGCAGGATATACAGATTATACTTGGAGTAGTGGAGAAACGGGTGTCAATTCAATTCAAACAACTATTGGTGGAGATTTTTATGTTGACATAACAAATCAATTTGGTTGTTTAGTTTCAACAAACAGCATAACAATCACTGTTCCACAGGGTGTAAATCCTCCACAGGTTAACGGAGATACAATTTGTGAAGGTGAGTCTTTGTTCTTGTCGACACCTCTAAATCAATTAGTTTCTTGGTATTCTCAAGATTCGACCTTGTTGCAGTCAACTACCTTATTTACGGTGAATCAATTACAATCTGACACTATTTTCCTTGTTGCTTTTCAACAAGCTGAATGTCCAATTGCCTATCAAACTGTAGACATAAAAGTAATTAATCACATCGATCCTTTAACATTGATAAATGATTCGTTGTTTTGTTTAGGTACAAACATCAACTTTGTAAACAGTGACACAATTAATACCATAAATTGGTATGAAAACGGTGCGTTTATTGCGTTAAATAACCTGAATTTTTCAGTTACTAATACACCCAATTTTTCTACTGTAATTTCAGCTGCAGTTACCAATAGTTGTTTTTATGATTCTTTAAATTTTCCAATTACAACATTTGGTATAACACCATTTAATTTCCCAACTGATTCAGCTTTTATCTGTTCACAAGGAGGAATTACGTATGATTTCTCTTCGCTTTTTTCTACAGTGATTTGGGATTTCCCTACTATTGGAAGTGATACATCTACTGTGTTTTCTGTTCAAAACTCAAGCGGTTCTGGGTTTTTAAGTGCATTCGCAGTTGATGCTAATGGTTGCAAAACTTTATCTGATTCTGTTTTTTTAATCCCAACTTTTTCTAGCGTATTAATAAATGCAGATTTAGGCTCTGATTGTATAGGAGAAGAAGCAATTTTTACGTTTTCACCGAATTATTCATCCGCAATATGGACATTACCAACTTTGTTAACTTCTAATAATACACCATTAATTGTTTTACTTTCTAACCAAACAATAGGAGAATATATTTTAACTGTCACAGATGTATATAATTGTAAGGTTCGCGATACGCTTTCGATTACCGCTCTTCCAACTCCAATTGTTCAATTATCGTCTGACACCTTGTTATGTAAGGATTCATTTATGGCGACTCCAACTATTCCGTTGGGTTCATCCTTCAATTGGGAACTTTTTGGAGCAGTTGATAGTATTCCAATTTTATCAGATTCATGGATCACATTGTCGGTTACAGGCGCAAATGGTTGTGTTTTTGTAGATTCAATTTATATTGATGCGGCCAATTGTGACGATGATTTGCCGAATGTATTTACTCCAAATGGTGATGGAATAAATGACTACTTTGTTATAGATGAAGCCCTGTTGTTTCCTAATAATGAGTTAATTGTATTAAATCGTTGGGGACAAGAAGTCTATTCTATGAATGGTTACAACAATACGTTTGATGGTGGCGGTTTACATGATGGTGTTTATTTCTATGTATTCTACTATGATACAACTAAGCCAAACTCGAAGAAAAAAGAAGGTTTCCTCACCTTGATTCATTAAAAGAGGCACTATTAGTGTCAGTAAATCTGTCATTTCGGCATAAAATAAAAGAATCCATTCCTTTTCAAAGGTAATTTTGTCCATTTTGTAATTTCTTTTTGAGGTGGCATAAAACTTGACATTATAGTTGTAATTATAAATTGAAAATAATTTAAATCAATATGGGAAAAATAATTGGAATTGACTTAGGTACTACCAACTCATGTGTTTCAGTAATGGAAGGGAATGAGCCAGTAGTAATTGCAAATTCAGAAGGAAAAAGAACAACACCATCGGTTGTTGCATTTGTTGAAGGAGGAGAACGTAAAGTTGGTGATCCAGCAAAACGTCAAGCGATTACAAATCCAACAAAAACAATTTCGTCAATTAAACGATTCATGGGGTCTTCTTACGACGAAACGAAAGCTGAAGGCGGACGTGTGCCTTACGAAGTTGTGAAAGGTGATAATAATACACCACGCGTTAAAATTGACGATCGTTTATATTCTCCGCAAGAAATTTCTGCGATGATTCTTCAAAAAATGAAGAAAACAGCTGAAGATTACTTAGGACAAGAAGTGACTGAAGCTGTTGTTACAGTTCCAGCATATTTTAATGATGCACAACGTCAAGCTACTAAAGAAGCGGGTGAAATCGCTGGTTTAACAATCAAAAGAATCATCAACGAACCAACAGCTGCTGCGTTAGCTTATGGGTTAGATAAAAAAGGTATTGATCAAAAAATCGTTGTATTCGATTTTGGTGGTGGTACACATGACGTTTCTATCCTAGAATTAGGAGATGGAGTTTTTGAAGTATTGGCAACTGACGGTGATACGCACTTAGGTGGAGATGATGTTGATGAAGCAATTATCCAATGGTTGGCTGACGAGTTTAAAAATGACGAAGGTTTAGATTTACGTCAAGATCCAATGGCATTACAACGTTTGAAAGAAGCAGCTGAAAAAGCTAAAATTGAACTTTCTTCTACTACATCTTCTGAGATCAACTTGCCATACATTATGCCAGTAAATGGTATTCCAAAACACTTAGTTCGTACTTTATCTCGTTCTAAATTTGAGCAATTGATTTCTGATATCGTAGAAAGAACTATCGCACCTTGTCGTTCAGCAATGAAAAACGCTGGTTTGTCAAATAGTGATATCAACGAAGTAATTTTAGTTGGCGGTTCTACTCGTATTCCAGTTATCCAAGATGCTGTTGAGCGTTTCTTTGGAAAAGCTCCTTCTAAAGGAGTAAATCCAGATGAGGTTGTTGCTGTTGGAGCTGCTATACAAGGTGGTGTATTAACAGGTGAAGTGAAAGACGTATTGTTATTAGACGTTATTCCATTATCTGTTGGTATTGAAACGATGGGTGGTGTATTCACTAAATTAATCGAAGCAAACACAACGATTCCTTCTAAAAAATCAGAAGTATTCTCGACTGCTTCAGATAGTCAGCCATCTGTTGATATTCACGTGTTACAAGGTGAACGATCAATGGCTGCAGACAACAAATCTTTGGGTCGTTTCCAATTGACAGATATTCCACCAGCGCCAAGAGGAGTTCCTCAAATCGAAGTGACTTTTGATATTGATGCAAACGGAATCATGAATATTTCTGCAAAAGACAAAGGAACTGGTAAAGAGCAATCTATTAAAATTGAAGCTTCTTCTGGACTTTCTGAAGCTGAAATCGAACGTATGAAAGCAGATGCAGCAGCAAATGCTGACGCAGATAATAAAATGCGTGAGGAAGTTGAATTGATCAACAAAGCAGATTCTACCATTTTCCAAACAGAGCGTCAGTTGAAAGAGTACGGAGATAAAATCCCTGCTGATAAAAAACAACCAATCGAAGATGCATTAGCTGAATTGAAAAAAGAATTTGAAGCGAAAAATGTACAAAATTTAGATGCAGCTATGGAAAAATTAAACACAGTTTTCCAAGCAGCTTCTCAAGATATGTATAATGCTGCAAATGCTGGTGGTGATGCTGGTGCAGGAGCACAAGACGCAGGTAATCCTTCAGATGAAGTAACAGATGTTGACTTCGAAGAAGTGGATGAGAAAAAATAATTAAACGATACCATCGTTTGAGTAAAAGGGAGTCGAAAGGCTCCCTTTTTTTGGTTAGACGTGTATGAATTTATGAGAAAGTGCATAAAAAATAAATTTAAACAGTTTGAATTTTTTTTAATTTGGTTCTTATTAACTTAAATTATTGAATCATGAAAACCCTATTAATTCTTTTAAATTTTGTAGCATTTAACATTTTTTCTCAAAATCCATTTAATTTTTTGGATTACAACAATGTAAAAGCAGGATTTGAACAAAATGGAGTTTTGTTTAATCAAACGAACATTGTTAAGGCTCGATACGAAGTGCCAAAGTACTCTAATATTAACACCATTTTTGCAGCATCTTTTTGGGCTGGAGGTATTGATCAATTAGGGAACATACATATAGCAGCTACAAAATATGCAAGTGGAGATTATTTTAGTGGGCCTTATTCTTCAACAAATTCTTACAACGATTCATTGTACATTCAAAAATATGAAAACAAATTCTGGAATGTTACTCAAAGTCAAATTCAAAATCATTTGGCAAATTATTTAAGCCCTGGATATGTTCCAGAACCAGCAATATTAAATTGGCCAGGAAATGGAGATGTAACACTTGGAGTAGCATCGAATCTAGCACCTTTCGTTGATCTTAATGGGGATAATATTTACAATCCTTATGGTGGTGATTATCCTGATATCCGCGGAGATGGTGCGTTGTTTTATATTATAAATGATGCAAAAGATATCCATACACAATCTGGAGGTCTTGCTTTAAATATGGAAATGCACATAATGGCTTATCAATATGCTAGTACAAATTTTTTGGATAATACAACTTTTTTAAATGTTCGTATTTTTAACAGAGGAACTTTACAGTTATCAGATTTCAAAGTAGGATTCTTTGTAGATGGCGATTTAGGATATTTTAATGATGATTTTTTTGGTTGTAATCCTTCAAAAGATTTGATGTATTTTTATAATGCGGACAATATTGATGAGCCTAATGGAAATACTATACAATATGGACAGAATCCTCCAGCTTGTGGAATCGTTAGTTTAACCAAACCTGTTGGTGCAATTGGCTGTTTTTCTGGCACGAATCTATTTCCACATAGTGATCCAGCACCTAATCAACCAATTCAATTTTGGAATTATTTAAATTCAAAATGGGCAGATGGAAGTCCTTGGGTTCAAGGAGGTTTAGGTTGGGAAAATTCTCCAGGTGCAACAAATTTACCATATGATATTATGTATGATGGTAATCCAACAACAAGTGTTGGATGGTCTGAAATGACCAATCAAAATGTGGCAGGAGATAGAAGAGGATTAATGGTTCTTGAATCGATGAATTTTAACGCAAATCAATCTGATTGCATGGATTTCGCGATACTTTATGGAAGATCAGGGAATCATTTAGAGAATGTTCAAACAGTGATTAATTTGGCAGATTCAGCAAAACTTTTTTATGAAAGTCAATCGCTGTTTAATTGTAATCAAGTAACATTAGCTGTTAATTCTAATACAGAAGATGAATTCACGCTTTACCCGAATCCTACAGATGGAAAGGTTACCATTAAAAGCTTGACTCCTTTTGCCCTTTCTATTTATGATATCAATGGAAGATTCATTTCTAATCCGATTCAATCAAAAAACATCAATGAATTTGATTTGCAATTAAATAAAGGCGTTTATTTCTTTCATTTAGCATCAGAAAAAGGTAAAACAATCAAAAAAGTTATTATCAATTAAAGCTTTACTAGTATCAAAAAAGGCGATTCATTGAATCGCCTTTTTTTTCTTTATCGTTGAATTTATTCGCCTCGTGTCAATCGAATTGATTCACTTCTTGAATAATCTTCGTAATCTTCTACTAATTCTTGATCGTATTGTTTTGTAACACTGATTGGAATGTATTCTACTTGAACGTTTGTTTTATCTAAACCGAAATCTTCTGCAGGTTTTAATCCCGTAGATTTGACTAAACGATAGGCTTTTACACACATGCGTTGAAAAGCAGTCAATTTATTGTCGGTAGCAACACGTGAATTTAATACAATGAATTTAAAATCAGGTTCATCAAATTCTCCTCTTACGCATTTGAATACACTGTCACCGCTTAATTCTCCTTTTTCAACCATTTTACAGAAAATCTTACGCATCATATATTCAACACGGTGTTCTTCTTTGAAACCAAGTTGTAATGTAACATAGTAGCATGATTTATCAATCACTTCATTTACAGTATAGTGTACACCCCAAGGATCACTCAAAATATCTAAGTGTAAAAACCAATAAACACCAGCTTTTCTTGGTCTTTTTTGAAACAAAGAAAAGAAAACGGTAGAATCTAATTTGTTCGGTGAATTACTACGTGTTGGGTAAACAATGTTAGAGGCTTCATAAGGAATTGAAGGATCTGCCTGAACTGCATTCAACAAAGGAATTACCTTTTTCATTGAAATGTATTCTGTAATACTTTTTCGTAAAATACGAGCTTGGTAATACAAAAACAGTAAAATAAAGAAACCAATAGAAAGTACCAATGTAAAGGCACCTCCATGCATGATTTTTCCTAAGTTAGATAACAAGAAAATCCCTTCAATAATAATGAATACTCCAAAAATTGCAACATAAATGTATTTCATTTTCGGGTATTTAAGCATTAAAAGATAACTTAAAAGAACCGATGACATCACCATGTTAATTGTTATGGCTAAACCATAAGAAGCCTCCATAGCGGAAGATTTTTGGAATACAGCAATAACAACTAAACAACCAATCATCAATACCCAATTAATAAATGGAATGTATATTTGACCTTGGTGGTCAGTAGGATATTTAACTCGTAGATTTGTCCACAAGTTTAATTTTATTGCTTCATTCATTAAGGTAAATACACCAGTTATTAATGCTTGAGAAGCAATGATGGTGGCTGCAGTGGCAATTCCAATAGCAAAGTACAATAGGTCTTTTGGAACCATTGCATAGAAAATTGTTTGTTTTGGTAATAAGTGAAACCCATCTGTTAAACACAATGCTGATTGACCAAAGTAATTGGTTACTAATAGTAAACTCATAATTGACCAACTAATTCTGATGTTACCTTTTCCGCAATGTCCTAAATCAGAATACAAAGCTTCTGCACCAGTAGTACATAAGAATACAGCACCAAGCACCCAGAAACCATTTTCTACATTTACAATCAGGTTATATGCATAGTAAGGATTGATTGCGTTTAAAACTTCAGGGTTCTTTGAAATGTTAATTACGCCTAAGTAACCTAAAAAGAAAAACCAGATAACCATTATTGGACCGAAAGCTTTACCTATTGCGGAGGTACCGTATTGTTGAACGGAGAAAATAGCAATGATTATTCCCACAACAACTGGTAAAACAGGGAAATCGGGATAGATGTTATTGATTCCTTCAACCGCAGAAGAAATTGAAATTGCTGGCGTAATAAATCCATCTGCAAGTAATGTAGCACAACCAATTAATGCGGGTATAATAATCCATTTGATCCGTTTAGATTTGAGTAGGGCATAGAGTGCGAAAATTCCTCCTTCACCTTTATTATCAGCATTTAATGCGAAATAGATGTATTTAATTGTAGCAAGTAAAATCAAGGTCCAAATCACAGCTGACAAACCTCCCATAATCAAATCGTGGTCGAAGTGTTTACCATTTCCTGTAATTGCTTGAAAAACATATAGAGGTGAAGTACCGATATCTCCAAAAACAATACCTATTGTAATCAATACTCCGGCAATAGATGCCTTGTTTGTGCTCATTGACATAAAAAATAATTTGGGCAAATGTAATGAATTGTTCAGACTGATATTTACATTCTTTACTTTTTTTTAATAGAATAGGTTATTTCACTTATAATAAACAAAAAAAATCCGCCCAAAAGGCGGATTTTACTATATAGAGTTGAATAACTTTTACTTGTTCACTGCATCAACAACCGCCTTGAAAGCTTCAGGGTGGTTCATAGCTAAGTCTGCAAGAACCTTACGGTTCAATTCAATTCCACTTTTGTGAACAGCTCCAATGAATTGAGAATAGCTCATTCCGTGCTGACGTGCACCAGCGTTAATACGCGTAATCCACAAAGAACGGAAGTTTCTTTTCTTTTGTTTACGACCTTCGTAAGCATAATTTAAACCTTTTTCAACTGCATTTTTTGCAACTGTCCAAACGTTTTTTCTACGACCAAAGTAACCTTTGGCCAATTTCATCAAGTTTTTTCTACGAGCTCTTGATGCTACGTGATTTACTGATCTTGGCATAATTTCTAGTTATTTAATAAGGAGTGCAACATTGTTTCAGTTGACTTGTGTACTCATTACTGGGTTAAACAAACCGAAGTATACAATCGTCAATTGACGATTACTTCATACATAATTGTAATTTAACATTTGACAAATCGGCTTTGTTAACCAAGCCTGCATGTGTTAAATTTCTTTTACGCTTCGTCGACTTCTTTGTTAAGATGTGACTTTTAAAAGCGTGTTTTCTTTTGATTTTACCGCTTCCAGTGATCGTGAATCGCTTCTTCGCACTAGATTTAGTTTTCATTTTTGGCATCTCTCTTCGTTTTTAAAGGTTGACTCTATATAGCTTCTTTTGACTTTAGGACTTTAGGATTTAAGGACTTCAAGACTTTAAATCTTTATGTCTTTCAGACGTTATTTATTCTTTTTAGGATTAATCATGATAATCATTCGCTTTCCTTCTAATTTAGGTAGTTGCTCAACAGCACCGATATCCCCTAATTCTTGTGCGAATTTCAATAACAAAATTTCTCCTCTGTCTTTAAATACAATTGTTCTACCACGGAAGAAAACATACGCTTTCACTTTACTTCCTTCTTCTAAGAACTTACGCGCATGTGCCAATTTAAAATTGAAATCATGGTCGTCTGTATTCGGTCCAAAACGAATTTCTTTCAAAACAATTTTACTTTGTTTTGCTTTCAATTCTTTTTGTTTTCTTTTTTGGTTGTATAAGAATTTACGGTAATCCATAATCTTACAAACCGGCGGAACAGCATTTGGAGAAATTTCAACCAAATCCAATTCTTGTTCTTCCGCTAATCGAATTGCGTCAGAAGTCGTCATTACTTTTGGCTCTTCACCTTCAATTACCAAACGAATCTCGCGTGAAGTAATTTTCTCGTTGATCTTGTGTTGATCTGCTTCTTCCCTTTTAACAAAAGGTTTTCTTGTGTTTTTTCTCATTCAATTAATTAAACATTAGATGCTAATTCATCTTCAATTGTTTGTTGTATTAAAGCAATCAAGGCATCAATTGTTATTGAACCTTTATCACCTACATTTCGCTGACGAACAGAAACTTCATTGTTTTCAGCTTCTTTTTCTCCTACAATCAGCATAAATGGTGTTTTTTTCATTTCTGCATCACGTATTTTCTTGCCAATCTTCTCATTACGATCGTCAACGAATCCGCGAATATCGTAATTATTTAGCAATTCTGAAACTTTTTCTGCATATGCATTGAATTTATCAGAAATTGGTAAGATGGCAAATTGTTCTGTAGAAAGCCATAAAGGGAAATCTCCAGCGCAATGTTCTAGTAAAACCGCAACAAAACGTTCCATTGAACCAAAAGGAGCTCTGTGAATCATGACTGGTCGGTGTTTTTGATTGTCAGCCCCAGTGTATTCTAATTCAAAGCGTTCTGGTAAATTGTAATCTACTTGAATTGTTCCCAATTGCCATTCTCTTCCTAATGCATCTTGCACCATGAAATCCAATTTAGGACCATAAAATGCAGCTTCACCATATGCAACAACAGTATTTAGGTTTTTTTCTGCTGCTGCTTCAATGATTGCTGCTTCAGCTTTTTCCCAGTTTTCATCGCTGCCTATGTATTTAGTAGGGTTTTCTGGATCTCTCAATGAAATTTGAGCCTTGAAATTATCGAATTTCAATGTTTTTAATACGTAAAGAACGATGTCGATTACTTTTTTAAATTCATCTTTTACTTGCTCTTGTGTACAGAAAATATGTGCATCATCTTGCGTAAACCCGCGCACGCGCGTTAAGCCATGTAATTCTCCAGATTGCTCATAGCGGTATACAGTTCCGAATTCAGCGAAACGAGCAGGCAATTCTTTGTATGAGCGTGGTTTTGATTTAAAAATTTCACAGTGATGTGGGCAATTCATCGGTTTCAAATAAAACTCCTCATTTGGATCGGGCGTTCTAATTGGTTGAAATGAATCTGCGCCATATTTTGCATAATGACCAGAAGTCACGTACAATTCTTTGTTTCCGATGTGCGGTGTAATTACTTGTTGGTAACCTGCTTTACGTTGCGCTTTCTTCAAGAAGTTTTCTAAACGTTCACGTAATGCAGCTCCTTTTGGCAACCACAATGGTAAACCTTGACCTACTTTTTGAGAAAAAGTAAACAATTCTAATTCTTTTCCTAATTTTCGATGATCACGACGTTTTGCTTCTTCAACTTTTTCTAAATACTCAGTTAATTCAGCTTGTTTAGGGAAAGTAATTCCATAAATACGCGTCAATTGTTTGTTGTTCTCGTCACCTTTCCAATACGCTCCTGCTATAGAAGTTAATTTAACGGCTTTCACAAATCCTGTGTCTGGAATATGCGGTCCACGACATAAATCCGTGAAGTTTCCTTGCGTATAGAATGTAATTGTTCCGTCGTCCAATCCTTCGATTAATTCTAATTTATATGGATCTTCTTTTTCTGTGAAATAAGCAATTGCATCAGCTTTAGAAACATCTTTTCGAACAAAAGCATTTTTTTCTTTGGCCAATTCTTTCATTTTCTGTTCGATTTTTTCTAAATCTTTTTCAGAAATGGATTGCTCCATAAAATCGACATCGTAATAAAAACCATTCGCAACAGGAGGTCCAATTGCTAATTTAATTCCAGGGAAATAAAATTCCAATGCTTCCGCCATAATGTGCGCTGATGAATGCCACATGGTTGATTTACCTTCTTGATCATTCCAGGTCAACAATTGCAGCGAACAATCAGTTGAAATAGGAAGAATTGCATCAACTACTTTACCGTCAATTTTAGCGGCAAGTACATTTCTAGCAAGACCTTCAGAAATACTTTTGGCAACGTCTAATGCAGAAGTACCTTTTTCGTATTGCTTGATAGATCCATCAGGAAGTGTTACATTAATCATTTTAAAAAAATTTTGGTAACAAAGATAGTGATATTCCACAAAATTGTGGTCTATTATAGATTCAATCTTTAGAAATCGTTGTTTTTTAATGCAATTTTTAATACTATTGTTATGAAAAATTTGATGCATGAAACCACAAAAAGCCCTTCAATTTTTTAGAACACCATTTTTAGTGCTCTTTATTGCGCTTTCTGTTGGCGTGTATATGGGGTATTCGTATTCGATTTCCTTTAATTTTTTAGTTAGTTATTCAGCAGTTTGTTTAGGCACATTTATATTGCAACATTTGTTGTTTAAATCAAATAACGCCTTTTTTTTAGTAGTTATTTTCAATTTTTTTGTATTGATTGGAATTTTCTCAATTCAGCAAAGTAATGGAGCGTGGGAGCGAAATACTTTCAAAGATTTCTACCGACAAGAAGGTGAATTAGTATTGAAATTTCAAGAAATTGGCAACCAAGAAAAGGAATGGGTAAAAGTAATTGCTAAAATCCAACAATTCCAAGCAATATTTGATACAGTTTCGCTGAATGAATCAGCTGTATTGTTTATTAAAAAAGGAAAACTAGACTTGCAAGTAAATGATGTGATTGTTTGTAAATCAATCTTTAATCCAATAAAAAACGCAGGTAATCCGGGTGAATTTGATGCAGAGTCATATTGGAACAAAAAAGGAATTCGTTTCATAGCATTTTTAGATTCAATGGATTACTTTGTTCAAAAAAAGGTGCAGCCATTTTTTTTAAGTGCATTTCTCGACGATTGTCGTCTGTATTTTAAGCGAGCATTGGAGGAGAACCTTAAAGGAAAAGACTTGGCAATAGCATTGGCCTTGATTTTAGGTGACAAATCTTTGATTGATAGCGAAATAACCGCAAGCTTCACGAATACAGGAGCGATGCATGTGTTGGCAGTTTCGGGACTTCATATTGGAATTATCATGCAAATTTTGATGGTAGTTTTTGGCTTTCTCCCTCGCATTTTCACTAAAAATAGGGCGATTATAATAGTTGTTATTTTGATGTGGGCATATTCAATTATTACAGGTTTATCACCATCAGTTTTGAGAGCTGTATTCATGTTTTCCGTCCTAGTTTTAGCTCAATTAATGGGTAAGAATTATTCACCACTCAACACCTTGTTTTTTACAGGATTTGTATTGGTTATACTTCAACCATTTACTTTGTTTGATATTGGGTTCCAATTGTCATTTTTAGCAATGCTTGGTATTTTTTTAGTTTATAAACCAATTGAGTCCCTGATTTATTTGAAAAACAAAATCCTGCTTAAAATTTGGCAAGGAACAGCCATTGGATTTGCTGCACAACTTTTCACTACTCCCTTATCACTTTATTATTTCCATCAATTCCCCAATTATTTTATTTTATCAAATATTGGGTTAATGGCTACTTCTGGTTTAATCTTAGGGATTGGTTTGTTGCTATTTCTTGTGTTTCCGATGAAAATTTTGGCTAAAATCACGGGAATAGTTTTGGGATTCACTTTGTTTGTGTCTTTATGGTTTATAGAGTGGGTGGAACAGCTTCCAGGTGCTGTGGCTTATGGGTTTTCGATTTCATTTCTCGAAGTTGTATTGGCTTTTTTTCTTGTATTATTTTTCTTTTTTGTTGCCAAATCGAACCGTCATTTTTTAATTGGATATGGCTTTAGTATCTTGTTTTTTAGTGTGTTAGCATTTCGACGTTATGAGTCGCTAAAGCAAGAAGAATGCATTGTTTTTAATACTCGCAATTTGATTGTTACTTTACGTAAAAACAACCACTATTATTGTTTCTATAAATGTAAACCAGAAGAATTCAATAAAAAAGTAAAATACTTGGTCGAAAATTACCGCAAACAATTTCCAGCTCCCATATCTTATTGTGCAATTTTTAAAACCAACTGGAAAATAGTCGCTCCAAAATTATCATTTGAAATCAAAGAGCATTCACCATTCGCGAAGGAATTGAGAATAAATAATAAAAAAATAATCATTGTATTTTCGAATCAATATTTTCCTAAAACGAAACAGCTCCACATTGCAATGCCTTGGGTTCAATCAATTAATATGTTATCACTCAATAATGGAGCTTATCGAATTAAGGTCTTATAATTTCTTTTAATTCAAGAAATTGATTGAATTGTAATGTCCGTTCATTGTTCTCGATTAACAAGCCATTTTCGATGGAAGAAAAAGTGATTTTTACTAGATAACCTGTAGTTGTTACAATGTCATTTTCAGCGCGAACTATAGATTCTTTAACAGGTAAAACTTTAATATTCGATGGATTTGCGCATATTTTAGGGAGGATTTGAATTGAAAGTTCATTTAATAGTTCTCTGTTGCTTGTTTTTCTTATGCTATTAGTAAGCTCCATTAATTTTAGTGTATGTAACACAAAAGCATCTTGTTGTGCAATAGATCTATTTTCCAACTCATCTTTGTATTTTTGGTAAAATTTTTTCTCTTGATCAGAAGCAAAATTAACAGCACTCAAATAGGATTCTTCAAATAAATATTTTCGATAGAGCCCACTATATTTAGCAGGAAGATAAACACTTTGTATAATCGTAACATCAGCAATTTTCAAATCACTGGTTAGTTGAAAAATAGTATTGTAGAATGCAATTGTATCTGAGTTTCCTAATGAAAAGACATGATTTTCAAGGTATAGAACTTTTGCGGTATCATTGAGAGCAATTTGTCGTTGGTTGCTGATGATTTCTTCCAAACGCTTGTCTTTGATTTGCTTTAATTCATTCTGGTATTTTAGTTCGTACAATGAATCCAATGATTTGTAGCTAATTGGTTTTACAACTTTGGTTTTTCCATAAGCAATCGACGTGTAACTCAAAGTTTGACCGTTCATTTGATTTAAAATGTAGTCACTAATTTTTTCTTGTCTCTTTTGGAAGAAACTTTCACGAGTTTCTGTTGGGGTATATTTTAAACCGCAACTTGCAACGAGTGATACTAGCAAAAAGCTATACAATAAACTTTTAAACAATGATTTCATAGGCTAATGTACAAAAAAAAATCCACTAAAAAAGTGGATTTTAAGTATAATTTTTGATGAAATTATCTGTTCAACATAACGGGCATAACCAACATTAATATATCTTCATTTTCGTTATCTTTTAATGCAGGCATCAATAATCCAGCACGCGATGGTTCGCTCATTTCTAAACGAATTTCAGTCGTTTCAATGTTGTTCAACATTTCCATTAAGAAACGAGAGTTGAAGCCAATTTCCATATCATCACCAACATAATTACATGTTAAGCGTTCGTTTGATTCGTTTGAGAAATCAACATCTTCAGCAGAAAGTGCAAGTTCAGAACCTGCCAATTTTAATTTCACTTGGTGTGTTGTTTTGTTAGCAAAAATCGACACACGTTTGATTGACGATAAAAATTGAGCGCGATCTATTGTTAAAACATTTGGATTTTCTTTTGGAATAACCGCGTCATAATTAGGATATTTACCATCAATTAATCGACAAATTAAAACGATGTCGTTGAATGTGAAAACGGCATTTGATTCGTTGTATTCCATCAACACTTCTTCTGTTCCTGTTAAATTTGATTTCAACAAATTCAATGGTTTTTTTGGAAGAATAAATGAAGAACTTCCAGTAGCTTCAGAATCTGTTCTTCTGTAACGTACTAATTTATGTGCATCTGTAGCTACAAACGTGATATCTTCAGGGCTAAACTGGCAAAATACACCACTCATTACAGGACGAAGGTCATCGTTACCAGTTGCAAATAATGTTTTGTTAATTGCTTTTGAAATAATTTCACCAGCAATTTTAATTGAACTACTTCTTTCAATTGAAGGAACTCTTGGAAATTCGTCACCGTTGTAGCCAACCATTTTTGATTTCCCATTATCGTAAGCAATTTCAATTGAAAAGGTCGCTTTATCAACTAAAAACGTACACGGTTGATCCGGCAAGTTTTTTAATACATCTAAGATTAATTTTGCTGGAACAGCAATTTTCCCTGATTCATTAGCTTCAACCTCTAAGGTAGTACGCATAGTAGTCTCTAAATCAGATGCAGAAACTGTTAGTTGCCCATCGTTAATTTCGAATAAGAAATTATCTAAAATCGGCAAAGAATTGCTTGTACTTAAAACACCAGAAATGCTTTGCAAATGTCTTAATAAAGATGTGCTTGATATAATAAAGTTCATGTGTATTTTATTTGTTTCAAATCTATTAAAGGTAAGTCAAACTACAAGATAAATCGCTCTCTTTTTTTCAATTTTTATTAACAATTTATTGATTTTGCTGTGACAATAATGCGCCTAATTTTGTTCCTTTTAAGTCAAACGGAAAGTACAAATGACCTTTCAAAAGTGGATCAAATACAAAATATTGGCATTTTACTAATTCGCCATTTGGCAATAAACACCAAAATTTATTGTAATCGATGTTCAATACTTCACCGTATTCATTTTTGGTAGGTTCGTTTGATTTTAAAGTAAACAATTTCAAGAATGTACGTTTTCCAGTAGTTTCAGTTAAAGAAATCGTTGAGAAAGGTTTCGAATGTTTAACACTGTCAACTTGTCTTTTAGACAATTCAAAATTAGCTAAATCGAAGTGTATTTTTTTGTAATTCTGCAAGTATCTAAATGTCATGCTATTATCAGCGTTTTCAAGTTTTTTACCAGCTTGAAAAACAGAAAGAATGGATCCCACTTTTGTTACGCTGAAACTTAAACGTGGATCCGTCATAATTTTCACGTCAACTTTTGCGATTTTCTCCAACGGAACGGCGAAGATATTTGTACACTTCCAAGATCGTTTGTCTGCGAAAAAGCGTGGTTCTATAATACCTTTTACTCCGCGAATACTCATCATTACAGGTATGTCACTTTTTCCATCTTCTTTCGAATCTAGTAACATAATTTGTCCGTAATGGTCTTGTGAAGGAGGACCAATGTACCATGTCTTCACCCATTCACCTTGTTGGAAAATTTCAACTTTTGTATGTTGAGCGATCATTCTTTTATTGAAATTAGCTTGCGCTTCTTTTGCTAAATATGCTTTGAACTCAATGTTTTTAATGGCATCCAAAATGTATTGAACGTTATCTTGCGTGATGCATTCGCCATTGGCATCTGTCCAATTTTTTGTGCCCCTCACCAATTCTATGGTGTTTGAATATGCATCTGAAATAATTATTTTATCAACAGAACTGGTATCTTTTACTGCAAATTCAATTAATTCAGTGTCAGATTTCCCTTGATTTTCCACCAACGATTTAGCATAAAATCCTAAAGTGATGACAAGTATTAAAAATGCAATTAAAACGAATAGTTTTTTCATAATTTGGCGTATTTTCTTTTGCGTATGGTTGACATAATAAAAGCGAAAATCAATACAAGTAAAACCGGCAATAAAATGTTGATGACCTTATAAAAATTACCATCTGTTTTTACTTTTTCTTTGTCAATTGCATGAATGTCAATTTGACGACTTCTAATTCCTAATACAGAATTGTCGCCCAACATGTAATCCGTTAAGTTTTGAAAAAATTCTTGATTTCCAAAATACAACGGAATACCAACTTGAGCCAAGCCTTCATCCATTCTTAAGTCGTTAAATGATTTTGGTCGGTACATAAATGTCTTGCCATCTTTTGCGGGCATTGAGTCGTAAGCATTTTGAATAAATCGTCCATTTCCAATCAACAAAACTTTTCCATCTTTTAAACTTTTATCAGCGTACTGCGCGATTGGATTATTCGCAAACTCTTCAACTATGCGGTTTTTAAAATGCGACTCAAACGATCCTTCCACTAAACCTGCAAGGCAAATTTTATTGATTTCAGCATTTGGATTGGCAACCAATTCAGGGTTAGGCCCATAATTCAGGGGCATTGCTAAATTCACCATTGGCGCTAAACCAGTCACGTTTGAATTGGTCGAAGACGTTAATATTGGCGTCATTTTATTGGTGCTATTCCCAACAAATTGCACTTCGTTGGCATACAACAAGGAAACTGGCTCTAAATTTCTAGAAATTGGATGTTTTGTTGGTGTTGCCAAGACATGAAAAAACCATGGAATGATAGATTGTTTTGCAAATGGAACAGGTTTTTGAGCACAATTCACGTCAACTACTAAGTTATCGTTTAATTTCAACCCGTAATCAAACAACATCCGTTCTATGCCTGTTTCATAGCGTGTGGTATGTGTTGCGCCATTTTTGTTTAAGGAGTCTTGGTTGAGGTTTAGCGCATCGAGAAAACACATCAAACGTCCGCCACGCATCACAAATTGATCAATCACATACAAATCTTTTTGACTGAATTTCTGTGTTGGATGTGCAATAATTAAACCATCGATGTTGTTCAATGCAGCAATTGAATCATGAATTGTAACATCTGCAATTGAGAAATAAGGTGCAATTAATGCGCGTGCTCGTTGTGTTTGTTGAAAGGTAAGTTCACCGTGTCCTTGTAGAAATCCAATTCTAGGTTTAAACGCCATTACAGAGCGACGTAAAGAACTTACTAAAATGTATTCTAAGTTATTGATTGAGTTTTCTAATATGTCGGTGATTCCTTCTAAACTGTAAGGTTTTCCTGGAGGAGTTCCTGGTAAAAATTGAATGGTTTGAACGGTTGAACCTTCATAGGTAATTGTTGCACCAGGCCAAAGTAACAATTGATTTTGCGCACCATCTTTCATGTACACAACGTCCATCGGAATCAATCCTTTTCCACGTGCATACAAGCCTTCAAACAATTGTTGTTGTTCTGCTTCCGTTCCCGTGTTGGGATTGATGAATGTATATTCGATTCGGTCGCCCGCATATTGTTTGAATTCTTTTAATTTGTCTTCAATAACATTTCTAAAACTTTTGATTTCAGCAGGCAAATTTCCTTCTAAATAAATGTTAATGCTAATTCTGTTTTTGATGTAGCTTGTATCTTCCAAAAAGTGAATGGTACCTTCATTTAACGAATAACGCTTGTCTTTGGTCATGTCTATTCGTGTGAATAAAAATGAACCAATAATGTTGATAATAACAACACTTACAATTACGATCGTTAGGAATGTCCAATTGTAAAGACCTTTTCCAATTGTTTTTTTATCTGCCATTTTTTATTTTTTTAATGTTTTAATGACTGTTAAAGCAGCATAAATAAAAATCCCAATAAATGTAAAGAAATAGATGACGTCGCTTGTATCGATGACTCCTTTTTTGATGGCGTCGTAGTGATGAGAAAGGCTAGCGTATTGAACCACGTAATCAAATTTACCCATTAAATTAAAAGAACCTAAGAGGCGCAATCCGTCAAAAAATATCCAGCATAAAAACATGGAAAGTATAAATGCTACTATTTGACTACTTGTAATGGAAGAAGCGAATATTCCGATGGCAACAAATGCTGCGCCGATCAACACCAAGCCTACGTAAGAAGTAAAAGTTGCTCCACCATCAATTACGCCTACAGGAGCGCCCAAATTATACATTGAAATATAATAGATGATTGTCGGAATAATTGCAACAACTAAAAGTGTAACGCCTGCAAAATATTTTGCCAATAGAATTTTTAAATCAGAAATAGGTCGTGTAAACAACAATTCAATGGTTCCAGTGCGACGTTCTTCAGCGATAGAGCGCATCGTAATTGCTGGAATTAAAATCAAGAAAATGATAGGGGACAAGTTGAAAAATGGAATTAGATCCGATTCAGCACCTTCTAATAAGTTGGTGTTGTAGGAAATGACCCAATGAAAAAGCCCTGAGGCAATTAAATAGATTAAAATAAAAATATATCCGATGATTGAACTTAGGAAACTTTTTATTTCTTTAAAATAAAGTGCTCTCATTGTGTGCGATTAATTTATTGCCCCAAAATTAAGATTTCATTTTGAAATTGCCATATCTAATTTGATAATGGTATGATTTTGTTGATTGATTGGTCGTTTTTTTGGCAAGAAACGTGTAGAATCAAAAAAGTCTCGTTACAAAAACGAGACTTTTAAGAATTAATTGATGAAATATATTAGTTACGCTAACTTCACATTCATTGCATTCAATCCTTTTCGTCCTTCTTCAAGATCGAATTCGACTTCGTCATTTTCTTTAACTTTGTCAACTAGACCAGAAACGTGTACAAAGTACTCTTTGTTTGAATCTGACTCAATAATAAAACCAAATCCTTTCGTTTCATTAAAGAATTTTACAACTCCTTTACTCATTTGTATTATGTATTAATTTCTGTAAAGATATATTATTATTTTAAAAATTGCATTTTTTCAAAAAAAAGTTTGAAATAAATTAATTAGCTGCTTATCGATTGATACTTAGCTGATTTAGTTGAGGAATTGTATTGTAGATTGATAAGGTGAATTTCACCGTGTTGTTAATAAGTAGTCTAGTTGTAATTATGTAAGGTTTTGCATGAATTACAGCTTGTAATCATTGTTAAGGCTAGATTCTTTACAATATTGCAATGTTGTAAAATCAACCACTGTTTTAACCCAATACTATTAATTGATAGTATGTAAAAATTTAAAGATTTTATACCTAGTTTTCAATTCTGTTAAAATCCAAAACTAATTACAAACTACTAACAACAAATGCCTTTTTCAAAATTCAAACCCATCAAAATAAGCATCAACGCTCCAAGCAGCAGCTTTTTCAGCAAACCACGGTTTGATGGTAGACCAAATCCCGATAAATGTTTCAGATGTTCGATAGTTTTCTAAATCAGCTGGAGTATTCCAATTGCTGTAGGTGAAAACAATGCAGGGATTTGCTTTATCTTGCAACAATTGCATGCCGTTACAACCCGGAAAAGTGTTTACTTTTTCTTTAACGCTGTCAAAAAACGTCAGAAAATTTGCAAGTTTGTCTTCTTGAAAGTGAAGTTGAACAATTCTAATCATTTAAAACAAAGATTCTAGGGTGTTGTGAGATCCTTTTGGTGTGAATTCAACCCGCACAACATCACCAATGCGAACACCAAATAATTTTTCTGCCCCTCCATTGCTTCCATTCGCTCCTCTGTTAATGGCGATTTCTAAGAATCCGCGATCGTTGAAAATCGCTACTTTTTCTCCAACAGGAACGGAATTGTAGGTCGCTGAAATTTCTTCAATGTAATAATCTTTGTTGCGGTAATAAATAGTGAAAGGAATGTCTTTTGCAAAACGTTCTATTAAAGTTTTGTGCACATCCGTTATAATATTGCCAAAATTGTCCACATGCACCACTTTTCCTTTGATTAAATTCGGTTCGATAATGGCATTCGATTCAAGGGCTTTTTTGTAATGAGAGTATGTTGAGGCAAAACTGTCAATCGCATCTCCAGCTACAATTCTTGTTGCAATCGGCGCAAAAATATTTTTTGTTGGAAACTTAAACAATGAAATTTTTGATAAAACATCATCGATTCGGTAAAATGCTTCAGGTGTATTTTCTTGAAGAAATGAACCGAAAAAGCCATTGTCGTTTCCTACAAAATAATGACCTTTATAGACTAAAATAGAGGGAAATGAACCTTCTGAACCTCCAAAATTTACCATTGGCTCAGCATCGACTCCAATAATGTGAATTGTTCCTTCAGGAAAATCTTCAAAACAAGAACGCAAATAGTAGGCAGCTTCGGCAACGTCAAATGGCCTAACTTCGTGCGAAATATCAACAATTGTAACACCAGGATTGGATTTATAAAGCGTGCCTTTAACAGCTGCTACATAATGATCCTTCAAACCCATATCTGTTGTCAATGTAATTATTTGCATATCTGTCTATTCAGTAGATGATTTAGAAGAAATATTTTTTAATTTTGACCCAAAAATAAGCTTTATCAGTTTATATAGGATGAAATGAACGCAATTTTTTGAATTTGAGCGAGAAAAAAATAGAAATCAAAGGTGTAAATCCAGTCGAAGTGTTAGGAGTTAATAACTTAAACTTGAAACGCTTAGCAGCATTTTTCCCAACCCTGAAGGTTACAGCTAGAGGCAACGAAATGACCGTAATCGGAGAAGGTGCATTGATACAACGTTTTGAAGAAAAATTCAATTTAATCGTTCAGCATTATCATAAATACAACCTAGTTTCTGAAAACGACATTGCTAATTTACTTTCCGATGAAGGGGAGAAGATGATTGGTAAAATTCACGATGCAGAAATCATCGTTCATGGAAATGGTGGTTTAAAAGTGAGAGCCCGCACGATTAATCAAAAAACTTTGGTGCAAGCTGTCGATAAAAACGACATGGTTTTTGCTGTTGGTCCAGCTGGAACGGGCAAAACTTATACTGCTGTTGCATTGGCTGTTCGTGCGTTGAAAGCAAAAGAAGTAAAACGCATTGTATTGACTCGACCAGCAGTCGAAGCAGGTGAGAACTTAGGTTTTTTACCAGGCGATTTGAAAGAAAAGTTGGATCCATACATGATGCCATTGTATGATGCCCTGCGCGACATGATTCCGCCTGAGAAATTGGCAGATATGATTGAATTTGGAATCATTGAAATTGCACCCTTGGCTTTCATGCGTGGGCGAACACTCGATAAAGCATTTGTGATTTTAGATGAAGCACAAAATACAACTTCGATGCAAATGAAGATGTTCCTTACACGAATGGGAATGACCGCAAAATTTGTCATCACGGGAGATATGTCTCAAATCGATTTGCCACATAAGCAAAAATCAGGGTTGGCCTATGCGTTGGATGTTTTAAAAGGAGTTGAAGGAATTGGAGTTGTTCGCTTGAACCAAAATGATGTGATTCGTCACGAATTAGTGAAACGCATTATCGAAGCATTTGATGTTGCAGAACGAAAAGAAAAAGAAGATAACAAATAAATTAATTGATAAAAAACAAGTAAAATGAGTAATGCTATAATAAAAACAGATTATGTTTTTCCAGGACAAAAATCAGTATACAAAGGAAAAGTTAGAGACGTTTATACAATTGAAAATGATTTACTTGTAATGGTTGCATCAGATCGAATCTCTGCATTTGATCACATTTTGCCAAAAGGAATTCCGCACAAAGGTCAAGTATTGAATCAAGTTGCAACCATGTTTTTAAATGCTACCAAAGACATTGTTCCAAATTGGTTAATTGCTACGCCGGATCCTGCAGTTGCAATTGGTTATGCGTGCGAACCTGTTCGCGTTGAAATGGTGATTCGTGGCTATTTAGCTGGACATTCAGCACGTGAATACAAATTAGGTAAACGCTCGCTTTGTGGTGTTTCCTTGCCAGAAGGAATGAAAGAAAATGATCGTTTTCCAACGCCAATAATTACACCAGCTTCAAAAGCAGAAGAAGGACACGATGAAGATATTTCACGTGAAGATATCTTGGCTAATGGAATTGTTACTGAAGCAATCTATTTAAAAATGGAAGAGTACACGCGTGCTTTGTTTCAACGTGGTACAGAAATGGCTGCGGCTAGAGGATTGATTTTAGTGGATACAAAATATGAATTCGGTATTCGTAACGGAGAAGTGATTTTAATTGATGAAATTCATACACCAGATTCTTCCCGTTATTTTTATGCTGAAGGTTACCAAGAACGCCAAGATAACAACGAACCACAAAAACAATTATCGAAAGAGTTTGTGCGTCAATGGTTGATTGAAAATAATTTCCAAGGATTAGATGGCCAAACAATGCCTGTAATGCCAGATGAATTTGTTTCTGTAGTGACCGATCGTTACATTGAATTGTACGAAATGATTACAGGAAATACATTTGAAAAAGCGGATACATCGAACATTGAAGCACGTATTCAGAAAAATGTAACGGATTTTTTGACAACGTATAATGGCTAAACAAACGTTAGTTTTAGGTGCAAGTTCAAATCCTGAACGCTACGCATATAAAGCGATTGAGCGTTTAGTTGAAACTGGAAATGAAGTGATTGCTTTTGCACCAAGAGCTGGAGCTGTTGGGAATGTTGTTTTTGAAACTTCTTGGAATCCAAATTGGGCTATAGATACAATTGCATTATACATAAATCCTTCGAGACAAGAGGCTTATTATCAAGTAATTTTGGAATTGAAACCAAGACGCGTTTTGTTTAATCCTGGAACAGAAAACCCAACGTTTAAATCCATTTTAGAACTTGCTGGTATTCAAACAGAAGAAGCTTGTACTTTAGTATTATTGGCAATGAATCAATATGATTCGTTACATTAGTTACGTTTGTATAAAAGTTCTTTTCTATCTTTGTAGTGGAAAATGAAAATGTTAAAAACAATAGTGCTGATTGGTATTTTACTCAGTAAGGTGATTTACAGTACATTTTGGCAAATTAATTTCCGTATCAATCAATTAGAGATCACAGCTTTAGAATGTGAAAACAAAAATCGCCCTGAATTAAAATGTAATGGTAAGTGTTACTTAGCGAAACAGTTACAAAAAGCGGATGATGAATTAGCTGCCAAAAAAGACAAGCAACAACATTCGTTTCCTTCATTAAAAATCATTGAAAGCACTTGTTTTCTTTCTGATGCAACTTTTGAGATTAATTTCACAAATGTTATCCTAGAAAAAAGTCTAAAATCCTTCGTTTTATATTCAAACAAGTATAGTTTTGACTATCATCAACAGTTCTTCCATCCACCTACTATTGCTTAATTTATCTGGGTTGCAATACCCGTCTGTTTAGTTATTATTATATATGAATAAAAATTGCTTGTATTTGTTCAAGTAATAGTTTCTGTATTGTTATTATCCTGAAAAGGAAACACATAACGATATAAAATAGCTAAACACAGCCATTAAAATAGTTGAATTACAATCACTGTTTTTTTTCGTGATGTAAATTTAAAAAAAATGAAAACAATCATTTTAAGTATATTCCTCGTTGTGATAACGAGTAAACGAGTTGTTGCATGTGATATTTGTGGAGGTGTTGGTAGTAATGTTTCGATTGGAATCTTGGCTGCAACTAAGTTTCATACGATTGGATTCAAAAGTACATACCGACATTTTTCGTCGTATTTATATGGAATTCAACATTCAAATGAATCGGTTTTTTTGCAAGAGTTAAGATTTAGAGCACAATTAAATAAACGTTTTCAATTGTTGGGAAGTATTCCCTATCAATTTTCTTTACAGTCACATGACACTGGAAGTGAGTCGATTAATGGGTTTGGCGATCCGAATTTATTACTCAATGGTATTCTTTTACATAAAAAAGACACCAATGGTTTGGACCAACACTTTTTAACGCTTGGATTTGGATTCAAATTACCACTTGGTAAAAATGTTGTAAGTTCCTCGAATTTGAAAAATCTGTATCCCGGAACAGGTTCGCTTGATTATTTAGTGATATCGACCTATACGCATCAGTTTACAAGTAAATTTGGATGGCAATCTGAATTGAGTTATTCCTTAAAAGGAACAGATAAGTATGCGTTTAAATATGGGAATTCTACACAATTGAACTCACAATTGTACTACAGTAAAAAGCTGAAAGAATACCGCCTTATTTTTGCGCTTGGTGCTGTTTTTGATTATTTCGAATCAACAAGTATTGAAGGTGAAATTGACCCAGTAATCGACACGAAAGGTCATGTCTTAGCCTTGAAATCAAGTTTGAATTTATTTACATACAATTGGCTTTGGACGGTTTCTGTTCAACAGCCGGTGCAACAATCAAGTCGAAACGGCGCTGTGCTTCAACATACAAGCGCAAGTGTTAGTTTAAATTATTTAATAAAAAACAATAAAAAATGAAAATAGGATCATATATTACGCTGCTTTTTCTCGCATTATCAATTATAAGTTGCGAAAAAGAAACAGCAACTTTTGCCACTTCAGCAAGCATTAATTTTGTTTATCCAGTTGTAAATGACACCATCAATTTAGGTGAAGAAATTCACGCAGAAGGAACCATTCAAGCAACTGAAATGCTTAATGGGTATTCATTGAAAATGGTTGATCAAACAACCAATGAAGTGCTTTATTCGGCTACTTCAACCGTTAAAAAATCAGCGTACGTTTTCCATGAGCATTGGGTAAATAATTTAACGGATACAACTCATGTAAAAGTTACAGTTGAAGTGAATTTAAACGAAAATGGAGCGAAGACATCAAAAGATGTAATGGTTGTTATCATTCCTTAATGGAAGATAAAATTAACTGGCTATTATTGTAGCTTTTTAATTCAAGTATATTGAGTTGAGAAGCTACAATTCGGTTTTTTTTAATTGCATTTTGGGTATTCAAATTGCTTTCTTATTTTAATTTATCCGATCATTGATTTTTTACGCCTAATTTTTCTCTTTTAAGCGCTTCATTGTGTATTTTTGTACCCAATTAATTTTCGTTCTAAAATGGAAAAGTTTTCAAAATCATTTTTTTCAATGCGCATGATGGCGCTTGCCATGCTTGTCTTTTTATTAGCGATCGCTGCTGGCACGTTTTTGGAGGCGCAATACGATATTCAAACGGCTAAAATCATTGTTTACAATGCAAAATGGTTTGAAATCTTGTTGATTTATTTAGGATTAAACCTGATTGCAAATATCATTCGCTACCAAATGTTTCAACGTGCCAAAATGGCGATGTTGTCTTTCCATTTATCATTTATCATTATTTTAATTGGAGCAGGAGTGACGCGTTATTATTCTTATGAAGGATTGATGAAGATTTCAGAGGGAAAACAATCTGATTTTATTTATTCGTCGGACCCAATGCTTTGGCTGAAAATAAACGATGGAAAATTGCAAATGACTTACAGTGAGAAAGTATTCATGTCGCCACAAACGAATAATGATTTCTCGATTGATTTGAATTTCCCAAATCACAAAAATGAGTTAACTATTGAATATGTTGATTTTAAAAAGAAAATGATTGATTCGTTGGTAATGAACGATTCGATTAATGGTTCTGCTTTAGAAATTATTACAGAAGGAATGAAATCAAATTTCTTAACGAAAGGTAATTTCTTATTAGCTGGCGAAGTAGCAATTTCTTTCGAGAAAAAGGACGCAATGCCAGGTATTCAATTGTTTGAGAAGAATGGAAAGGTCATGATGCAATCAAAAATGCCCTTGCGTTATTTACCAATGGCTGAAATGCAAAAAGCACGTCAGTCTGGGCAACCTGTTCCTGATGAAATGTTTACAGCTGTTCCTGCAGATAGCATCGTTCCATTTTACACTACGACACTTTACCAAGTGAATAACCAACAAATTGTATTCAAACAAGCCGTTCCACACGCTAAAATGATGTTGATGCCTTCTGGTAACAAAAAAGTTGGTGCAGATTATTTGACGGTTAAAGTAAGTGATGGAACAGTTTCAAAATTGGTGCAATTAAAAGGTGGAATGGGAGAGGTACCAGAACACGTAGTGTTTAATTTGAATGGGTTAACGTATGAAATGGAATACGGTTCTACAAAAATCCCATTGCCATTTGCCATCGCTTGTAGAGATTTTCAATTGGATCGTTACCCTGGAAGTGAAGCGCCATCTTCGTTCGCAAGTGAAGTTACAATCGTTGATCAGAAAAACAACTACAAACGCAACCAACGTATTTTTATGAATCATGTGATGGACTACCAAGGATTTCGATTTTTTCAATCAGCTTATGATTTAGATGATCCGAAAACTCCTGAAAATGAAGAAGGAACAAGATTAAGTGTCAATGCTGATTGGTGGGGAACGAACATTACTTATTTAGGTTATTTACTAATGACAATTGGGATGGTATTATCGTTGTTTGCTTCGACAGGTCGTTTTAAAGAATTGAATGACTTATTAAAGAAGTCGAGAGAAAAAAGAGAAGCATTGTTGAAACTATTGGTTTTATTGATTAGTATTTCAGGCTTTTCAATGGCCAATGCACAAGACAATCACGACCATGCTTCAACGCCTACAAAAGCAATTTTCAGAGTCATTTCGAAAGAACATTCGAACGAATTGGCTGAATTGCTCGTTCAAAATTTTGAAGGTAGAATTGTTCCTTTTCATACCTTGTGTGATGAGTTTTTACGAAAGATTCACCGAAAAAACAAATTTGAAAATTACAATGCTGTGCAAACCATCATGAGTATGCACATGTATCCACAACATTGGATGACTCAGAAAATAATACAAGTGCCTTCTAATTTAAGAGCAGCATTTCAGTTGAAAGGAGAATATGCTTCTTTCCAAGATTTAGCTGATCGTCAATCAGGGCAATTTAAATTATTAAAAGAATACCAACTTGCTTTTCAACGCATGGAATCGAAACGCAATGAATTTGATAAAAAGTTGATTAAAGTTGCCGAACGTTTTCAAGTTGTTGAATCGATTTTTACATGGCAAAACATGAAAATCATTCCTTTGAAAGGCGATTCAGGGAATAAATGGTATGTGCCTTTAACAATGGAATTGATGCAGAAAGATTCTGTTTCTTCACAAATGGCATTGAAATACATTGCAGGTTTAGACAAAGCTGCAAAATCTGGGAGTTATTCAAAAGTTTCCGCTTCTTTAAAAGAGTTGATTGCTTTTCAACGCGCTACTTCAACAAAAATAGTTCCAAGTGAAACAGCTGTTAAAATTGAAGTGAGTTATAACAAAATGACCATTTTCAAAAATGCAATGAATTCCTATTTAGTGATTGGTTTTGTATTGTTGGTGCTATTCTTCATTCGAATTTTTGTTAAACCTTCCGAAAAAAGCAATAAACGTTACAACGTTATTTCAAAATTATTTACGGCATTGTTAATTGTTATTTTTGTTTACCATGGAGTTGGGTTAGGATTTAGATGGTACATTTCTGGTCATGCACCCTGGAGCAATGGGTACGAAGCCATTATCTTTATTGGATGGGTTACAATGATTGCAGGTTTCTTATTTGCTAAAAAGAACCCAGTAATTTTAGCAGGTACAGCAATTTTGGCTTTTTTAATGATTTTTGTTTCTGAAATGAATTTGTTAGACCCAGAAATCACACCATTGCAACCAGTGTTAAAATCGTATTGGTTGATGATACATGTGGCAATTATCACTGGAAGTTATGGCTTCTTAGGATTAGGTGCAATCCTTGGTTTTTTCAATTTAACGCTTTACTTATTTAGAAACCAAAAAAATGGTCAAATCGTAACCTTGAACATCAATGAAATTACCTATGTTTCAGAAATGACGATTACGATTGGTTTATTTATGTTAACGATCGGAACGTTTTTAGGTGGAATTTGGGCCAATGAATCTTGGGGACGATATTGGGGTTGGGATCCAAAAGAAACATGGGCATTGGTTTCTGTATTGGTGTACGCAGTAATTCTTCATTTACGATACATTCCTGCATTGAAAGGTAAATTTTTATTCAACGCTGTTAGTTTATGGGGTTATTCAGCAATCTTGTTTACATTTTTCGGTGTGAACTTCTATTTGGTAGGGTTACATTCATACGCACAAGGTGATGGATTAGGAACAATTCCAACTGGTATCTGGATTGCAACTGGTTTATTTGCTTTGTTCACAGTTATAGCTGCAGTGAGAAATCATTCGTATGCAAAAACAATGAAAGCTAATTTGATTAACAACGAACTAGTCAATTAAGGAATTAAGAATGAAAGAATGAAGTAATTGAAAAATGGACTTTAGGATTTAAGGATATTAAGACTTTAAGACTAGATCTTGATTCTGTTGAAATCTCAAAACTTTCAACCCATAACTCAAAACTTCAACCCAAACTCAAAACTAACTAACATGAAAGTAGATATTTTAGCTTTTGCTGCCCATCCAGATGATATAGAATTATCAGCCTCAGGGACTATTATGCACCATATTTCATTAGGTAAAACAGTTGCTATTGTTGACTTGACACAAGGCGAATTAGGGTCGCGCGGAACGATTAAAACACGTTACAGTGAAGCTGCTGAAGCGTCTACAATCATGGGAATTAGCGCTCGAAATAATTTAAAATTAGCAGATGGTTTTTTTGAACAAAATGAACAAACGTTGCGTTTGATTATTGAGCAGATTCGTTGTTTTCAACCAGAAATTGTTTTAGCAAATGCCATTGAAGATCGTCACCCCGATCATGCAAAAGCATCAAAATTAGTTTCAGAAGCATGCTTTTTAGCAGGGTTAAGAAAAATTGAAACATCCTACAATGGAGCAACACAAGAGCCACATCGACCAAAAGTAGTTTACCATTACATCCAAGATCATTTTATTAAACCAGATTTTGTTGTTGATGTAACCCCTTTTTTAGATCGAAAAATTGAAGCGATTAAAGCCTACAAAACACAGTTTTTTGACCCAAATTCTTTAGAACCAGCGACACCTATTTCAGGAGAAGAATTCTTCGATTTTATTAAAGGAAGAATGTTGCAATTTGGTCGTTCAATTGGCGTGAAATATGCTGAAGGATTCACTATTGAAAGACCAATCGGTGTAAAGAATTTAGATGATTTAGTTTAAAACAACTATTTTTCATACATTTACGTCTTTATATATTGAGCATATTAATTCAATTTTCATGAAATATATTATTCTTTTGTTCTCTATTTTTGTTGTGACAACTTCATTTTCACAATGTAACGGAAATGAGCCTGTTGTAGATTTAGGAAATGATACTACAATTTGTAACGGAGCGACACTAACATTAACTGCACCAGTGGGTTTTCAGTTTTACAATTGGACTGGTGGAAGTCATATTAATCAAATTACTGTTGCAGATTCTGGTTGGTACAAAGTAGAAACGGGAAATATTGGATCGAATATTGTATTGAATGGAGATTTCCAAGCAGGTACAACGAATACAGCTAACAATTTTACAACACAATACATCCCAGGAAATGGTGGTGCATACGGTTTACTTTCCAATCCGTCAACATACGCTATAACAACCTCTCCTAATTTAGTTCATACGAACTTTGGTGCTTGTAATGATCATTCTCCTGGAACTGGAAATATGTTAGTAGTGAATGGAGCAACAACTGGTAATACAGCCGTTTGGCAACAAACGGTTACAATTACTCCAAATACAGATTATTTATTTTCTTTTTGGCAATCTTCTGTAGAACCAACAAACAACCCTTCTCAACTTCAGCTTTTTGTTAATAATGTAGCGATTTCAACACCTTTAGTTTGTAATACTACATCTTGTGCATGGATTGAAAATTCTGGATTATGGAATTCTGGTACAACTACTGTTGCAAATTTAAAAATTGTAAATTTAGCATTGGCAGCTGGTGGAAATGATTTTGCATTGGATGATGTATTCTTTGCACCTGTTTGTTTGTTCGAAGATTCGATCTATGTTTCATTTGATACAACAACTGTTAATGCAGGTGCAGATATCGTTTTTTGTGCAAATGAAACGGGTCAATTATCAGCTACATCTAACGTTCCTGGAACAACTTTTTCATGGAGTAACAATACAATTGGTGCAACTACAACTCCTTTAAATTCTGGAACCTATACTGTAACTGGAGTATCTCCTTCAGGATGTTCTGTAACAGATGATGTATTAGTGACTATTAAATCAATGAATTGGAATTTTGATACGATCGTAATGCAACCTTCAGATTGTGGAGCAAGTAACGGTTTTGTTTACACACTTTTAGACCCTTCAAATCCAAATGACCCAGCATATGCTGTTCCACCTCAATTCCAATGGTCTGGACCTGGTGCAAACAGTTCAACAACATTTAATGCATCATCATGGGATAATTTACCAGTTGGTTGGTATTACATTCAAGTTAATGTAAATGGTTGTTTCAGATATGATTCGATTCAAGTCGTGCCGAATAATCCACCAAATGCAGTATTATCAGGTTCACCGCTATCTGGTTATGGACCTTTAACAGTAGATTTTCAAAATTCAAGTACGGGATCATCTGATTTTCATTGGGATTTTGGTAATACCAATACCTTAAATAATACCGATCTATCGAGTCAATCTCAAACATATACTACAATTGGTACATACCTCGTTTCATTAATTGCAACAAATGGAAATTGTACTGATACAGCATTTTTAACTGTAAATGTTATCCCTGAACCAATTATTGTCCCAGTAGATGTTGAACCATACAATGTGTTTAGTCCAAATGGTGATGGAGCCAACGATTTGTACTATTTTGGTTTAACCAATATCTCAAAATTTGAAGTTGTGATTTTAAATCGTTGGGGCAATGTTGTGTTTCAAAGTAGTGATTTAGATGCTACTTGGGATGGTAAAACTCAAGAAGGCGAATGGGCAATACCGGGTGTTTATTTTTACAGATACAATGCTATAGGTATTCAAAATGAAGCAATCAACGGAACAGGTTTTGTTGAGTTGGTGAAGTAAAATCACTTAATCAATTGCACAGATTTTATGCACTTGTTGATTAAAAACAACTGAATCATTTTTCGATTTACCTATGAAAAGCTTACCCAATGGGGCGTTTGGTGAAATGCACAAAACAGGTTTATTATCACATATGATTTTTCCAAAACCGATACTCAAGTAAAAAGTGTTTTCTAAAGTTTTGATGACGCTGCCTAAACCAATTATTTTAGATTGATTGTCAACAGAGATTCGTTTTACTAGTTCGATTTGTTTTTCAAGCTCAAAGATTTGTTGTCCAATTTTTTCTTGTTCATTTTGGGCCATTGAAGTACTTGTTTCGTGTTTATCTCCTGCAGAACTTTTTGCGTTGTCAGCCATTTCTGCTACTATACCATCTATAAGCGTTTGAAAATAGGTTCTTTTTTCTGTTAAAGCAGCTATTAAGGTTTTTTGAAGCGCTACTTTGTTCATGTTGTAATAAGTTGATCAATTTCTGATTCTAATTCTGTTAACACAAGTTCAGCATTGTATTGTTGCGCATAATCACTTATTTTGGCAGTATCGTATTGATCTTTTGTAGCAATAAAAGTAAGCAATGCTGCGGCCAACGATTCGGTGTTGTTACTTTCTACATGTAAACCAAGAAATTCTGGCGCATTGAATGCTATTCCAACAGAAGTTGAAATGGTGGGTGTACCCGTAGCCCAAGCTTCAGCTAAAACAATTGAAAATGTTTCGTAAATAGAGTTTAAGATAAACGCATCTGCTTCGTGATAAAAAGCTGGCAATTGTTCCCATTTCTGCGGAGCAATGAAACGTACATTTTTGGCAATTCCAAGTTTTGTAACATAGGATTCCCATTCGTGTGTTGGTTCATCAGAGACAATTGTAAAAAGAAATGCTGATGTTGTTTCTGAAAGTAGTTGCATTGCATCAAACATTCCTTTTGGATTTTTCGTTTGTTTATCTAAGGTAGAAACATGCAAAAAATGAGTGATTGTTCGGATTTCTTTTGCTTTATATGAAAACAACTTCGTGTCAATGTGATTTTTTACGCGTTTAATTGTGCGTGTTGGATCTACGACTTTCATATCGCGCGCTAAAAAATCAGAAGCAGCAAGGAGTGTATCAACTTGTTGGTAGGCTTTTTTTATCCAAAAACGCTGTAGAATGTTCCAGTTGGATTGAATTTCTTTTCTAAAATAAGAACCTTGTTCAATGTGGATCCACGGAATATTCAGTTGTTTCTTAAGTAGTAAAAATTGCCATATCTTAGGCAAGAAAATATAAGTCAACAACAAATCAGGTTGAACAATTGTATGAAGTGCTTTTTTAAGTGCTTTGGTTTGATAGTACTTTTTTAAAAGTTTAGAACGAACAGCAGGGTAGGTGGCTGTTATTTCAGTGTAATTATTACAAATTACGTGTGTAACTTCAATGGTTTTTTGGTTAGAAACAGCAAGTGTTTGGACAAATTGTATGGCATACTTTGTTCCCAATAATTCAATTTGACGTTGGATAAAATTACCGAGAAAAGGCTGCTTTTCAGATGGATACCATGAGCTTAGACAAACAATATTTTTTTTTGAATTGCTCAAAATACGCAATTAAGCCAATGTTTTATCAAAAACGATTTTCACTTGTTCCAAGGCATAATCAATTTCTTCTTTTGTTGTATAGCGAGAAAATGAAAAGCGTGCGTTTGGTCGTGTCATATCCGCATTGATTCCTTCCAATACATGCGAACCTTTTGCTGCTCCTGAAGAACAAGCACTTCCTCCACTTACAGCTACACCTTTTAAATCAAGTGTAAACAACAGCATACCAGCTTTATCCGTTTTTGGAAAACAAACATTTAAGACGGTATACAATGAGCGCTCAGGATCCGTTTCTCCATGAAATGAAATAGTGTCAAAAGATGCTTTCAATTGTTCAATCATATACGTTTTCAATGTTTGTACATGTGCTTGGTGCGCAGCAACATCTTCGTACGCTAATTCCATTGCTTTCGCTAAACCAACAATACCGTAAACATTTTCTGTCCCTCCACGAAAACCACGTTCTTGCGCGCCTCCATGAATCAATGCTTCCACTTTTACATTTTTATTCACGTATAAAAACCCAATACCTTTTGGTCCGTGAAATTTGTGAGCAGCACATGTAATGAAATCGATGTCTAAATCCGCTAAATCAAATGCATAGTGTCCCATTGTTTGAACAGTATCCGAATGAAACAAAGCGTTGTGTTTTCTACAGATTTCGCTAATTTTTTTAATTGGAATCAAAGTAGCAATTTCATTATTGGCATGCATTAAAGAAACCAATGTTTTTTCACCTGTTTGAAGCAAACGTTCTAAATCTGTTAAATCTACATGCCCTTTTTCGTCAATTTTAACATAGCTAACTTTAGCATGTCCAGCTTTTTCAATTGCTTCAGCAGTATGACCTACAGCGTGGTGTTCAATAGCAGTTGTGATAATATGTTTCACACCCATTAATTGAACAGATGAAAACAAAGCCATGTTATCTGCTTCCGTTCCACCTGAAGTGAAAATAATTTCAGATGCTTGGCAATTTAGTAATTTAGCAACTGTTCTGCGCGATGTTTCGATTAATGCTTTTGTTTGACGACCAAAAAAGTGAGTAGAAGAAGGGTTTCCAAAACCATTTTCTAAAACTGGTAGCATCGCTTCAACTACTTCTTTCGCAATAGGTGTTGTTGCAGCATTGTCTAAATATACACGCATAAAATTTACTTTTTGCGAAGATACATAAATGTTCTAAAATAAAATTGTTCGTTTAGCAATTACTTTGTTGGTTTATAACAACATTTCACTTCAACAGATGGTTTACTTTGTTCGATTGCTTTTTTGACTTTAACACCAGGACTAATCATTGGAATGTTTAGGTTCAATCCTCTTAAAAGCATTAGAAGTCCTACAAGCGTTAATAGATATGGAACAAATTTTGAAATTCTTTGGCGCAATGAGATTGAAATTTGATTGCCATAAAACCCAACAAATAACAATGCTGGAAGTGTTCCTAAACCAAAAAACGCCATTGCTAAACTACTGTTTAAGGGATTTCCTCCAAGTAATGCATTCATCAAAGCAATGTAAACCATTCCACAAGGCAACAAACCATTTAATAAACCAAGAATTACCAATTTATATGCGGAATTAGAGGCTATTATTTTGCCTATGTTTTTACTGATAAATCCATTAAGTCCAGCAACTCCAATTGAGAAAGGTGTTTTAATTGTCAGCCATTTTCTCCAAGCATAAAGTATCAATCCAATTCCAGCAATTATGCTGATCCATTGCATGACGCCTACTAGTTCAATTGAAAAACCAATGGCACCAATGAATGCTCCTAAGGTTGTATAAGTTAAAATTCTACCAAAATTATAACTTAAAACGCCTGCTAATATAGTCCAATTATTGGTTCGATTAACTGGGATAGCCAACGCAATAGGTCCGCACATTCCAATACAATGTAAGTTGGATGTTAACCCTAAAACGAAACCAGAAATCAGTAATTCATTCATTTAGAGCGTAATTGCTTTTTTCATCAGGCATTCTTCCCCATTAATGGTGTATTCAATTGTAAGATCGTATTTCCCTTTTTCTAAAGATGCTTTTGGAAGCATAAAGGTTTTTGTTCCTTCAATTTTAAATGATTTGTCTAATTTTTCATCGTTAGGACGTTTCAAGTTTATGAGAACATTCGTCAAGTCAATACTATCAGGTAATTGAATGATTATAAATGATTTTTGATTTACTATTTTAATTTTGGCAGCATTATTTAAACCATTTTGTTCTTTTTGAATGCGTGCTTCGTAGTCGATTTCTTGTTTGTAATAATCTTCACTTACTAAATCAACATCTTGTCGCATTAAAGTGATGACTAAAAACAAAATGAATCCAACAAATAATGAAAGTGCAACAATAATTCCTTTTCCCCAATTCATATGATATTTTTAAAGTTATAACATTGGACCAATAAACTTGGTTTTAACTGTTTCGATGATTTCACCATTTCCAATGACATTCACATGTAAAATGTATAATCCATTTTTAATTTTACTCAAAGGTAATTTTACAATAAAACGTTCTTTTAGCCCAGCTTCTTTCTTCAATGTAAGGTGTTTAACAACCATTTCAATCACACCTTCTTTGTCTTCCAAAGTTAATTTAATTTTATACGTTCTTGTAGTTTTATTGATGACGTTGATTTCAAAAATATTAGAAACATACCCATTATCTGTCATTTGGAAGGTTGTTCCTCTTTGGTGCATGATCGTTGTATCCAAATCTTTTCGAGTAGCCAATAATACAATTAATACGGCTAGTAAGCCTCCTAATAGAATGGTGTAAGCTTTGACTCTTCTTGTCCATTCGAAACCCGTTCTTTTTTCAATGCTTTCTTCAGAAACAAAACGAATTAATCCTTTTTCTAAGCCTACACCTTCCATGATTGAATCACACGAATCAATACATGCTGTACAGTTGATACATTCTAATTGCGTTCCATTTCGAATATCAATTCCGGTAGGGCAGACGTGCACACATTGCATACAATCGATGCAATCACCTTTGCCAACCGCTTTTCGATCTTCGTCTTTTTTAAATTTTGCTCTTCCTTCTCCACGTTTGTGGTCGTAAGCTACAACCATTGAGTTTTTATCCAATAATACGCCTTGTAATCTTCCATACGGACAAATTGTTGTACAGACTTGTTCGCGTAATTTTGCATACACTAAGTAAAAAACGGTTGTGAAAATTAGAATACTAATAAATCCACCTAAGTGTTTTCCAGCAGGATCAGTTTGAATTTTAAATAATTCATCTGAACCAATAATGTAGGCTAAAAACGTGTTTGCTATCAAAAATGAAATGATCCAGAATATCAAGTGTTTACTAAATTTCTTTAAGATTTTCTCTTTCGTCCAAGCTGCTTCACGTAATTTCTTTTGATGCGTCCAATCGCCTTCGATCCAGTATTCAATTCTACGGAATACCATTTCCATAAAGATGGTTTGTGGACACATCCATCCGCAGAAAAAACGGCCATAAATAATGGTGAATAATACAACAAAAATAACACCTACAATTAATGCTAAGGCAAATAGATACATATCTTGCGGCCAAAACACTTTGCCTAAAATATTGAATTTGCGTTCAATGATATTGAAGAGTAATGATTGATGTCCATTGATTTTAACATGAGGTGCGCCAAACAATAGAATTAATAAGATGTAACTTACAATTTTTCGTTTGTTGTAATATTTTCCAGTTGGTTTTTTTGGGAAAATCCAAACTCTTTTTCCTTTTTCGTTGACTGTCGCAATGCGATCTCTGTAACTTCCTTCTTGATCTTGCATGATTGAAAATTAAATAGTGTGTATGTGATTGTGCAGCAAGTTATTGAAAAAAAGCACGAAAATTTCTTTCCGTGCTTTTGATGTTTATTTTTTCTTAGCGTATTTTTCTCCAGCGGGTTCTTTTCCGGCTGTATAAGGTAAAGACAATACAAAGGAGGCAACTTGTTGAATTTGAACGGGATTCAATTTCGAAGCATGTTCAGGCATACCGTTGGCGGTTCCTAATTTGATTGTCTTAAAGAGGTTCTTCACATCTGGACCATATATCCAATATTCATCAGTTAAGTTCGGTCCGATATCTCCTTCACCTTTTGATTTGTGGCAAGCTATACAATTCGTTTCAAAAATTGCTTTTCCTGAAGAAATAGCTGTTGCATCTGTCAATTGTGTTGCATTTGTTTCATCGACATTCATAGCCATTTTAGAAAGGTAGGCATCGATATCGACTTTAGCTTTTGCCATTTCTTTATCGTAGGCTTTAATTTGTAAATCAGACGTTTGCAACAAGTGGAAATTCACAATGTAAATAATAGCAAAAATGATTGTTGCATAAAATCCCCAAACCCACCAAGGTGGTAAATTGTTGTCTAATTCACGAATCCCATCATATTCATGGTGCATTAAAATCGTGTGTTCTTCTTCAATCGCTACAGCATCTGTTAAGATTGAATTGATTTTCTTCATTTTTTCAGCAACAGGTTTTTCTACCACTTTTTGTGGTCGTGCCATTTGCATGAAGTCATTGAACATTCGTTTTAAGTAAATCAATACACCTAATAACAAGATGTTTACAGAAATCATAAAATAGATATCTGAATTTTCAACCATTAACCAAGGCATTCCTTTTTCTGCTTCACCGGCTTTCATGAAGGTAAGTGCATACGAATTATTCCAAGACATCAAACTTCCAACCGCTAATAATACAGTAATAATAGTAGTAGTTGTACTTGATTTTTTACTTGCTTGTTCTTCAATTTTTTTCTTGAAATAATCAGATTTGATCAAGGTTTTAATCGAATTCGAAATGATTAAAATGGCAATGATTAAAACAACAATACCAGTAAACAACCAGTAAAACAAGGTTAAATTTTCATTGTAATCTGGTTTTACCACCACTTCATTTGCAGTTGCAGTTCCATTCGTTGTGCCTGTTGTTGTTGCCGCAGGTGGAGTATATGTGTCAACATAGTTTAAAATGGCGTCTAATTCTTCATTTGTTACTACTTGAGGCGTCATATCTGTTGGACTAAACGATTTTATCGCATTGGCCATTTGACTTTTACCTGAAGCGATTAAGGCTTGTGGATTTTTAACCCATTCGTAAATTAATTCACCTTCACCAGCATCTGTCCATTTTTGTTTTGCGCCTTTTAATAAAGGTCCAGTCGAATTTTTATCGACCATGTGGCAGGTATTGCATTTTGCTTTAAAAAGTCCTGCGCCATCTTGTGCGCTGATGTGCTGACTACCTAATAAAAAGGCAATTGCAGCGACGCTTATTTTGATGTACTTTTTCATCTTATTGTTACTTAAAGATTTTCTATACTATTCGTTTGATTCATTTCAACTTCGTCTTCCAATGGAATTGCGCCCAATTCATTTACACTGGCTTTGCTCATTCGATACGTTCGAGTTAAAACCAACGCAAAGAATAGCACGAATATTAAAAGCGAGATCATTGGAAAAATCGATACTCCGTCAATTGTTGTTAAATTGTGTTTTATGAATCGTAACATAATCTTATTTATTAGCTGTTTTTGCTTTGATATCTGTTCCTAATCGTTGTAAGTAGGCAATAATCGCAACGATTTCCTTTTTCTTCAATTGTTGAATTTCACGAGGAATGTTCAACGATTTTTGCATTTCCTTTGGAAGGTTATTTACGATATCTGTCGCTATGATTTCAGCTTGCGCTTTTAAATCTTTCAATGCTTGTTTGTCGTATCCTTTTTTGTAAGGAACCCCCAATGTTTGCATTGCTCTGATTTTTTTCTCAATCAACGAAACATCTAAATCATTATCCTTCATCCAAACATACGCAGGCATAATAGAACCTTGCGAAACCACTTTTGGACGAATCATGTGTTGGTAGTGCCAGAAATTACTTCTTAATCCACCTTCACGCGCTAAATCTGGACCTGTACGTTTTGATCCCCATTGGAAAGGGTGATCGTACACAAATTCTCCTGATTTAGAATATTCACCATAACGTGCTGTTTCATAGCGCAAAGGACGAATCATTTGTGAGTGACAGTTGTAGCATCCTTCTTTCACATACAAATCACGCCCTTCTAATTCCAATGGTGTGTATGGTTTTACACTTGCAATCGTTGGAACATTGCTTTTCACAATCATAGTTGGGATGATTTCAACCAAACCACCAATTCCTACAACGATGATACTTAAAATCATAAAGCGAACTGGTCGACGTTCAATTGCACGGTGCCAGTATTCTCCTTTTGTTTTTGTCAATGTAGTTTGTTCTAATTTTGGAGCTTCGGCTTCTTCGTTTGCCAAGAAATCACCTTTTTTAGCTGTTTTAATTAAATTATAGAACATCATTACCGCTCCAATAATATAGAGTAAACCTCCTAAAGATCTTAAAATGTAATATGGTTTCATTGCGTCAACCATTTTCAAGAAATCAGCGTTTACTAACGTTCCGTCTGGGTTGAAATCTTGCCACATCAACCCTTGCATGAATCCTGCAATGTACATTGGAATCGCATACAATATTATCCCTAAGGTTGCGATCCAGAAATGTTGATTTGCTAATTTTTTAGAGTACAATTCCGTTCTAAACATTTTAGGGAATAACCAATACAACATTCCAAATGTCATCATCCCATTCCAGCCTAGACCTCCAACGTGAACATGTGCAACAGTCCAATCAGTAAAGTGAGAAATCATGTTTACATTTTTCAATGAAAGCATTGGTCCTTCAAATGTTGCCATTCCGTATGCAGTTAAAGCAACTACCATGAATTTTAACAAAACATCGTCACGAACACGGTCCCAAGCACCACGCATTGTTAGCAATCCGTTCAACATTCCTCCCCAAGAAGGAGCAATCAACATGACAGAAAAGACTACGCCTAAACTTTGTGCCCAATCTGGTAATGAAGTGTACAATAAATGATGCGGTCCTGCCCAAATGTATAAGAAGATTAACGCCCAAAAGTGAATGATCGATAATCGATATGAATAAACTGGACGATTCGCCGCTTTCGGTACAAAGTAGTACATTAATCCTAAATAAGGCGTTGTTAAGAAAAAGGCAACCGCGTTGTGACCATACCACCATTGTACTAGCGCATCTTGAACACCAGCGTACCAAGAATAACTTTTAAAGAATGAAACAGGTAATTCAAATGAATTAAAGATGTGAAGAATGGCTACTGTTACAAATGTTGCGATGTAGAACCAAATGGCAACGTATAAATGTTTAACTCTTCTGTTTAGGATTGTTGCAAACATATTCCAACCGAAAACCACCCAAATTCCAGCAATTAGAATATCAATCCACCATTCAAGTTCAGCATATTCTTTTGAAGTTGTGATTCCAAATGGCAACGTTAAAACAGCACATAAAATGATAAATTGCCATCCCCAAAAGTTGATGTAACTTAATTTATCACTCCACATTCTTGTTTTCAATAAGCGTTGTAAGGAATAATGAATCCCCATAAAAATTCCATTTCCAACAAAGGCAAAAATCACTGCATTCGTATGCAATGGTCGAATTCTACCAAAGGATAGAAAGCTAAAACCTAAATAGTCGTTGAAAAATTCTGGAAACGCTAACTGCAAAGCTGCAATTAAACCGACCAACATTCCTGTAATCCCCCAGATTACAGTTGCATACGCGAAATACTTTACGATCTTGTTGTCGTAACTAAACTTTTGTACTTCCATTTGTTTTTTGATTTGATTCTTGATTTATTTCATCTTCAAAGAGAATGCGCACAGATGGCGTATAATCATCATCGAATTGTCCGGTTTTTGTTGCCCAAAAAAATGAGATTAAAAAAAACAATGCGACAATTAAACTCACGATAAGCATTATGTAAATCATTCCCATAGTGCAAATGTCACAATTATGTCATGGATAATTTATGAGCGAAATCGTACTAAAAACTGATTTTTGTCATATTTTTAAAAACTGACTTAATCTTTTGAATAGAATCCTTATTGCTTTACATTAATTTGCTTTGAAGCGCATCATGAACGTGGTGATAAATACGATGGTGATGGAACTAATCGGCATTAAAATAGCCGCTACTAAAGGCGTTAAGTTTCCTGAAATTGCAATGCTTAAACCGACAACATTATAGGCTAAGGAAAAAATTAAGCAAGTCGTCAATATTGTTTTTGCGAATTTTGAAATGGAAATCAATCGATTCAATTCACCTAATTTTGAGGCTTCAATAATCGCGTCTGAAGAGGGAGTGAAGCGAAAAACATCTTCAGAAACAGCAATTCCAACATCTGCTATCCCTAATGCTCCAGCGTCATTTAATCCATCGCCAATCATTAACACCCGATTGCCATTTGCTTTCAATTGTTGAATGAAGTTTAGTTTATCTTGTGGAGTTTGTTCAAACAACAAGGTGCTATTTTTAGGGAATAATTCAGCAAATAGTTGCTTGTCTTTTTCTGTATCCCCAGATAATAAGTGTAAGCGATAATGCGGCAAAGATGTTAATAAAGATGCTACGCCATTTCGAAGCAGACTCGTAAAAATAAAACGACCAAAGATAGCTCCATCAATTGAAATGTAGGTAGAGGTTTCATTTTTCTCTTTTTCAATTTGTCCTGTAAACGCGGCGTTTCCAATTTTTACCGTTCTATGATTGATACTTCCTGAAATTCCTTTTCCTTGGAACTCTTCAAAGTGCAACAACTCTAATTCAACCGTTGAAATTGCTTGGTTTTGTTTGACGATGCCTTGTGAAAGAGGGTGTGTTGATGAGTTGGCCAATACAACGATCATTGAAAGTTCTTCTGAAGTAAGTATATCACCACTATATTCAATCGTTTGAAATGAACTACTTGTTAATGTTCCAGTTTTATCAAAAACAATATCGGTAATACCATTAATTTGTTCTACAACACGTGTGTTTTTCAAGTACAATCCTTTTCTTCCTAGCGCACGCATGGTATTTCCAAATGTAAAAGGAGCCGACAAGGCCAACGCGCAAGGACAAGCAACGATCAATATTGAAACAACAATTTGTGTAACGCGCTGTAGGTCAATAAAAGACCAAGCCAAAGCAGCAATTCCAGAAATGATTAAAATAACGACGAGAAAATAAATCGAAAGTTGGTCTTGAACATTAAATGTTGTTGCAACTTCTTTTTCGGATTTAACATCGTTCCACAATTGCGTTAAATGGCTTCTGTTACTTTCCTTAAGGACTTGCAATTGAATCGCTTTTCCAGAAAGTTTCCCACCTGCATAAATAAAATCACCTTCTTTTTTGGTGATTAAAGTCGCTTCACCTGTTACAAAACTATAATCGATTTTAGTATCAGGTGAAAGCAATGTAGCATCACACGGAATTATTTCTTCATTTCTAATTAGGATAACATCGCCAATTTTCAAGCCTTCAATTTCGATGATTTCTTCCTTCGAATCAGTAAGACGTGTTACTGCTACTGGGAAGTAGGAGGTGTAATCGCGTTCAAACGACAGTGATTTGTACGTTTTATTTTGAAACCATTTTCCAATTAACAAGAAAAAGATAAATCCAGCAAAGGAATCCATATAACCGGGTCCTTCCGAGTTGATGATACTGAAAAAACTCTGTAAATACAAGGCAATGATACCAATTGTTATGGGGACATCTAAATTTAAACTTTTAAAGCGCAGTGCTTTGAATGCAGAAATAAAATAATCACTAGCTGAAAAAAAGAGTACAGGTATGGAAATACCCAATGATAAAAATGCTGTAAAATTTCGAACATTTGCATCTGTATCATCGATTCCTAAATATTCCGGAAAACTCCAAAGCATGATACTTCCAAAAGCAAAGCCAGCAATTCCAAGCTTGTACATGAATAGTTTGTCCAGCTTTTTTTCCGTTTGATTCCGATTTCCGAAATTGGGAGCGTAACCGATTTTATCTAAGAATAATGCAAGCTCTCCGAGTGAAAGTTGTGCAGGGTCAAAAGTAATTGATGCTTCTCGTTTGGCAAAGTTGACTTGACAACTATAAACAGCTGGTAATAATTTAGCAAGATTTTCTAATAAATAAATACAAGAAGAACAATGTATTTGCGGCAAGAAAAGTACAATTTTCGCACTGTTTTCATCTTCAAAAGCGATGAATTTATTTCGAATTGATTCAACTTCTAGAAATGCGTATTTGTGCTGGTTGCTTACACTTGGTTTTGAACCGCCCTTAGCTTCCAACGTATAAAAACTTCCCAATTGGTTGTCGTTCAGTAATTGATAGACACTTTTGCATCCATTGCAACAAAAATCATGCTGGTCAAAACTAATTGCTTTACCAATGATTGAATCACCACAATGATAACAACTGTCTTTTGTCATATCGTTTTTGAAAAGAGGCGTTCTGAAATGGGATGGTTTTTTAAATCTTGATCAAATGCCATACAACAGTTCCGCACAAATGGAATGCCTTTTTCTGTTACAATCACTTTTGCACCTTGAACTTCAACCAATCCATCGTTGATTAAGTCGGATAATTTTTCTTTAATTTCTTCGTGAATAGGTTGGTAATTGGAACTCGTTGAAAATTCAGTTTCAAAGTGACACATCAAATCTAAAATATACCCTCGAATTTCTACTTCTAAATCAGAAAGTAAATGACCTCTAAAAATTGGTAGTTTATTTTCTTCCAACAATGCGATGTAGCCTTCAACGGTTTTATCGTTTTGAGCAAAACCAAACCAACTATCAGAAATGGCAGACATACCCAGTCCAATCATGCTCGACGTGGCTTTCGTTGTATAACCCATGAAATTGCGGTGAAGCTTTTTTTCTTGGAAAGCTTTTGCTAAATCATCGTGATCTAACGCAAAATGGTCCATACCAATTTCTTTGTAGCCATTTATTTCCAGCATTTGCTTTGCTTTTTCATACAAGGCACGTTTTACTTCACTTTGTGGTAAATCATTTTCATCAAAACCACGTTGTCCATTTCCCTTTATCCAAGGAACATGCGCATAACTGTACAATGAAATTCGGTCGGGTTTCAATTCCAAGGTTTTATTTACGGTGTCAATGATTGCTTCTAAAGTTTGTTTTGGTAATCCAAAAACAAGGTCGTGACTGATAGAAGTATAGCCAATTTTTCGAGCTTCATCGTGCACTTTTTTCACTTGTTCAAACGATTGAATGCGATGAATGGCTTGTTGCACAATTGGACTGTAATCTTGAATTCCTAGACTCAAGCGGCGAAAACCAAAATTGTACAATTCGATTAATTGTTCACTAGAGGTGTTGTTAGGATGCGCTTCAAAACTCAATTCAACTGAAGCTGGATCAATTGATTTTGCTTGAAAAATTTCTTCTACAAGCGTTCTTAAATTTTGAGCTGAGAAAAATGTAGGAGTTCCTCCTCCAAAATGGAGCTCTTTTATTGTTGGTTGAAACGGTAGTTTTTCTAAATAAAGCGACCATTCTTTTAAAACGGCTTCCAAGTAGGGCGTTTCAACAGAATGATTTTTCGTAATTCGTTTGTGGCAGCCACAAAATGTGCACAAACTTTCACAAAATGGCAAATGTATGTATACACTGACGTCTGATGATTGAAAGAAATTGTAATTTGTATTTATTGACTCAATCCATTTATTTTCAGAAAGTTGATTATTTTTCCAAAATGGAACAGTTGGATAGGAAGTGTAACGTGGTCCTGGGACGTTGTATTTTTTGATTAATTGTTCCATTTGTGAGGATATAATTCGCAAAATTAAGTTGAAAAAAAAACTAAAAAAATGACAACCGTCAGTTATTGACAACTAAAAATAAATTGTATCTTTACATTGACCAATTTTAATTGATTCAAAAATGTTAGATAAATCGCATAAACATGTCAGTTGTTCCACTTGTTCGGCTCGAAAAGACTCGATTTTTGGAAATTATTGCGAGTGTGATGCATCCGTTGTAGATAATTTAAAATCAAGCGCTTACTACAAAAAAAATCAACCTTTATTTTTGGAAGGAAGCTTTCCAAGGGGAGTTTATTGTTTGAACCAAGGAAAAGTAAAAATTTTTGCGCGTGGTGACGAAGGAAAAGAACAAATCATTCACATTGCAAAAGAAGGTGAAATCATTGGATTTCGTTCGATGTTTAGCGAAGAACCATACAAAGTATCTGCTTCAACCTTAGAAGAATGCAACATTTGTTTCATTAACAAAGAAGATTTTTTGACCATGATTGACACCAATCCAACTTTGCGAAATGGCATTATGAAAGAATTGTCAAAAGAGTTGGGAGATCGCGCGATGTTTATTACGAATATGGCGCAGAAATCAGTGCGTGAACGATTGGCATTTTCATTAATCATATTAGCAGACATTTATGGTGATGAGCAAATCAATTTGACCCGTGAAGACATGGCTAATTTTATTGGTACAGCTACCGAAACATTGATTCGTTTATTGAAAGATTTCAAAGAAGAAGGAATTCTCGAAATCCATACTAGAAAATTGGAAATTACAAACAAAGAGAAGCTCTTTCAAATTGCAGGTAAATAAGTAACTTTCGTTACATTAAAACCAATTCTTATTCTCTATCTTTGCCAAAAAAGTCTAATTATGTTCGGTAAAGGTTCTCGTTTATACAGTATTTTTAAATCAAAATGCCCTAAATGCAACGAAGGAAAGTTCTTTGTTTCTCATCCATATGATTTATCTAAGGTTGGTGATATACATGAGCATTGCGACAAGTGTGGTTTGAAATATGAGAAAGAACCAGGATTTTATTACGGTGCAATGTATGTAGCTTATGCTTTAGGTGTTGCCTTATTTGTTACTTTTTGGGTGTCTTTTAACTTGTTTTTTGAAAATATTTCTTTAGCTTGGCAAATTGGAAGTATCATAGTTGGAACGATTGTCTTATCTCCTTATATTTACGCTTTGTCTAAAATTATTTGGGCAAATTTCTTTATTAAATATGACAAAGATGCCATCAAACATTACGAAGAGTCAACTCATTCATGATTCAATTGGTTATTTATTAGAAGAAGAATTAATTGAAGAAATCAATCATGTCGGTCAGATAAGAGCTACTGTTACAGACGAAATATTGATTAATGTGGGAGATGCCATGACTTCCATTCCAATTATTTTAAGTGGTTCTATTAAAATTTCACGAGAAAATGACAACGGTGATGAATTGTTGTTGTATTACATTGAAGGAGGTGATACTTGTGCCATGACTTTGCAATGTTGCGTGCGACAGATGAAAAGTGAAATCCGAGCAACCAGTATGGAAGACTCTGTTTTATTAATGTTGCCAACAGAAATGATGGAGTTATGGATGCACAAATACAAATCATGGCGCGAATATATTCTACAGAGTTACCATGTTCGTTTAACTGAATTAATGGAGACCATTGATGCCATTGCATTTATGCGTTTAGACGAGCGTTTGTTGAAATACCTAACTGATCAAGCGAAATTACTTGGAAGTTTAGAAATTCACCATACACATCAGCAAATTGCTGAGGATTTACATTCATCACGCGTGGTTATTTCACGTTTATTAAAGCAATTGGAGATTAGAGGAACCATCGTTTTGAAACGCAATAAAATTGTATTGAATTCAATTTAAACAGCATAAAAAAAGGTGACAAATGCCACCTTTTAAATTGATTGATTTAGATTATATTCTTCCTGGATATACTTTTAACGCTTCTTCCAAACATTTAACAGCATTTCGTAAAGATTCTTGGTTCAATACGTATGCGATTCGTGCTTCTTGTAATCCTGCACCTTTCGTTGAATAGAAACCATTTGCAGGCGCCATCATCACTGTTTGACCTTCGTATTCGAATTCTTCTAATAACCATTGGCAGAACTTCTCTGCATTATCAACAGGGAATTTAGCTACACAATAGAATGCGCCACTCGGTTTTGGGCAAAATACACCAGGAATCGCATTCAAACCATCCACCATAATGTTTCTTCGTTGCACATATTCAGCTACAACATTATCAAAATAGGATTGTGGTGTATTCAAGGCAGCTTCAGAAGCGATTTGATCAATTGTTGGTGGCGATAAACGAGCTTGTCCGAATTTCAATACAGCTGCAATAATTTCAGAATTTTTTGAAATCAATGCTCCAATTCGCGCTCCACACATAGAATAACGTTTTGAAACGGAATCAATCATGATCACATTGTCTTGAATACCTTCTAAGTTCATAACTGAAAAAGGAACAGCTCCATCGTAACAGAATTCACGGTACACTTCATCTGCAAACAAAACTAAGTCGTGTTTTTTAACAATTGCTGCCAATTGCTCTAATTCTTCTTTCGAATACAAATAACCGGTTGGATTACCTGGGTTACAAATAACGATTGCCTTTGTTTTTGCTGTTATTTTTTTCTCAATTTCTTCAACAGGAGGCAAGGCAAATCCTGTTTCTATTGTAGATGTAACTGGTACAACATTCAATCCAGCCATCACAGCGAATCCATTGTAATTCGCATAAAATGGTTCAGGAATGATCACCTCGTCACCTAAATCGCACGTTGCCATAAAACCAAAAATCAACGCTTCAGAACCACCAGTTGTAATGATAATATCTTCTGGGTTCACATCGATTCCAGTTTTCTTGTAATAAGCTGACAAGCCATTTCTGTAACTTTCAAAGCCTGCAGAGTGACTGTATTCAATCACCTTTCGATCCATATTTTTAATTGCATTTAATGCAACTTCAGGCGTTTCAATATCTGGCTGTCCAATGTTTAAGTGGTAAACAATTTTACCTTGTTTTTTAGCTGTTTCAGCATATGGAACCAATTTTCTAATTGGTGATGCAGGCATGTCAATAGCCTTTTGCGACAATTTTGGCATAATTTCTAAAAATTTCCACAAATTTAATTCATTTGTTTGAATGGAGTTGCTGCTATCAATTCTTTTTAGAACTTTGTTCTATGAAATGTTTACAAGCAGGTATCCTTATATTTCTTTTAAGTCAATGTACAGCTGTTCCAACTTCCAAAAAACAGCATGAAAAAGCTGAGAAAGAACTTCAAAAAGAAGAAGTTATTCTTCCTAAATCAAACGCTTTAATTACAGAAAATGGGCTAATAGCACTCAATGACATTGCACCTACTATTTTAGTAGATTTAAAATATTCGTCTACTGATAATTTCATGCACAAACAATTGTACCATTCCATTGAGAAAGCATATTTAGTGAAAGAAGTTGCAGAAAGATTAGCCAAGTGTCAAGAGTTGTTAATGCAACTAAAGCCAGGTTACCATTTATTGGTGTATGATGCGATGCGTCCAGTTTCTGTCCAAAAAGAGATGTGGGAAAGTTTAGATTCTATTCCATTTGAACAACGCATAAAATTTGTTTCCAACCCTAAAAATGGAAGTTTGCACAATTATGGTGCAGCAGTAGATTTAACCATTGCCAATGATAGAGGAGAGCCGTTAGACATGGGCGCTGGTTTCGATGACATACGTTTAATAGCTTATCCAGAAAACGAAGCACACTTCTTGCAAACAGGCGAATTAACAGAACAACATATTGAAAACAGAAGATTGTTGCGAAAAGTCATGCAGTCGCAAGGATTTAGAAATATACCAACAGAATGGTGGCATTTTAATGCTTGTTCGAGAAATGAAGCAAAAAAGAAATATAAACGAAATGAACGAGAGGAAGGGTTTTAATTTATTTACTATCGAATCCCCTCATTTTTCAATACGCGAATGAAGTGAAATCCTTTAGGCGCAAACGATTGGTTGTAAAAGAACTTGTGAGCTTTAAAATTAGAGGTATAAGAATCCAATGCCATCATCGTGCAATTTTCTTGCGTTGCTTTTACCGCTAAGTATTCAAACATACGCTTTCCTACACCTGTAGAACGTTGTTTTTCTGAAACAATTAAATTGTCGATTTCTAAGTATTTCCCACACCATAATTTCGTGCCTATCCAATATCCAGTTAGGCCCAAACAAGTTTCTCCTTCAAAAACTGCTATTTGTCCATATTGATTGTTTGGAAGCATATTGATGAGGTCTTTTTCGTAAGCCTCTATGGTTAAACTCGGATACAATTCTTGTAAAACAGGAAGTTGTTCCAGCATTTCTTCTAGCGATTTGAGTTCTTTAAGTATCATTTTTTAAGCTGTAATTCTGTTTGAAATAAGTCGTAAATGCGTCTGTATTCATCCAGCCATGAAGTGGTAATAACAAATCCATGGCGTTCAACAGGATAAATCGCGATGTCCCAATTCGTTTTTTTCAATTCAATAAAGCGTTGACTCAAGCGCACAACATCTTGGAATTGAACATTGTCATCGATCATTCCGTGTAACATGATTAATCGATTGCTTAAATTTTCAGCGTAATAAATTGGCGAACTAATGCGATAAGCTTCAGGATCCGTTTCTGGGTAATTTAAAATATTAGCTGTGTAATCGTTGTTGTAATGCGCCCAATCTGTTACAGAACGCAAGGCTGCTCCACATTTAAAAGTATTGGGTGTTTTTAATAACGCCATTAATGTGATAAATCCACCATAAGATCCGCCATATATTCCTACACGATTACTATCAATTCCCTCGTTTTGAACTAAATATTTTTTCCCATCCAATTGATCTTGTAAATCTCTCCCGCCCATTTCGCGGTAAATTGCTGTTCGATAGTCTCTTCCGTATCCTTCACTAGCTCTGTAATCGATGTCTAAAACAGTTACACCTTCATCGGCTAAAAGGTTGTGAAACATATATTCTCTTGCGTAGTTGCTCCAATAATTGTGCGCATTTTGCAAGTAACCAGCGCCATGCACAAATTGAACTGCAGCTGTTGTTTTTTTCTCCGGATTGGCTTTGTACAATCGTGCATAAATTTCTATTCCATCCGAAGCTTTTAGTTGAATTACTTCTGGTTTACGCCATGCATAGGCATTAAATGCGGGAGTCGTAGAAGTTGTTATTTGGTATAATTTACTTCCTGTTTTATTGGCAGCATAATACAATTCCCATGGCTTGTTGCTTGTTGAATAGCGAATAGCTAATAGTTGTTCATTGGGAGAAACTTCCACATCGTAATAGCCATCGTTGGTGAAAATGGGAATTAATTTTTTGGAAGCGATTTCTAAATGGTAAAACGAGCGATTACCTGGGTGCGATTGATTGCTTGTTAGGAAGAATTTTTTAGCATCTGCGGATAAAATTGCTTTGTAAACTTCCCATTTTCCTTCGGTCAGAGCTGTCAGTTGATGAGTTATTAGCTCATAACTGTATAAATGAGAATACCCTGTTTTTTCAGATTGAAAGTAAACGGTAGCATCATTGATCCAGCCCAAAGTACCTTCAGATTCATCCCAAGAATCTATTCCAGGTCCACCAATCCACGCATCGTCGTGTTGGCGGTCTATTTCATGCATTGTTCCAGTTGCTAAATCTACGGTAATCAACCAACGGTCTTTGTTGTCGTATGCGCGCACATCTATCAAAGCTTGTGTTTGATTGGGAGAGAAGTAACACGTGTGAATGGCCAGATTTCTGTCTTTTTGATAAGCGATCGTGTCTTTTAAGTAGGAAGGTTTAACTCTGATTCCAGAAAGTTTAGAAAAATCTAAATATAGAACGGTATCTTTTGTAACGTTATAAATTCCAAGACGGTGTGTTGGTTGTTGCAAGGCTACTTTTGGTCGTGCATTTTCATGATAAGACTGCCCATTTTTAGCAATGTAATGTCCTACTTCAGTTGCTTGTTCATCAGGATAATCACTTAAACGAAAAGTAATGTAATCTCCATTTTTTGCCACTTGTAAATTTTCTAAATTGGACGAACCAATAGCAATTTCTTTCGCTTTAAACAAGTCAATTGAACGCGTTTTAGTTCGGTATGCTTCATTTGATTGTTGGGTTTTGTTGTAGTGAAACAGTGCTAATTCTTCTTTCATGGTAAAGGATGAATCAACTTGTTTCGATGATTTCAGTTCTTTTTTAAAATCTGTAAGTTGTCGTATTTCGCCCGTCGGTTCAGTGTAAGAGAAGATAGAATTTCCAAGTTGGAAAAACACATTTTTTTCTGAAGTACGTTGAATGTTGGAAATTGCTTCAGTAGATTTAAAAATAAGTTGATCTTGCGCAGTTTTTTTAGTAAACTTCCAAAGTCCACCTTGGTAAACATAATAAATAGAAGGGTATTTTGCTTGTTGGATTAGCTGTTTAGCACGTTCTTTAGCATCTATTTTGTGATACTTTGTTTTAGTAATTAATTGGTTGTAATCTTTAAAACTGAAAACATACGTTGAAGGGAAAGGATTGTTTTCTTTGTTCCAATCAAAATAAATTTGGTCACTGTTTAAATTCCATTGAAAATTTTCTGGTTGATGACCAATGAATTCATTGCCTTTCATAATTTCTTCCAACTTCAGTTTGCTTTTATCAGAAAGCTGACTAAAAGTTGAAAAGGAGTATAATCCGAATGCGATCAGAATAAGTTTGAAACGATTCATAGTGCTTGTTTTGGTCAAAAATAGAAAAATATATGTGAATTAGTTGAAATCAATAGAAGTAGAAATGAATTACTAAGACGAAAATTTCACTTCGAAGCGATAACTAGTTGTGAATTAAAAATAAAAGCGTATATTTGCACCCTTAAATTATATTATAAACCGAGGTTTCGTACCTCACATTGTAAATTTTATTATGGCAACTCGTATTAGATTGCAAAGACACGGAAAGAAAAACAAAGCTTTCTTTCACTTGGTAGCTGCGGACAGCAGAGCAAAAAGAGATGGTAAATTCATCGAAAAATTAGGAACATACAATCCAAACACAAATCCTGCAACAATCGAAATCAATTTCGATAAAACGTTACACTGGGTTCAAGTTGGAGCTGAGATGTCAGAAACTGCACGTGCGATTTTATCGTACAAAGGAGTTTTGCACAAAAATCACTTATTAAACGGTGTTAAAAAAGGTGCATTGACAACAGAGCAAGCTGAAGCAAAATTTGCTGCATGGTTAGCTGAGAAAGATGCGAAAGTTTCTGGAAAAGTTGATACATTGGCGAAAAACGAAGCAGCTGACAAAGCAGCACGTATGAAAGCTGAAGAAGTTGCAAATGCAGCGAAAGCAGCAGCAGTAGAAGCTAAAAACGCACCTGTTGTAGAAGAAGTTGAAGAGGCTCCAGTAGCTGAAGAGGCAACTGAAGAAGTGGCAGTTGAGGCAGCAGTAGAAACGGAAGAAGTTGTAGAAGCAACTCCAGAAGTTGAAGCAGTTGAAGAAACTCCAGCAGCAGAGGAAGCAACAGAAGCACCAGCTGAAGAAGCAGGTGAAGAGGCTCCAGCAGCAGAATAAAAATACTACTGAATGGAAAAAGCAGATTGCTTTCATTTAGGATATGTAGCGAAACTTCACGGATTTAAAGGTGAAGTTTCGCTGTTTTTAGATGTTACGAATCCAGAAGATTACGAAACATTAGACGCCGTTTTTATCGAGATTAACGGACAATTGACGCCTTTCTTTGTCACGGCGTTTAAATTGAAAAACAAAGGTTTTGCTGCAGTTAAGTTTGAAGGTGTAACTACTGAAAACGATGCACGCATCTTATTAAGAAAAAACTTATTTCTTCCAGCTCAAATTTTACCTAAATTATCGGGAAAAAACTTTTACGACCATGAAGTTGTAGGTTTTAAAGTAATTGACTCATTGTTCGGTGAAGTTGGTGTATTGGAATCCATCATTGATTTGCAAGTGAATCCATTGATTCAAATTATGAATGGTTCGAAAGAGGTATTGGTTCCCTTGATTGTTGGTTTGGTTCAAAAAGTTGACCGTTCGAACAAAACATTATACATTTCAGCGCCTGCTGGGTTGATAGAGCTTTATTTACAATAAATTCTTTTGAAACTAGATGTTTCAGTTCAAACATTTTTCAGTACAACAAGATAATTCAGCTTTAAAAGTTGGAACTGATGCCATGCTGTTAGGAGCTTGTGTTGCTTCTGAAAACGCATCGTCTTGTTTGGATATTGGAGCAGGAACAGGCGTCATAAGTTTGATGCTTGCACAAAAAAATCCTGCACTCGAAATCACAGCGATTGAAATTGATGCTGCTTCAGCGATAGATTGCCGAGCCAATTTTTCAAATTCCAATTGGAGCAAGCAATTAACGTGTCTTGAAGCAGATTTTTTAAGTTGGTCAACAGAACAGCCGTTCGATTTAATTGTGAGTAACCCGCCATTTTACCAAAATAGTTTATTGAGCAACCATGCATTAACAGCACAAAGTAAACATGCTGTTTTTCTGCCCTTTGAACAGTTGTTTGAAAAAGTTACCCGATTGTTAACTGAAAATGGTGTTTTTTGGTTGATTGTTCCTTTTCAAGACCTTGAATTTGTAAGTGAAATAGGAAACAAAAATCATTTAAAATGTTCGCAACAAATCACCATTGAAGGAAAACCAGGGAAGCAAGTGCGTGTGCTTATGGCTTTTCAAAAACACGAACAAAAACTCGCGAAACAAACCATTTGTATTCGAACAGAAAACGGAAATTACACTTCGCAATACATTGAATTAACAAAAGAATTTCATTCCAAAAATTTGTACGAACAAAACAAGATTTAACTTGTTTTAATTCTAGTTCTAAAAATAATTGCATTTTTTTTAAAATTATCTTCCAAAATAGTTCATTAAGACAAAAGGAAACAATAAATTTGCAGGTGATTTTTTAAAATCAATTTTTTAGTTTAAAACAGAAGGAAGAAATGAATTCAACAGGGATAGATTATTTGCCAATTATACTTCAAATTGGAGTGATTGGAGGGTTTGTGGCTTTTGTGTTATTTATTACACATTATTTAGGGCCTCGTTTAAAATCTAAGAAAAAAGATTCCAACTGGGAATGTGGTATTGAATCGGAAGGAAATGCTCGTTTCCCAGTCTCGGTTCGTTATTTCATGACAGCAATCTTATTCGTCTTGTTTGATGTGGAAGTTATCTTTTTCTATCCATACGCCGTAAATTTTAAAGCACTTCAATTAGAAGGCTTGTTAGCAGTTATATTATTTGTAGCCTTTTTCTTAATTGGCTTTTTCTATGTACTTAAAAAAGGAGCATTAGAATGGGAAAAATAAACGATGTTGATGTTATCAACGGTGAAGGTTTTCAATTATCAACACTAGATAAAGTAATTGCTTCTGCGCGTGCCAATTCGGTTTGGCCATTGCCATTTGCAACATCTTGTTGTGGAATTGAATACATGGCTTCCATGGGAAGTAATTATGATTTAGCGCGATTTGGAATGGAACGTATGTCGTTTTCTCCACGTCAAGCCGATTTATTAATTGTAGCAGGAACGATTTCTAAAAAATTAGGTCCCGTTTTGAAACAAGTTTACGAACAAATGTCGGAGCCTAAATGGGTGCTTTCTGTTGGTGCTTGTGCTTGTTCTGGTGGTATTTTTGATACCTACAGTGTGTTGCAAGGAATTGATAAAATTATTCCAGTAGATGTTTACGTGCCTGGTTGTCCTCCTCGTCCAGAACAAATCATTGATGGAATTATGAACATTCACAAATTAGTGAAAACGGAATCGTTGAGAAGACGTTACTCTGATGAGTACAAGCATTTATTAGAATCTTATAATATTGAATCAAATGCAGAGTAATTTAAACAATGACATGGTACTTGAATTGTTGCAAAAACAATTTGGAGAAGCCATCATTACTGCAGATACGCCCTATGATTTGTTAACAATCGAAGTTTCACCTTCAAGTTGTTACGACATCATTGCTTGGATCAAGGATGAACCTACGTTAGCCATTGCTTATTTAACCAATTTAGGTGGTGTTCATTATCCTCAAAACGAAGGAAGAGAATTAGCTGTGGTTTACCATTTGCACAGTTTGACTAATAATTTTAGAATTCGTATTAAAACGTTTTTATCGATTGAAAATCCATCGATTGCTTCTATTGTAGCAATTCACAACGGAGCTAATTGGATGGAACGTGAAACATTTGATTTTTACGGAATTCAGTTTGAAGGTCACCCTAATTTGGTGCGTATATTAAACGAAGATTCAATGGATTATTTCCCAATGCGTAAGGAATACCATTTGGAAGATGAAACGCGTGAAGATAAAGATGATCGCTTCTTCGGAAGATAATTTACCCGGTATGAAAATAGAAAAATTACACGAAGAAATTTATGTCGGTCGCTCGAACGATACGATTGATGGAGATATTTCTACCTTAAATTTAGGTCCAACTCACCCCGCAACTCATGGTATTTTTCAAAATGTCTTGAAAGTTGATGGTGAGAAGATATTATCATCTGAACAAACGGTTGGATACATTCACAGAGCTTTTGAAAAATTAGCAGAACGTAGACCATTCAACCAAATTACTCCGATTACAGACCGATTGAATTATTGTTCTTCTCCTATTAACAATATGGGATGGCACATGACAGTTGAAAAATTGATTGGTGCAGAAGTTCCAAAGCGTGTTGATTACATGCGTGTGATCATTATGGAATTAGCACGTATTGCAGATCATTTGGTATGTAATTCTGTCATTGGTGTAGATACGGGAGCCTTAACTGGTTTTACCTATGTATTCCAACAACGCGAAAAAATTTATGAGCTTTACGAAGAAGTTTGTGGCGCTCGTTTAACAACAAATATTGGTCGTATTGGTGGTTTTGAAAGAGATTTCTCTCCAGCATTTCATCAAAAACTAAACGATTTCTTAAAGGAATTTCCAAAGGTATTCAATGAATTCGATGCATTGTTATCACGAAACCGTATTTTCATGGATCGTACAATTGGTGCAGGTCCAATATCTGCGCAACGTGCCTTGGATTATTCTTTTGCAGGACCAAATTTAAGAGCTGCAGGTGTTGATTACGATGTACGTGTGATGAATCCATATTCTTCGTATGAAGATTTTGATTTCATCGTTCCTGTTGGAACACAAGGTGACACCTACGATCGTTTTCAAGTGCGTCAAGAAGAAATTCGTCAAAGTTTACGCATCATTGAACAAGCATACAAAAATCTACCTGAAGGAGATTACAAAGCAGATATTCCTGAGTTTTATTTGCCTCCAAAAGAAGCAGTTTACAACAACATGGAAGCCTTGATTTATCACTTCAAAATTGTAATGGGAGAAACACCAATTCCTGTTGGTGAAGTTTACCATAGTGTAGAAGGTGGAAATGGCGAATTAGGTTATTACTTAATCAGTGATGGCGGACGTTCACCTTATCGTTTGCAATTTAGAAGACCTTGTTTTATTTATTACCAAGCTTATCCTGAAATGATTACAGGTCAATGTATCTCTGATGCAGTATTGACATTAAGTAGTTTGAATGTGATTGCTGGAGAATTAGACGCATAATTATGAGTAATACACACGTTGATTTAAGTAAAAGACATTCTGAAAAACCTGTTTTTAGCTCAGAAAAAATGGCTGAAGTTCAAGGAATTATCAGTCAATATCCTGAAGGAAAACACAAAAGTGCATTGATTCGAATTTTACACATTGCTGAAGAAACATTTGGCGGTTGGTTAAGTATCGAAACAATGGATTATGTAGCAGAATTATTGAAGATAGAACCAATTGAAGTATATGAAGTAGCTACTTTTTATACGATGTTCAATTTAGAGCCTACTGGAAAATTTGTATTTGAAGTTTGTAGAACAGGTCCATGTATGTTGGTTGGAAGTGATCAAATTATTGAACACATCGAAACTACCTTAGATATAAAAGTTGGTGAAACAACAAAAGACGGGATGTTTACCTTGAAAACAGCAGAATGTTTAGGTGCATGTGGTTATGGTCCGATGTTACAATGTGGTAAAAAATACCACGAACATTTGACAAAAGAGAAAGTAAATGAATTAATTGCTGCTTACCGTTCAGGTGAGTTGCCAAAATAAGGAATAGAACCCATGGCAAGAAGGATTCTTTTAGAACATGATAATGTGCCCGGAATTGAAACGTATGACGTTTACCGAAAAAATGGTGGTTATCGTTCGGTTGAAAAAGCATTGAAAAAAATGACGCCACAAGAAGTTGTGGATGAAGTACAAAAATCTGGCTTGAGAGGACGCGGTGGCGCGGGATTCCCAACAGGAATGAAATGGTCGTTTTTAGCAAAACCAGATGGTGTGCCAAGATATTTATTGTGCAACGCCGATGAAAGTGAACCAGGAACGTTCAAAGATCGTTATTTGATGGAAAAGATTCCTCATTTATTGATTGAAGGAATGATTGTTTCTAGCTTCGCTTTAGGTGCTAATCTTTCATTTATTTATATCCGCGGTGAATACATGTGGGTTTTAGAAATTTTAGAAAAAGCGATCGCTGAAGCTTATGCAAATGGTTTCTTAGGAAAAAATATTTTAGGTTCAGGTTATGATTTGGACTTACGTGTTGCACCAGGTGGAGGGGCATATATTTGTGGTGAAGAAACAGCATTGATTGAATCATTGGAAGGTAAACGTGGAAATCCACGTATGAAACCACCATTCCCAGCTGTAAAAGGTTTGTGGGGTTGTCCAACGGTTGTAAATAACGTAGAAAGTATTGCTGCGGTAGTTCCAATTATTAACGATGGAGGCGATGAATACGCTAAAATCGGAATTGGAAAAAGTACAGGTACTAAATTGATTTCTGCAAGTGGTAATTTAGCACGACCAGGAGTTTACGAAATAGAATTAGGATTGTCTGTTGAGGAATTCATTTACGGAGATGATTATTGCCGTGGAATTGCCAATGGAAAAAAATTGAAAGCATGTATCCCTGGAGGTTCATCTGTTCCAATTTTACCAGCACATTTGGTAACAAAAACAGCTGAAGGTTTGGATCGTTTGATGTCTTACGAAAGTTTGGCTGAAGGTGGTTTTGCAACGGGTTCTATGTTGGGTTCAGGTGGATTTATCGTGTTTGATGAAGACCAATGTATTGTTCGTAATACATGGACTTTTGCACGTTTTTATGCACATGAATCATGCGGACAATGTTCACCATGTCGTGAAGGAACAGGTTGGATGGAGAAAGTATTGAACCGTTTAGAGCATGGACAAGGAAACATGCGTGACATTGATTTGTTGGCTGAAATCAACAAAAAAATCGAAGGAAATACAATTTGTCCCTTAGGAGATGCTGCTGCTTGGCCAGTTGCTGCTGCGATTCGTCACTTTAGAGAAGAGTTTGAATGGCACGTAACCAACAAAGAAGAAGCACAAACAAGAAATTATGGTTTATTAAAAGCTTCCATGTAAGCTTTTGTAATCAGTATTAATAATTAGCATTAAAAACAAAAATTATGGTAAAAGTTACCATTGACGACATCCAAATTGAAGTAGAAGAAGGAACATCGATCCTGAACGCTGCGCGTCAAATTGGAGGAGAGGTTGTTCCACCAGCAATGTGCTATTACAGTAAATTGCCTGGTACAGGTGGAAAATGCAGAACATGTTTAGTGGAAGTTGCTGCTGGTTCTGAGCGCGACCCACGTCCGATGCCAAAATTAGTAGCATCGTGTTCAACACCAGTTCAAGATGGAATGGTTGTGAAAAACAAAACAAGTGAAAAAGTTCACGATAACCGTGGTGCAGTTGTTGAGTTTTTATTGATCAATCACCCATTGGATTGCCCTGTTTGTGACCAAGCTGGTGAATGTAATTTACAAGATTTAGGGTTTGAGCACGGTGGAGCTGGGACGCGTTATGAGGAAGAACGTAGAACTTTCGATCCAATTGATATCGGTAACAAAATCAAATTACACATGAATCGTTGTATTTTGTGTTACAGATGTGTACATGTTGCAAATCAATTGACAGAAAAACGCGTTCATGGGGTATTGAACCGTGGCGAACATGCTGAAATTAGTACCTACATTGAGAATGCAATTGACAATGAATTCTCTGGAAACATGATTGATGTATGTCCAGTTGGAGCATTAACTGATAAAACATTCCGATTTAAAAGCCGTGTTTGGTTCTTAAAACCAATGGATGCATCTTGTGGATGTACAAAATGTTCAGGAAAAGCAGTTGTTTGGATGTTTGGAAATGAAATTTACCGTGTTACAGCTCGTAAAGATCAATATGGAGAAGTTGAAAATCAAGAAGATGGTAAACCAGCTTGGATTTGCAACGAATGTCGATTTGATAAAAAAGAGTTATCTCATTGGATGATTGAAGGTCCGCGTAAAATAAACCGTCATTCGGTTATTTCTCAAGGTCATTACACAAGTCCACGTGGAAATTCACAAAAAAAGATTGCAAATGGAAATTAGTGAGTTAATAGAAAAACTAGCGTTGATTGTTGCGTTGTTTGGAGTAACATTAGGTATTGCTGCTTATGCAACTTATTTCGAACGTAAAGTTGCTGCTTGGTTTCAAGATCGTATTGGTCCAGATAGAGCAGGACCTTTTGGAATTTTACAGCCTTTAGCGGATGGTGGAAAATTATTTTTCAAAGAAGATTTTATTCCAGCAAATGCAGAGAAATGGTTGTTTATTATGGGCCCTGGAATCGCGATGTTTACAGCGTTAATGACGGGTTCTGTGATTCCATGGAGTACAGATTTAGAGTTATTCGGTCAAACAGTTGCCTTGCAAGTAGCAGATATTAATATCGGTATCTTATTCATTATGGGTTTCCTTTCTATTGGAGTTTATGGAATCATGATTGGTGGATGGGCATCAAATAATAAATTCTCTTTGTTTGGTGCAATTCGTGCAAGTTCTCAAATGATTTCATACGAATTAGCAATGGGAATTTGTGTCATTACGATTGTAATGATGTCGGGAAGTTTATCGTTGAGAGACATTGTAAATACACAACATGGTATGAATTGGAACGTTTTCTACCAGCCTTTGGCATTTGTTATTTTCTTTATCTGTTCATTGGCTGAAACAAATCGTGCGCCTTTTGATTTAGCAGAATGTGAAAGTGAGTTAATTGGTGGGTACCACACAGAATATGGTTCTATGAAAATGGGATTCTATTTATTTGCTGAATACGTGAGTTTATTTACTTCATCAGCTGTGATTTCTGTGTTGTTCTTTGGAGGTTTCAACTTCCCAGGAATGGACAATTTTGATGGAAATACCTTAGCCATTTTAGGAGTGGTAGCCATGTTCACAAAAACATTCTTCTTCATTTTTGTATTCATGTGGATACGTTGGACAATTCCACGTTTCCGTTTTGATCAATTGATGCATTTAGGTTGGAAAAGTTTAATTCCAATTTCAATTATTAATATGTTAATCACCGGACTTGTCATTGCGTTCAATGAAGGTTGGTTTAAATAGAATTCGGTATGCAAAGTTTATCAAATAGAAAGAAAGTCGTTTCGAATAAGAAAATGACCTTCCTTGAAAAAATCTACTTGCCAGCTATTTTTGGTGGAATGTGGATTACATTCAAACATTTATTGCGTAAAAACAATACGTTGCGCTACCCAGAACATACACGTGAATTTGCGCCTGTTTATAGAGGTCAACATGTATTGAAACGCGATGAAGAAGGGAGAGAAAATTGTACAGCTTGTGGATTGTGTGCAGTCGCATGTCCTGCCGAAGCCATTACAATGGTTGCTGCTGAACGCGAAAAAGGAGAAGAAAAGCTGTACAGAGAAGAAAAATATGCAGCTTCTTACGAAATTAATATGTTGCGTTGTATTTTTTGTGGATTGTGTGAAGAAGCGTGTCCAAAAGAGGCTGTTTTCTTAACAGATCGAATTGTGCCAACTAATTTTGAGCGCGATTCATTTGTTTACGGTAAAGATCGTTTGGTGGAAGATATTAATAATCGTATCGACATCACAAAAAGACAACATACAGGTAAAAGAACTGAAAAATGAGTTTAGAAACAATTACAACAATTTTAGGTGGATTAACGATTGGAGCGGCATTAATGGTCGTTATTAGTCGTCACCCTGTAAGAAGTGTACTTTATTTAGTACTTACGTTCTTCTTGATTTCATCGAATTATATTTTGATGAATGCACAATTTTTAGCGGTCGTGAATATCATTGTTTACGCGGGTGCAATTATGGTTTTATTCCTTTTTGTATTGATGCTGTTAAACTTGGACAAAGATTCAGAACCAAAAACACACGTCTTGGTAAAAATTGCTTCAGTTGTAGCAGGTGGTATTTTATTCACTGTTTTAATTGCAGCATTGAAAGATGGCATTGCACTTGGTGAAGCGGCAGCTCCTTCAGCACAAAATAACGAAGGATTGGTGCAGAATTTAGGTCAATTATTATTCTCTAAATATGTTTTACCATTTGAAGTTTCATCTGTTTTATTCATCGCATCGATGGTTGGAGCAGTTCTTTTGGCAAAACGTGAAAAACAAGTAATCGATTAAGCATGGTTTTAGGAAGTATTTTTAACGCAGGTGTTTCGATAGAATATTACATTGTATTATCAACGATTTTATTCGTGATAGGCGCAATAGGAGTAATGGTTCGTCGCAACGCTATCATTTTGTTAATGTGTATCGAATTGATGTTGAACGCTGTGAATTTATTGATGGTGGCATTTTCAACGTATTTTGGCAAAGCAGACGGACAAATATTTGTATTCTTTATTATGGTGGTAGCAGCAGCTGAAGCAACAGTTGGTTTATCGATCTTAGTAATGGCTTACAGAAATATTCGTACTACGGATGTTGGATTGTTCAACAAATTAAAAGGGTAAAAATGGCGATAGATAAATTAATATTATTGATCATGGCATTGCCACTTTTGGGGGCATTTGTCAATGGTACAGCTGGTAAATATTTACCAAAGAAAATTGTTGGAACACTTGCAACAGTAGTTATGTTTGCAGCATTTGGTTTGGCATTCATGGTGTTTAACCGTTTGCACGATACACAAATCATTCACTTGTTTCAAGTATTGAATTTAGAGTCAATTACCTTAAACGCTCGTTTACAAGTCGATTCGTTGTCGATTTGGATGACTTTAGTTGTGACGGGAGTAGGAGCTTTGATTCATTTGTTTTCAATGGGTTACATGAGTCACGATAAAGGATATTATAAATTCTTTACGTACTTGAACTTGTTCATCTTCGCGATGTTAATCTTGGTTTTAGGAAGTAACTATTTCATGTTGTTCTTTGGCTGGGAAGGCGTTGGTATTTGTTCCTACTTATTGATTGGATTCCACTACAGCGACTTAGAAAAAGGAATGTTAAACAGCATTGCAGCGCGTAAGGCTTTCATCATGAACCGTATTGGTGATTTAGGATTGTTGGTTGCTTTGTTCTTAATTTTAAATCAATTTGGAACATTGGAATACAATGAATTAGCAAACAAAATTTTAGTGGATAAATTGATTCCATCTGATTGGATGATGTTAGGAATTACTTTAATGCTATTCATTGGAGCAACAGGTAAATCAGCACAAATTCCATTGTTTACGTGGTTACCAGATGCGATGGCGGGACCTACACCGGTTTCAGCCTTGATTCACGCAGCAACGATGGTAACAGCAGGTATTTTCTTAGTGGTTCGTTCTAATTATTTGTTTGAATTAGCGCCAACTACGCAAGATATTATGTTGTATGTTGGTTTGGCAACTTCTCTTGTTGCAGCGTTTATCGCTATGCGTCAAAATGATATCAAAAAAGTTTTAGCTTACTCAACAGTTTCTCAATTAGGCTTGTTGTTTGTTGCATTGGGAATGGGCGCATACACTGCTGCAATGTTCCACGTTACAACACACGCATTTTTTAAAGCCTTATTGTTCTTAGGTTCTGGAAGTGTTATCCATGCGATGTCTGACGAACAAGATATTCGTAAAATGGGAGGATTGAAAAAATTCATTCCGATTACACACCTAACATTTTTAATTGGAACATTGGCCATTGCAGGTTTCCCATTGTTATCAGGGTTTTACTCGAAAGATGAAATCTTAGCACACGCAGTAATGCACAATGGCGTTATTTATGCAGTATTGATGTTCTCTGTAGCCTTAACAGCGATTTACATGTTTAGAATGTATTTCTTAGTGTTCCAAGGTGAATTCAGAGGTTCTGAAGAAGCGAAACACCATTTGCATGAAAGTCCTTTGAACATGACGTTGCCATTAATTGTGTTAGCGATTTTATCGGTATTCGGCGGTTTGTTGAATTTACCAGGGTTGTTCTTACACAAAGGAGCGCATTGGTTGTCTCATTTCTTAGAACACAATACACGTGGTTTGGAATTGATTCCAGCTGTTCATTTAGAAACAAGTCAAGCGATGTTGTTGATGGGATCAGCCGTTGTAATGACAATCTGTATTTTGATTGCTTCGTTTGTGGTTTATGTGAAAAGAGGAAGTTTAGCGAAAGCAGACAGCGAATTAACAGGCTGGGAATTAGCTTCTAATAAGAAATTATACTTCGACGAAGTGTACAATAAATTGTTTGTTCAACCAATTGAGTGGATTGGAAAAATGAGTCACCAAGTAATTGAACTAGCAGTTTTAAATAAATCCATTTCAGTTTTCACAACTGCAGTTGGTAAAACAGGAGATTTAGTGCGCAAATGGCAAACAGGATATGTTTCGAATTATTTGCTTTGGATGGTCCTAGGGATTGTTGGTTTAGTTGTGTATTACCTTTTAAAATTTTAAGTTTTGGAATTGTATCTTATACCTTTAGTTTTTGCTCTAGTAGCAGCTATTTCGCCTAAAAATATGGTGAAATACATTGGCTTAGCTGGAGCAGTTGCAACATTAATTGCAACAGTCGTAAAAGCAATGGCTTTCCAAACTGGTTCAACAGTTTTAGTATACGATCCTGAATTGGTTACTTCTTTTGGTTTGACATTCAAAATGGGTTACGATGGAATGGGCTTGTTCATGGTGTTGCTTACGAATGTGATTGTTCCGATTATATTATTGAGTAATTTGAATCGAAAAGTTGCCAATGAACGCGGTTTTAATGCCATGGTTTTGTTAATGCAAGTTGCATTAATCGGCGTTTTCACAGCATTGGATGGAATTTTATTCTACGTTTTCTGGGAGTTAACGTTGGTTCCAATTTTCTTAATCGCATTGTGGTACGGAGCAACAGACAGCAAAAAATCATTGGTTAAATTCTTCATTTATACCTTTGTAGGTTCATTAGCGATGTTGTTATCCTTGATGGCATTAGGCACACAAGCAGCTGATTTTTCGCATGAAAGCTTAGTTGCTGTCCAATTGACTGCAAAATCAGCATGTTGGATCATGGGTGGTTTCTTTTTAGCTTTTGCGATTAAAATCCCCTTGTTTCCTTTTCATACTTGGCAACCAGCTACGTATACCAACGCGCCAATGGCAGGAACAATGTTGTTATCTGGGTTAATGTTGAAAATGGCCTTGTTTGGAATGATTCGTTGGATGATTCCATTAGCTCCAGAAGCATTATTCGAAATGCAATTTCTAGTAATTACACTTGGACTAATTGGAATTGTGTATGCGGCAATCATTGCCATTAAACAAAACGACATCAAACGTATTTTTGCTTTCGCTTCGATTAGTCACGTAGGATTAATTGCTGCAGGGATTATGTTGTTTAATACAGACGTTTTATCCGCAGCTTTTGTTCAACTATTGAACCACAGTTTAGTTGCGGTTGGTTTGTTTTTAGCAGCAGGAATTTTAGAAGATCGTTTTGGAACAAGAGACATTACACAAATGGGTGGAGTTGCTAAAGTTGCGCCTCGCTTTGCGTTTTGGTTTGCAGTGATTGCATTCGCATCCGTTTCTGTACCATTTACATCTGGTTTTATTGGTGAGTTTTTATTGTTGAAAGGCTTATACAACTACCATTGGATCGTTGGTTTAATCGCTGGAACAACTTTGGTGTTTGGAGCAGTTTACACCTTCAGAGCCTACCAAGTTTCAATGAATGGTGCAGCAACAACTCATCCATTTAAAGACTTAACATGGAACGAAACATTGGCTTTCTTCTTGATTGCGATAATGATCGTGTTTTTTGGGGTGTATCCTCAAGCAATTATAAATTTTGTTGGACCTAGCTTGGAAAACTTAAAAAGTCTTATTCAAGCATCAAATAATTTAGTACCGTAATATGGACGCATTAATTATCGTTTTTGTAACAGGATTGATTTCCATGTTTATCGCAATGGCTAAGAAGCCAGTGCTTGTGCTTGCAACAGCTCTAATCGGTTTATCGAGTGCTTTGGCATTAATGATCAATCAATGGTGGTCTGCAACAGGATTTATTCAACTAAACTACGAAGGGTTGTTGTTTGATAAACCTGCAATTTTATATAGTAGTTTAGCGATTTCATTTGTATTGCTAATCGTTGCAGGTGGTTATAGTTATTTCAAACAAGAAGTTGAACATACTGGAGAATACATTTCCTTGTTGATTTTTTCATTGGTAGGAGCAATGTGTATGATTGCATTTACAGATTTATTCATGTTCTTCTTAGGGTTAGAAATTCTTTCCATTCCAATCTACGTGATGGTAGGAAGTAAAAAAAGAGACATTTTATCGACGGAAGCATCATTAAAGTATTTCTTCACAGGTTCGTTAGCAACTGGGATTTTATTGTTCGGAACGGCTTGGGTTTACGGAGCTACAGGTTCTTTTAAAATCAATGAAATTAGTGCAGCAATTTTAGATGGATCGGCAAAAGGAGCTTTATTGAATGTTGGTATTTTAATCATGATGGCAGCGTTCTTATTTAAAGTAGGAGCAGCACCTTTTCATTTTTGGAGTCCGGATGTTTACGGTGGAGCACCAACAATTGTAACAGGTTTCATGGCTGCAGTAGTGAAATTAGCTGGTTTGTTTGCCTTCTTAAAATTGTTCACGTTTACCTTTTGGGGAGCGTATCCTTTGTGGTCGGGAGCTTTGTTTGGAATCATCATTTTGACTGTAATAGTAGGAAATTTATCCGCGTTAGCTCAAACTCGTTTCAAACGCATGTTGGCATTCTCTAGTATTGCAAATGCGGGATATGCATTAATTGCGATTATGAACCAAAGTAATTGGAGTACATGGAATTTATGGATGTACATTTACGGTTATGGTTTCGCAATCATTGCGTTAATCATCATTTCCTTGCTTGTTAACGATGAAAACGATGCGATCGAAGGATTCAGAGGAGTAGGGCGTAAAAATCCATTCATTGGCGTTGTTTTAACAGTGAGTTTATTGTCATTAGCAGGAGTTCCGCCATTAGCAGGTTTCTTTGGTAAATACATGGTATTTGCAGCAGCTTTCAAACAATATCCAGCATTGGTTATTGCAGCTATTGCTACTTCAGGAATTGGAATGGTGTATTACTTGCGTTTCTTTATGACAGCAATGGCAAAAGAAGAAAACGAGTCAACCGTTAAAAAATTAAATCCATCCATTTTACAAACAGTTGTATTGTTAATCTGTACAATCGCATTGTTGATTGGTGGCTACATCGCTTATTAAGCGATAAAAGAAATTTTAAAGGTCGATCGTTTGGTCGGCCTTTTTTATTTTATAGATTTTCTCAAACAAGGTAAAGTTTTGCGTAACTTTGCACACAACGATTGGGGTCGTTTTTGGATTTGACAGCGGTTGCGGTAGTCAAGTGTCAGCATGCAGAGGGTTGGAGTGAACCTCTATAATATCTTGCTTCGAACTATAATTGACAACACGTCATACGCACTTGCTGCTTAATTAGCTGAATGTTAATTGGCTTAATCGATTTGAAGTATAGTAGGATCGACAAGTACTCTCTTCATGCCTCTGCTCATTAGGTTTGATATTCGAGAGTTCAAACTTTTGAGCTGGCAACTGTGACAATTCTAAGCAGTTGTAAGACAACAGAATTTAAGTGTTGAGCTTGGGTGTTCATGTCCGTCTCTTCATCGAAAACCAATTATGAACTAAGCATGTAGAAAGCTTGAAAACTCATCGTTTGGACGAGGGTTCGAACCCCTCCGACTCCACTTCAAGGGAAAGCACGCCAAAATCGGTGTGCTTTTCTTTTTTTGATAATTTCTTTCTACTTTTTTATTGCGCAACTATCAATCATTGTAATTTTCATGAAAGTCATATTTTGGATTG
>JAHEIL010000042.1 GCA_024639405.1 Crocinitomicaceae bacterium | reverse complement strand
ATTCAACGCTACGAAAAAGAAATCACAGAATACGCCCAAGATTTATTAGATACATTTGAAGATTTAAGCATCATTGGTGAAGCGAAACACAAAACGTCGGTTGTTTCATTTTCAATCAAAGGCATTCATCCATTTGATATTGGAACCTTATTAGATAAACAAGGCATTGCTGTTCGAACGGGTCACCATTGTACGCAACCTTTAATGGATTTTTTCAAAATTCCAGGAACAATTCGTGCCTCTTTTGCGTTTTACAATACAAAAGAAGAAATCGATACCTTCATTGAAGCAGTAGATCGCAGCATGAATTTATTAAAATAAGACTATGACCTTACAAGAAATACAAGAAGAAATCATCAGTGAATTCGATGTTTTTGACGATTGGATGGACAAATACGAATACATCATTGACTTAGGAAAAGAACTTCCAATCATTGATTCTTTGAAAAAAACCGACGATCGCTTAATCGAAGGTTGTCAGTCGAAAGTATGGCTAGATGCCGAAGTGATTGATGGAACAATGCATTTTACAGCAGATTCTGACGCAATCATTACAAAAGGAATCATTGGTTTGTTGATTCGTGTTTTAAACAAGCAAACACCTACAGCTATTGCTACAGCTGATTTGTTCTTCATTCAAAAAATAGGATTACAAGAACACTTATCCCCTACGCGATCAAATGGCTTAGTTGGAATGGTTAAAAAATTAAAAATGAGTGCATTGCAAGCACTAAATGCATAAATTATACAATGGAACACGAAATTATTATATTAGAAAACAAGGTTATTGAGGTTTTAAAAACTATTTATGATCCTGAAATCCCTGTGGATGTTTTTGAACTTGGCTTAATCTACGAAGTGCGCATTGATGAAGATAAAAATGTGGAAATAGACATGACGTTGACATCTCCAAACTGCCCCGTTGCTGAAACCATGCCGAAAGAAGTAGAAGATAAAGTTGCGGCTTTAGATGACGTGAACGCAGCAAAAGTAAACATTGTTTTTGATCCACCTTGGGATAAAGACATGATGAGCGAAGAAGCTAAATTAGAATTAGGGTTTTTATAGTTTAAAGGGATAAAAGTTTTGAAGGATTGAAAGATTGAAGGATTTAAGGACTATAACAAAATCATTATTCTATTACAATCTAAAACTAATGCCTATTCCTCATTCCCACATCAACAGCTTCCCACTATCACAAATACCATTTTCATTAATTAATGCATACTGGTACAAGCCTTTGGCAAAAAGGGGCAAGAAAATCTTTTCTTGGTTGGAGCTGAAGGCATGTTCAAACACCACACGCCCCATTGCATCAAAAACCCTCACTTTTGTTGGGCCTTTTGCAAAAACCTCTAATGAAACGGGGGCAGCACTAGTACCTGGATTAGAAGACACTTTTAAATGCTCCTCAAATGGAAACTGATCGGGGCAACACGTAGGGCAGACCTTTAAGGAGAACTCATCGAAGAAACGGTAATCTACCATCCCCCAATCTCCAATATTTGGAAGATGGTCTTTTACTATTTCTGAATTTTGATGAAAATTCCCAATTGCAAACCCTTTTTCACCACCTTTCGCTTTGAAACAAGTTTTGACAAGTACCCAATTAACAGAATCCCTAAAAATCTCTTGTTCCGAGTATATTTTATAGCCAAAATCTGCTAAGTTAGTTACGTCCAAAATGGTGTCATAGGTAATGACCACATCAAATGCATTAGTTGAGAACACAGAAGCAGTGTCAGCTTTGCTCATGTAACACGAAAATTCATACAAACTATCTTTTTCTAACGACTCTGAAAATTTTCCTGCTGCATAATCTTCGTTTAAACTATAATATGCATCAACATTTGCATTCCAGCCAATAATATTTAAACCTAAATAATTATTACCATCCATAGGTTTCTGAAAACCAAATCTATTTTTGGGTGCTAAACAATAACAATCTGATTCAGACAACAAAGAAAAAACATCAGTTGTCCAGTAATGTTCTATTGAATCAATGTAGGGGATCCACCAATTGAGCACGTTAGTATGTCTTATTTCAAAATAAGATGAATAATCGATGTATTCTCCCAAAGTTGTTGGTATATAAATTAAATTCTCTACAGAAGGGTTTAAAATTAAATTTTGTTGGGTAAAGCTACTAGACGTGCTTAAAAGCACGACTAGTAGACTTGTGAAGTAAACTTTCTTAGTGAACCAACAACTTATGATATTCAACTGTTTCATTTTCAAAAATTAGTTTAAGTTGATACATTCCTTTAAGCAAATTTGGGGCAAAACTTTGATTGTAATCATTCATGGAATTTGAATAAACTTCTTTTCCATTTAAATCAAATATATGAATTGTTTTGATAAGTTGCTCACTTTCAATGTTAAATTGTTCATTGAATGGGTTTGGATTGAAAGATTTAAGGATTTAAGGACTATAACGAAATCATTATTCTATTACAATCTAAAACTAATGCCTAATCAACTATCAACTAATGCCTATTCCTCATTCCCACATCAACAGCTTCCCACTATCACAAATACCATTTTCATTAATTAATGCATACTGGTACAAGCCTTTGGCAAAAAGGGGCAAGAAAATCTTTTCTTGGTTGGAGCTGAAGGCATGTTCAAACACCACACGCCCCATTGCATCAAAAACCCTCACTTTTGTTGGGCCTTTTGCAAAAACCTCTAATGAAACGGGGGCAGCACTCGTGCCTGGGTTGGAAGCAACATTAATATGCTCCTCAAACGGAAACTGATCGGGGCAACACGTAGGGCAGGCCTTTAAGGAAAAGTCATCGAAAAAACGGTAATCTACTGACCCCCAATCTCCTGGATTAGGAATATGATCAAAATTGAGTTCATTTTCCGAATGAAAGTTCCCAATGGCAAACCCTTTTTCACCACCTTTCGCTTTGAAACAAGTTTTGACCAATACCCAATTCACAGAATCCCTAAAAATCTCTTGTTCCGAGTATATTTTGTAGCCAAAATTTGCTAAACGTGTAACATCCAAAATGGTGTCGTAAGTGATTACTACATCAAATGCATTGGTTGAATATTGAGATGTATCTGCTTTACTCATGTAACAAGAAAACTCGTAGATACTATCTTTTTGTAACATTATTGAAAATTTTCCTGCTGCATAATCTTCATACAATGAAATGTAATAATTAATATCTGTATTCCAATAATTTAAAGCTATACCTAAATAATTATTGCCATTTTTAGGTTGTTGGTATCCTGATCTTGTATGTGGTGCAGCACAATAACATTCTTTATCGGCCAATAATGAAAAAACATCTGTTGTCCAATGATGTTCAATAGAATCGATGTACGGTATCCACCAATTAAGTACGTTAGTTTGTGGGAATTCATGGTAGTAATAATCTATGTATTCCCCTAAATTATTGGGTATTCTTATTAGATCTTCAACCGATGGGTTCAAAATTAAATTTTGTTGGGTAAAGCTACTAGACGTGCTTAAAAGCACGACTAGTAGACTTGTGAAGTAAACTTTCTTAGTGAACCAACAACTTATGATATTCAACTGTTTCAT
>JAHEIL010000038.1:1464-3820 GCA_024639405.1 Crocinitomicaceae bacterium | reverse complement strand
AAAAATATTTATCTAATTTTTGATTGTAAGCTGATCCAAGCACCTCCATTGTGCGCTACAAATCCATTTGCTTTCAACATTGATTTTGCAGATGCACTTCTCATTCCAGAAGCACAACACGTAATCACTGCTTTGTCTTTTTTCAATTTCGACATGCCGCTGCTTAGCGCTTGTAAAGGAATATTGATGGATCCTTTGATGTGTCCACCTTGGTACTCACCTGGTGTTCTTACATCAACGATGACAGCACCTTCTTTTACTAATTGTTTCATATCTACTTTTGGCCCGAATAAACTACTTAAAAATCCCATTATTTAGCAAGATTATAATTTACATCCATCCAAGAACCACCATTCTCACATTCTAAACCTTGTGCTTTGAAATATGCTGTTGCTTGTCCACTTCTGTTTCCACTTGCACAACAGAAAATGATTGGTTTTACCATTGCATCCAATTCAGATGCTCTATCTACGATTTCTTGTAAGGGAATATTAATTGATCCTGCTACGTTTCCTCCAGCGAACTCTCCATATGAGCGCACATCTACTACTGTAAAATTACTGTTTTCCATTTTTTGTCTTTTTGGTAATTGTTGTTTCTATTAAATCGAATAATAAACCACCCATAAAAATGCCATACAACGTTGAATTGATTGGACTTGAAGTAATCGCACATGTTCCAGAAGCACAACCTACAAAATGATAGTATGCATAACCTCCAAACGCACCTACTACAGCTCCCAAAACAATGAACTTTTTAGCTTTTAAATAAGGTATGATTTTGTTTTTCATGAAGCAAAAATAAGTTGTTTAAAACTATTGGTTTGTATCAAATGTTACAATTACTTATTAAGTGCTTGTTTTTCAAATACATTCCACAAAGAATCATCCGGAACTGGCGCAACAATTTTTATGCGTTCTTTCGTTGTTGGGTGGTCAATTTCTAAAAAACGAGCATGCAAACCAATCGAACCATCAGCATTAGATCTTCGTGCGCCATATTTTACATCTCCTTTAATTTTACAACCAATTGTTGCCAACTGAACACGTATTTGATGGTGCCGTCCTGTTTCTAATTCGATTTCCAATAAATGATATTTATCCGATGTAGCCAACAAACGATACGTTAATATTGCTTTTTTAGAACCCGCAACTTCAGTTAATGTGGCATATGATTTATTTTGTTTTTCATTCTTTTTTAGAAAATGAACCAAGGTATCAGAATTTTTTGGTGGCTTTGCATCAACAATCGCCCAATAAACTTTAGATGTATTTTTATCGCGAAACTGAGCATTCAAACGTTCCAATGCTTTTGAAGTTCGTGCAAAAACGACTGCTCCACTCGTTGGGCGATCTAAGCGGTGAACAACACCACAAAAAACATTGCCTGGCTTTTGGTATTTTTCCTTTAAATACGCTTTGATTTGATCAGGCATTGTAACGTCACCTGTTTTATCACCCTGTACAATGTCAGAAGCTTTTTTATTGACAATGAGCAAATGATTGTCTTCGTATAAAATCTCTAATTCACTCACTTAATACGTATTCAGAATTTGTAATCTCCAATTTGTAATTTGTAATCTGCAATCTGTAATTTGAAATCAATCTCAATACTGCTCTTTTTCATTCGGGAAATCGCCCGACTTTACATCTACAATGTACTGCTGAAAAGCTTGCATCATCAATTCGTATAAATTGGCGTATTTTCTTAAAAAACGAGGACTAAATTCGTTGTTAATACCTAGCATATCGTGCACTACCAATACTTGACCATCAACACCATTACCAGCACCAATACCAATAATTGGAATCGTTAGTTTTTTTGCAACTAATTCTGCCAATTGAGCAGGAATTTTTTCCAACACAATCGCAAAACAACCAGCTTCTTCTAAAGCTAAAGCATCTGCTATCAAGCGCTGTGCTTCTTCTTCTTCTTTAGCTCGAACTGTGTACGTCCCAAATTTATAAATCGATTGAGGTGTCAAACCTAAATGCCCCATCACCGGAATACCAGCAGTTAAAATACGTTTAATCGATTCAATAATCTCGATACCACCTTCCATTTTTACCGCGTGTCCACCCGATTCTTTCATGATTTTAATCGAAGAAGACAAGGCCTCTTTAGAATTTCCTTGATACGTACCAAACGGTAAATCGACAACCACCAACGAACGTTTTACAGCTCTTACTACAGAAGAAGCATGGTAAATCATTTGATCCAAGGTAATTGGCAAAGTTGTTTCGTGTCCTGCCATCACATTCGATGCAGAATCACCGACTAAAATGATATCAATTCCAGCTTCATCAATGATTCGTGCCATGGAAAAATCATATCCTGTTAACATGGATATTTTCTC
>JAHEIL010000038.1:0-1364 GCA_024639405.1 Crocinitomicaceae bacterium | reverse complement strand
ACAATTGGAGGATTAAAAATAGTTGCTAATTCAAGGCTTTCTGCGTCTTTAAATGCACATCTTATTTGCGGGAAATTATTCCGTTGCGAAGAACCTGTATGAAAATCGATGACATAATCTACATGTGGCGCAATCTCTTTCATAAAATGAAAAGCAAATTGAGATGCCAATGAACCATTGTTTGTCCCTGGAAAACTTCGGTTCAAATCGCGTCCATCAGGCAATTCACGTTTCAAGTTTAAAAATCCAAAAATATTAAAAACAGGAATGCATATAATTGTTCCGACTAATGGCTTATTGTAGCCTCTACGAATGATTCTTCTAACAATTTCTACCCCATTAATTTCATCACCGTGCAAACCAGCCATTAATAAAACTACTGGTCCATCTACTTTTGCCCGTTCAACAATTACAGGAACTAAAATGGGAGTTGTAGTATGTAACTTCGCTACATCAAGGTTGAGTTGTGCACTTTTTCCCGGTAATATCTCTTTCCCTAAAATGACAAATTTCTTATGTTTAACGTTTGACATTCTTTTCGATGTATTGTATTATTTTATCTGCAATGTTCTGTTGTGTCGTTTTTTCTATTCCTTCCAAACCTGGCGATGAATTCACTTCTAATACCAAAGGTCCACGTTCAGATTGTAACATATCTACTCCGGCAATACCTAAACCAACTGCTTTAGCCGCTAAAATAGCTGTGTATTTCTCTTCTACTGACAATTCAATGATTTGAGATGTTCCACCACGGTGTAAATTCGAACGAAATTCGCCTGGTTTTCCTTGTCGTTTCATTGCTCCTACTACTTCTCCATCAACAACAAAAGCACGAATATCTGCTCCTTTTGCTTCTTTCACAAACTCTTGAACGATTACACGCGCTCTTAATCCATTAAATGCTTCTAAAACTGACTGTGCAGCGTTTTGATTCTCAGCCAATACAACACCTAAACCTTGCGTTCCTTCTAATAATTTTAAAACAACGGGCGCACCACCAGCAGAATCTACAACATGTTCAACATCTTTCGAATAATTGGTAAATACTGTTTTCGGTAATCCAATCCCTTCTTTCGATAAAACTTGCAAGCAACGCAACTTATCACGTGAATGAACAATTCCTCGTGAACCTACTGCTGAAAACACATTCATCATTTCAAACTGACGCACAACAGCTGTTCCATAAAACGTAACAGATGCCCCAATTCTTGGGATAACAGCATCAAATCCTAACAAGTATTCACCAGCGTAAAACAACGAGGGTCCATTTTGTTCGATTTCAATCGTACATTTTAAGTGATCAATTACATGTGCTTCATGTCCGCGATCGATGGCTGCTTCAACTAATCTTTTTGTTGAATACA